>JAJTWZ010000025.1 GCA_021463145.1 Blastocatellia bacterium | reverse complement strand
GGCGCGCCGCCTAAGCGCCGCGCCGAGATCGTCGGCTACGACACCGTCATTCGCTTCCAAGGAAGCCGACTCGGTGAGACGGCACTCAGAAACTTCACAATGTCGGTGCGACCGAAGTACCGCGCCCCGCCACGGCCGTCGTCACCGAGGAGAACGACTTGGAGAGCGGGCACCAAGGCCTGATAAGAACGAATCGCAGCTTCGCGGTCGCTCGGACTCTCGAGGACGTGGTGCTTCACGGGAAAGACTGCGAAGGTCACGCCCTGCTCTCTAACTAAGGCGACATCGATCGTCATCGCACTACTTCCGCCCCGACCGGTTCTTCGTCGGGTCGACGACGATGTAGCTCTGGCCAGGTTTGGGCGTGGGTGGGAGCGGCTCCCGGCGTACAACGGTGCGCTCGCTCCCGGTCCGGCCGCCGCGAGGGCCGACGATTTCGTACTGCGCGCTAACCGGGGCGGGCTGTCCCGGTCTGTAGGTCTGTTTTGTCATGATAATTCTCCGTGTTCTGCCCGACGTCGGGCGGTTGAACCCGGCGGCTCGGTACTGGAGCCGCAAATAAGGCAACGCCGGACACGGAGGACTGCGAAGCGAAGGACCTCGGCATGCACGCCGGGCACCCTCGGATGTCCACGGAGATTTGCACCAGAGTCGTTGACTCCGAGAGCGTCCGTCGATACCGTGGGCATTCCCATCTCCCACTAGGCATCGAACAGACTGATTTCCGGTTGACGGACGGCAGCAGCCGCAATGTGGCGTTGTCGGCACGACGGGTCCGGGTACTAGCCGGGCCTTTCGTGTTTCTGAGCCTCTCTATTGCGAGGCCAAGAGCTTGCTCAGACACGCCTGACTCGCAATGATCCCATCGGCGCCGAGCGCGCCGAGCGGACCGTTGTGCTTCATACGTGTTCGTCATCTTCATTTTACAACTTGCTTCGGAGCGATGAGGTGCTCGATCTTCGTCAGCATGTTTCGGAAATGGGTGTACGGGATCTCGTCCTTGTACTGGAGCCGCCCGACGACGATCGACGGGTGAACACCCACCTCAGCTGCAAACGAAATCACAGCGTCCCTCGAGTAGTAGGGCTTGACCCGGAGTATGAACGCCTCGAGCGTCCGGCGAGGAATCAACCATTCCTCTGCCATTCGGTCGGCTGCCTTCTCCATCTCGCTCTTGTTCTCCGTCCGCTCCGCATCCTTGCCGACAAGCTGGGCGTCGAGGACCACACTGGTCATTCCATCGCCGCGCAGCAAGTGTGCGAGCTCGTGCATTAATGTAAACCAGAACCAGTCCATGCGGTCGAAGCGCAGCGACACGGCCACGACCGGAGATACCTCGTCGAGCCACATCGTGGCGCCGTCAATTCGCGTGCCCGCGAGGTGCGGGACCACGACGAACCGGACACCAAGTCGCCCAAGCATCCGAGGGACCTCTGCAACTAGCTCGTCTGAGACCGAATGCCGTGGCAGCTCGGCGATGCAAGATTCAAGGGCCTCCTTCGAATAGGGCGCCACTCGTGTTATTGCACGCGCCATCTGCTTGACCCTTGTGGCCCAAGCTATCTGCGTCGTCGTATGCGGCTCCTCGAACCTAGATTTGCGCGCGGCGAAGGCGTGTGCGATCGGCGGCTCCGCGTCGATCGAGGCGATGTCCAAGAACCGGCAGACTTCTCGCTCGAGCCGGTCGAGGTTGTTTGGGTCCGGCACGTCAATCCACCCGCGTTTCAGAAGCTCCTTGACCGGCGCTTTCGAGTAGATGCTGGCTCGCCGCTCGATATCGTTCGCTCCAGCGCCTCCATCGCGCACGAGGTCGAGCCTGTAGGCGGACTCGAGATTGAGCCAGTACTCGGCGCTTGTCCCGAGCGCCCGCGAGAAGGCGATGGCCGTCTCGGGGGTGATCGCCTTCTTGCCGGCGACGATCTCGTTGACTACTTGAACCGGCCGGCCGACGATCGCGGCGAAGTCGGCCTGCGTCCAGTCGCGCGCCTCGAGCTCCTCTTGCAACAGCTCTCCAGGCTTGATCGGTCGAAATGGCCGCACTTTAGTCTCCATAGTGATTCGTGATCTCGTGAATCAAGACGTACTTCCCGTTCCCGTCTTCCTCCACGGAAAGGATCAACCGCCAAGCGCGATTGAGTCTGAGCGACGCTTTGCCCCTGTAGGCTTTGGCTCTCAACTGTTCGAAGTGGACGCTTGGTGGCTGCCGGAGATCGCGCTCGTCCTTAGCCGCCTCGACGTGTCGTACGCGCACAAGAAACTTCGTCACCACTTCGTCCGGGAGCCTCCCTACTCCCTGTCCAGTCGTATAAAGGAGTCTGAGCCCCTCGTCCGCGAACTTGAACCTCACGTGCGCGTCTCATTCACTGGAATAGCTGAACCGTCCCTTGCTCGATGATCTGCATTCTACGCCTTTTGCGCTGCTTGTCAACAACGATTCACCCTTAACATGATTTGCTTGATTTCAAAGTCAGCAGGAGACCTTACGTTTCTTTTGTTCGATCTCAACCCGAGAGCGGACAGCAGCCAGGGCAAGCCAACGGGGACGATCAGTACGCTGAGAAGTCCACTACCTTGGCGGACGGCCAGATGCGAACCGCCCGATCACGGAGTTTCCCGTAGCGAGTCGTTCAGCCATCGAGATGAGGTTCTGATTCCGCAGCGCCCGCGCCTTCGGGAGCACTTCGCGCCCGACCCTTGACGCGTCGTCAGCCTTTCCCTGCAATGCAAACTGTTCTCCAATAGCGAGTTGGGCACGAAGACTACCGTCGAGTTGTCCAGCACGATCAAACGTCTCGCGTGCTTTCTCAAGCCGCTCAATGGTCGCGTCACTCACCTCTTCTACAGCAGCAGCAAGGGCAGACATCGACACGACCGACTCCAGTTTGAGCACCGCAATGACCTGAAATCGCAGAGCAAGCGACAGAGATCGCAAGTTTGCTTGCTGCACGACGGCGTCAGCAAATAGAAGGCGCTTCCGGGTTCTGTGTGGGTAGCCAGACCGTGACATTGACACCGGTGGAGCTTGCGAGCGTGAGATCGTGGCCGTAGGTTTGCGGCATGCGAGATCGAGATCTGTACGCAGCGATTCTCGGCGTGACCTCTCCGTGGGAGGTGGTTGACGTCGATCTGGACACGCCGGGGCAGCGGGTCGAAGTCCGATTGGCGGTCAAATCCGGCACTGGGCAGGCGTGCCCGGTCTGCGGGAAGCCGTCGCCTGGCTACGACACGAGAGAGCGGCGCTGGCGACATCTGGACACGTGTCAGTTTCAGACCGTGCTGGTCGCGCAGGTGCCGCGGGTCGAGTGCAACGAACACGGCGTCAAGCAGGTTCATGTTCCGTGGGCGGAGGAAGGATCTCGATTTACGGCGATGTTCGAGGCCTTGGCGATCGACTGGATGCGAGAGGCGAATTTGTCTGCCGTCACACGGTTGCTGCGACTGTCGTGGGACGAGGTAGCCGGAATCCAGCAGCGGGCCGTCGAGCGTGGACTCGCGCGTCGCGAGCGATCGGTACCCCGACGGATGGGTGTCGACGAGACGTCGTTTGCGAAGCGACACGAATACGTGACGGTGATCTCGGACCAGGAGACGGGGGCGGTGGTCTCTGTGGCCGATGGGCGAGGACGCGATACGCTTGATGCGTTCTACAAGGGGTTGACCGCCGACGAGTTGTCGTCGATCGAGTCGGTCTCGATGGACATGTCGGCCGCCTACATCGGAGCCACGGTCACCCACGTCCCTGATGCGGTTCGCAAGATCTGCTTCGACAAGTTCCACGTGGCATCGCACCTGGGCAGTGCGGTGGACCTCGTGCGACGACAAGAGCACCGGGAGTTGGCTGCATGGGGCGACTCGACCCTGACCGGCACGCGCTATTTGTGGCTCACGACACCCGGCAACATGACACGGGCCGCGTTGGAGCGGCTCGAGACACTGCGAGCCGAGTCGCTGCGGACGGCGAAGGCTTGGTTCTACAAAGAGTGGGCCATGGGTCTCTGGCACTACGTCTCGAGAACTTGGGCGAAGAAGGCTTGGGGCGAGTGGTACCAGTCCGCAATTCACACGAACCTCGAACCGATCAAGCAGGCTGCCAGGACGGTCAAACGGCACCTGTACGGAATCATCAATGCGATCGTCCTCGGAATCACGAACGCACATGCCGAAGGACTCAACAGCGGCATTCAGCGAATCAAGGCGCAGGCGCGAGGCTTCAGGAATCGCACCCGCTTTCGCAACGCGATCTACTTCCACTTCGGCCAACTCGACCTCTATCCGACCGGCATCAGCCGATCATCTGCCCACACGAATTCCTGAAGAGCCAAATAGAAGAGGGTGGCCAATTGCCGCTGCCTCAGCAATCAGCGCCTCTCCTTCGTTATCGAAACGGAAGGCCGCGTCGCCGAACTGGGTAGCCGCACGTTCAATTTCGATCTCGTCGATAGAGAATCCGAAGGCGCGTTGCATCGCGATTTTGGTGGCAGAGGCAAGCGCTTGTGACATCTCCATCGGGGCCTCTAGGTGGAGAATGTGTAGTTTGACGGTCAACTTCACGGCCGGCGACACATCTGACCGCTCGAGAATTTCGCCGCCGATCTGCGCAGCCTCGGCCATACGGTTCGTCCGGACAGTCATGTCGGTGTCACGAAGCGCTTGCTCCCTCAGAACAAACAACCGGTGTACAGGATCGCTTAAGTCCTGCTCAGCTAGCTCGCGCTCTCGGCCGGCAAATTCATCGACAGTGATCAGTCCGGACTGAAAATCGCAGGCGTCTTGAAGCTGCGCCAGGAAACGCCGGTCTTCCGAAGCAAGATCATCGGATTGCACAGCCGCGTCCTGCAGCGCAGCAGAGGCGGAGGTAACCCGTCCGAGCGCGAACTCTGCATAAGCGCGGACCAAACTGAGGCGCCCGCTCAAAGCGTGCTCTCGGGGGACCATCCCGAGTACACGCAATACGTAATCCGGGTATCCGGCTGTGACAATCGACAGTCCGTTGGCGAGAAGCACGTCTTCAGCGTGCTCCGCATCGATGGTCTTGAGCGTGGCGGCGTCGATGTGCAATGTGTGCGTTTCGGACACCGTCCGATCGGCAAGGCGGCGGGCAATGTCGCTAAGCAGCAGGCCTTCTTGCAGCACCCGACCGTGGATCTCGTCGATAGCTTCACCGAGCAGCCGATGAAAGCGCACCGTGATGGTTTTCTGATCCATCCAGTCCGGATTCTCATCGTCAAGGCGCCTGCGCTCGTCGACTGCCCAAACGAATCGAAGCTCACCCCGTGGCCTGATATACAACACGTAGATGGGGCTCGTCCCGTTGAGGAGGTAATTGAGGTTCTTCACGTCGATCGGGTACGAGACTGAACCATCCACGTTGCGCGATTCGTCGGCCGTGCTCTTTAGCTGAAGCTGTGACCTGCAATTCGTGTAACTGCCGTCGACGAGAATCTCAAGTGAGGCGTCGACACCGGCGTCGCTCTCGGGCTCGTCGCGGAGTCTGAATCGCCGATGATCGAGTGCACTTCGAAGCGCCGCGCGGCTCTCCTGTTCGCCCGTGATTAGGTCGTCAGCTTTTGGTAATGGACCGAGATCATCGATCGGCATAAGAGTCTTATATCCCCAAAGCGATCTTGGGACGTGCCCACGACTGCCTGCATTGGGCAGGTTCATCGAGACCAGCGACGGCCCCTGCCTCCGTGCCGTCGCCAGCATGTCCAGCTGCCCGCGACGACCCTGTCCGACGCGTTGGCGTTAGTATCTCGTCTCTCTCAGAACCGGACCTTGAACACCGGGCTGTCCTCCGGACGGTTCCGCCGACGGTCATAGAGGCGGGTGGTGGCGATCGACGAGTGGCCGAGGGTTTCCTGGACTTGGGCGATGTCGGCGCCGTGCTCGAGAGCGTTGGTCGTCATCGTGGCGCGAAGGGCGTGTGGCCGGCATCCGCGCGAATCGACACCGACGGCGCGGGCGTGCTTTCGGACGAGAAGCCGGACGGATTCCGCGGTGAGCCGGGCCGAGCGGTCGGTGCGCACCCGCCGGAAGAGCGGGCCGTCGAGCTCCGCACCGTGCCCGGCCGCGACGAGCCAGGCGTCGAGGCGCGCAAGCGTATGCGGATGGACGGGCAGGAAGCGGGTCTTTCCACCCTTGCCGAGGACCTCGAGGTGACGGACGCCGCGGCGATCGTGAACGTCGCCGACGTCGAGGTGGCAGAGCTCGGCGCGGCGAAGGCCGTGATGCAGAAGCATCGAGAGGATGGCGCGATCGCGCAGGCCTTCGAGGGTCGCCTCCGACGGGGCCTCGAGCAGCGCGCGGGCCTGATTGTCACCGAGCGCCGGCGTGCGGCCTTCGTGAGAGCCTTCCTTCGGCCTGGCGACGCCGTCGACCGGATTGATGGCGACGGCGTTGCGCTCGCAGAGGTACGCGAAGAGCGCCGACAGCGCCGAGAGCTTGCGCCGGATGGTCGACGGCGCGAGCTCGCGGGCTTCGAGCGAGTGGCGCCAGGCGATGACGTGCGCCCGGGCGACGTCGCGAAACTTCGAGCGATCAGCAAGGCCGACGAAGGCGGTGAAGTCGCGGATCGAGTCGCGGTAGACGCGGCGGGTCCCGGGGTTCGCGATGTTGGCGAACCACTCGGCCTCGGGCGGGACGTCCGAAAGGCGAAGGAAGGCCGGATCCCCGATCGCGGGGACAGAAACGTATCGCGGTTCGATCCGGTCGTTCACGCCGCCGATCGTACCACACTCACTTGTGAAAACCCCTTTTTTCGCAAGTGATCAGGTCGGCTGCCTGCAGCGGGGGTTGGTGGATCTGGCCCGGGGGAGTAACTTCCATTCGGGGTCGAATCAGTCGCAAGTTCCGAGTCATCTTTATGGTTTACCCTGACGTGTTCCCGGATGCTCCGCAAATGCGTTGCAGTCATTCGAGCGATCGACGATGGCAACAGCGTTGGGCTGGGCTGACCAGTATTTTCACAAGTGTGTCGCTAGTGTCAGCGATCGCAATGTCGAGCCTGCCTATGGGTGAGAACGTCAGAGCGTCCTCTTTCGACGGAGTCTCGGCGATTCGCGGCAAGAACGCACTGACCAGCATTGGCATCGGCCCGAGCGACATCAAGTGTGTCGCTCGGGACGGAAGCGGGCATCTCTATATCGGGGGCACGGTCCATCTAAGTGGACTCCCGATCACGGACGGGGCATTCGACGCGTCCTTCAACGGCAGCAATGACGGTTTCGTTGCCAAGCTGACTCCAGACGGTGCGGCACTCGTCTATTCCACCTATCTCGGCGGCAGCCTGCCCGAAGACATTTACGGTATTGCGGTCGCAGCGGACGGCAGCGTCGTCGTGGTGGGTTCGACGAACTCGACGGACTTTCCAGTGACGCCGGGGGTCATCCAACCCAATCACGCTCCGGGCAATGGTGATGCATTCGTCGCCGTACTTGACGCGACCGGATCGAATCTCGTGTATTCCACATACCTCGGCGGATCCTCTGACGATGTTGCAATTAACGTCACGGTATCGCCAGCGGGAGAGGTGATTGTGACGGGCTACACTGAGAGCGTCGCCGTCCAGCCGTTTCCGATCACACCCGGTGCTTTCGATGTCAGCCCGAATGGGCAGCTCGATTGTTTCGTCACGAGACTCAACGTTACGGGTACGGGGCTCGTCTTTTCGACTTTGCTTGGTGGATCGAGGTCTGACGCAGGACACGGAGTCGTGCTTGATTCAGACGGCAACGTGATACTGGCAGGAAGCTCACTCGACGGGACGACGGACTTTCCCACTACACCCGGCGCCTTCAGCACGAGTCACGCCGGCCAGAATGACGTGTTCGTGTCGCGACTGTCTGGTGACGGATCGCAACTCATGTACTCCACGTTATTCGGTGGCCCCGGTAGCGATTCCATTGAAGGCTTCTACGTCGATGCCGCAGGCCGGGTATATGTCTCTGGCGCCACGTCGGCAGATGGCATCCCGGTAACGCCCGGCGCGTTCGATTCGAGCTATAACGGAGGCGGTTTTGACGCATTCGTTGCCGGCATCGATCTGTCGACGTCGACGCTGGTCCTCTCGACGTACCTCGGTTCCGCGAGCAGTGAAATCGGCAGAGGAGTTGCCGTAGCCTCCGATGGGAGCGTTGTGGTCTGCGGGGTTTCCGGCGCGCCAGGAGCCGGGTTTCCAGTGACGTTCGGGAGCTACGACGCTACGCACAATGGACAATTGGACGGCTTTGTATCTCGAGTCTCCGCCGACGGGACCTCACTTCTGTACTCCACGTTTGTCGGAACTACAGACGATGAGGAGTTCTTCGATATCTCGATTGACGCTACCGACGGTGCAATCGTCGTCGGATACACGGGTTCTTCAGCCTATCCGACTACCCCGGGTGCATTCGATACGACGCCAAACGGGTCGTCCGAAGGTGTTGTCACCAAGCTGAATCCCCAAGGTAGTGATCTCACGTTCTCGACGAGATTCGGAGGAACCGCCGCTCCGCCCGCAGGTGCCGACAGCATTGGCATTTATGTCACTGCCTCCGGTGCGTGGTTCCTGCGAAACACAAACGGTCCTGGACCGGCCGACATCGTATACGGCTACGGGCCAACAGGACTCGGATGGGTGCCACTGCTGGGCGACTGGGATGCCAATGGCTCCGACACGCCCGGTCTATACGATCCCGCTACGGGGGTCTTCTTCCTGAAGAACAGTCACGGACCTGGGCCTGCTGACATCGTGTTCGGCTTTGGACCGGCAGGAGTCGGCTGGATCCCGTTGGCCGGCGACTGGGATGGCGACGCTGTCGATACGGTCGGTCTCTACGACCCGGTGTCGGGAGTCTTCTTCCTCAAGAACCTAAACATTGCCGGTCCGGCGAATCTCGCATACGGCTTCGGACCCCCCAATGTTGGCTGGATACCGATAAGCGGGGACTGGGACGGAGATAGTAACCGCAAGGACACGGTCGGGCTTTACGACCAGTCGTCGGGCTTCTTCTTTCTTCGCAATGATCACAGTCCCGGTGGCGCGAACTTCACGATCGGCTTTGGTCCGGCAGGACAGAACTGGCGACCGCTCGCAGGCGACTGGGATGGTGATGGCATCGACACTATCGGTCTGTACGCCCCTGTCACCGGAGCGTTTTTCCTTCGAAATGCCAACTTGCCTGGGCCAGCCGATGTCGTTTTCGGATACGGACCACCGACCGCCGCGCCGCTGGCCGGGGACTGGGACGGATTCTAGCCGGGATCCGTCATGCGGGACGTTGACTTCCGCACATTTTCAACCTAGAGGAATGGCTGAAACGCCAAAAAGACTGGAGACTCGTATCCTACCGTTGCCAGAAACCCAGGTCGCACGATGCTGCTCTCGATCCAGGAAGTCCTTAAAAGGCACAACCTCTCGTCTGCCGACTTCGAGGCCGCTAATGTTGACCAGTTCCTTCTGGAGCAAATCTACGAGCACCACGAGAGCCGCCGGCCCGAACTCGAGCACGCCGCTGCCTTCCTAGCTCGTGAGGTCGCCTCCATCCCAGGAGTGCACGACGTGGCGTTTCGGGTGAAGAGCGGAGACGGCCTTGTGGCGAAGATCATCCGGAAGCGCAGAGACGACTCCGCCAGGGACTTCACGCTCAAGACCTATGCGAGCCAGATGACGGACCTTATCGGCGTGCGGGCGATGCACCTGGAGAAGCGAGGATGGCGATCGATCCACGCGAGCCTCAGTGACGGATTCCGCCATCGCAATCCCCCCGAGGCAAACGTCGCCGCTTGGGAGGAGACGGAAGTTGCCGAGTGGTTCCGCGACGCGGGACTCGAGGTGCGCCGATCTGAAAACGGGTACCGGTCCATCCACTACGTTGTAGAGGTGCCGAACACCGGAGGCGCGCTTCTTGCCGAGGTTCAACTGCGCACCATGTTTGAGAACTCCTGGGGCGAGATCGATCACGATATCCGGTACCCCAGTCGGCAGGTCAACGCGCAGATCGAGGAGCGCCTTGTCGAGTTGAGCCGACTCGGCGGCAAAGCTGACCTCCAGACCTCCGCTATCTACGAGCCGGCGGCACCGCAAGCCGATTTGCCGGCGTCGTTCCCGATCGTGGTGCGGCTCGCGGTGCCGCCCACGAGCACCGGCGCCGATGCGCCTGCGCGCGGCCATGAACTTATCGATCGCGCTCTTGCCCGCGCGGAGGAAGCTAACGTTCACCGTGCTGTCGTAGACCTCACCGCTGACGAGCCGATTATAGAGATCGTTCTCGGCGGAAAGTGGTACCTCGAGGACCAACTCGAGATCCGGTTCGACTTTCTGGACGAGAGTTCCGAAGATGCCAGCATGGAGCGCGTCCTGGAGCTGTTCGGACCGAATGGTCGCAGATGGTTCGAGCCCGGGCAAAATCTTCGCACCATGCTATGGATGTTGCCTAGCCGGCTGCGCGCGGACATCCCCGCATTCGAGCCGTATGCTTGGCTTGAGGGAAGTGGGGGCGGTAGGGCTGGCGCGATCAGTGAATATCATGAGCGTCACGCGGCGACCGGACGGCCCGCGATCACGGTTCTCCTTTCCGAGCGCTTTGCAACAGGCGAGCACCCCTTCGTTAGGCCTGAGCAAATGCGGCTGCTCCTCCTCGAGCTAGACCAGTCGCAGCTCTACCGCCATAACGGCGAGGACGGCTACGCCGTCATGGTTCCCATTGAGCCTCGCGAAGGGGCCGCGGATCGGGCTACATACGTAGGACTCCGTGACATCGAACCGCTCGTCCGGATGGGGTACCTGCGTGCCGTCCCGCGCCCACTCGTTCGAGTCGACAATATGCCTGAAGAATTTGTTCTGTCGTTCGAGCGCACCGATAAGGGCGACCGCTTCGCGCGACGAGAGCGCCGACGCCATCTTCCGTCCGACAAACTCTCCGTGTTCGTGCTTCTCTGCGCGCGCGTCGGCGCCACGGAAGTCGACGTCCACTTTCACCTTGGCGTCGAGGAACCCGACCCGGAGTTCCTCCTCGGAAGCGCTCTCGATGACGCAGATGTCACACGTATCAATAGGTTCGACGAGCCCGACGATCTGAGATGTGATCGTCTCCTGATTGCCCCTAGAGAGCTGTCGGCCGATCTTGGGGTCTAGGCTGCTTCTCCGGGAGACCGGCTGAAGACGCATCACCCGGTGGAGAACGAGGGAGCTATCGTTCTCATCCCCGGTGTGGAATCTTCGTAGCCGCCATCTACATTTGGACGTAGCGCGTGCTTGCCCGGCTCGACCGGTTCCTGCGACCCGACAAACGGCGAAACAGGTAGCGTAAGCGCTGTTATCGGACGCGCTAGATCGAGCCTCGATGCCAGGAAACCAACCCTACCAACCCTACGAAATTGTCGCGTCTTCGGTGAACTGGTCGATGCGGACGTCCCCGTCTGGAAACCTGGCGACGATCTCGAGCTCGCCGCCCATCGCCTCGACGTAACCTCGTAGAGTGCTGATGTACATGTCAGCACGACGTTCGAGCTTGGAAACAGACGCTTGCTTTACGTGCAGCTTCGCGGCCAGCTGCTCTTGTGTCAGCCGCCGTGCCGCGCGCAACTCGTTGAGCGGCATGTCCGCCATGAGCTTCCTTGTCTTCGCAGCCGCGCGTTCGCGAGACGCCGGCGACATCTTGTCTTTCAGCAACTTGAATGGCTTAGCCATTGTCTTGCTCCTCAATCCGTAGCGCCGCGAGATGCTCGTCGTACAACCGGTCAGCTATCGGTACGAACTCCTCGTACCAGCGCGCCTTCCCCGTCTTGTCGCCTCCAAGCAGAAGCAGGGCGACCCTGCGCGGGTCAAACGCATACAAGACCCGATACGGTCTGCCGGCGTGCTGAATTCGAAGTTCTCGCATGTGATCGTGCCTCGAATCCTTGATCCCGCTGCTGTATGGATGCGGCAATGACGGTCCCTTCTGCTCGAGCAACCCGACGCAGGCCGCAACATCTTCTTGCTCCGTCTCGTCGAGCCCGTTCCACCAATTCTCGAAGATATCCGTGAACTCGACGTCCCATTCCACGCACTGAATATAGCCGCTATGGAATATCTGTCAAGATCCAATGCGGACTCTCGTGCAATCCCACGCGTCATCGGATCGGATGGACGCAATGCCGATCGCCTTCGTCGCACGATACAGGAAAGCAGCGGATCTTCGTCGTCGTGTGCCGAGAGGTTCTGATCTCATCGCGATTCCAGACAGTGATATTTGCTCCTATCTACTCTGTCTATGTTGCTCTCGCGACGCAGGTCCGGGTTGGTGTCGACGAGGGACTCAAACACGAAAGCAGCATTCACCGTGACGAACTCGCCAGCCCGCCGAAGTCTTCATTGACGAACGTGGTCGGGTCCCGTTCGGTTGCCAGGCACGAGGATCTGGCCCGCGCACTGCGAGTCGCGCTCGACATCCCCTGAGAACCGATGCAGGTCGCTTGGACGTTCGCTTGCCACCGAGTACATTCAGCTACGGTGAATAGACGCTCACACATTCGTAGATGGGCGGTAGTGCTCGCAGTTGTTGCTGTCGGCATGCTGGGCAGTGGGCAAGCTCCCGCTCAAGAGAAAAGGAAGAGAGCGCCAAAGATTGCCTGGGGGACCTTCTTCGGCAACAAAGGGCCAACCTACGTTCACGACCTCGCCCTCGATACTGAGAACAATGTCTACCTGGTCGGCGAGACGAGTTCCAACGACTTTTCGACAACTGAAGGCGCGCTCCAGGCTACGCTCCCGGGCGGCCCGTTCAGCTCGAGCGGGTTTGTAGCCAAGCTGGATCCCACTGCGACGCGGCTCCTTTGGTCGTCGTACCTTGGAGGTACCGAGGGCGGCGGATGGGCCTCGAGTGTCGAGGTCGGGCCGGATGGCGGCATCTACGTTACAGGCGTCGCCACGGGCGGCTTTCCGCAACTCGACGGTCTGCAGCCGTATGGCGGAGCGGGCGACGCCTTCATCGCGAAATTCGACTCGCTGGGGAGCTTACTTTTCGCTACGTATCTTGGCGATAGCGGGTACGACAGCCCAAGTGGCATCGTCGTCGATGCCGAGGGAGCGGCGACCATCGTTGGCTCTATCGTCATTCAGGGACCAAGCGACATCTTCGTCGCGAAGATAGACACATCCCCTCCCTCCCTTGTCTACCGAAGGGTGCTCATTGCAGCGGCAGATTACGATTTCGGTCAATGTATCGCTCTGTGCGCGGATCGAGGGGTGGTGATCGGCGGTGAGAGTCGGTCTCACGATTTCCCAACGGTTAACCCGATTCAGGCCTCGCTGCCCTATTCCGGCATGGTTGCGAAGCTCGACGCCGAGGGGGGCGTGGTCTTTGCAACGTTCCTCGGAGGCACTGGGTACGACAGCGTCAATGGCATAGATGTAGACAGCGACGGCAACATCTACGTGACCGGCGAGACCTATTCGGCCGACTTTCCGCTCGTGGACAGCGAGTACGACTTTCGCGGGGTAAGCGACGCATTCGTCGCAAAGTTGGATCCCACCGGTGCTCGCTTGATCTACTCGAAGCTGATCGGCGGAGACCGATTCGACCGCGCAACGTCGATCGCCGTGACACCCGCGGGTGCCGCTGCCATCGCGGTGTGGACAGGCTCGCACGACTATCCCGTTCGACGGCCCATCAGAAACGATCAAGACGGAGATCCAACCGACGAGTCCAAGACGGACGTCGCCGTGACGCTCTTAGGGGTCGATGGATCGGTGCAGCATTCGAGTTACCTGGCAGGCTCCAGCACCGAAGCGCCAACGTGCATTGCCGTGTCTCATTCTGGCGCCATCTACGTCGCCGGGTGGACTCAATCAAGGGATTTCCCGGTCACAGACGGCGTTCTCCAGCCAGAGGGCAGAAACTCGAACAGCTTTGTGGTGAAGATCTCAGCAACTCGCGAACCGTCCTCGAATTAGGCAGCTGGGCGTTCGTCGACGGTGACAGCTGAGCTGGAATCCAAGGATGGATGAACGGCTACCTGAATTGCGACTTGCCCCTCAGGAACCGAGGCATCGAATGTGGAATGACCTCATAGTGGACATTATCGGACGCAATGTCACCGATTCTCGCCTCCCGGGTTTGCAGCCTTTGCAGCCTGGTGCGCCGACGCCGCAAGCTGGCGATCGCGATGGATGAACCGAAGAACCCTACTGATCCTCCCCCGCAGACCGATTCCGACGAACCGCAGTTCATGGTCAGATTCCGGAGACGACTCGAACAGGCGGGCCTGCTTGGTCGTGCGGGCCCGCCGCCCGTGAACTCGCCGGTACAGCCCGAACTCTTCGCGCTCAAGGAAGAGCAGCTCGAGTTGCCCCTGACTGCAGAGCCCGATCGAGAGTAGGGTTGAAAAGTGTCTCTCCGATCGGGGGGCGCCGATTCCTTCACCTGAGGGCCACTTTTACAATTTGGTTACATTCCCCCTGCTGATCGATCTCCCCCCCCCGATCCGGATTCCTTCGTAAAACAGCCAATTCACGCTCGAGCCTGGCCATCGGTTTAGCAATCGTACAAAAAGCGACGCTGCGCGTATAAGCGCGCGTTCCCGCTGAGTTTGCGACTTTGTTCCAGAACTCTCGGAATCGAGGTCGATCAAGACCCGCCAATCGAGTCACGACACCGCGCTGTTTCCCCTCAGAAAACGGAAAAAATCGTACGCCAAAGCCCGATCATCGGCACTGCGGTCGAGCAGGATCGTTACCTAACGTTACACTCTTGCGGTTCCTTAGAGTAAGTTTTGGCACTTTGGGGGCTAGACCCCCCTGGACGTCGACCTGAGTCCAGCCAGCGCCGAAGCTCCCTCTATCACCGTTTCCGATAGCTGGCTGTTGTCCTTACCGCCTTTGCGCCCACGCGCTTAGGAAGTCTCGCAAACGATCGTTTCTGAGACATTTGACGCCCGCACGGAATTCGTGCCGAAATGGGGCTCGAATGTGTCTCAAAGCCCGTCACGGAATCAACGTCTCACGCGTTGACGGGCGACATGGCATTTGAGACTCTCGCGCACGATCGCGTAAGGCGGCCTTCCGAGGATCAGTGGATATGCGCGTATCTCGACGGCCGATCAGGGTTTCGACCTCCAGCTCGACGCCCTCGAGGCAGGCCGGGTGCGGGCGCACGCTTTCAGACATCGCGAGCGGCGCGAGCTCGCTGCGCCCGGGTCTTACGGAACTGCTCGACATCAGCTACACGCCGGCGACGACATTAAAGATGCATGCCAGCACGAGGGGAAGCCCGTCGGAGTCACGGTCCAAACGAGATGAGGTACTGATCCGCGAGCCCACCGAACGCGGCCTGCGGCGCCTCGCGCACGAGCATGTTCGGGGACGTCGTATGGAGCACGACGACGGCAGCGCCGCTCTCGCTCACGCGCACCGACCGCAAGCGGTCGCTCGAGCTTCCACCGAGGTATGTCGATAGGAGCATCCGTCCCTCCGGGCCGAGCACGATCGCCATCGAGTCGTCTTGTCCGTTGTCGCCCGACGCCAACGGATCGACCTGGTGCAGCTCGCTGGCCCCAAAAATATCGATAGTCGACGCGACAAGAGCCCCGCCATCGGCTCTCGCCAGCACCCGCGCCGTAGACTCGCCGTTTGTTACATTGGCGCCGAGCAAGACCGAGAAGGCCAGCCGGCCACGTCCGTCGATCTTTGCGACGAACCCTTCTCGGTTCCGGCCTCGCGGGAACGAATTCGATGTGACTGGGAAATCGTCCGCTTCCGTACTTCCAAGCACGAAGACTTCGCCCGATGCGCTCACGGTCGCGTCCACGAGCTCGTCACCCCCCTCGCCCCCGAGCAGGGTCGAGAACAGAAGGTCTCCCACCTGGTCCACCCTCATCACGAACACGTCTCGTCCGCCGCCGAACGAACGGTTCTCCTCGCCAGCGGTCGGAAAGTCAGGTGAATGGGTGACTCCGACGAGCGTCACAATCCCGTCGTCGCCGACATGCATCTCCGCGATGCCGTCGGCGTCGGATCCTCCGATCCACGTCGAGAAGACGCAGGCTCCGTTCGGCGCGATCTTTGTCAACGACGCCTCGCTGTATCCGGCTGGCGTCGCGTCGAACGCCGCGACAAGCGGGAAGCTCGCCCACGCGCCCGAGCCGACGAGTCCCTTGATGTATGTGTTCCCTGCCGCATCAACGTGGAACGCGTCGTCGCCCGACTGGGGGGAGATGCCGCCGAGGTACGTCGCATACACGAGCGTTCCGGCCCCGTCGTACTTCGCGACATACGACCATGGGTAATCGATCGACGCCTGGAAGGCGTTGACGACCGGAAGATCGAGTGAACGCGTGAAACCGAGGATGACCGCGGAACCGTCGTCGCCGACCGCACTCCACCCCGGTTCGTCGGTCTTCGATCCGCCGAACAGTCGCGAGTAGACCAACTGCCCCGACCCGTCGAGGCGCACGATGAACGTGTCATACGGGTGTTCGTCCTCGGGTTGCTGCGGATTGATCGTTACGAAATTGTCGGAACTCGTACGCCCGATGAGAATGACGCCGCCGTCCGAGAGCACATGAAGACTGGAGACGTAGTCCTGATGCCGACCACTGATGTAGGTCGACGTGACCGCTTTCCCGGTCGGATCCAGCTTCGTAAAGACGCCGTCAGGTCCGGGGTAGTCACTCGGCAAGCGCGTGTTGAAGTGGCGGCTGAGCGCTCCGCGCGTCGTCCGATATCCCTTCCCATTCGAGTCCGTCGATCCGGCGATATAGGCATAGCCGTCGTCGTCGACCTCGAGAAGGCGGATCTCGTCGAGGCCCTTCGTGCCGAGAAATGTCGAGTAGACGAGCTCGCCGCGAGCGTCGAGCCGGAAGACGAAACCCTCGTCTTGACCGCGGTGCTTTTTCTGATGCGGATTTCGGGTCGGAAAGTCCCGTGAATACGTAATGCCAAGTACCGTCACGCTGCCGTCGCGACCGACGCGACACACCGTTGGATGGTCGGCCCGCTCGCCTCCCATCACGACAGAAAAGACGAGTCGACCCTGCCGATCGTAGCTCGTCACGAAGACATCGGTACCACCACCCCGGCCCGGAACGGGACGCGTTCCGGGAAAGTCGGCAGACTGGGTCGAACCGACGATGATGGTCCCTTCGTCCGGCCCTCGTTCGACGAAACCGATGTCCTCGAACGCGGAGCCGCCGAGGTACGTCGCATAGAGTGGCTCACTCGCAAGCGCCGGAGGCGCAGCGGCGAGAAGGACCAAGGCGAACGCGATCGCGACACCAACCCGCATCTTGCAGTCAGCCATGCAGGATCTGAATCTCATTGTGGTACTGCCAACGTTTCTCCCCGGTTTCGCTCGAATCCAACATCGCGATGTCGATGTTACCAGACGGTGTGTCGACTCCGGCGCACCCACGTTCTGAAATCGAGGCTCGCGAAGGAGGGCTCGATTTCGAACTGCGGCAACGCGATACCCACACCGTTCAAGGCAATTGACGCGGTGGCCACGACATCGTCGACGATGTCGACGAGACCGCGGGTTCGATGTAACGACGAGCCCAGACCGCACCGGCAACTTCGCCGAAAAGACCAATGGCAACAAAGTCTCGACGCTCGCGCGTTTGGCAGAGCGAGACGGAAGGACGGACAACTTGTCTGAGAGCCAAGAATTTCCGCTCCTGATGACCACGATCCCCGCTATGAGGCTCGCAGGCGATCGCCCAGCGCCGTTACGCGCCATGCAGCTTCGACACTTCCTGGTTTCTCGTTCGTTTGCGTTCTCATTAGCGACGACGACGCTTAGTGTAAATCTTAGCGCGTTAGGGCTGGAAGGCCCACTTTGACCCAACGTAATGAAGCCGTATATACTTGGTTAGCACTTGGCCGCAGGAGGTCCCAATCATGCCGAAACAAGCCGTTTTCACGATGAAGCTGGAACCCGAGCTGCGCGCAGACTTCATGGCCGAAGCCGAGGCGGCCCATCGCCCGGCGTCGCAAGTGCTGCGCGAACTGATGCGCGAGTTCATTCAACGCCAACGCGAGGCGCGCGAGTATGACGAGTTCCTGCGCCAAAAAGTCGAAGCCGGCCGGGCTTCGATGCGTGGCGGACGGGGCCGGTCCAACGATGATGTCGAAGCCGAGTTCGCCGCCAGGCGCTCCAACGTGGCAAACCGGACGTGAGGGTCGTCTGGACCCCCGAGGCGCAACAGGACCGCGCCGACATCTGGGATTTCATTGCAGCCAACAACCCGGCAGCGGCGGCCAGGATGGATGAACTGTTCAGCGACGCCGCATCCCGACTGGCCCGGCATCCCATGCTCGGTCGGCCGGGAAAGATACCCGGAGCACGCGAGTTGATTCCGCACGAGAGCTATCGACTTGTGTACGAGATCGACGGCGAAACGGTGTGGGTACTGGCGTTGGTCCATACGGCCCGCCAGTGGCCGCCGGTGCGCGAGTGAACAAGGAGAGACCGTGGCCACCATCACCGACGCGGAATGGGACGGGCTGTCGCCCGAGAATTTCGACACCATGACGCTGCTACACGCCGTCGATGCCGTGGACGAACTGCGCGGCGAACTGAACGACGGCGAAGACGGCTCCCCGCCGCAACTGCGCAATGATCTGCTGAAGTTGCACCAACTGGCGATGGCGGTCATCAACCAGGGATCGCGCAGTCGGGTGGTCGATCTGTTCGACCTCGCGGTCGAGCTGGAAGTCCAGGTGGCCGGCATGATGACCGCACTGGAACAGGTACAGGAAATCCTGACGGGATTGACGGCGCTGTATCCCGAGAGCCTGTCCTACGGCGATTTCGACGGCCAGGATGGCGAAGAGTGACTCGACCGCTGGGTATGATCTGAGTGGAAGTTACGGCGCCGCGTGCCTGACCTTCGGCCTCAGACTAGCTAGAGCCAAACACTTCGTCCATTGCGTCTTTGCGAGGCCTTGGCGCCCTTGCGAGAAACAAGGCCGCGCGACAGTTTCTCGCAAAGGCGCCAAGGCCTCGCAAAGCCGCAATGGACTCGCAGAGTTCGCTGTGCCGGAGAACCGGCGGATTGACAGCGCTGCGACGGCTCGTCCAATGTTCTCGCTTATGCCTTTCGTGAAATCTGAATGAAGTTACGCCTTTTCGAAGCTCGAGTCCTCGCCGTCGCCCTTTTGGGCATCGTCGGTGCGCTCTCCCAACTCGTCCTTGCGCGATCACCGCAACTGGACGCTAGCTCCCCTCGCCGCGTTGGCCAGGCGTTCACGATCACAAACGACGGAGACTTCGGTCCGGGCACACTCAGGCAGGCAATCCTCGACTCGAATGCAACGCCGGGCGCCGATACGCTTACGTTCGGCATCGGTAGCGGATCGAAGACGATCCGCGTCTCCGTACCGCTTCCGGAAATCACCGATGCGGTAACGGTGGACGGCTCGACGCAGCCAGGATTCTCGGGCAAGCCGATCGTCGAAATTGACGGCACGGCGGCGGGCGAAGCGGTGGACGGGTTCGCAATCTCGGCTGGCGGGACGACGATCCGCGGCCTCGTCATCAACGGCTTCTCCGGTGCGGGCATCCGGATTCGCACACTCGGTGACAATCGAATTGTCGGGTGCTATCTCGGCACGGATGCGGCCGGCGCCTCCGCCCGGCCGAATGGAACGGGCATCGCTATCGACGCTTCGGCCGGCAACGTCATCGGCGGTGCGAACGCCGCCGACAGAAACGTGATCTCCGGGAACAGCGACTCCGGTGTGGCCATCGCCGGCGATCCGAACGCGACCTTCTCAGAGGCGCACGACAACGCGGTCATCGGCAACTACATCGGCACGAACGCGGCCGGCACGGCGTTGGTATCAAACGGCGGAGCAGGAATCCATACAAATCGCGCGTTTCGCACCACGATCGGCGGCAGCACGGCCGGAGCGATGAACGTGATCTCGGGGAACGAGTACCACGGGATCATCATCGAGAATTCTTCCGATCCTGGATCGACGGCGGAGTCGTTCAATACCGTCCAGGGCAATCGCATTGGCACCGACGTGAGCGGTGTGCGCGCGATACCCAACCTCGGAAGCGGCGTGTTCGTGAAGCGGTTCGGTCGGATCATCATCGGCGGTCGGAGCGCTGGCGAGGGGAATCGCATCGCATTCAATCGAGGTGTCGGCATCCATTGTTCGGAGCCTGTCGGAATGCAGGTGTACTCCAACGAGATGTTCGGAAATGAGAGCGGCGGCATCTACTATGACGGGGCGTCGTTCGCGCCGATGCCGTCACTGAGTCGCGTCGATGTCCTCGACGGACAAATTCGAATCGTCGGTGCCGCGCAAGTGCAGCGAGCAGCGTACCCCGTCGTCATTCAGTTCTTCGTAAGCGATGTGTGCGCCGAGGACGATCAATCGCAAGGTGAGCGGCTTCTCGGCGAGCGCGACCTTGTGGCAGACACGGGTGGGCTCGTGACATTCGACGAGACGTTCGCTGGTTCCTGCCCGGAGGCGGGAGGTGTGACGGCGACGCTGACGAACCTCACGTTTCGAGCAACGTCTTCATTCTCACCGTGCAGCTCCGACACGCACGGATGCGAGAGACCGTTCGTCACCGGACCCCGCGCTGCTCAGTCCGTGCGATACGGCCAGCCGGCCACCCTCACCGTTGACGCAACAGGCACGGAGCCGTTCACCTGGCGATGGTACGTGAATACGAGCACGGGAGAGAATCCGATCATTCCCGGGGCGACGACGAACACGTACGTCACGGCGCCCGTCACCGAGACGAAGAACTACATTGTCACGATCGAAAACGCCTGTGGGATGAAAACCGCGTACCCGGGCGTCATTCCGTGCACGGCGAAGCCCGAGTTCGTGACGCAGCCAGCCGACCAGTTCGTGCCCGCTGGCGAGAGCGCGGTCCTGCGCGTCGACTACAATCTCCTGGCGGCAAGCCGTATTCAGTGGTACCGGGGACAAGGCGGTGACACGAGCGACCCGATCGACGGCGCCGTTTCCTCCGGCCTCGTCGTCACCGGTACGGACGCGGTCGGGAGCTTCTGGGCGCGACTGTCGAACGCCTGTGGCTTCACGGACAGCCTGACGGCGCGTGTCGGTCCGGGCCCGAGCATCCGATCCATCGCACTTGTCACGAGTGCTTCCGGCGGCACGCAACTCGTGATCAAGGGATCGGGATTCATGAACGACGCGCGCGTTTACGTCGGCCAGATTGGATTCGAGGCGCCGGCGAAGGTCACGAAGAATCGTGTCGTAAAGCAGTCTGGGAAGCTTCAGAATGGCTTGTCGCTCAAGAAGGCCTTTCCGCGTGGGGAAGCGGTCACAGTCTTCGTCTACAATGGCTCTGGCTATCAATCGTCTGGCGTCTACACGCGACGATAAGGAGCGCAGTGTGCGAGTTGGATTTCGATTTCCCGCTTCGGTCACCGTCATCGCCGTTATGGTTCTCAGCGGCGCGCCGGCTGTGCTCGTGACGAACGCGACGGTTGGACGGAAACCGGTGTCCATCACGGACGTCGCACGGGATCGATTGATGCTCGAACCGTCAGGGCGAACCGCAGGCGCCGCGGTCGAGCCGCTCGCGCTCGATGTCGGCGATGTCAACGCCGACGGCGTGCCCGACTTGATCGCAGCATACGGCGAAGGAGGGGCCGGCTTCGTGGAGATCCGGTTTGGCGAAGCGTCCGCCGTGTATCCATATTGGCAGACCGCACGTCACGCACGTGTGTCCTCTGCGCCGTTCGGGCCGGTGGCGCAGATCGCCGAGCTTCCGTTGCGGCCGGAGGTCGTCGACGCGCGTGACGTAACCGGCGACGGACGCACGGATATCGTCGCTCGCGAGCACGACCGGGAGTTCGTCGCGGTCCTCGTCGCCGATGTCGACTTCTCGAAGCTGGAGTTTCGGCCCGCAAACATGCTCCCTGAATCGCTCGACCGCGCCGGTGGCGAGCCAGGCTTCGTCGAGGTTGAAGAGAGTGACGTGGTGGCGCGTATGACCGCTCGGCTGAACGAGGACGCTCTCGGCGACGAAGTCCTGCTGCGTCGAGGCGCACTCGCGCCCGAGATCGAGCTCTCGCGCACAGCCAGCGTGTTTCATGTCAACACGTCCGTCGAGCGCGGTCCGGGCTCCTTGCGACAGGCAATGCTCGATGCCAATGTCAGCCCGGGACCGGATCGCATCGAGATTGCCATTGCATCGGGGCCACAGACGATTCGACTTGCATCGCCACTTCCTGAAGTGACCGAGTCTGTCGTGATCGACGCGACAACGCAGCCCGGATATGCGGGTACGCCGCTCATTGAACTGCTTGGCATGAACGAGGAGCCGAGCTTCGGAATGACGCTTGGTTCCGGTACCTCGGTCGTACGCGGATTCGCCTTCAACAAGGCCGGTCTGTATGGCGCGGCGCTCGAGATTCCCTCGGACGGCAACATCGTCGAGGCGAACTTCTTTGCTCTCAATCTTGACGGCACGACTGCGTATCCGAACGTTGGCGGCGATGTTCGCATTTCCGGGGACGGGAACATTTTCGGCGGTACGGCGTCGGAGGCACGAAACGTCCACTACGGGCTTCACGGTGCGGTCAGCGTCGAGAATGGAAACGGCAACCGTGTCTGCGGGAACGCGTTCGGCGTGAACCCGGAGGAGACCGAGGGGTTGTCGCTCTATACCGGCGGCGTCTCGTTCTATGGTGCGTGCACGGGAAATATCGTCGGCGGGAGCGAAGCGGGCGCAGGCAACTTGATCGCTGGAGCCGTCGATCTCTCACGGACGATGCAAGGCTCTTCGAATCAAGTGCTCGGCAACACGTTTCTCGGCTATTCAAATGAGACCGGATACGGCGCGGTCGCCGAGGTCGTCTTGTCGTACACCCAAGGCAATCCAGGCGACGAGCGTGACGTCGACGACGGTCCGAACGGTCTCCAGAACGCGCCACTACTGACCTCGGCGACGATCGCGGCCGCAGGCGTGCGTGTCGCCGGATTGCTCTCGAGCACTCCGCACACGACGTTTCGCATCGAGGTCTTTGCCGGACGTCCGCCGGGCGCTCTGCAGGATTTGTCTGCGTTTCGGCGCTATGTCGGGTTCGTTGACGTGACGACCGATGCAAGCGGAATCGCTGGGATCGACGGAACTCTTCCCGTGGATGGCGTGGCAAAGGGCTGGCTCGTGACGGCCTCGGCGACGGGTCCGGAGGGAACGTCGGAGCTCTCGAATTGCGCGGTGGTTGGGAAGCGGACAATGACGATCGCGTCGCTCGAGTTCGACGCGGCGAAGCCGCTGCTTCGCGTGAAGCTCACGCCAAAAAAGGTTCCGGCGAACGCGATTCTCTTCGTCAACGGGACCCGCATGTACGCGGCGAAGGTGAGGCGCCAAAGTGGAACGATCACGCTCAACGATTCAGGCGGGACCATTCCCCTCCGCGAAGGCGTGAACTCGGTCCTTGTGGCGAGCGGCGGCGTGAGGACGCAAGCGGTTGGCCTCGTGTGGAATCCCGAGTAATCGGGTTCGAGCGGGCAAGGCCACGCGGGCGAAAGCCGGAAGTCCGCGTCGGAAGCGCGATCTTCGGGGTGCGGGACTGATCGCAGCGTCTCTGTGTTCATTGCGAGTTCTTTGCGTTCTCTTCGAGAAACACGTGCCTACGCATGCGTTTCTCGCAGAGAACTCGGTGGACTCGCAGAGACGCAGAGCGCCAGACATCCGATTGCTTAAGCCTCGGCATAGAGATCCTCATTGAGCGACTGCATCGGGTTTTCGCGTGAGCGCGGGGCGCACGCGTGAGAACAGGGAGACAGAAATGATGAAACCGCTGTTCATGTTTGTGATAGCAGCGATTCTTTTCACCACCGTCGGACTGCCCACACAGGCCTCGAGCCATCGTGAAGCCTTGGCCGTCCTCAACGAACCGGCCGCCGACAATACGACACCTACGCGTGGGTGTCGGACGGAGCACACGACAAGCTTTCCCTGATCATGAACTTCAACCCGCTCCACGAGCCGGGTCAGGGAAACTAGCTAGCTCGGATGCCACTCTTCGAGTGAGAGCATCTTCGTCCTTCGGCCGCTTGCGCGGAATCTCGACAAATAGACAGCCCCGACCTGAGGTTGCCCGGTTCCCCTCCGGTCACTCTCCAGGCGGATGCCGGATGTCGGGCGAGCCCTCCATCACGACATCCGACGCGGTGGCCCGTGGCCACCGAAGACGGGAAACGGCATCGCCCGGGCGCTCGACGCGCAACCGCACGACACGAGCCACCGGAGGGGCGACACCTGAGCAGTCGTCGTCGACCACGTGCTGTCGCCGTCGGGAGAGCTTGGAACCCGAAGGCCGGCCGGCTCCGGGAGCTGCCGACACGGCCCCGGGCCGCTGCGGCCCGAAAACACGCTACACGCGCGCTCTCGCCTCAAACGGGACAACGCTCCGCTCGCGCCATTAGGACCGCCACGCGGTCCTAATGGCGCTCGCTGTGGGGTTCCTGCGATTGAGTCCAGCCCGTAGTCGGTCAGCTCGCCGTCTGCGCCGCGCGACGTTGCAGCGCTTTGATCACGGGCACCTCCGAAGCGGGAATCCTTCAATCGCTCGCTCTGAAGGATTCCCTCTTTGGAGGTGCCCGAGATGTCAGTCGTTCAAGTCGAGTTTCGCCGGGACGTCAGCGATCAGCTCCGGGGCCGCACGATTGCCGGAACGGGTCACAGGCCGCAGAAGCTGCTCGGGTTCGGAGCTCGGGCCGACTCCACTCTGTGCCGATTCACCCGGGCGTGGCTCAAGGCACTTCGACCGGACCGCGTGATCTCCGGTATGGCGCTCGGTTGGGACCAGGCTCTGGCGACGGCCGCAGTCGAGCTCGCAATCCCGTTTGTCGCCGCCGTTCCCTGCGAAGGCCAGGAAGCGCGATGGCCCGAATCGTCTCAGCGTGAGTACCAGGCGCTTCTTGGGCGCGCGGCCGAGGTTGTCATCGTCAGCTCCGAATCGTTTTCGGCCCGGTCGATGCAGGCGCGCAACGAATGGATGGTCGACCGCTGCGATCTGCTCCTGGCACTCTACGACGGATCCCCGAGCGGCACCGGCAACTGCATCCGGTATGCAGACGGGTGCGGCCGGGACATCCTCAACCTGTGGACTTCCTGGCAGGTCTTCGTTCGGGCGCTTTCGGCCGGATAGCCCTCCGGTTTGCCATTGCCCGTCGCCTCCACTACCGAGTCAGACGAACGCCTTCGCGACCCGTCTGACTCTTCGGTGGAGGTGCCAATCCAATGTGGAAGGTCGGCAACCGTCGCCGCGGCGATCGCGGCGAATACGTCGGACGCCCGAGCCCGCTGGGCAACCCGTTCGCGATGCGCGACGAGAGCCAGCGCGACGGCGTCGTCGACGCCTACGCGCAGTGGCTCCAGGAGCGAATGCAGGAGAACGGCCCGCAGCGCGCCGAGATCGAACGCCTCGCGGCGTCGCTTGACGGCACGCTCGTCTGCTGGTGCGCGCCGTTGCGCTGCCACGCCGACGTCATCAGCGAATGGATCGAACGCGTCCGCGACGGACGCAAGTAAGGAGGAGCGCGATGTATCTCAGGCTTCGCGGTCGCGACGGCGATTCGACCGTCGTCATCTCGTACAATCGGTGGATCCACGACTTCACGTTCGAGGTCACGTGGGACGCGCCGTCCACGCGGCCCGTGTTCGAGCAGTACGTTTCCAATCCTGCGCTGCTCTCGCGCGTCGCGTCGCCGTTCGTCGAAATCGACGACGCTCTCTACGGCTACATCGTTGAGCGTTCCGGCTCACATCCCGGCTGGGGACGCGTCTTCGACCGTCCGGAGACCGTGACCCTTCGCGGCAGGCCGCGAAAGCTCCAGCAGGCGCGCTACGCGCGCGGCGGGGTGCTTCTCGCCCTGTCCGAACCGTTCCCGGGCCGGACGCTCGAACTCACGCGGTGGCTGCCCGGGCTCGGGCTCGGCCCGAACCAGGCGGCAATACTCGTCGGCGCCTCCACGCGAGGCGCCCTCCAGGCGCTCGTCGCGGCCGGCGTCGTGACCGATACGGGCCGCGTCACCTGGTCCGGGCGGACCCTCTTTCACGTCGTCGACGTCTCGCCGCTTCCCGATCGGGAGGCGGCGGTCGCCGTGCGCCACGATTACGCCGAATGCGCATAGCCAGCTCGCGGTTCACCCCGAGCCGGGCCACGTCGCCCTGGCGACGGCCCGGTCGGGGCCGAACCCGGTAGTCGATGTGAACGTCATGACGAGGCTCGAGCAGCTGCACGCGGCACGCGAAGAGCTGATCGACAACATCACTGCGATCAACGTGATGTTCAAGGCTGGGGCGCTCTCGAAGACAGATTGCAGGACCCGCCTCGAGGAAGATCGCGACGCCCTGCGACTCATCGAATCGGACATCGCTGCCCTCCAGGCCGAGTCCTAGTCCGCAGCGGGGCTGCCACCACGCATACCCCATCCGGTAACTCTGGGTTCACCCCGAGCCGGGCCACGTCGCAAGCGACGGCCCGGTCGGGGCCGAACCACAACTTCCGAAGGAGAACAACTTCAATGGCTTCGTTCAACAAGATCATCATCGTCGGGTACCTCGGCAGGAACCCGGAGCTCCGCTCGACGCCGGCCGGCACCCCCGTCTGCGACTTCTCGGTCGCCACGACCGAGAAGAAGGGCGATTCGGACGTCACGACCTGGTTCAAGGTCACCACCTGGCAGAAGCTGGCCGAGGTCGCCGAGAAGTACCTCGCCAAGGGCTCGCAGGTCTACGTCGAAGGCCGCGTCTCGCTGCGCGAGTACACGGACCGCGACGGCAACAAGCGCACGTCGCTCGAGGTCAACGCCACCGACCTGAAGTTCATCGGCGCGAAGGGCGAAGCCAAGGCCGCCTCGGCTGGCGCGAACGCCGACGCCGCGCCGTCGGACGATGGCGTCATCGACGACGATTCGATCCCGTTCTAGGACGGGACTTGCGGGCCGGATCGGGGACTCCCGGTCCGGCCAACACCTGCGGGCCTCGGGCGATCGGGCGTTTCCCGGTCGCCCGAAGGCCCGCTTCCCTTTCTGCGTTCCGTCCCGTCCGACGGAACGCTCCCTGCCCAATCCGATTCCGGGAGGTATCTCGTGACCCGTCACATCACCTCGCACGTTTCCACCGTCGTCAGCCGCCGGCGGCCGACTGCAGTTCGCTCGCTCGGCGAACCGTTTTCCTTTCACGGCCGCAGCGTCGTCGCCGTCCACTCGGGCTTCTACCGCAATGGCCAGCACCGCCTGGTCATCGTCGACGAGCGATCCGGGGCACTGGTCGCCACGCCGACGTTCCCCGTCGACTCCAACGTGCCGCTCCGACACCTCGATACGGTCCTCGTCTCCGACTCCGGACCGTGCCGCGGCATCGTCGCCGCGCTCGAGAAGTCCGGAGTCATCTCGGACACCGGCGTCATGGTCGACGACCGTCACGGCCGGCTTCACGTCTGCGAACTGCTCGAGCAGGTGTCCCGATGAACCGCTCGACCCGTCGCGCCGTCTCCGCCGCCGTCATCGGTCTCGCCCTCGGGCTCGTCACAGGTCTTCCGCCCTGGCCCGAGCGCACCGTCACGGTCACCATCTCGCTTCTGCTGCTCGCCGCAGCCGCGGTCGCCGCGATGTGGGCGCTGCTCACAATCCACGAGGGGTTGGTGCCAGAACCGGCGCCCGACGCCGAGGTGCCGGACGGCGAGCCGGCGCCGGATGCTTCGGCCACGGCTCGTATCCACCATCTCGACCTTGACGAACTCGCGCAGCTCGCCGGCTGCCACACGCTCGTCTACAGGGCCGTCGCCGACGTCCCGACCGCGGACCCCGAGACCGCGTTCGAGATGTCGCAGAATCTCGAATCGCCGTGGGCGGCAGGCGACGGCGTCAGCTCTCTCGCCGGCACGAACTGCCGGTCGACATCGGTCGGCGACGTCATCGAAATCGCCGGCGCGCTCCATATCGTGCGCGACGTCGGCTTCGGCGTCGTCGGGAGCTTCGAGCAGGCCCTCGAGGAGGCCCATTCGTCGTCTTTTCTCGGCCTGTACGTGAGCGCCCATCCGCGCTCCATTCTCTACCACCAGCTGCGGACGCGGGCCTCGTGATCCGCGTCCATCACGCAACGACACTCCAAGACGGCGACGAGGAACATTCGGTCACCTACGTTCTCGTCGCCGAAATCAAGACGCACTCGCTCGACGTCGCCTTGGCGACGTCCCAGCAGTTCGGAAGCCGGCCATGGACCGAACGGCCGCACATTCGCGCCGTCGTCGCGACGCCTTGCAGGTCCACATCCATCGGCGACGTGCTCGAGTTCCGAGGGGAACTTCACGTCATTCGACCCACCGGCTTCACGCGCATCGAGTCGTTCGCCGCCGCCGCGGCAGAATTGCGGGCGGCCGTTGCCCTCGAACCAAACATCGGCGCGCCGAAAGGCACGCCGAAGGAGCGAAGTCGGGCGTCCCGACCCGAGCCTTCCGCTCCCGGCTGGATCGGCCAGGTTCTCGCCAGTCGGTCCGGCCGGTAGTCCGGACCGACTGGCAACTCGCCGTTGCGGCGCGCCGGTTGCCCGGACCGGAAAAGGAGACCTTTCCGTGCCCACGTGGACGTCCACAGTTTTCGATCATCGCGGCCGCGCTGTCTCGCGTCTCGAAACGGCGACCGGGCTCGTTCTCGAGCCGAGGCGCGGCCGTCTCGACATCAACCTCGCTCCGCTCGTCGAGTCGCTTCGCGCCACCGTTCGCGAGGGCAGTCTTGCGATCGGCGATCTTCACATCGAGGCCGTTCGCGGACTCGACGACGGCCTCGTGTTTGCCGGCTGGTCGACGAAGGACGACGCCGCGATCGCCGGCGCCGCCTGGTCGACGGCGCGGGCGCGCCGCGATGTCTTCGCGCAGCTCGCGACACTCCTCTGTTCGTCGCGGATTCCAGAGTACGTTCCGGGCCGCGAGCGACTCGTCGCCGTGGCCACGAAGCTGCACCGCCTGGCGTCGCGCTAATCGCGTGGCTCGTCGGGCCATCTGGCTTCGAAACGATGTACACTTTCAGTCCGGAGGAATCAGACGTGGACTCACACGAAAAGCGATTCGAGCGCATCGAGCGCACTATGGAGTTCCTCGTTGAACACGACGCAGCCCTGTCGGCAAAGCTCGACAGTCTTGCCGTCCGCGTGGATGAAGTGGCGGGGCGTGTGGACGCGCTTGCTGGCACCGTGGGCACCCTTGCGGGCGCCGTCGAGCGTCAGCAGGCCGAGATCGGTGAGATCGCGGTGGAATGCCGCGATGCCATCTCCCGAATGATCGACATCGCCGAAGGCATCGCCGACTCGGTGAACTCCCTCGGTCATCACGTGGTTGATCACGAAGCGCGCATTCGCAGGCTCGAAGGCCCGGCGCCCCCAGAAGTTGCCTGATGTCGTTTCTGTCGAAGCCCACCCGCCGCATCCGCGCCGCGCGCCGGCCGTCAGGCAGAAGCGCCGTCAAGCCAGCCTCGGCCAAGCCGCCGATACTTCCAACGGAGCCGAAGTCGAGGAAGGCCCGGAGACAATCCCCAAGCCCGGTTCCGACCGGCGCGAGCGCCTACGTCATCGAGGCACGACACGAACTCGGTGCGATTCTCGGAGAGCCGCGCTGGACGCAAGCGGAGCTGGCCCGAACGATCGGGGTGAAGTACTGGACCGTGGTTGACTGGGAGCGCGGTCGAAGGGTTCCCACGCAGGGCGAACTCGACGTCATTGCCCGCACTGTCGAACTGGCCCGCAGGGGAGTCGATCCGAGGCAGATCGCGGCTCCCGATCTCGAAACCCTGCTCGAAGCCCCGGGACCCGTAAAACGTCGAAAATTGCGGTCGATCCTTCGTCCCGAAGGCGTCGAGCCTCCAACACGACTCTTCAGGCCCACTGGTCCCCGCAAAAGCTCACCCAGATCCGACGATCCCACTCGTTAACTCGGTCTCTGTCCCCGATCTCCTTTGACTGCTCCGTGGCGGCTACTTCGTGACCGCCACTTCACAGTCAAAGGAGATCGGGACAATGACGCGAGAAGAGATCTACGACGAGATCGCAAGGCTCAGGCGCGAGCGCGAAAGCGACGCCCCGAGGGCGATGCAGATGGACGCGATTCGGAAGCAGGATCGCGACTACGAGATCGACGATCCCCGCACGCGGTACTCCAAGAACGAGATCCGGGAAAACGCGCTGCGCTTCTCTCTCGAACCGCGCGCGGAGCGCCGGCAGCTCGACCGGGGATCGTTCGCTCCCGAGACGCGCGACGAGGCGATGACGGCGACGATGGGACCCATCGGCGAGACGCGCGACATCGTCACCCAGGCCGCCGGGCTCATCTACTGGCGAGACCGGCTCGGCATCAAGGTCACAACCGAACTCGGCGCCGCCGATCCCGACGACAAGGGCTTCGCCCTCTGGTTCGCCCGTGACCGCGTTGAGATCGCGCGCAGCTCCGACGGCACGGTCCGTGTTTCGGTGCCCAAGTGGCACTGGGACAGAAGCGAAATCGAAGGCCTCGTCGCCCTTCCCGGCCGCACGCCCATCGAGGCGTAAGGCTCTTCGTCCCGACCGGAGCCCTCTCACGGGGGTTCCGGTCCTTTTTCCGGGTCCGCCACTGTGAATTCCAGAAGAGGATGCGAAATCGAGGGCCGATTTGGCCCGTTCTGGGCCCTCGTTTCACAGAAGTCGGTGCGACATCTCACAGAAAACGATGCGAATAAGTTAGGGTTTCACAGGAGTCGGTGCTACGTTCTTGGCCCGGGATGCCTACACGCTCGATCCCGAAAAGCCATCGCAGCGTCACCGGCCGCATCGCCAGCGCCAATCTGTGTCGAGCCGCCGAATTCGAATCGACGCTCGAACGCGACCTTGTGACTCTTGGCAAGGTCGACGCCCAGTTGCTCGGATATGAGGAGTAGCCCGTCTCCATCGGCTACACGGCTACCGACGGATCGCCGCGTTCCTATGCTCCTGACCTTCTGGTGGCGTGTCGAGGCAGTCTTGTGCTCTGACGGCCGAAGCGCATCGAGCTCGCCGAAGTGTAATACCGGGCTGACCTCTTTGCCGACTGGCCAAGGCTCAAACCGAAGCTTCGAGCCGGATGGGCGTACGCGCGGGAGCCGGCTTGCGAACTCGGATTCTCACGGAGTGCGAGATCCGGACACGTTACCGCCAAAACGCCCGCTTTCTACTCGGCAATAGCTCGCTGGCTGTGGCCAGGAGACGAACGCGGGAAGTTAGAATCGATGCCGGAGTCACTTTCAACCGATCGCTTGTCAGTGCGCCGAGGGAGATGGTCCCCGTCAGATAGCAACAGAGCCGAAGTGTCAGAGCGACTCCACAATGCTTACTATTTCCGATGTCACTTCCCCACGACCTCGACACCTGAGAGTCTCGGCCACTAGTGCCGCCTTCGAGCTCTTCTCGAGATTCCGCCCGAACCAACTGCGCGAACTCGGCGACATCCACCCAAGTTCCTCGAGCTCGCCAAGTCGCTCCATCCAATACGTTCTTCTCTGTTGACTTGACATCTTGGAGATACTGTCATCCGGTCCCAGTGTCTTTCCTAACGGCCATACTCCATGGCCAGGCAAAAGATTCATAAGTACTTCCGGGACTTCCTCGTCAGGACCGTCCATTCCCGCTGACCCTCCAGCTACCCGACAGCCAACAAGCCCGGGCAGCGCCGTCGCCCGGACGTGAAAGTCCCTACTCATCCCAGGCTCCACTTGCAACGGCGCATCGGAAATGACAGCGAACGCAAGCCACTTGCCGCTACTAAACTCTCTAAGATATTGCCCCATCCAGGCCACGACGAGACCTTCCTGCTTATCGCCAACTGCCGTCGGCGACAGGCTTTGTACGGTGAATACAGTTAGTCGCTGCGCGCTCGATAGCTGGCTCTTAACCACGTATTTGTAGTCAATCATATCGGTTGACGTCCGAGAGACTATCGCCTCAACGACAACTGAGAGGCGATCTCGAGCCTGATATCGCACCGATTTGACACGTTGATCGTATCCGATCCACGACAGGTCATAAATGCCCGCCCGTTCGTCCACGGTGGTCACCGTCGGTTTGAAGTCATATGTAGCTACGTCACCAGTTACGGGATCGGGAGGTAACTGTCGCAATGTATACGAGAGCGGTGACACCAACCGCACTTGTCCGCTAATAAGGGGTTTTCGCTCGGGCGCAGGCATAGTCACTTGGGGCGACGCCATGTTTCCGGACCCCGACACGACCGACGCCAAAACGATCGATGCGAGTGCCTTTGTCATTGAGGAAACCTCACATGCCAATGGGGCTTTGCCCCGGTGTGATTGATGTAACTCACGATCCCCGCAAACTCAAATAACGCGATTACGGTCGTGTGCCGATCCGCGTCGATGTTGATGTTGCGCACGTCGCATTCGCGGCCGAGTCTATGTTCAATATGATCGCCACCATCGACAAAAGCCCTATTGGCCGTGTCGAACTTGCCTCCTCCTACAAGACTAATGTCGTTAAACGAGAGTACGTTGTGGTACTCGGGGTTCGGGGGTGGATAGCCAAACCCATACCAGAATTCGTTATAGTAGCGCGCCAACTCCTGCAGGCCGGCCACGCACGTCGGCGACCCCCAGTGGTTTTCCGGGTGCCATTCGTCATCACCAACCTTTCTGTACCACGGTTCATTGTAGGGAAGCTCCACGAGAGCGAAGTTCCCAACTGACACAATGGACCCTCCGCTTACTTTCCCGATGGATCCTTCAAGTGACAGTACAAGCAACGCAAACACGGGAGCGGTAAATGTAGTCTGAAATTGGCCGGAAGCATTTGTGATCCCCGTTGTGTTGGCAAAGGTTCCGGTAGCGGGTGTTCCTCCGTGATTGTGACCAAGAGGCAGTAGCGCCAATCGTGATTTCATCTTTACGGACTCACCCGGTACAGCGGGCGTGGCCTGGACGGTCACTACGACGGTATTGTTGACCTCGCCTTCGGCGGTCGGCCGCACAGTGCTGGTCGACACCGTGACACTCACGCTATGCACCTTCACTGGAGTGTCCTCGGTGAACTCGCTAATAATTAACTGGCACCCTCCCGGTCCGCTCCCCGGCAGGTACTCTCGGTCTCGAGCAACGGTGTATATTGTGGCGTTGCCGTAGTCATTCAGCGTCACAAGCCCGGAAGTCGGACTGACGCTGGCGATACTTTCGTTGCTGGCCCAGTACGGGTTCGGAAGCGCAAGCCAGCGGTTAAATGAATCGTTTACGCGAACTCGGATCGTCCCGTAACAGTTCGAGACGGCAATGGTTGCCTTTAATTGAACAGATGCTTCAGGAGGGCCCTCAAGTGGGTCTGGAACTCCCTCTAGAGAGTAGAAACTGTCCGGGCAGCAATTCTGACACGCATACGTGCTACTGAGGCCGATTGTGGGATTGACTTGCTCCGCCCGGCCAATGATCACGAGATTGTCGTCACCGTCCATGGACCATTGAACTTGACCCTTGTCGGCGGTCAATGGAATCTTGTACCCGGCTTCGTCGGGCGTTTGGCTGTTTCGCAGTTCCTTGATGTCGATCGAGACGGTCTGGCCGGCAGCAAGCTCTCTTTGCCCTGGCGCGTATACTCCGCCAGCGTAGTTGAACTGAAGCGTGTAGTACTGCGGTACCGCAGTTACATTCTTGATGTAGACGACAGTCGACCAGTCGTCGATGACCTGCCACGGGTACCCTCCACTACTACTCTTCTGGGCCAATGGATCAAGCATCGGCACACGGAACAGATGTGTGCCGTTCGCGCTCACGCTTTGACAAGAGAGATAGACCGATCCCGGTAACGTGCTGTATTCGAGCTCGACTCCTGCGACCGCGACAAGTTCTTTCTGAGCAGGAGTAAGCGTGTTTAAGGGTTGAATAAGCTGGACATCGCTGCCAGTTATCGTGAGCGGGCTCATCTCGATGACGTTGTTTGAGCCGGATGTCGTCGTGTATCGAAGTCGACCGGTAACGGTCGTCGCGGCTGCGCCAAGGTTTCTGGCGACGACGTATGAATGAAGTTCCTGTCCGCCTATGCTCTTCACTCGAAGTCCGGCGCCATGGAGCGTCGACGAACTGGTCATCGTAGGATCGATGAAGTCGATCGATGCGGAGTAACCGATTGCGCCCTTTGTCACGGTTCCGCGAACGAGTACGTTTCCGGGCTGTCCTGTGTGCACCACCTTGATTCCGCCGAGCTGGGTGAGGGCAGCGCCAGCGAGTACGTCCAGCTTGACGTCCAGGACTCGGGTTTGGTGGGCTGTGAGCGTAAAGGGCAGCGTTACACTTGCCGCGCCTTTTCGTGCGACCGTCACGGTTGCCGTCTTTGACGATCCACTTGTGTTCGAGAGGAGCAATTGCATTGTTGCCGTCGTCGTGGGAAGCCACCAAGCGCCTTCAAGGGTGGTTCCCGCAAATTTTGCCGTGTGATCGACGAGCTGCTCATCGAACCCAGTGCTGTCGGCCTGTCTGGAGATCCGAACCTGTGCACCGAGCCTAAGATCCTCACCTTGGTATGCAAGATGGATGCTTCCTTGCTCGAATTGGGTGTCGCCAACTGGCACCCAGGTTCGCATGTCAACGTATGAAGCCTTGTTCGCCGGCACGCTCACGGCCGCGAGCGTTCGGATCTGACCTGCGAGATTGTAGAGAGTTGGCGTGACATCGAGTGCGGCCGGTCCCTTATTGTTGAACGTCACGACACAGGTGGCGCTGGTCGTGAGATCGTAGTAGGTACCTGCTAGCACCTGCGCATCGACGATGTGATTCGATGCTTCAGCTTGCCAGTCCCTCGCTGGAAGTTCCGGCTCTTCTTGGAGCGCCGCCGGAGCAGTTGCAATAGGCAAAGTCGAGATCGGACCAGCGTAAGACGGAACGCTCAGCACCGAACACACGGTGAGAAGGGCTACTGGGTAGACCAGAAACGAACGCCACTCTTTGCCGATCAGTCCAAGTCTCATCGTAACTTCTCCTCAGTCAGTGCAAGATTCCAAGGCTTAGCGCTTTATCGCGGGCCGACTCAATATCTAGACAGCTCCGTATAACACATTTGCGAATGCAGTCAACGAGTCCATCGATGAAAATCGTTGACTTAGGGTCGCTCCACTCGAAAATTTGCGATTGCGGCTGTAGTGCGTCTGTCTCCGCCACGCCTCCCGAGCTGAGGCGACACCGCCCCAAACACAGGAGCGTCTCGTGCTTCAGCCGATCGGCCACACATCGAATCGTGACCGATTGTCTCCGACGGAAAGGGCCCCGTTTCGCATCGTCTTTTGGAAATTTCGCATCGTCTTTTGTGAATTTCGCATCGTCTTCTGGAATTCACAGCCACGGACCCGAGGAGGACTCCATGGCCCGCACCCTCCGCAACGTTTCGATGCTCCCGTTTCTCGTCGTCAACGCTCGCCGTTTCCACACCCGTAACGGCGCCGTCCAGGAGTCGCGCGCCGTCGACGAGTTGCGCGAGCACGGCTTCAATCCGCGCCCGCGCTCCACGCGACGCACTCGCCCTGAAGTGACCGGTTACTCGAGCCGCAAGATCGCGGGCTATCTCGAGACGCGGAGACGTCGCGTGGATGCCTGAGACGAAAGCGTCTCGCCCTGTCCACCCCGGGCCTCCAGCCAGTCGGCCGGAGGCCCTTTTTCGTTCGCAGAGGAGATCACCGTGAGCGCCAAGATCATTCCGTTTCCGCCCGTCGCGCCGACGGCTGGCGGCGAGCCTCCGCTCCCGCCGCCGACGATCGACGACTTCACAAGAATGAGCGTCCTCGAGCTCGCCGCAGCGGGCTTCCGCTTCCAGTCCGCAACAACCGAATCCGTCGTCCTGGTCCACGACAAGTACGGTGAGCTGCGCCTCGCAAACAGGCTCGGCTGAGCCCAGGGGATTTCCCGATGCCCACTTCGCTGGTAGTTCCCCGTTCCGTTCTTGCCGAGGCCGGCCACCACCGGCTGGACCACCATCACCACTTCACTTTCCTCCGCGAGTCCGCCGCGTACGCTTTCCGCCAGTTCGCCAGCGAGTGCGGGGCCGACGCCTTCGGAGCCGGGCGCATCGTACTCGTGGCCCGCGATCCGTCCGTCGAAGGCGTGTCGCCCGCGAGCACCTTCGTTGAAATCAGCTTCCGCACGCCCGAGGATGGCGTCGCGTGACGCGCGCGTGAGCTGCGCCCGTTGAGACGGGCCTGGACGCAGCCACTGGCAGCCCTGCGAAGGCGCCCCGACGTGCTTCCCGGGGCGTCGCCCGACACACCTCGTTGACCCGCGGAGGCCGCCTGCCGCACGGGCCGGAGCGCACGCAAAGCGAGCGCCCCGCCGCCGCGCGGCAGGCGCCACACCACGAGTCAACGGAGGTTCCAGATGTCGGACAGACTCACCCAGATCGCAGCCGTCGTCGCAATGCTTCGCAATGGCCAGATCGCTTCCTACGAAGCGACGGGTCAGGTCCTCGAAATCATGGTCCTCTCTCGCGACATTTGCGACCCCATTCCGAAGTTCTCACCCGAGGAGCGGGAGGAGATCATCTGCTCCAGTTTCTGTCCGCTGTTCATTGCCGGCCTCAAGGAGGTCCTTCCCGACCACCTGCCAGAGGCCGAGGTCAAGCTGATGCTTGCGACTCCCGGATACGGATTCGGGTTCGACTACGACCAGGTCTACGAGGGCGTCTGGGAGAAGGTCGCAACGACCTAACCGAGAAGGCGCACGGGAGCGTTCCCGTGCGCCTTCTCAATCCCTCCGAAGGGAGCGGGCGTCCCGCGCATTCGCGCGGGACCAATGCGGTACTTTGACCGTTTAGGAAGCACGCCGCGCGCTGCTGCGCGCGAGAAACTGCGCACCCGGAATGCGCCACCTGTCGCGCCACCGCACCCCACGAGACCGCGCCAGAATCGACGCCGAACGCCCGCCGCCAGATGCTGCCCGAATCGACACCGATTCCCGTAAATGTTGATTCTGCATGACTTGTCGGTGTGGCTGTAACCTATTGTAATGATTGATGTTATAGGCACCAAACGAGCCCGACACGCCGCAAAACGACCGCCGCAAAAAGCCCGTAAGCTATTCAAAATAGGGCAGTTAAAATAGTTATTGGTGACTTTTCTAGGATATGAGACAATCTCCCTAGTCGAATCAATCATTTAGGAGGCTTTCACGATGCAATCCGACCTTTCACAACTTGGCGGCTTCGCACGTGCGACCGTTCAGCAGCTTACGCGAGCCGGCTTTGTGTTCGCTGGCGTCGAGAATGGTGTTGTCCGCCTGACCCCGCCGACCGGCGGCCAGCCGCTAGAGTTCACCAACGACGCCTACGTTTCGGCGTCCGTCGCCGGCTGCGCTCTGTGCAAGCACCGTGCCGTAGCCAGGCGTCAGCCGGAGTTGGGCAATCCGTAGTAGTAGTCGTCGTGTCGTCGTCCCGACCGGGACCGCACCTCCCATCTGCTGCTGCACAAGAACGGGGATGACGAGCGGGGCGCAATTGGCACGACCTCGAGGGTCGGTTCAGAAGCCCGAAGTCGACTTCCCAGTCCAACTTTCAGATTTCACTACGACTTCCTGACTGACCTGGGCCGTGCGAAGCATTCGATTCCCCGTATTCAGCTTCCCTAATGGACCATTCGGCGCGCCGAATGGGACGACGTTATCGAGCGGCCCTTCAGCATCTCGATTGAGCAACTCCAGAAGTCACCTCTCGTTTCCCCACTCCAGCTCTCGCCTCGCCAGTTCACCGGATATCAGAGCCACCGTTGAGACCGGACCACCACCACCACACCACGACGACGACGACGACGACGGAGGAGGACGACGACGACTGCTCCTGCGGGACGGGACATCCTCTGGCACGATCGTTGCGTCGGGCTCCTCGGTTCGAACTCTTTCTCCGAGGAGGCGCCGCATGCGCACGCACGTGCTCACGCTCCACTGCGCGGTCCTGGCCATCGCCGTGACCGCGTTCGCTCCCACACCCGCTCGCGCCCAGTTCCCCTGCCAGAACGGTCGCTACTCGATGTACAGCCCTGGCTCGCTTGGCGTCCCGGCCGACGTGCGCGTCCAGTGCACCGGTACCGGGTTCGTCATGGATGTCCAGTGGCCTTTCGTGCCCGAAGCCGAATGGCACAACAGGTACGCTCTCAACAGCTCCTCGCGCACGTTCGCGATCACGGTCGGCGGCCGGCCGGTCGCCAATCTCGAGTTCTCCGAGAATCCGCAGGCTCCGCCGCGCTTCCTCATTGAAGGGTGCCCACCCGAATACGGTGGAACCGGCGGGGCGGTCCCGTGGAACGATCCCTGTATCCGCAAGGTCCACGCCCTTATTCAGCGCGATCTGTACTTCATAAAGGAGATTTTCGTGCGCAACAACGCTCCGGGCTCGGATGCGCTGGTCCAGGCCATCGAGGAACTTGCAAGCGGCGACAATTCCGAGCCCGTTCCGATCGTCGGCGGCCCGGGCGACGTCGACCCGACCAAGCCTCCGACCTGGATGGACGAGTTTCGCGACAGCCATCCGTCGTCAAATGTCGAGGACAACACACTGCTTCCCTTCCCCGGAATGGTGCTTCCCGGGTCCGAGGAGCAATCCCGGCCAACAACTCCACCGGATCCTGGCGCTCTAGTTCCCGGAAAGACCATAGTCCCGACAGCCGTGGCGACACCCACAAAGAAGAAGCCGTGATTCCAATTGTCGCTGTCGAGCCGACCACCCGAATGTGTCGGCTCGACTTCATCAGCCCTCACGTACTTTCATGTGCAGATATAGCGCCAACCCAAGCTATATGAATCAATTACAGGAAAAAACGGGGACAGCACTGCGAAGCAACAGGCCCGTTGTACGACGAGTAGCCGCGACCTCGGACAATCCCGGTAACCCCCCGAGAAGGCAAAGTGTCGCTAACTTCCTGATTGTCAGCAGTTTGCATGAATCGATGGAGACACCAGTACGAGGCCGGAAGTCGTAGTCCCGCTTACCTGCAGCCTCGCCTATGTCCCTGAGATCGAGATGCCGAATCAGTCGAACCGTTTTCGTTACAGTAAGTTCCGGCGAATATGTACGACAGCGCTACGAGCCCGGTCGCCGTGATCGGCCTTATCGAGTCTGTGGGTGCCAAGCGTTCGTACCAAGCTGACGCCCTGACTTCGAGGCAGAGCCTCATCATGCTGTAAGTTACTTTTACAGCTATCACTTAACAGCCAAATGTGCGACGGCGCTACGAGGCCGAGCCGTTGTGGGCGACCCGTTTGAAAGCCGTGAAAGACGATCGGTCCAGTACCGAGGGTAGCTGGCAATATGCTCAATCTACGCCGGTTAGCGCACATTGGTGCGACAGCACTACGAGGAAGGGCCAAGACGGACCCGAGACTCGCCTGATCGACTCTTACTGCGAATCGTCATGAAGTCATGGAGACTAATTCATTCATCGGGCAGGCGTTAACCGGCTCGACTGCGACGGGACTACGAGCCGAGGGTGCCGGAGGTGTCGTTCGAAACCCGGATTGGAAGTCAACGAACCATCGGCGCCGATGGCTCTCGGCGCAGGAACCCCTAAGTCCATGTAAACCTGCCGGTTACGGGTACTCAGCGGCAGACCGCGAGGACGGCCGTGCTCGGGCTTCGGAACTCGGGTCCGGGCCTGGATCACCAGGAACCGCGATTGCAGGCTTGCTCGCAGTACCGTCGCAGTTGCTCGCAGTACTCTCCCCACGCGCTCGTAATCTTGTCGCACTTCTCTCGTACTTTTATCACCTGTTCCTCGTAGTCTCGAGTACGGGAGTTCGTAGTATCGTCGCATTTCCTGCTTGCCTAACTCTCGCGAATCGCGTAGATTGCGGTCGAATCTCGCAGTCTCACATGTTTCATGTTCTTCATGACTTGGTTCAATTGTCATCAGTGCGGCACAGGCCGATGCTGATGTCGAATGTTGAAAGGTCCACTCTGGCGGAGAACCGACATGGCCAATCGACGATCTGAGGGAGCCGCGAAGTCTTCCAGTGGAGATTCGGCGAAGCCGAAGCGAATGGCGCGTCCGATTCGAAGTGCTTCCTCGAAGAAGCCGAAACGATCGGATGAAACGCTGAGCCTTTTCCCGGATCTGCCCGAGCGCATTCAGGTCGAGCGAAGCATCACCACTATGGGGTTCTTCTCGGTTCACTCGGGAATTCCTGCCGACGGGAATCTGGAACGAACGGTGCGAGTCGAACGCAACACCGAGGAGGGTCGCGTCGATGCGAAGGCCACGATCGCTTCACTTCGAGCAACAGGTGGATTTCCCGGCGTCGAGGAACAGGATGTCTACTATGCAATTCTCTCGGCGGTCTCGGAGGCGATGGCGCACGGCGAAGAGGTCCCGGTGCCGATCTCGTTTAGTCCCGGCGAACTGCTTCGGAGAATGGGCAAGAGCAACAGTGGTCCGAACTACACGGCGCTCAAGCAGCAGCTCAAGCGGCTTGCCGGTACGACCGTCGTCTCGGAGAAATCCGTCTACCGGTCTGCGACGGGACGCTGGGAGAACAGCGATCACGTCTTCCGGATCATCGACGCACTGATAATCAAGGGCGAGACGCTCGACGATGGAACGGTGAGCGACGAGCACCAGATCTGGCTGTCGCCCTGGCAGGTTGAGAACCTCATCGGCCAGCACCGACTCATCGTCGACTATCAGCGCTACCTCCAGCTGAGCAAGCCGATCGCTCGTGCGATCGTTCCGTACCTTCAGTTGTGGCTCTATGCGTCGAAGAAGTCCGGCCGGCAGCGATGCGAACGATACTACGACAAGCTCTGCGAGCTGCTCGGAATCACGGTCGAGAAGATGCCGTCGAAAATCCGCAAACAACTCGGGCCGCCCTTTCAGGAGCTCATCGACGCGGGTTACATCTCGGGATGGAACATCGAGCAGGCGCCGGGGGTGTTCAAGAAGCGATACAAACTCGTTTTCAGGCATGGAAGCGCGTTTGACGACATCGAGCTGCTCGAGCCGGCGGATGAGTCGCCGAGATCGAATGACAATCTCTCGGACGATGAGACCCGCTCGTTCGTCGCTACGCTCGTCGCGGCGGGCGTCTGGGATCGGGAAGCCCGCAAACTGACGCGAGGGCTCACCAGAGAGGCCTGGGGACGCGCGCTTCAGATCGTTGAGTACGTGCGCGAGCGGGAAAAGGACGGCGGACTCGAAGACCCGGGGGCATTCCTCGCCCATCTGCTTCGCGCCGACAGGGCCGAGCCGGTGGCATTGCTGCCCAAGGACCGTGCAAGGCGGTCACCACGGACCGAGCCGGGGGCGCCGCTGCCGGAGACGACGGACGCCGAGATCCAGCGCCAGGCAGCTGCCGAACTCGAAGCTTACCGGGCCAGGGAGTCCGAGACGAACGAGATCATCCGGTCGCTCACTCCGACGCAGAAGGCGGAGATTCACGCACGCGCCTTCGTCGAAATGAAGCGCGATTATCCGTCGTCGAACAGCTGGGCGCCTACAGTCAAGGAGAAGCAGCTCGAAGTCTACTTCCGGCGACTCGTGCGAGAACTCTATTAGAGACCGAGTTACGGACGCATTCCACTCGGTCGATGGGACGACGCCGTGGCGCGTCCGAGTCCGACTGTTGGCCGCAGGGCGCCCGGAAGAAGTCTGACGGGCGAAGTCTGAGGCACGCACTTCCCTCTTCAGGTGGATGTCTGGAGTCTGCTTACGCGAACCTTGGAGTCTCGTCGCGATGTGTGAACCGGGCCCGGGATTCACTGAATCCCGTACCGGCAAGAGCCTTGCTGAAGCGTTGGGCGCCCGGAGGCCGCCGTTCCCGCGGTAATCGAGTGCGACTCGCAGAGAAAAAGCGACGCCGCTGGCTTCCCTTTCAGTCGAGTGTTCGACTCCGGGTCGATACACGGCCCGACGCGACGAACGGCGCTGTTGCTTTGTTGCACGCCGCGTCGCCGCCTCGATCCGGTCGCTTGGGCTCCATTCCGTTTCGCCTGACTGACCGTTCGTGGGAGCCGACCGAGCGTGGAGCTGTGTTTCCGATCGAGGAGCCCCTTATGTTTGTGACGACGAGGCATTTGTCAGACCGCAGACGAGTGCCGAACTCGAGGCAGGCGACCCGGCGGCCGACTCGTGTTCGGCGGCAGTCTTTCACTACTGCCGGGTTGCGTCGCCGGGTCGCGGCGCTAGGATGCTGGCGTCGCCTCATAAGGCTAGTAAGGCTGTTAACGCTTGTAGGTCTAATAAGGCACCTGAGACTGATAAGTCTACATAGAACCCATGCGTTCGCCGTGGCACGGGGCGGTAGAGTGCGCGCCGGAGCGCCGTTGCCGCCTGGCTCATTTGGGTCGGGGTTTCGCGCGCCCGTCAACCGAGTCGCGCACGTTCAATGCCTCGTCCGGCGACCCATAGTTTGCGCCAGTCGCCTTGCCAGCGCCTAACAAGGTTACTAAAGCTACTAAGCCTATGATGTTTTGTAGGTGTATTGTCGGGGATGGCCCGGAATCAATAGAATCAATAGGTTACGCGCACACATGGATTTCACCTTTACAAGGCTACGCTGACTCGGTAGTTTACGTACGCTAAGCAAGCTATTGAGCTTATTCAGGCCTCCGAATCGCCTGCGAAGGAGTGAATCTAATGTCCGCGCTGATCGTTGTGGTCGCAAACCAGAAGGGTGGATCGGGCAAGACGACCGTCAGCATGCAGCTGGCAGGAACGATTGCCCAGCGGGGCCTGCGCGTGCTCGTGGCGGATACCGATCCGCAAGCGACGGCCACGCGCTGGGCGGCGTCGGCTCCCGATGATGCTCCATTTCCGGCGGCCGTAATTGGTCTGAGCGCCGCGGAAGGGAAGGTCCATCGCGAGTTACGGCGCCACGTGGACAATTACGACCTGATTGTTGTCGACTGTCCCCCCGCAGTCGATTCGACAATTCCCCAGAGTGCCCTGGTGGTCGGAGACCTGGCGCTCGTTCCGGTCATACCGTCGCCGGCAGATTTGTGGGCCACGGTCGGTATCCGGCGAGTCATCGACAACATCCGGGCCGGAGCCAACGAGACCCTCAACAGCAGACTGCTCCTCAACCAGTGCGATCCACACCGAACGCTTGCCAGGGAGGCTGTGGAAATCCTGCCGGAATTCGGCATCGAGCTGGCCTCGTCGCGACTCGGGCATCGCGAGGTCTACCGTCAGTCTGTCGCGCTCGGGGCCACTGTTCACGTGCTTGGTTCGAGAGCCGCACAGGCGATCGCCGAGGTGGAAGCCCTGGCCGATGAAGTGCTCGAAATCCTCGGGGTTTCGATGACTGCTGCGCGCGGAGGGACGGCAAATGGTTAAGCGAGACCTGAAGTCCGGCATGAGGGCGTCGATGAAACTCGAAGAGGACGCCACGAGGGAGCGCTTTGAAAGGGCTGAATCGGTCTTTGCGACTGCGGAGCCGCCAGCCGTACCGGATCGGTCGGGCGAGCGAGTCCGCGCGGCTCGAAGGCCGAGTCCGAAGCCGCCCGTCAAATACGTACTGCAGACGTTCTCGATATCGCCCGGCGATATCGAGTTGCTCGAGCAGCTGAAGTCCGTTGCAGCCGAGGCTGCCTTTGCCAGCAGGGATCCCGACGCCCGAAAGGCGGCTCTTGGAACCAACAAGTCCGAGCTTGTGCGCATCGCGATCGCCTTGCTCGCGAGCCGGTCGAGCGGCGAACTGCTCGACCTGATCGTCAGGACGAAGTCACGAGGCCATTCGAAAGGCCGGGTGGAATCCTGACAAGGCTTAATAGACTATTAAGCCACAGGTCCCGGCCAGGAACGGGACCACATGGCGTCCGCGCGCGCGCGTCATACGATCACAGAGGGGTGTTTCACGGTCCGGTATCGACTAGCGCAGAAATGCCATAACTATCCGGCAAGTAGCCAGATAGGCGAGACGCAGGCTGGCTTCCGCCCCGTGGAACACCGGGCCCCGTCGCCTCCCCGAGTGTTATACCATTCGAAAGAATAGAAACCCGACCGCGGGACTCGGCGGCGGTCGAACCGGGTCTTGACCGATGTTGCTTTTGCCCCGGAACTGTCGTCTGATGGCGCGAGATCCGTGATTACCCGAAAAGGAGAACTCAAGTGGCTGGCAAGTTCGATCTCAAGACCGCCAAGAACGGGCAGTACAGTTTCGCGCTCAAGGCCGGCAACGGCCAGATAATCCTGCAGAGCGAGCTATACAAGGAGAAACGGGCCGCGACAGCCGGCATCGAATCGGTTCGCAAGAACGCTGCGAGCGACAAGCGGTTCGAGCGCAAGACGGCAAAAGACGGGAGCTTCTACTTCACGCTTACTGCGACCAACGGCCAGGACATCGGCAGAAGCGAGATGTACAAGACCGAGGCCGCTCGCGAGAAAGGCATCGAGTCCGTGAAGACCAATGCCCCCGACGCGAGGTTCGACGATCAAACCGGCAGCTGAGACTTCGAGGACCGGATACGGATTCGTCGCGCTTGAGACGACGGTGGCCTGCGAGCACCGACTAGGAGCGGTTGCGCTCCGGTCCGCGCTCTCGAAACCTCGCGAGAAAGTCCGCCGCCCGGTCGATGGTCCTGTCCACGTAGCTCTCGCTCTTGCGGCGCTCGTCGAGGCCCGGACTTCCACGCTCAATGGCTTCGCGAATCCAGGACCGGTCGCGACCCTCACGAGTCAGCCCGACCGCCACGCGAAAATCGACGCGTGAGGCGTCCCGCGCAACCTCGGGCGAAACTCTCGAGGCAAGCCGCTCGTAGCTCGCCTTCGGGTCGGCGTCCCGATCCGACCTGCCCCTCTCGCAATCCGGACTCGGCAACGCTCGATCGGGAAGGGGAGCGGGCGCCGACAGGCGCGTCTCGGCCTTAAGAACGAGTTCCGGACCGCGATCAGCAACCCTGTCGCCTGCCTCGTGGAGCTTCGCAAACGGCGCCCCGCGTTCAGTCATTCGCGTCGGTTTCCGGTTCGTGAAACCGGGACAGCGACCGTAATGATTCCACGCGACTCCACGCATATCGGCGCCGTGAGTCTCGGCCAAGTCCCGGGCAACGGCTGAGGCCACCGCCGGTTCGACCGGCTGTCTCGCAACGCGAACCCAGGCCTGGAAGTTGCCGGGACTCGACTCGACGACCGCGGCGGGCTGGACTCCGGCTCGCTTGAGATCCCCGAGCTTCTCGCGCGAGACGTCGTCCATGAGAACGACTCCCGTGCTCTCGTGCGGCCGGATGAACACGTCGGCCCCGTGCGCGTTCTCATGGCGGAAGTAGCCGATCCGCCGGTCGAGCTCCGCTACGCCAAGCGAGAACTCCCGCATCTTGCCGTTCGGACGCCGGACACCGATGTCGACCACAGGTCCCAGTACCTTCGCCAGGGCGAGGAGCTGGCCGCGAGTCAGATCTTCGCCAGGACTTCGCGGGGGAGGGGAAGCGGCCTCGCGCTCGACGGATGCGGGCGCCACATCCCGAGCCACCGCGACCGACCGGGCTACCTCGTCACCCTGACTTGTAGGTTCACCCTCCGCTCGCGCTACCTCTCCCCGTGAATGCTCGCGCTCCTTGCCACCGCGATAGGTCTCGTTTCGTTCCCACCGCTTCTCCACAATCGCGGCCCGCACTTCGGCGGACACGAAGGCCCGAAGCGGCTCGTTTGCGCCGCCGGCCCCGTACACCTGGAGTCTGTGGAGCTCGTCGATCGAGTAGATCGCCTTCGTCTCCGAAGAAGCCCGGCATGCGGTGAGTTCCCGGTGCGCGACCGCCGCCTCGAGAACCCGCGTGGCGCCGTCAAACTCACGCGAATGACGGTCCCGGATCTCGTCGAGACCCGCACGCACGCGCTGCTCGAGAGCGCGTTCTCCGGTCGACGTGAACACTAAGCGCCGAAGCGCTTTCGTCGAGACGTGCAGGTCAAAGCGGACCTCGGTCGCAAGCAGACGCTCGGCAGCCGAACGCGCCGCGGGAATCCGGACGCTCCACTCGGGCCGCATGAGAGCCGGTGCTACCTGCCGGAGTCGGGCCGTCGTGCCGTCGACCTCGACAGGAACCGAGTCACGGTACCGATCGTGCCGGTCGAGCCGTTCGAGCGCCGCCTCGACCGCAACCCGTGCGTCGAGCTCTCTTGCGAGCGCGCGAGAGTGCGCCACCGCGGGTGTTTCCGCGATCGTATCCGCCAGGGTAACTGCCCGCTCGAAGAGTGAGACGTCCCGACTTCGCGCCGCGTCGCGCTCGAGCCGCCGGATCTCGTAGGGCTCGAAAGCGGGCGCGACGACGCGATCCGGCGACGCTTCCCGCATACGTTCGACAGAAGCGTCGACGACACGCAAGAAACGCTCGGATTCCGAAACGTCACGCTCGAGTTCACGACGTTCGTCCGCAAGCGCTCGCTCGACGACGGGCCTCGCGCGTTCGATAGTCCTCAATTCCTCCCGGACCGCGCGCACGCGCTCGAGCACCGGCACCTCGAGTTTCGCCGGCCGGCTCCGAAGCGCCGCGACACGGTCGAGCACATTTCCAACAAGGCCGGGCAGGCCCAGCTGCCGGTCGACGGCCGCGCCGCGTGGTTTGACTAGCGCGCGAAGCGTCCGCGAAACCGGATCGTCCCGACCCTCGCGTTCGAGCGCGTGACGCTCGAAGACCGAGAGTCGACCATTGAGATACTTCGATTCCCGGGCCTGGCGTTCCTGGTCGCGGTCGAGAACCGCAAGACTCCAGTGACGTCCGTCGACGTCGACCCTGCGCGTGTGACGGTCGCGATCGAAGCTCTCGAGACGGTCGCGCGCCGTCCGCAGCGTCGCCTCCGAGAGCTCCTTCCACGCAAGAAGCCGCGAGGCGGCGTCGTCCGTGCGCGGTCCATCGCGCCCGAGATCGAGAAATGCCAGTGCATTGGCATCCCCACGCTCGGCAGCCTGGTTCTCGAGCTCGAGACGCGCATCATCACCGATCGACCCTCGAAGCTCACGACCGAATACCGCCTGAGCCTCGATGGCTGCCGGACGAAGCGCCTCGGCCACTCGCTGTGCCTCGAGCATCTCGCCCCGAACCCGGTCGACGTGCTTCCGGTGCTTGCCGACGATGACGCTTGCGTCCGTGGAGCTTCCGGCAAGGCTCGCGGCATAACTTGCCTGGAGGATCTCGTCGCGCTCCTCGGAGGTCCTCGGATCGCTCAGTTCCGCGGCCCTGAAGCTCTCCGCTTCGGCGAGTCGAGTCTGGTCCCTGAGCGAAGTCGGAAGCTCGCCGGCTCCGTATCGCAGACGCTCACCATTGGATGCAATCCGGAAGTAGACGTACCGGGCGTGGTCCAGTTCGAGGTCCGCGCGTTCGGACGCGCCAAGAGCCAGGGACGCGGCCTCGAGCCGCTCCCGGCGCTCAGAGACAAGCCGCTCCCGGTGTTCGAACGTCGCCGCGCCGCCCGTGACCTGTTCACGATCGAGCATCGAGCGAAGATCCGGACGCGCCAGAGCCGCAGCAAGCGGCAGATCGCCTTTTTCCGACGTCGCCGCGTCAAGCGCCCTGACCGCACGCCTCAGGCCCCACAGCTTCGACGGCCCAACGGCCGTCGGGTCCGCCGCCGCGGCCGCTTCGGCCGCAAGCCAACGGCCGACCGTCAGTTCGTCGCGAGTTGCACCCTCGCGTGCGACGACGTCACGGGCGACGAGACCGCGACCCGGGATCTCGAGCGAAACACGACCGGGGACACTTGTGAGCTCCTCGAGCCGCGCGGCAAGCCTGCTTCTGAATCCATTTTCTTCGGGATTGGCGGACCGTTGCCAGAACGAGTGCGGCAGATGGACAAGCCGGCTGCGTTCGCCGTCGCGGGCAATGGCGAGATGAACGTGCGGGTTTGGGGTGTTGCGATGGATGACGCCCGCAAAACGCAACTCACCGGTGCCGCGTTCGTCGCCCAGCACGCGAACCGCCGCTCGCCCGAGAGCCCGAAGTGCGTCCCGACGCTCCGCCTCATTGTCTCCAAGCGCCTCGAACTCCTTGGGCGAGAGGCTCACGATCAGGTGGACCACGTCTTCGCTGCGTACGGGCGCATCGTCGCGTCCGAGACAGAGCTCCGCGTCGAGCCGGGGCACCGCCTCCTTCTCACGAGTGAAGAGATCGCGCGGGCCTTCGCCTTCGATCTCCGGCGCCAGACCCTCTTCCGTCATGTAGCGCAGAAGCGTGGAGCGGCCAGACGCGCCGCTCCCCGAGGCCTTGACGATCATGACCGAATCGAGAGCCGCCGGATCCGCTCAAAGGCCCCGAGCGTGTGTGCCTCCCGCCTGTGGAGCGAGTCCACCGCTCCCTGGAACATCGTGCGTTCGAGCGAGTCGGCGCGGTTGTACGCCCTCACGAGCGCGAAGGCGAACATGCCAAGCGATACGGCAGCAAGCGCGAAGACGATTCGGTCGAGTCCAAGCTCGCCGCCGCAGTTTGCCGCACCAACGAAGACGGTCGCTGCCGTGAGCGACAGTGCTCCGATCATCGCTGCCGCACCCGCCTGGTCGAACCGCATCGCGCGCTCGAAGTCCGCGGCGCCGATCTCCAGACTGTAATGGCGGACTGCACCGGGCTGGAAGCGGGGAGTCACATTGGCTGTTTTTCGCATGGTCGGTTCCTGGGTCGTGGATGTCTCCGGCGACCCAGGTACAGCAACTCGGATGCCACCGAGTTTCACGGCAACAGCCCACTAATACGGGGCAACGACGCCTGAATTCAGGGTCCTGGTTTTCGGTCCGCAGAATATCGATTCGGCTCGCCGCAAGAGCGGCCCCTGGCGCCATCCCACGGTCTGGACCGATCGGCTCCGAAATCCCTCCAAAATGCGCCTTCGCTCTCATATCGGTCTCTGGCACGCGAATCGCACACGGGCCGTCGACGCCTCCGCGCGTCGATACCCGTCAAAGGAGACATCGCGATGCACGCTCACGTTCCCGTTCCCGCTCACCGCGCGGCCGCTCACCGCCCGCGATACGACCGCTTCCGTTCGGTTCGAAACCGCATCCGCCTTCACTCGGTCGCGAGGCTCGCGCTCTCGCTTGCCCTGCTTGCCGCCATTGCCGCGCCCGCGCTCGCACAGCAGCCCGGCGGCGACATCTTCGGCACCTCGGACCAGACGGTCGGCAACGGATTCCGCGCTTTCGTGAAGTACATGCGCGCGGGCCTGTTCCTGCTCGGCTTCGTCTTTCTCGGACTTGCCGCCATCAACAAGGGCGCCGACAAGCCGTGGGGCGGCAAGGTCGCCGCCGGGCTCGGGTGCTGGGGTTTCGCCGGCATCGGATCCTTGCTCTACAGCTTCTCGCAGGGTGAAGACGTCGACCTCGACACCGATCTCGGAAGCTAGACGTCATGCGAGGCCGTCCCTTCCGCTCGCACATCTACCTGCCGGTCGTGCGCCTCGGCGTCAACGACACCGACTGGCCGTGGATCCTCCTGCCAGCAATCGCGGCGTTTGCCGTCACGTACCTTGCGGGCATCGAGATCAGACGCGTGTCGCTCGCAATCCCCGCGGGCGTCGCCGTGCTTGCGGGAGGGATCGCCTTCTTCAACTGGACCCGCCGCGGCCGGCGGCCCGAATGGCTTCGCCACTCGGTTGTCGCCGCCTTCCGGCCGCGGCTCGCGCGTCGTCGCCTTCCGACCGACCGCGGGACGCGTCCGTGGGTCGATCGTCAGGTCACCTAGGAGATCAACCGTGCAAGACCTCTCGAGCCTGCTTCCATGGGTCGGCGCCGTCGCAGGCCTCGGCGCCGCGGGCTTCGGCGCCGTCGCCGCCGCGCGCACGATCCCCGCCGTCCTGCGCTCGGGCACGGGGTTCGCCCCGTCCGACCCGGACCACACGACTGGGCGCGCGAGGCGTCGCGCCGCGGTGCGCTCGACGTCGATCGTAGGCGTCGCAGGCGACGCCCTGCGTCACGACGACGGAAGCTACACGGCCGCCTGGCGATGCACGCTTTCGCCGACGATGCTCGCGCCCGACCACGTGCTCGACTCGCGCGTCGACGCGCTCGCCCGGTTGCTCGCACTCGACAAACCCGCAGGCACCATCATCCAGATACGTTACTCGACGAACCCCGACCCCGGGCTAGCCATCAGCCGCCATCACCGCACGCGAAGCGAGGCGCTGGACGTCCACGCGCCGTCGAGACTTCTGCACGACCTCGGGCTTGCAAGCTACTCGGACATGGCCACTGCCTGCGCCTACCGTCACTCGCAGCTCACGATCTGGATCCGCGTGCCGTCGCCTCACGCCCGCGACGTTGCGCGAAACGGGACGGAAGCCGTCGCGAGGCAGGTGGTCGCGGCCATCTCGCGCCACGGTCTCCGAGGGATCGGTTCCGCCTGGAGCTCGGCACGCGAGGAGATGTCCGGCTCCGCGCTCACGCGCCGGATGCTATCGGACGAGATCGAATCGGTCTCGCGAGCCGAACGCACGTTTCGCCTCGTTTCGGACTCAGGGCTCGGAAACTTCAACCGGCTTGGCGCGGCCGAACTCTGGCGGGCCGTCTACCTCGGGCACAACCTTTCGGCCCGCTCCGAACCCGCACTTCCGTCCGATACGCTCGGCGCCGCGCTCGACGACTACCTCTGCGCCGAGTCGATCGCTTCGGGCTCGGACTACGTCCTGCACGGCCAGATTCCGGCCGCCATGGTCTCGCTCTTTACACCGCCGCATCCCGAAGCCGACCCCGCGGCGCTTCGCGCGCTCGTGGCCCATCCCGGTCTGACGTTCCGGCACACGGTGGCAACCGAGTACGTCACGCTGCCTCGAGACGCTTCGAAGCGACGGCTCGACCGTCGAATTGCGGCCCTTCACCGCTCGTCGAACCTTCTCTCGGGCAAGCGGCGCTACACGCCCGAGGCGCAGCGCGCCCTTGCCGAACTCACTGCCGTCCGGCAGGAACTCGTCACCACGGGCGAGGCGCTCGTTCGGGCCCGGACCTGGGCAGTCGTCTACGCGCCCGCCGTCCGGTCGGCCGAGGACCTCACGGCCGCGACCACGGAGCTCGACGAGCGCGTAGAGGCGATCGTCAGCTCGTTTCGCCGCATCGGCGGCGCCGATGCCGCCAGGGAAGAGCCCGCCGCCCTCTCCATCCTCTATCCGTCGACCTTGCCGGGCGAGCTCTCGCTTGCGAAGTCCGGACGCGAGATAGAGGAAGTCACCACGTCGGTCGCCGCCCTTGCTCCGCTCGAGACCGAGTGGCAGGGAAGTCCGACGCCGCACACGATCGTCGCCACACGGTCGGGCCGGCTCGTCGGAATCGACCTGTTCGACATCCAGCTCACCGGTCCGCCCGTCGCCCTGTGTCTCGGCCAGATGGGGTCGGGCAAGTCGGCGCTCATGGCCCGGATCGCAAACGACGTTCTCGCGACGTCGGCACACGCGACGGTCAAGGCCGTCGACTTCGGCGAGTCGCTTCGGCCGCTCGCGGAAGTCACCGGCGGGCGGATCCTCCGCTTCTCCGAGGACGACTACCGTCCGATCAACTCGTGGGACTACGCCGGTATCGAATCGGGCGAGCCGCCCGACCAGGCGCAGATGACGCTCGTCACAGACGAGCTCGCAAAACTCGCCCGCGTGCCGGCCGACGACCCGGTCGCCGAGGCGATCCTCGCGACGGTCGTGCGCCAGGTCTACGAAAACGAAGTCCCCTACAACATCGGAAACTCCGAGCGGCACGAGCCGACGCTTTCGCACGCGCTTTCGGTCCTCGAGGTCTATCCGTGGGCTTCGGGCCAGATCTCGGACCGGGCGGCGACGCTTGCACTCCAGCTCGGCGTCTACCGCGATCACCCGTGGCTCGACCGTCCGACCGACCCTTCGTTTCGCACGGAGTCGCCGTTCGATCTTTTCGAGCTCGACTCGCTAGACGCCTTTCCGAAAGACATCCGCGAGGCGCTCGCCTACCGCGTGGCCGCACGTATCACGCGCGCAATCGGCGCCCGCCGTCCGGACGGCACCCGGGCGCCTCTGCTCGCGATCTTCGACGAGATGTGGAAGGTGCGCGACCGCTATCCGGCCGTGCTCGACGCGCTTCGCAAGGGCGCGCGCCAGGGCCGCAAGGAGATGGCGGTCCTCATGCTTGCCACGCACGCCTACGAGGATCTCGACCGGTTGTGGGACGTCGTCGCCAACGCCGGCGTGAAGTTCATCGGCAAGCAGACCGGATCGATCGACGCGCTCGTCCGCGACGGGGCGCTTGCGCCCGCCGCGGTCGCCGCCATCCGGTCGCTTCACATGCAGCCCGGAGTCTACGCGCAGTACGTCGCAAGTTTCGGCTCCGGCCCGGACCAGATCGTCGTCGACCTGCAGGTCGATCTCGCGCCAGTCGAGCTCTGGACCTTCACCACACATCCGCTCGAGCGCAACGCGCGCGAGCGCGTCGCGAGACTGCTGCCGCGGCTTTCAACCGCCGAGGTCATCGCCTGGCTTGCGACCGAGTACCCGCGCGGACTAATCGCCGCTGGACTGCGCGCAGTCGACGAGTCGCGCATAACCGCCGAAAGGGGACCACAATAGTCATGAACCGTACACGCGTTTCCACCTTCCGGTCCGTCGCCATCGGACTCCTGCTCGGGCTCCTCCTCGTACCCGCCAAAGCCCGTGCCCAGATCACCGTCTACGATCCGGCGAACTATGCCGTGCAGACGGCCTGGAAGCTCGAGGAAGCGAACCGCTGGGTCGAGACCATCACCCACTACGCGCGGGTCGTCGAGTACCAGATCAAGCAGTGGCTGACCTTAAAGGACGTTCTGACGAACGCCGAACGGCTCGTCTCCCACAACGTCGCCTGGGCCAACACGATGGCCGGGATCGGCCGGTCGATCCGCGCCGTCTACCAGCTCAAGGCCAGCCTCCAGAATCTCGTGCGCCTTCGCATCGTCGCCCTAAAGAACATCCACCAGCGCCTCGAGCGCGGGATCTTCGATCCGGAGGCGGATCTCGAGGATCTCGACGAGTACCTGCGGTCAGGGATAGGCCGGGAGGCCGCGGCGCGACTTGCGAAGCTCGAGCGCCTCGCCTCCTTCGACAATACGCTCCAGACGCTCTACGAACGCTGGCAGCGCGCGTGCGCGACCCGCGCGGGCCTCGAGACGCAATACGAGAAGGCGAAGGAGCGCCTCGCGACGCTCGAACGCGACGGGACGTGTCCCGCCTGTATTTCAGATACCAAGGCCGAGATCAATTCGATCGAGGAGCAGCTCGTCGAAGTCAAACGACTAATCGACGAGATCTGGAAGGAACTCACGGCCCGAGCCGCGCGCTACCACGTCCGAATCAACGAGGAGCAGGACTTCGCGCGCGAGGTCGCGAAGATGGACGAGGCGTGGGACCGCTTCATCGTCATCAAGCAGGAAGGTCTCGACCGCCTCGACCGGTGGGCCATCGACCGCGAGGGAATGCGCCCGCGCCGCGTCTCCCCGCCCGACGATCTCGGCCCGGTCCTTCACCAGCCGTCGCCACCGTCACCCTGAAGGAGCGAGAACTGCCGTGCGCCTGACCATACTCGCCATACTCCTCGTCCTCGCAGCCGCCGTGCCGGTCCTTGCGCAGGCTCCCCCGCCCCCACCTCCGCCCCCGCCACCTTCGTCGGGTGACGCCGGGTCGCTTCGCGAAGGTCTCGAGGAGCTTACGACGAAGGCAACCGAGCTATTGCCGCAACTCGAGGAGAACTTCGAGACGCCCTACGCCGACTACCTCGTGCAGCTCGCCTGGTATCTGCTGTGGGCCGTCGCCTTCGTCGGGTTCTTCCGGACCCTTCGCTCGGGACAGGGAGCAGGCGAAGACTTGTTCTGGTGGTTCGGAAGGCTCGCGATCTGCCTGAGCCTCATCCTCGCCACAAACGGCGTCTGGGCCTTCGCATCGTCGATCGGCCGCGCGATCGCGATCGGCGGCGAGCGGCCGTCGTGGCTCCAGACCGTATTGCGCCAGCAGCAGGCAAGCTTCAACGAGTCCTACCAGAAGTTCGTCGACGGCCACTTTCTCGTCAAGACCGGTCCGGGCGGCCCCGACCCGGTCGAGCCTCCGCCCGACGGCACGATCGGCGGTGCGCTTGGCGTCATCTTCTCGAACCCGAAGCCGTGGGAGTCGGCCGAGCTCGGAGGGTCCGAGGGCATCTGGATGCCGTACCTGTTCGAGGCCCTAAACGCCTGCCGCGGGATCATGGAAACGGCGGATCTGTTTCTCGTCATCATCGGCTATGTCGTCGCGATGGCGATGCGACTTTCGGCGCCTTTCATGGTCGCGCTTGCCGTCGACCGCGCTTTCGCCTTGCGCGCTTCCTACAACTTCGCCTGGGGGGCCGTCGTCGTCACGGTCGTTTTGCCGCCCGTTGCCGTCATCATGCGGGCGCTCGCCTACATGATCGGAAACCTCGGGATGGCGGTCGGTGACGGCGCGCCCCGTTACCGGTGGGATCCGGCGACGCTTTCGGTCGTCACGAGCGGCGTCAGCCCGTTCTTCACGGTCGCCTTTGCGTGCGTGATGATGCTCATAGCGGCGCTTCTGATCTTCGGCGCGCCGTTTATCGCCTACAAGCTGACGACGGGCCAGGTCTTCGAGGCCGTTTCGCAACAGGTCTCGGGCTGGGCCGGGGCGATTCTCTCCACAGGCGTCGAAGCCTACTCGACCGCCGCCGCCGCATCGATCAACCGCCAGGCCGAAAGCACCCAGGTGCACGCGTCGGCCGAAACCGGCCGCGTCGAGGCCACGGCTTCGCGCGACGCGGGCCGGCTTCGCAACGACGCGAACTACGTGCGGGGGAAGGCGAGCGCGATCGGCGGCGCGACCGCGGGAGCGGGAGCCATCATGGCTTCGGCGCGATCGAGCGCCGACGTCACGCGCATCGCCGGACAGACGAACGCCGCGGTGACGACGATGATCGGCAGCCGCGAGGTCAGTGACCGCGGTGTGGACGCATCGGCCACGAAGCGTCAGCAGATGTTCGACACGACGCGAAACTGGGCCGTGCGCGCCGCGGAAGGCGAGGGCAGAACCGACGCGGCGTGGGGATCCGCCTACGGCGACGTGATCGGAAGCGCTGGCGTCGGGAAGGTATCGGCCGGCCGCGCTTCCGGCGCCATCGGATCCGCCTACAGCGCCGCCGAGCAGAACGAAGCCGCCTTTGCTTCCGGAGCCGCGGACGAACGGCATCTGAGGAGCTCGCACGCGAATGTCGACATCCGCACGTCCGGTCTCAACGAAAACTCGACGAACTTCGCCACCGCGGCCGCCGATCTCCAGGTTCAGTCCGCAGACCGGCAGGCGGCCGCCATCATGCAGGGAGGCCGCGAGGGTGCCGGAGCCCAGTGGGCCGGAGCCGGGATCACCATCCAGGGGCTCGAGACCGGAAAGGCGATCGACAACCGTGCTCTCGACGTCGAGTACGACGCCCGTGTCTCAAACATCGCCGTGACCGAAACGGCCGGCCTCGAGGCTGCGGAGTTGAGAGCGAAAGCCCAGTTCGTTTCGCAGATGGGCCATTCGCTCGCGCGGCGCGTCGACGAGGCGGCCGACCAGATGCGCTATTGACAGCCCCGTGGCGGCTCGCGCTCGCGTGGGGCGAGCGAGCC
>JAJTWZ010000024.1 GCA_021463145.1 Blastocatellia bacterium | reverse complement strand
CTACGCGATCGAGCCCTTCGGGATCGGAACCGCGTACGTGGAAAGTCTGACGAGCTACGTTACGCGACTGGCTGCCGCACACGCCGTGACGCCGCAGTCGCTGTTTGGTCTCGTCGCTCCACGGTTTGCGACGCGACGCTGCCTCGAGACGCCAAAAACGGTGCTGTCGAGCTGCGAATCGTCGCTGGCATCGCGACGGATTCACCGCTGCAACTGTCGCTACGATTGCAGTCCTCGAGGAATACACGCTGCGCCGGGACCTGTCTTCGCTCTCGATGATGGCATTTCGCAGTGTTCTATCGTCGATGAGCCTGATTCGGACGAATCGTGCGTGGTGCCCGGTCTGCTACGACGGGCAGCGGCGAAGGGGAAACGCAGTCGTGGCTCCGCTCCTCTGGAGCCTCGACATCGTCGTCGTATGCCCGCTCCATCGAATCCGACTCGAAGATCACTGTCCGCGTTGCGCGCGACAGACTCAGGGTCTGCACATGCGCGCGACGGCGGGGCATTGTCCGTGGTGCCTGGTCTGGCTCGGCCGCCCGAAGACTGAAGACGAACGTCGCCGGCGTCGATTGGATGACGAAATCATCCGCGGTTGAAAACGGGCCGAGCTCGTTGGCCGGCTGCTTGCAGCTGCGCCGACGGTCGCTGAGTCGTTCGGCCGGGTGCACTTTCCGTCGACGATCGCCGCCCTGATCGGGCAGTGCGCCGAAGGCAGTCGCCGCGGCTTCGCGCGCGGTCTCGGGCGCGCTATGGCTGCGGTCCAGCATTGGCATAATGCATCCCGCACGCCCCGGCTCGACAACCTCGTCGCGATTTGTCTCGCGCTCGAGCTTGATACCCGGATCGAAGAGCGTCGCCGTCGGATCCGAGACGCTCAGCAAGAATCCTCGACGACTCAGGCGTCTGGGCGAGTGTCGAGACGCCGGGACCCCCGTGCCGCGGCGCCGATGCTCGAGAAGTGCTGCGGTTGGCACAAGAACACGCACTACGACTATCACGGGGAGCTGATGCGAAGTCTGGCAGGGCGTCACACGATTTTCGCCGGAGCCGAGTTCCCAATCTCATCTGGCCGGTGCTGGGGGCCGCTTTGGTTGATGAACCTCCACCGTCGATGGTTGACGTTTCCTTGCGGCTCGCCAAGTTGCTGGGGTGCCACGAGACGACGACAGCGTGGGTCCATTATCCGGAGACGTGTAAAGCGATTTCCGCTCGCCACGCGATGGCGGCACGCCGGGCCGTTCACGAGCGGCGCGCCGCCGTCGAAGCCGATGTCCGGCGGGTAATCGAAGAGCTGGAAAGCGAAGGGAAGGCGGCGACGTTCAACAACATCCTCGGGCGGCTACGAAGACGCTCGACGCATACATTCCTCGAGATCCGGCTGATAACAATCCTACGTGGCGAGCGAGCTGGAGTCGGGTAGAGTCCAGACGTCGGTGACCGTGCAGCTTCATGTGATCCGGGTCACACATCGAAATGACCGATAAATCGGAAGCATATTGTTGCGCGTGCGCAGTATTTTGCTTCAAGTAACAGCTTCGATCCCGAGCTCGGCAACCGCTTCTCGACTTTCGGCGTCTGGTGGATCCGCCAGTCTGTCTCGCGGGCGGTCGACGACCGCGGACACACGATCCGCGTGCCAGTCCAGTCCGCGGCCGAGATCCGCAGGCTTCGCGCCGCAAGCCGCGAGATCGCGCTCGCATCGGGCGAGACGCCGACGGTCTCGGAGCTCGCCACGGCGACCGGAATGTCCGAGCTTTCAGTCTCGCGCCGCCTCGACACGGCAGGCGTCGCCTGTTCACTCGACGACCCGATCGGCGACGGCGCAGCGCTCACCTGGGCGGACTTACTCGTCGATGTCGACAGTTCGAGCCCCGAGGACGACGCGCGCCGCTCGGGCGCGCGCGCGATCGTCCTCTCGCTCGTCTCCGGGCTTCCGGATCGCGAAGCAGAAGTCGTCAGACGGCGGTTCGGGTTTGAGGGCGACCCCGAAACGCTCGAGGAGATTGGCGACCGAATGGGCGTGACCCGCGAACGCGTCCGCCAGCTCGTCGAGCGTGCGCTCGAGCGGTTGCGCCATCCGTCGCGAGCGGCCAGAGCGCGCGAAGCGCTTCGGGCGATCGCATAGGAGGAGAAAGTTGAGCACCGCACTGAAGATCGCCCGGCCGAAGATCCCGAAAGCCTCGACCGGGCTCACAAAGACGCAGAATGCGCAGGCGAGGCCGCGTCACGGCGACCCGGGCGGCGATGATCGTCGGCGAGTCGGAGTTCGGCGGAAAGCTTCGCGCGTACCGGGAGATCATCGGTGTCGAGCGCGAGCACAGAAACGTCTCGACCGAGTTCGGCACGTTCGCCGAGCCGTTCATCGCCAGACGATACTCGAGGGTGCATGGGGTCAGGCTCCGAAAGCCGGGGACGATCCTGCATCCGACCGAAGGCGCGTGGCTCGCCGCATCGCTTGACTACGTGGTCGTCACGCCCGAGCTTGCCTGGGATTACCTGCTGGAGGTCAAGACGGCCGACGAGTCGCAGACCGATCACTGGGGGCTGCCCGGCACGTCTCAGGTGCCAGGCGGCTACATCGTCCAGGCGGCCATCGAATGCGCGTGCGCCAACCTCGGTTCGCTCGTTTGGGCCGTGATGATCGGCCGTTCGTTCTACGAGTATCGCTACGAAAGAGACGCGAGGTTTGAAGCCGATCTCGTAGGTCTGCTTCGTGAATTCCACGAGTGTCACGTCGTCCCCCGCATTGCTCCCGACGACGACGACCGGATGCTCTGGACGGTGACGATCTGGCCGCGCGACGACGGCTCGACGATCGATCTCCGGGAAGACGGCGAAGTCGAGCGCGCGGCAAGACGCCTCAGAGAGATCACGCGGCTCACGAAATCGCTCGAGCGGGAAGGGAAGGCGCTCAAGGCGCAGGTCGCCGAGAAGGCCCAGGGCGCGGCGCAGGCGATCACAACCGAAGGCGAGTTCCGTCACAAGACGAAGCGCGTCGGCTCGCGTCCCGATCCCGCCGCGATCGAACGGCTCGCACGCACATTTGGCGCCACTGATGCAGACATTCACGCCTGCTACACGGCACCTTCCGAAACACGGGAGTTTTCGGTGCCTTATGCGTGGCGCAACGACAAGGAGGAGGTTACCGACCATGGGACTAGTGATTGAAACGAAGGGAAAGGTCATCGAGTGGGACAAGCCGCGGGGCGCGACGGCGTTCACGAAGGGATCGCTTCGGGAGTTTCTCGTCGCCTACACCGCGACGATCGAGGCCGCGATGGGCGAGACCTCGCGGCGCATCATGACGGTCACCGATCTCGTCGAGTCGATCGTCGCCACGGCAAACGTCGATTCGAAGCTGCTCGAATGCTCGCCGGTCTCGCTCGTCTACGCCGCCGTGCTTGCCGCGCGCACGGGCCTGCGGCTCGGCGAGCCGTATCGGGAGGCGTACATCGCCAACCACTACAACGACGAGCTCAAGGTGAAGTGGGCGCAGTTCCGGCCCACGGCGCTGGGCCTGAAGGCCCTCATGTTCCGCTCGGGCAAGGTCGCCATGATCGAATGGAAGGCAGTCCGTGCGTGCGACCAGTTCGCGTACCGGCTCGGCGACGACTCGTTCATCTCCCACGCTCCCGCGCGGCTCGTGCCCCCGCACGAAGGTGTTCCGGCCGCCGAGAAGAAGGCATACGCCGACAAGACCCGGCTCACGGAAGCCTACGCGATCGTGCACTACCTGTCGGGCCACCGGCAGTTCGTCGTGCTCGACCGCGACCAGATCTGGCTGCACCGGAAGCGCTCGAAGCAGCAGGACAAGCCGTCGTCACCGTGGAACACGGACGAAGCGGCAATGTGGGAGAAGAGCGCCCTCATCGACCTCTCGAAGCGATTCGAGCCGGATTCGGAGCTCGCCGCGGCCGTTGCGGCGCTCAACGACGAAGAGGCCGGCACGGCGCGCGTGGCCCCGCTTCTTCTGCCGGCCGTCGAGATGCCGCTTCCGGCGTCGAACTTCCCGCCCGAGCCGGACCCGACCGGAGCCGAGGGCGTGAAGGCCCGCGTTGCCGAGCGAGCCGCCGCGCGAAAGTCGAACAAGAAGGCTGATCCCGCCGAGGCGCCGGCAACCGTATCCGCGACCGAACAGGACGCGGCGGCCGTCACAACCGACGCCCCTGCGGTCGAAACCGCCAATCCTGCCGACGGCGAGACGGTCGAACTTCCGGCACACACGCTTGCACTGCTCGAACGGCTCGAGGCGCGCGCGATCGGCGACCAGGAGACGATCGAACTGCTCGCGTGGCTCGGCGTCGAAACTTTCGCCGACGTCACCCCGGCAGGACTCGAGCGCGCGCTTGCCGTTACAGATCTTAAGTGGCTCGTGCGGGAGACGCAGTCGAACATCGCAACGGCTTGCGAGTACTTCAAGGCTTCGGGAGTCGCCGAGCTCACGGACTCGCAGCTTGCGGCAATCGTCCGGCGACTCTCGCGGGAAGTTGCAGCCTAGACGTGGCCACGCTCGACGACGCCCCGATCGAGACAATAGATACCCTGTGAACATCGAGGGTCCCGAGCCACGACACCGGGGAAGCAAAAGAAAAACTTGAAACCTGACTGCGATCATCGCATCTTGAAGATATGGATGCGAAAACGCAGAAACCCAAACTCAATCCGGAGCAGCAGACCGCCTTCAAGGTCCGCTTTCTCAAACCCGAGTACTGGGGCTGGTTTGACGCCGTTGCCGCGACTTTCATCGTGGCAAACGAGAACGATAGCGCCTACGCCATGACGATTCCCGAGGCCGCCGAGATCGGAGTCGAACCGCAGCGCTACACGGCCTGGAAGTTTCCGGATGGCCACGTCGAGATCGTCCGTCCGCCCGTCCTCGAGATCATTGATGTCCATGTCGACTTTCCCGAACACCTCGCGGCCGGCTTCTTTCCGCACGAGAAGGGCGGCACGGACTGGTTTCTCATCCGTGAGGCTGACCACGCGATGGCCAATGTCACCCGCGCCGTCGATCCGTGGGATCCGGAATCGATTCACATCGATATGACCGGTGCGAAGATCAACTAGTCTCCACTCCAGCTGATTCCAGCGACGAGGGGTCCACGCGCGTGGACCCCTTTTCATTGTGTACTCGCGCGTCCGTCGGGCGTCGTCGTTCGCACTGGCGAACGACGCCCTCCGGGATCGCGCCCGGTGGACACAATTCGATCCGGGACAACGACAACGTGGCCCGGAGGAAGTCGTACCTTGACCGAAGCGGGGGGAACCCAACGTGTCCGGACTCCAGAAACTCTTCATTCCCAAGTACACCGGAAAGTTCGCCGCCGCGTGGAAGCAGCGCTTCGGCATCGAGATCACCGGAAACTCGTCCTTCAGCGTCACGGACACGAACCGGCGAAACCCGCGAAAGACGTGTCTGCCGATCGTCGAAGGCCTCGCCGCCGTGTGCTTCTCCGAGGTCATCGCGAGTCACCGCGACTCAGGCTCCACTATCTGGGTCAAGCTCGACTCCGCCGCCTATGAGGGCTCGCACACGACGGTGACACCGCCCCGGGCCGCCGGGTGCGGTATCGGCTATCTGGACCGGGGCAAGAGCGAGATCGGCTCGAGCTTCCCGTCGACGTCTGGTCGCGGATCGAAGACCGAGATCTCAATTGCAGCGCTCGGTCTCATCGAGGCGCTCATCCTCTGGCGGGAACAGCGAAGCGAACGCGCGCGCGACCTTCTCGACGCCCACTACGAACTTCTTTGCGCCGTCGAACTCGCCCGCGGCTCTGCAGGCGCGGCGTCGACGACGCTTGCCCGACGCGTCTCGGACGTTGCCGATCGCATCTATGCGTGGATCTCGTACTACGGCCACAAGCCCTCGGAGTCGCCCGTCGCGGAGCTCGGCTTCGGCCCCGTCCTCGGGTGGCCGCTTGCGGGTGATGCCGCCGACGAGCTCGCCGCGGCCGCGTCCGGAGCACTCCACCGGATCATCTCGGATGCGGACCTGCTCGAGGCCGAGCTCGGAGGCTCCCGGGCCCCCAAGGCCGCAACCGTCCCCGTCAACACGGAAAGCGCGCTCGAGCGCGCGATCCGGTGGGCCGGTGAAGTCGGACAAGCGATCCTCTTTGCCGGTCCCGCCTCGACCGGAAAGACCCGCGCGATGCTTTCGGGCCGCGACCAGATGCCGACCGTCCGCACGTCGATGACAGCCGAATCGGACGTCGCGCTTGCCGTCGGCGACCTTGGCCGCTCACCCTCCGGTGAATGGACTCCGCGCCTCGGCCGCCTGTCGCACGTCGTCCGCTACGGAATGCTCTCGGCAATCATCGTCGCCTTTCGCCGCGGCCGGCAGCTCGGGCGCGACTGGACGCGCACGCCTTTTGCCGCGCCCGACACGGTCGAGGCGATCGAGCGGCTCGCGGTCCACCCGGACGATCCCGAGGCGATCCGCCTGCTCGATACCCACGCCTGGCCCTACGATCCGGCTAGTTGGGACCTGGTCAACGCGGCGTGGATGGCGCTCGAGGCCGCTTCCATTGGACCGACCGTCCGGCTCGTTCTCGACGAGATCCACGACGCGGCGACGGCGAACAGCGACTTCCAGACGCTCCTCAAGCTTGCGCTCGAGGACGAACGCGTTTTCCTCACGGAGCTCGGCGGCGCCGGATGGCGTCCGATGTACTGCCACAACGTACACGTCACCGCCGCCGGCAATCCCGACGAACGCGGTCAGTTCGGCCGGGCGCTGCGGTCCCGCTTTGCCTACACGATCGCCGTCGGATATCCGAGCCGCGACGAGGAGATCGGCTGGCACAAGGCGTCGTTTACCGGTGCGGCCGAGGGCGTTCGCATCACGTCGGCACGACCGCTTTCGATAACGGACGGGGTCTGGGAGCCGAAGGTGCTGCCGTCACGAGCGCTCTCGGAGCCCGAGATTCGCGCCGCGGTCGACCTGGGTGTCTGGAGCCGCGAACAGTACTCCGCCGGACGGCTTGCCGAAGGACTCGACCCGCGCGGCGTCGCGGCCGTATGCCGGATGATGTCGCACGTGGCGGCAAGCGAGGCAATGACGGCGCCCGATGCCTTCACGGCGTCATCGGCGCTCGTCGCCGACCGCCTGGCCGAGATGACCGAGATGGGACTCCCGGACGCAAACCAGCGCGAGGCGGTCCTGCAGAAAGTCGCGCAGCTCGCGAAAGGACTCTGAAACCATGTCCGACAAACTCACGATCCTCGACCTCCCGCGCCGTCGCGCGTGGCTCGAGCGCGGGATGGGCGCGAAGGTCAGGGACCTGTTCGGCCGCGATCGCGCCCGGCCGCTTCCAACCGTCGAGTTCGTCACGCCTGATGAAGCGCGCCGACGGCGACTGCCCGCGACCTCCTGGTACCGCTTCGACGAGGAGCGGATCGGCATATACCTCGAGACGCTTGCAGACCCCGCGCGCGAGTGGGAACGGCTCGAGCACCACACGCTTCACGAGCTGCTGCACTGGACGTGGAACTTCTCGGCGACGCTATCGGGCGCCGCAGACCAGATCGACCATCAGCTCTCGAACATCTTCGCCGACGCCGCAAACGAACAGCGCGCGGGCCTCGAGAACCCGTGGGCGCGGGCCGTGGTCTCGCGCGGCCGCCGGCTTCTCGTCGCAGATCTTCTCTCTCCGTCGCGTCCCGACGACGCCCTGTGGGAAGCGGCGCTGCTTACGCTTCGCGCGCACACGCTCGTCGCGTCGCGCGGGTGGGCGGTTCTTGACGCACTTGCCGACCGCGACGACCCGGAGGCCGCCGCCACCGTCTGGTCGCGCATCTCGGGCGAGATCGTCGCACCCGGTCCGTCCGTCGTTGCAGTCTGGGACCGCGCGTTCGCGATCGCGTGGATGGCGTGGCGGTCCGCGAACCAGTTCGATCTGCTCGACGCCGTTCGAGCCTTCCGCGATCTCTTTGCGGAGCCGAAGTCCGCCGAGCCACCTCCGTCACCATTCGGCCTCGATAGCCACGAAGGGGACGCGCCGCCTCCGGAGCCCCACGGCGCGCAAGGCCGGGGCAAGCCAACGGGCTCGGGGGGGCAGGCGCCGGAGGATGTGCCCGACCTTGGAGACGACGACGCACCGGGTGATGGCCCGGGAGTTGCCTCGGAGCTCGAGGCGCTCTCGGAGAACGCCGGTGTCTGGCGGCCCGTCGTGCCGCATCTTTCAACCGTCGTTGCCGAAACGATCACGCCCCGTCCGGGCCGGGATTTGCTCGCGATGGCCCAAGCGGACGGCGTCGAGCTCGGCCGGCGGATCAAGGCGAGCCGGGCGCCTAAGGTACGCGTCAGGTCGGAGCGCGGCCGGGCCGTCGCCCGTATCATCGCGCGTGTTCCGGACGCATCGCGTCCCTTCAGGTCGCGGGCGGTCTCCGAGCCCGAACTCACACCCGACGTGTTCGTTGCCGTCATCGTCGACACGTCGTCCTCGATGAACGAGTGCGGGAAGATCGTCGCCGCCCGGCGCGCGGCGATGACGGTTGCCGTCGCATGCGAGGCGGCGCGGGCGCCATACGTGATCGTCACGAGCCGGCGGGCGCTTCACGTCGGAGGAGACGGCACGGATCTGGCACGGACCTCGGCGGCGCTTTCGGGGATGACTGGCGGTGCCGTCGACGGGCTCTCGACGACGCTCGGTCCCATCCTCGAAGCCGTAGCCCTTCGTCCCGAACCGGTTCGCGTCGCAATCGTGCTGCAGGACGGCGAGCCGTGCGATCCGACGACGGTTGGCCGCGTCGTCGAGCAACACAGGCAACAGGGTGCCATCGTCGTTGCAGTGGGTCTCGACCTGACGGAAGGGGAAGCGGCAGGCCTGCGCGCGGTCTTCGGTCCCACGGCGTGCCTGACGACGGCCGCAGGGCTCGTCCGCGATTTGGGCACAGCCGTGTCGGCCGCAATTGCCCGATCGGTGCGCAGCGCGGCTTAGCGACGTACCACGGCCGGGCCGCCGCACGCCGTGCGACGGCGCCCCGGCCAGCGGTTCTCACTCGAAGACATCGTCCGTAGCCAATTGGATCGAGGGTACGGGGCGCCCGAGTTCACACTAAAGGAGTTCGCATCATGTCGACCCCAGCTCCGACGATCGACGAAACAGACGCCGATGCCATTGCGACGACACCAGATGTCGCGGCTCCACTCGTTCGTGGATGCGGGCGCCGTATCCGCGGAGGCATCTACGTCGAAGTCGACGCAAAGTCCTCGCAGCCGCCACCACCGGATCCCTCCGGCGCGACCCCCGACGTCTCGGAGCCCGAGCCCGATCCGGTCGCCGCCGCGTTCGAAGGCTGCCTGCTCGACCCGCCGATTCCGGTCGACCTCGTCGCGATGGGACTCTCGGCCATCGGCGTCACGCTCGTCTCCACGGTCGCCTCCGACGGACGGCCAGTCACCCACGTCTTTGACATCGTCGGTCAGTCGCACTACCCGAACGTCGCGTCCTTCATCGACGAGGCGAGAACCCACGGCGTGAGTCGAAGGCTTGCGCGTTCGCTCGATTTCTCGCGTCTCGAGGCCGGACGCAGCCGACTCGTGCTAATCCACGCTCGCGCGTTTCTCGATAACGCCGCCGAGTACTTCCGCGCGCGCACGTCCGCGGAGTGGTCGTGCCCGAAGCAGGCCCCGGCGCATCTGGACCCGGACTCGCCGCCCGAGATGTGCTCGTCGCTTTACTGGGAAGACCTCGACGGGTCGGGATCGCTCGCCGGATACCGTCACACGTCGGTGTGCGCCGGACACACGACATCCGTGGGCCTTCGGCCACCCGACGGCGTCACTGCGCGTCACCGTCACGCGATATTTGCGAGCTTTCCGATCTCGCGCCTCGCCGTGATATCGGATCCGCTGGGAGCCACCCACGACCTCGCGGCCCGCTCGGCTTCCAGGTCGACGATCGCCGTCGAGATCCTGCCCGTCTGAGCGCGGCCTCGACGGGGGCAGCACTCGAGCGCGAACCCGGCGGCCACCCCCGAAGGCTCCCCTCAACGCCCGAGACTCTAGAGGCTCAGGGACTTCATCGGCAACCGATTCCTTTCAGCCGTCGCGCACCGCCTGGTGCGCGCGACGGCCTCGGATCTGCAGTCGCGGCCCTTGTTGACAGTTGGAGGAACCCTTATGTCCACGACCGATACGCCGATGCCGTTTTCGCCGGGACTCTTCCCGGCCCCGAGCGTTTCGCTTCCGGCCGGACCGAAGCTCACGCAGATTCCGCTCACCGCATTTCCCGCGGACCTGGCAGGACCCCGGCCCGGCCGCGAGTTCCGCCGCGCCGTCGCCCGCTACGGCGTCGTCGTCCCGGTCGTCCTCGAGGAAGACCCGAACGGCCAGGTCGCGCATCGCCACTCGACGTTTACGCTGCTTGACGGAAACCGCCGCGTGATGGCGGCGCGTGAAGCCGGATTCGAGACGATTCCGGCCCGTGTCTTTGGCGCGACGACTATCGGCTCGCACCTGACGCTTGCCCTAAATGGCCTTCGCACCGCGAATCCCGTCACCGAGTACGAGGCCATCCGCGAGCTCACCCGCGCGGGCCACTCGGAATCTGACATCACGAGACTCACGGGTTTTCCCGCGTCGCGACTGAGAGCCCGGATGCAGCTCGCCCGCCTCGAGCCCGCGCTCTTTGACGCCCTCCGGCGCCAGGCAATCACGCAGGGCATCGCCGAGGGCGCGGCGCGGCTTCCCGTCGCACTTCAGTCCGAACTCGTCGATACGCTCGAAGCGACGGGCAAGCTCACGGCGAAGGACCTTCGCGCCGTGCGCCAGGCATCGCTCGATACGGCGGTCGCAAGCCTTCCGATCGACATCTTCGAGCCCGCGCCAAGCGTCGATGTCCCGGTGGCCGACGTCGCCGGCGTTGCAACCGCGCCTGCCGACTGGCGCGACTCGGTGCGCGACCTGCTCGAAGAGGCGCTTCGGATCGCGCCGACGACGGCCGAAGGCCGCGCGGTTCGTGCCGCCATAGGCGCGGCGCTCGTCGAGATGCGGGTAGCGAAGCTCGAGCCGTCGACCGCCTCGCAAGCCGCCTGAGGCGAGCGCGGGTTTAAGGTCCGGCAGGGCTCAGGCGACTGTTGCCAGCGCCGGTTCGGTGTCTCGCCGGGTCGCCCGGCGTGTTAGAGCGGGCGACGCGCAGTCACGCGTTGCCCGGCGAGACGATTGGGTCGATCATCTCACAAGACGAGCGCGCGAGCGCGACATAGTTGCGAAGTCGCCCGGCAACTTCGGATGCCACGCGACGCGCATCTTCGACCGAACCTCCTGGAACCGGAATGCCGCCAGCGCCCTTGTGCCCTCCGCCTCCCCACTCGCGGCACACCTCACCGATCGACGGCATCCGGTCCGATAGCGGGTGCCAGAAGTTGCGACCGCACTTGATGGCCACTCCGGTCGGAAGCCGGACCACCTTGACGTCGAAGACGACGTCGTCCGAAAGCGAATAGGGCAGGAACTTGTGCGGCCGGGCGATTCCGGTCCGAGACAGGTCCATCTCGACGACGCCGCCGGAGATCGTCGCCTCGCGGCAGAACGTATCGCGCTGGAACTCGAAGCGTCCGAGAGCGTCCGCGATTGCGCGCGTCGCACGCGGCCCCGCGGCCGCCTCGACGGCGGATCCGCCCGCGAGGCCCTCGATAATCTCGTGTTCGAGATCCCGGGATGAGCTGTCGTCGAGCGCGAGGGCGATACGTGCGGGCGCATTTTCGAGATCGAGCGCCTCTGAAAGCGTCTCGTACCCTGCGGCGTCAATCAGGTCGCACTCACATGCAAGCTCATCGTATCGCCCTGAGGCCCACCCGAAGCGCGCTCTAAGCTCACGCGTGAGCAGTCCAGCGCATGACGGCGCTCCGGGATCGAAGATGAGTCGTGGATCGTCGCGTCTCGCCTCGTAGGCCGCGAGCGCGTCCGCGGTGTCGAGCGCCCCGCCCGCGTGGTGGTGATCGGCCCAGAACCGGACTCTCGGGTCGGCCGAGAACTTGAAGTCGACGACGGCCGAGTGCGGCCCGAGCTGGCGCGCATCAAGCGGCCCGGCCCCGTAGTCGTCGCGAGCGAGAACCAGCTGTCCGACACCGAGCCGTTCGCGCGCAAACGCCGAAAAGATAGCGGCGCTCGCCGCTCCGTCAAAGCACGCCGCGTGGTAGACAAGTGTGAGGGACGAAATCCGCATCATCGGCTCCACGGCGCAGTTGTTGCGCCGGCCATTGCGAGAGCACGCGACGTGCCATGCGCCCGCCACTATGCGGGCGGGCGCGCCCGGCTGGCAAGCGCGGACCGCCCTCGTGCCCCAGATACCGTCTCGCGACCCGCACGACAAGCGAAAAGGGAATGCGCGGGAGCAGGAACCCGACCCGAAAGCTACAGCAACCTGTCTCGCAGCCGACAGCAACCTGTCGCGAAGCGACACTTGCCTGCCCACGAGTCCGGCCGCGGGGAAACCCCGCCGGAGCGCGGCACGTAACGAGCGACGGCACCACCGGAGGCGTCGCCTTCCAGGCGCGGGCGCAGCCTGCGCCCCCAACCGGTACGAGGAGGCCCCCTGACCATGATCGAAGACGAGCCACTGAAGATTACTCCCCACGTGTGTCCCGAATGCGGCGCGACCGCCACGCAGGTCATCGAAAGCGCCACGGTCGCGTCCATCCTGATTCCGGCAGTACAGACGGGTGAGTACACCTGGTCGGACACGTGCGAAACCAGGTACGCGTCGATGGAGCCGATCGGTGACGGACGCGGCCGGACCCGCGTCGAGTGCGACTCGGGACACGGCTGGTGGGCGTGGGTCGATTCGGAAGTCCGCATGACGCCGTTCGTAGACCTTCTGCCGCAGTCGCAGTCGTGGTTCCGGCCCGACGGACCCGACGCGAGGCCGATGCTCGGGATGTGGATGAGCCGCGACATGTGCACCTCACTTGCGGCAGCGTGACGCGCTGTCGTCGTCACCCTCGAACACGTGGATGCGAAACGCGCGGGTCACGACGAGGCGGAGGCCTCCGAGCGCTTCGAGCGCTACGCGGCGGCGCTCGAAGCGCTTGTATCGGGCAGCCCCCAGGAAAGCGGGCCCGGTTGATCGCACGAGAGGAGTAGTCATGAGAGAACGCATAGGCCAACTGGACAGCTTCGAACTCGACGACATGATCGACGCCGGGACACCCACGATCGAGCTCGTCGGACGTCGCGTCCTCTGGCACGGACAGTACACGGGGACGGTCGTCGAGCTTCGGTCCGGAAGGCTCGCCGTACGGCTCCGTCTGCCGTGCGCAAAGTGCCGGACCCGTCGTCGGACCGTCTACGTGACTAGCGGTTGTCATCGGGGAGCCTTCTGCTACGTGTCGGACCCGAAGACCGGAGCGCATCTCGCGGACCTTCGCAACCAGGTCGTCTGCTGCACGACCTGCGCCGAAAGCGAAACCACGGAGCGCGAGTCTATCGCCCCGTCGACGCCGCGTGTCGAGATTCCCGACCGAATGTGGACCGAAACCGGTCCGGACGAGGATCCCGCAGCAAGACTTCTCGCGCGAATCGCGATCCTCGGCACCGACATGCACCTCGAGGCAGTCGCCGTCCGAATCGTCGATCACATCCAGCGCGCGCTCGACTCCGACGACTCGTCCGGGAACCTCGCGGCGTTCGCCGAGCCGGACGGACCCTTCCAGACGACCTCAATCCGGGGACGCGACTATGTCCTCGCGGCCTACCCGTACTGCTGATTGTCCCGCCGGTCGATCCGGCGTGGTAGCTATCGGATCGACGGTCGCCCGACAACCGTGTCCCGGGCCGATCTCGAACCCTCGGGTGTCCGGCGCGTGCCGGCGGGACGATCGGCCGACTATCGCCCGGCGCCGCCACCCGGCGCAATCCCGGGGCACGCCACCCCGGACGCTTACGCGCGGCCCGCGTCGCCGCGAAGGAGAACATCCATGGAACCGATACTGCGCGACGGCGCCACGCACTCTGACGAGAGGCTTCGCGAGATTTACGGCCAGCACGCGGTCTTCTCGCGAGTCGAGAACGTCACGCTCGTCCACATCGACTCTCCTTCACCCGAGACGATCGAGCGGCGGACGGCCGAATTCGATCCTCGAATGTATTGGACCGACGACTGCGCGCTCTGCCGGTACCAGCGCGAACAAGGCGGACACATTGTCATGGGCGCGGGCCGCGAATTCGAAGACGACGGCGACGAATCCGACGGGTCGGACCGGACCCCGAGCCCGCACAGTCCGCCCGCGAGCTCATCATGGCGCTCGACCGGCTCGACTCGGCAGCCGACGCGCTCATCTGCTCGCTCGAGCCCGTCGCGACCGCACACCTTCTTCGCCAGGCAGTCGAACACGTCGGAATGCTGCACGACCGGCTCCTCGATCTCGCGTGGTCAGAAGATGCCCACGGTCGCCGCGAAGCGCTCGAAGGCGCCGTCGCCTCCGCGATCTCGACGCTATCCGGGATCGGCCTCGCGCACCCGGAACTCGACGATGCCCGCAGGCGCGTCGACGAGGCGCTTTCGGCCGTAGCCGCCTCGTTTCGGCAGTAGGAGGTACTCGTGTCCACAAACGTCGTTTCGTTTCCCACACCCACGGTCCGCGAGCCTCGGCCCTCCCCGGCCTGGAGTCTTTCGACCGCGCTTCGACGACTCGGACTCGTCCGGATCGCACCCACGGCGTGGCCCGACGGCGCCGAGGCGTTCGGCCACGGCCGCTTCGTCGCCGTTCGTCCAGAGTGCCCGTCGCCCACGCGAGCGATTCTCGTCGAGGTCGCGCGACTGTGCGCGGGCCCGAGGGCGACGACGCCCTTCAGCGGAGAGTCCGAAACCGGACTTCCGGCCACACGACGGGCAGAGATAGTCGCCGACTGCGTCCGGTCGCTCGCCGAGTGCCCCTCGCCTCCGGAGCACGTTAGCGTCCGGCTTCACGAGCTTTCGCCGCTCGAGCGGGAGCGGGTAGCAAGGCTTGCACGCCGGATATACGAAGCCGGCCTCGAACCGCATCGAGGCAACGCACGAGGCGAGCGCGGAGCGCGACCGACGGCGCCGCGCGGAAAGCCGGGACGAAGGCGGTTGCGGCCCGAGGGTTGATCCGCGGCGAAGCCGCGCCGCCGAGTGGATCCCGGCGTCGCCGACGCGCCGGCCACGCTCGCACGCGAGCGGCCGGCACGCCCGACGGCACCGGGAACTGTCCGGCCCGCACAAGTCCAACTGGAGGAGACACACGATGCCCTTCGAGATCAACCGCTGCGCAATGCCTGAGTCCGACGAAAGCCTGCTCGCCGTCTACGGCGACGACGCGACGATTTCACGAATCGGGCTCTTCACCCTCGTTCACCTCGACTCGCCGTCGCCCGAGACCGTCGTGCAGCGAACGAGCGAATTTGATCCGCTCGAGTTCTTTTTCGTCGATGACTGCGAGCTGTGTCGGGCGTCTCTCGACCAGGGCGGTCTCTTCGTGTTCGCTTGCGATCACCCGGACTACGCTGGCGTCCACGCCGCGACGCCGGTTCCGGCCGCCGAGCTGCTGCGGGCACTCGACCGACTGGACGTCGCCTCCGAGGATCTCGTCCTCGCGCTCGAACCAATCGCGTCGGCCGAACTGCTCGAGCGCACGATCGAGGACGTCCGGCAGCTGCACGATCGTTTCGTCGAGTCGATGTGGGCACCGGAGTCACCGTCGCTGCCCGAGGTGTTCGAGAAGCAATATGCGAACGCGATCGCGACTCTGAGCGCGGTTCGCGAGGCGCACGAGTCGCTTGCAGCGCACGTCGCCGATGTCACCGTCCCGCTCGACCGAGTGGCCGCCATCTGGCGGAGCCTTTAGGTGCCATCGACATGACCCACACAATCGAAATCGCACTCGACACGGGCGACGGACCTTTTGCGAGCGTCTATGTCGAGCTCGAGGACCGTCGCTGCGCGACAGCGAAACGAGTCGCGGCCAGAATCGGCCACGCCGCAGGGTTCCGCTTCGTCGACCGGGCCACCGTGCCCGTCTCGCCGTGGATGTACTTCGGCCGCACGGAGAGCGCCGAGTCCTTTCGCGAACTGTGTCCGGATCGCGTGGCCGAGATCCCCACGGGCGCCACGCGCGTTGCCGTGACGCGAACTGGCCGCGTCGTCGAACTCGGGGAGTTTGACCGGGCTGTCGAGATCTGACGCTTCCAGCCATCCCACGGGGACTTTCTCCTTCACCCCGGGGCCGGACCGGCGCCGCGCCCGCACTGCGGCTCGACGCGAGTGCGGGCACGGCGAGCCGGCCTATTCCGGTTCCCGCCGCCAATCCCACCGACCAGGAGATGACAATGCGCAACACGTCGGCGGTTCAGGATTCACTCTTCGCAGACGACCAACTGGCGGCGACGCCACCCGTGCAGGCCCTCGAGCCGCCGCTCCTGCGCCTTGCGGCCCTGCTTGCCGAAATGCTCCGGCGCGGCGAAGCCGTGGGCTCGAACCTCGTCCTCTTCCGGCTCGCCTTCGAGATCTACGGCGGCACTCGCGCATCGGGCGCCTACACGTCGCGAGACGCCTATGACGCTATGGAGACGGCCGTCAACCGGCTGATCCTCGAGCGCGGCCGCGATCTTCTCGCGGCGGATCACGCTTCGGCACTCACGGAACTCTCGGAGCTCTCAGGCCGGCTGCCGACCCAGAACGCGCGAACCGACGAGCAGCAGCTCCTGCAGCAGTTCTCGACGCCGCCCGAAATCGCCTGGCTCGTCGCAATCGCGCTCAGGCTTACGCCGTCCGACACGGTTCTCGAACCGTCTGCCGGCACCGGAAGCCTCGCCTCGTGGGCGACGGCCGCGGGCGCCACGGTGCTTACGAACGAGCTTTCCGAACGGCGCAGACAGCTCCTCGCGTGGCTCGGCTACTCGCCGGTGGCGCACGACGCCGAACTCATTGACGATCTTCTTGACGCCGGCGTTCGTCCGACCGCCGTCGCGATGAACCCGCCGTTCTCCTCGACTGCCGGCCGGACCGCGACCAATCGCACCATCTACGGCGCACGTCACATCGAACAGGCGCTTCGCCGTCTCGCTCCCGGCGGACGTCTCGTCACGGTTATCGGCGAAGGCGTGGGACGCTTCGGCCCCGCCGTGCGGACCTGGTGGCGCTCGGTCGCCGCGCGCTTCACGGTCACGGCAAACCTTGCGCTTCCGCGTGCCGCATACGCCAAGTACGGAACGAGCTACCCGGTCCACCTGGTCGTCATCGACCGCGTCCGGCCATCGGATGAGGCGCGAAAGGGCGCGTTTCGGTGGCGGACCGTCGCGTCGCTCATGGAAGCGGCGATGGTTCTCGCGGATCTTCCGGCGCGCGCCTCTCTCGAAATCGCCGAAACCCCGAAGCCCGCGCCCGTCCCGAGGCCGCGACTCGTCACCCAGGCACCGCTTCCCATCCCGCCCGTCGTTCCGGCACAGCAGGCGCCCGTTGCCGACGTCGCCGCGGACGACGAGCCCGAGTCGGGTCCCTATGTCCGCTACGTCGCACGGTCGCTTGCCGGCGCGCACAGGCATCCGGCACGCCTCGTCGAAACGGCGTCGATGGCCGCGGTCGACCCGCCCGAGATGTCGTACATTCCCGCACTTCCATCCGAGATCATCACGGAAGGCAGGATCTCGGACGTCCAGCTCGAGCGCGTCATTGCCGCGGGCTCGCGCCACTCTCAGCGGCTCGGTGACGGATCGGTCGCCGGCTACTTCCTCGGTGACGGGACAGGTGTCGGAAAAGGCAGATCTCTTGCCGCCATCATCCTCGACAACCACATGCAGGGCCGTCGTCGCGCCCTGTGGCTCTCGGTGTCGCGGACCTTGAGGGACGCGGCCGCGGCCGACCTCGCGGCGCTTGGCGCCGACATCGAGATCGCCTCGGTCTCCGACTTTGCTGCAGACTCGGCCGTCCCTGAGTTTGACGGCGTGCTCTTTTCGACCTACCAGACGATGATCGCAAAGTCGAAGTCGGGCCGCGCGCGCCTCGACCAGATCACGAGCTGGCTCGGGTGTGAACCCGTCATCGTCATCGACGAATGCCACAAAGGCAAGAACGCCGTCCCGGCCGGGACCGGGGAGCCGACCCAGACCGGACGCGCGCTCATCGACATGCAGGAGCGCATCCCGGCCGCACGCATCGTCTATTCGTCGGCGACTGGCGCAACCGAGATCCGCAACATGGCCTACGCCTCGCGGCTTGGGCTGTGGGGCGAGGGCACTTCGTTTCCGGCGGGCTTCGGCGAGTTTCTCGCGGAGCTTGCGACCGGAGGCGTCGCGGCGATGGAGATGCTCTCGCGCGACTTGAAGGCCCTCGGCATCTACCATTCGGCGTCGATCAGCTTTGCCGGCGTCCGGTATCGCGAGGCGATCCACAGGCTCACGGACGCGCAGCGCGAGACCTACGACACGGCGGCGCGCGCCTGGCAGCTCGTTCTGCGGCACTTCGACGAAGCGCTCGAGATCACGACCGCGAGCCGTCAGGTGGCGGCCGCCGCGCGCCGCCGCTTCTGGGGCGATCACCAGCGCTTCTTCAAGAGCGTCATTACTTCCATGAAAATCCCGACTGCGATCGCCCAGATCGAGCGGTCGCTTTCGGAAGGGAAGTCGGTCGTGGCTTCCCTGATCGCGACGGCAGAGTCGCGCACGAAGGAGCTCGTCGCGCGCGCTCTCGTGGAAGGCACGGATCTCGACGCCCTGAACTTCGCGGCAGACGAGATCATAAAGAACCTCGTCGTGAAGGCGTACCCGGTCGTCATGCACCAGGAGATCACCCACGACGACGGCTCGACGACGCGCGAGCCGGTGCTTGACGAGAGCGGTGATCCTGTTCTTTCGGCCGAGGCCCTTCGCCGTCGCGACGGACTGCTCGATGAACTCGACCGGCTCGTGCTTCCGGAAAATCCGCTCGACCAGATCGTCAACCACTTCGGCCCGTCAAACGTCGCCGAAATGACCGGACGCGCGAAGCGCATCGTGCGTGGCCCGGACGGTGCGGCCGAGTACCGCAAGCGCCTCGCGGGCGTTGCCGCCAACCGGATCAACGCGCACGAGATGGAGGCGTTCCAGGCCGGAAGAAAGCGCATCGCGATCATCTCGGCAGCGGCCTCGACCGGCATAAGCCTCCACGCATCGTGCGAGGCGGCAAACACACAGCGTCGCGTACATCTGACACTCGAGCTCGGCTGGAGCGCCGACGCGCAGATCCAGACCTTCGGCCGCACGCACCGCGCGAACCAGGCCGCACCCCCTGAGTACTGCCTGGTCTCGACCGAGCTTGGCGGCGAGCGGCGGTTCTCCTCGACGATCGCGCGCCGGCTCGAGTCACTCGGAGCCATCACGAAAGGTCAGCGCGATGCCGCGGGAGCCGAAACGATCGCCGAATACAACGTCGAGACCGAATACGGTGAGGCGGCGCTTGCGACGCTCTATGCTCAGATGAAGCGCGGCGTCGATATCCCAGGACTCGGCGGCAATGCGGCGGCGCTTCGCGACATGGGCCTCATCACGGAGGCAAACGCCGCGCTTGGACTGCTCGACGTTTCAGACGACGACCGGATGAACGTGCCGAGATTCTTGAACCGCGTGCTTGCGCTCGAGTGCGACCGGCAGAACGCCATGTTTGACCGGTTCTTCGCGATCTTCGAGGATCTCGTTGCCCAGGCACGCGAGAACGGTACATACGATCTTGGCGTCACGGATCTTCGGGGTCTATCGGTCACGGTCAAAGGTGAGCCCGAGCTCGTCCGGACGTGCAAGGTGACCGGAGCACGGACCGTTCACCACGAGATCGCGGTCAAGGTGGCAACCGAGCCGTTGTCCTGGGAGGACGTCGAGCGCAAGCGCTCCGTCGTCGACATCGACAAGTTCGGGGCTGCAGGCGGCTACTACGAATCCAACCGCGAGATGGGCATCTTCTACGCCCAGCCGTGGACGCACGCGACCGACAAGCGTACGGGTGCGGTGTCTCTCGTCTACAGGGTCGTGAGGCCATCGGGACATATGGACCAGCGCCTGTCGGCCGTAGACCTCGCCACGCGTTACCGGGAGATCGATCCAGTCGCGGCCGAGTCCCTGTGGAGCGCGGCGGTGGCAGCAGACCCGGGCTACCGGGTCCGCACGCACCACATCATCGCCGGAACCGTGCTTCCGATCTGGCGAAAGCTCAGCGCGGGGTCGGAGTTCGTGCCGCGCATCGTACGGGTCGAGACCGACTGCGGCCGGCGCGTCGTCGGCGTCGAGATCAGCAGGAAGCGCATCGCAACGGTGCTCGCGGCACTCGGCGTCACGCGAGCCGCCTGGACTCCGGAGGTGATCTTCGACGAGGCGCTCGAGGAAGGCGTCGAGACGAAGCTCGGTGAAGGGCTTCGAATCCGCAGGACGCGCCTTCCGGAAGGCCTCGCGGTCGAGATTGCCGGAGCGAGGCCGGAGCATTATCCGGAGCTTCGGCGAATGGGGTGCCGCACCGAGCGCATCAACTGGGTCCAGCGCTTCTTCGTGCCTTCAGACGAGGACGATGCCGTGACGGTCATCCGCCGGCTCGTCGAGCGGTTCACGGTCGCCGTATGACGCGAGTACCCCGAGATTCGGCCGAGCGGTCCCGCCGTTGGGACTGAAACCGCACGTCGGATAAACTCAGGCTTAACTCCGACGCCGCACGAGACAAAGGAGTAGTCACATGTACGACCTTGCGACTGGCATTTCACTCTTTTCGGATGTCGCCGCGGCTCTCGCGCCGGCCATCGACCAGGCCGCCGCTGACGACTACAAGTCGACATTCGACAGGCTTCGATTGATCGCGCTGGTACTGACCTTTTCCGGAATTGCGCTGACCGTGTTCCAGTACACGAAGGGCGACGACATCAGGCGCGTTGCGATGTCCGCTGCAATGGTCGTCGCACTGATGTTGACCTCGATAATCCTGTCGTTCTACACCCCGTAGTTCCCCGATCTGGAGAGCCCCACATGTCACGATCGAAGTTCGTCCCGTCAACCACTCTCATTACGACGTCGTTGCTCGTCAGCGCTCTGCTTGCGGGCGTGCCGTTTGCGACCGGGTCCTTCGACCCGCTCGTCGGTGATTCCGGGGCGGCGATTCGTGTCGTCCGGGCGGTACTTCAGCTCGCGGCGGGCCTCTTCTGCATTGCAACCGTCGTCATGGTCTTGAAATACGAGCGGGATCCCGAATCCATCGACCCCAGGTGGGTGCTGCGCTCGTCCACGGGTGCGCTTGCATGTCTCGCCGCGGCCTGGATTCTCGCGGCCGTGCCAGGATCGTGGCATGCAGTTTCCTGAGCGGCTCACCGTGATGCGCAAAGCCAGGGGGCTCAACCAGCGCGATCTGGCTTCCGCGATCGGCGTCCACGTCAGCCAGCTCCGCCGCTATGAAGCAGGCACCTCGCAGCCCACGCTCGACGTTCTGCGCCGAATGGCCGGTGTGCTTGGCGTGAGTGGAGAAGAGCTTTTCTTCGACCGCGACGAGCGCGGCCCCGGCGACGACATGCGCCCGCTTTTCGAAGCCGTCGAGCGTCTGGACGCAAGCGAGAAGGAGGTCGTGCGAAGCGTCCTCGATGCATTCATTCTCAGGCACGACACGAAACGGCGAGTCGGCGCCGACACGGGCGAAGGCGGTGGTTGAGGAAGTTCGAAGACGAAGTCATCGACCAGCTGCGCACCCTGGCCGAGGGTCAATTGCCAACCGTGCTTGAAAACCGAGCGAGTTGCCAGGACGCTTGTTCGGAAGTAGTTTTGCTCGCGGCCGAGGGGGCCACCAATTCGCGCGGAGGTCTCAATGCGCACTACGATCCTCGTTGTGACACTTGCCGTCACACTGGCGACCTCGACGTTCGGACAATCGACGTGGCCACGCTACGTTCCCGAAAACAAGCGCTTCGGGACTCTGAAGACGTTCAGCAAGACGGTCGGGACAATGGGTTCCATTCAGACCGGCGCGATGATCCTAGTCAGTTGGTCGACGGCTCCTCTTGCAGGCTCGCTTGCCTCGGAGCTCATGGACGACAAACGGCTCACGACCGAACAGACTGAAGCCGAGTACCTCCGCTTCCACCACCCCGACTACTACACCGTGATTGTCACTTACGGCGAGGGGAAGCCCGGGGGGTTCGGCAAGGTCTTCGAGGACGAGTTCGCGATCGACGAAGACGCCCTCTTTCTACAGCTCAAGGCCGACCCGAAGACGTTCATTCGCGGAAAGCTCGAGCCCGGGCTCACCTCCTACAAGCTGGGAGGGGACAGGTACCGCAACGCCTACTTCATCCGATTCCCGAAGCTCAAAGAGGACGGTAAGCCGCTCTTCGGCGAAACGCCTCCCAGGCTCCAGGTCCACTTCATGGTCGGTAGCAAGAAGATCGACATCGAGCTCGACGTTGCCGGCTGGATCAAGGACAGGAAAATCTCGGGCGTTTCGGACCTGTAGGGGACGGCAACAGTAGTCTTGAGATGCGGGTCCCCGGCACGATGCGCGCGCGCTGGGCAGAGGGCCGTGTACAGGACACGATCGGATCGGGTCTTCGACCGCCACACATATGTGTGTGCGGCCGCTTGCAGTTCGGCAGACGGCCCGTCCCAACCGGGGCCGGAACACTTCGCGTCCGGCCCGGCCGGACGATGAGTGACCAGAAGGAGGCGCGCCGTGAGCTCGATCAACTACACGGTCGGTGACGCAACACAGCCCGAGGACCGGCCTGCGATCATCGTTCACGTCTGCAACGACGTCGGCGCGTGGGGCGCGGGCTTCGTTCTCGCCATCAGCCGGCGGTGGACCAAACCCGAACGCCTTTACCGCAGCTGGGCGCGCGGCGGGCAAGCGCAGCCGTTCGAGCTCGGCGAGGTCCAGTTCGTCGTCGTCGAGAACGGACTCATCGTCGCAAACCTCGTCGGACAGCACGGACTTTGTCGCCGCGGCGCCGAGCGGCCCGTCCGGATCGATGCAATCGCACGCGGACTTCGGACGGTTGCAGCCAGCGCCCGCGAACTCGGCGCTTCGGTCCACATGCCTCGCATCGGATGCGGGCTTGCGGGCGGTACGTGGCGGGAGATCGGTCCCGTCGTCGCTCGTGAGCTCGTCGAGCGCGGCATCGACGTCACGGTATACGACCTGGCCCCACAGAGCTGACGTGTCCGGCATTCCGGTTGCAAAGACTACCGGACGGGCCGACGGCCTTGCGGCCGGCCCGTCCGGCAGTTATCGCAACCCTGGCTGGAGGACACGAGGATGAGTCGCTACACGATAGACAGCAAGCCGGGAATCGAGATTGTCGTCGGATGGGATCCGCCACTGCGGTCTCTCTTCGCCCAGGTTTCGGACTGCACCATCACAGACGATGAAGCGGACCCGATGCTGCTCTGGGAGGACTTCGGATCGATCGACGAGCTCGCGAGCGCCATCGCGCCCTGGGCCACGCTCCCGGACGACATTCGCCAGACACTCGCGGTCGAAAGCGGCGAAAAGCCCGCGCGCCGTCCGCCCGCGTTCGAGCGACCCGAGAGTGTTGTATTCTCGGGGCAGCGGTGCCGGGTCCTCCAGGCCGTCTTTCCGCACGGAGGAATCGCCCTGCAGCTCTTCACGGACGACAACACCCGGGCGCCGTTTGCGACCGCCACGGTCTGCATTCCGGCGTATGCCATCCGCGAGAACTCACAAACAGCGCTCGTCAAAGATTATGAGGAGAATGCCGGAATGCTCGAGGCGCTCACGACGGCCGGGATCGTCCGTCCGACGGGTCGCCGCGTGAAGTCCGGCTTCGTCGAGCTCCACGTCGTCGACGTCCTGCCGGCAGGCGAGGCCCGATCGTGAACGCTCCGGATCCGAACGCCCGCATCCGCCGGGCGCGAATCACGAAGATGCCCGAAGGGCTCTCAGACCCCATGCCCGAAGTGTTCGTCACGCTCGACGACGATTCGGAGCACCGGCTCTTCTCCTACTACCCGGACGAGATCAGCTTCGAGCCCGAAGACTTCATCGGCCTCACGCTCCGTGAAGCACACGCGCTGAAGGCACGTCGCGACATCGACTACCTGCGGTCATAGACCGCCCCGGGATACCGTGAGTCCGATAACGGACTGAAGGTGTTGTCGGTGCCGTGCGCGCCCCTGCGCCACTCCCGCTTTCGCCGAGCGCGGGGGAGGGACCCGTCCGCCTTCGGGCGCGGGCGAAAGGAACAGCTTCGTGACCTCCCCTACCCGGCGATCCTTACCCGTCGTTGCCGCCACGGCGCGAAGCGTCGCGCTCGACTCGATCATCGGGCGGCTCCGCAATCGTCCAGTCGAGCGGGACGTACCCTACGTCCAGAGTTATGGCGGCGGTGTCGACAGCATCTACATTCTCGAACGGTTCCTGCGAGAGCCACAGTCGCGTCCCTTCGAGCCCGCGGAGCTCGTCGTCGTCATGGCCCAGACCGGCGACGAGTTCACCGACACGCGCGACTTTCACCGCCGGATCGTGCTGCCCGACATGCGCCGTCACCGGGTCCGCTTCCTCCAGGTCGCCCGGACTCGAACAGGCAGAGAATCCTCGCGCGTCCTCGAGGATTCCCGTGCGCCTTCCGACCTGTACATCGACGGGGACTACCGTCTCAGCGACGAGATGCACGAGGCCGGAACCCTGCCGACGACAGCGGGAGACCGGGTGTGTTCACAGCGATCGAAGGGCGTGCCCGTCGACCGCACGATTCGCGACCACCTTCGAATCGACGGTCGATTCGTGCATGCGTTCGGGTTTGACCGCGATGAGGTGTCACGCATTGGGAAGTGCGAGGCCGCGATCGCCGAACGGAACCTCAGGCGATCCGGGGTGGGGAACTCATCGATGAAGGTCTCCGTCGATGATCCCTGGTGGCTCGACGCTCCGGAAGCAACGGCCTTCGAGATCGGCGACTATCCGATGCTCCGCTGGGATACGAGTCGCGAGTCGGCGATCGCCTGGCTCGAGCGCGAGCTCGGCGAGTCGGCTCCACGCTCCTGTTGCAGATTCTGTCCGTTCCAGAAGCCGTGGTCCGACCCCTCGGTCATCGAGCGGTGGCGTCGCGAACCCGCGGAGCGTATCGCCCGGGATCTTCTGATGGAACACCGGGCGCTTGCCTTCAACTTCCGCGTCCCGCTCTTCTTTCGCCAGGGGTCGCTTCGGTCGTTTGTCGAGCGGGCGGGAATCGAAGACGCACTCGACGCCTTCCGGGACCAGGTCGGCAGGCGCGAGCACGCACTCTGGCGCATCCGGCGTCTGTATCGGAAGGCGGCTTCAGGGCGCGTGACGGCCAGACGCTCGACCGAGCGCATCGCGACGGGTACCGAGGCCGAGATGAACGCTCTTTTGGACGGGCACCTTGCCCGGGGAGCGAAGCTCTTCGAAGCGAACGACGTCCGCTACGCGTTCCGGCGCGAGCGCGAGCCGCAGGGGCCACACACCTCGGAGGAGTTCTTTGTCGTGGCGCCATCTGACGCCGACGAGAAGGTGCGTGGAAGCGGGTTCGAACAGGCCTGGCTCGACGCGCATCCGGACGCGGTCGCTCCAGTTGGCAGGCTTCTTCAACCCTCGCTCTTCGGCGCCACCGGCTGACGCGCGGAGCCGAACAGCTTCAAGTACAGCCGGAACCCGCGAGGGCCGCGTCGAGGTATGTCGAATCACACACGGAGGAACGCAATGTCGATTGAACCTTTGTTGAGCAACGAGACCGAGTCGGACGACGACCTTCGTCGCGTCTACGGCGAGGACGCACTATTCACTCGCGCCGGGGTATTCACGCTCGTCCACGTCGACGCGCCCACCGCCGAGGTCATGGCGAAGAGGACGGCGGAATTCTCGCCCGACGAGTTCTTCGTCGATGACTGTCCGCTCTGCCAGGCTTCGCGAACCCACGGTGGACACATCGTGTTCTCGGACTCTCGCGGCGACGACGCCTCGAAGTCCGACGCCCAGAACGAGGAAGCGGATGCCGCGCAGGTCGCCTACGCCGCGACGCCAATCAAGGCCCCGGCGGTGGCGCTGCTTCGGGCACTCGACCGGCTCGACGTCGCCGCCGACGAGCTCGTTTGCTCGCTCGAGCCGATCTCATCGGCCGAACTGCTCAAGCGCACGATCGAGGACGTCGGATTCATGCACGACCGCTTCGTCGAGTCGATGTGGGCGGAGGAGTCACCCGCGCTTTCCGAGGTTTTCGAGAAGCAGTATGCGACGGCGATCGCGACTCTCAGCGCGGTTCGCGAGGCGCACGAGTCGCTCTCCACACACGTCGCCGCGGTCACGGAGTCGCTCGATGCGATACGCGCTTTCAGCAAAGATTTGGCATGAAATGTCCACAGACGTCGCTTTTTCAGGACAGAAGATCATGGAACAACTCCGACTCGACGACCTGCGCACCGGGGACCGGATTCGAATCACGACGACCAACAGCACGTACGAGATCCTGGTCGTCGCGTCGGAGGCCCAATTGGGCGAGATATGCGGAGGCCACATCGACTTCCCCACAACTCGTCACACTCACGGGCAATCCCGCGCACGCCCGCACTTCGTCTGCGCACGCTGCCTTGCGCGCGGGACGCTATCGAGCGTGCGTTCTTGATCGGTCGAGACTGGCCGGGTCCCGCAATGGTGATCGCCGTTGATGCAACGGGACAGGGTTCGCTATCGTCCCGGCGGCGGACGGGGTTATGGCCTGACGGCCTCGCGCCGCAAGCGCTCGCCGGTAACCTGATGATGGCACACGTCAACACACCGCGACCTCTCGGGCACGTCCACGACGTTCGTCGTCGATACCCGCACGCCTTCGATCAGATGAGGGAGTTCCGGCGGGAGAAGGGGAGGGGGCTTCCGGACTGGCCCGACTGGTGCTGGGTGCCCGTAGCCGGCGCCTACGCCGTCGTCTCAGGTGGGGGATCCGGTCGCGTCGCAGTCGAAGCCGCCAGCGACATTTCGATTGTCGGTTCACCCATAAGTCAGCGCTTTGGAACGATATGCTTGCAGTGACCTTTGTAGGAAACTCGAGAGTAAGCCTGATTCACGAGTCGGCCGCCGCGAGACGTTTGAGGCATATGCCAGCGCTGAGTCCCGATTGAACCCATATCGCAGCCGGCACTTCAAGCACGTAGCCAAGGGTCGGGCACGGCCACCGAATAGCTCCGAAACTCCCAATGGGCACACCACGACCACTCGATCACGTCCACGATGTCCGCAGGCGCTACCCTCACGCGTTTGACCAGATGCGGGACTTTCGCGCCGCGAAGGGCAGGGGACTGCCCGACTGGCCTGACTGGTGCTGGGTGCCGATGGCCGGCGCCTACGCCGTCGTCTCGGGCGGCGGGTCGAGCCGCGTCTCGGCGGGCTCGGCTCCAGACATCGCGCTCGTCAGCGCAGTTTCCACGTGGCGACGGACTCAAGGAATCTATGTTCTGGATTCGGATATTCTCGAGGAGCTGTGGCACACGCCGGTTGCCGGCGATCTGCCGACCGACGTCCTCGAGCGGTTGCCCGAATGGTGCGTCTACGTCGAGACACCGGGCCGCGAGATTGGCGGAATACCGATCGCCGGCTTCTACGCTCATTTGGAATGGGATACGAACGACGGCCGGAGCGAGCTCCGCCTGCTCATCGATCTTGAGTCCGGCGACCTGGTTGCCGTACCGCTTCATCTCGGTGGCGATCTTCGCCAGGCGATCGACCGGATGATTGCGGAGGGCGACCGGCAGATGCGCCTCGCCGGAACGCTTCGCGGCATTCTCGACGTCGTCGGCCGCCGGGACGAAATCATGTCCGTCTCGCCGCTCGTATCGGTCGTTCTCTACCTCTGTTCGGAAGCCGCGGAGATTGCCACCCGGAAGGATCCGAAGCGCGAACCCGCGGGCTTTCGCGATTCCGTCCGAACGCCGAACTCGCCTACCATCTGGGAGACAGCCGTGAGGCTCGGCAATGCCCTGCGCACTGCCCGAACGGCGGCCGCAGCGTCGCGCGACGGCTCGCACGCTTCGCCGCGGCCGCATATCCGTCGGGCGCACTGGCATCATTTCTGGACCGGTCCGAAGGACGGAGACCGGAAGCTCGTCCTGCGGTGGATGCATCCGGTGCTCGTCGCTGGCGACGACATCGTTCCTGTCGTGCGGACTGTCGATTGAAGAACTTGTAGGACCCCGTACGTGAAAGGACCCTGATAGAGCTCGGCGAGAGCTTCATGCACGACTGCAAGGGTCAGGCCGCGTGTATTCGACCTAGTCCGGTTCCATCGAGATCCAAGTGAATGAGAACCCGGACTTGCGTTTCCAGGTCGTGACGCGCCACTATCGACGTGCAGGAAGATAGCCCTTAGCGATCTCGGCCCCCGTTTTACGGAGGTGTCGATGCTCGATATCAACGGATTCGAGCGCTGGTGCGTCGACCTTGGCCTGAGTGAAACGGCCCGGCGAATAGTCGATCAGATTCGAGCGTCATCGCCAGCCCGCGCCGTACGCTCCGGACACGGAAACGTCCGCGGACGCTATCCAAGCGCCAAGATGGGCTGCACGATTCAGTTCCGCAACCACACGCTCGAGCTGGCTCGAATCATCGAGCTCGAACACGACCCTTCAGTGCTCGAGTACTACGATCAGCCTTCGACAATGGAACTCACTTACCATGCCTCGAGTGGCAGAAGTGTCACGCTTCGGCACATACCCAGCTTTTTCATTCTGTCGGCGATCAGTGCCTGGTGGGAGGATTGCAAGTCGGATACTCGACTCCAGAAGCTTGCCCGGAACAGCCCAGAGCGCTACCGACTCGAGCGAGGCGAATGGAAATGTCCACCGGCTGAGGCATTCGCCGCAGAAGCGGGGCTCTCCTATCGAGTCGTAAGTTCGACGGCGATCGAATGGACCTATCAGCGCAACCTTCGATTTCTCTCTGACTATCTTGGCGATTCAGCGGACTCCGTATCGGAGGAAGCGCGTAACGAAGTGCTCTCGGCCATTCCAAAGGGCTTGCCGACATCACTCGACAACCTGCTCGCGCGAACAAGTCGCGCGACGGCTGACGATGTCTACAGGCTTGTGGCGACTGGCGACATCTACGTGGATCTGCACGCCGAGGCGCTGGCGACACCTCGTCACATCAACGTGTTCCGATCGGTCGAAGCCGCGAGAGCTTTTCTCGGTGTCTCACCGGCACGCATGATTGGTGTACGGCTCGCGTGTGGTGAGAGGCTTTCGTGGGACGAGCAGCCGTGGACAGTTGTGAACGTAGGGAAGCGTGGCATTTCCCTGCTCGATGCTTCGGGACGAATCGTCACTCTCGATCACGCCGTGGCCGAAGATCAGGTGACTTCCGGCGCCATCCAGAGCGCCAGCAAGGAACAGTTGCTCGCTCCTCGGGACCTCCACGCTCTTCCGCAGGGGCACCCGGACGAACTTCGAGTTGCACTTGATCGTCTTGCGGTCGTCGATACATATCTCTCGTCTGGAACATGCTCCGGGATCGCCCGCCGAACCGTCCAGGAATGGTCGGCTCGATATCGTCGGGCGATAGCCACGGGTCGGCCCGGACTTGACGGTCTGTTGCCGCGGACGCGCCATCGCGGTAACCGAGGCCGGAAGCTGCCTGAAGCAACGGTCGAGCTCATGGATGAGTTTGTGCGTACTCGGTTCGAGACCGGCAAGCGCGTCTCGATTCGCCGCGTGCACGAGGCTCTCATCGCCGAGTGCGCACGAAGAGGCGTCGCGCCGCCCAGTTACAAGTCGATGACCGAGGCGGTTCGCCGCCGAAGCGGACCTCACCAGACCATGCGGCGTGAAGGCAGACGAGCCGCCTACGCGGAGACGCCGTTCCATTGGACACTTAATGCAACGACGCCACGTCATGGCGATCGCCCCTTCGAGATCGTCCATGCGGACCACACGGAACTCGACATTGAGCTCGTCGACTCACAAAGCGGTGTCAATCTCGGAAGGCCGTGGGCGACCATCTGCACGGATGCCTACTCGCGACGAATCCTTTCCGTCGTTCTCGTCTTCGATTCCCCGAGCTACCGCTCATGCATGCTTGCCCTTCGAGAGCTCGTCGAGCGGCACAATCGCTTTCCGGAATCGATGGTCGTCGACGGAGGCAACGAGTTCGAGAGCGTTTACTTCGAGACGCTCCTGGCCCGCTACCGATGTACAAAGAAGAGCAGACCTCCGGGGGCTCCACGTTTCGGAAGCGTATGCGAGCGCCTCTTTGGGACGACCAATTCCGAGATCGTGCACACCCTGGTTGGAAACACTCAGATCGTCCGCCGTCCGCGAATCGCCGTCGGGAAGGAGCTTCCCGCGCGTCAGGCTGTCTGGAGCCTGCCCGACCTGTCGCAGTACTTGTGTACGTGGGCTTACGAGATCTACGACGCGCGGCCGCACCCGGCCCTCGGGCAGAGCCCTCGTGAGGCATTTGAGAAAGCGATGGAACGGACCGGCAATCGGTCGGGCCGGATCGTTCCATATGACAACGACTTTCGAATCGCGTCGCTGCCGTCGACAAAGAAGGGAACGGCGAGAATTGTCGCGGGACGCGGTTTTCAGATCCGCCGAATCTACTACTGGTCAGTTGGCGACGAGTTCCGATCGCCAGGCGCAATCGGAAAGGATGTTCCCGTCCGATACGACCCGTTCGATGCCGGCACTGCCTATGCGTACTTCGGAGCTCGGTGGATCAGATGCGTATCCGAACACTACTCGGTGTTTCAGGGGAGATCGGAGATGGAGGTCAGGCTGGCTAGCGCCGAGATATTCGGGCGAGGGGGAATCGCGCATTGTCGGAGACGAACCGAGTACATCAGAAGCCTCACGGAGTTTCTCGAGTCGGCTCAAGCCGAAGAGCTCCTTGCGACCCAGAGGATGCGCGACCGGGAGACCTGCCGTTCGCGGTCGCAACGAACCTCACCTGGCGGACGGAACTTGCCGGATGACAGCTCGTCAACGACTCGGGTGCGGCGACCCGGTGAACGAACAAGAAGTCGCTCGAGAAGGTCAGGCGAGCCGCTAACGGAGTTCGAGGCATATTGATGGGCACCGAGCGGACTTTTCCAAAAGGGCTCACGTCGGCTTCGCCACGAGAGCGATGCGAGTACTTCCGGCGAATCGCAATCGCACATCCGGTGCTCGTGGAAACGGACCGAGCGTTGAAACTGGCCCTCACTCAGTCCCGTCCGGGGTCCATCGTCATCGTCCTCGGGCCGGCAGGCGTAGGCAAGACAACGGTGCTCGAGCATGCCGAGAACTGGATGATGGAGCGAGAGCTGGCGGCAATGTCCGCGGCGCTCGGCAAGGTCCCTGTCATTCGGATTGAAGCCGTTTCCGATGGTCTCGTTCAGTTCAGCTGGCGCGATTTCTACAGAAGGACGCTGATTGCACTCGACGAGCCTCTTGTAAGTCGAAAACTCGATCCGAGAAGTCTCCAGGGGATTCAACAGGAAGGCGTCCGTCGTTTCGCCCGGCGGCACGCCAGCTCAGGAGATCTAAGGTATGCCCTCGAGTTGGCATACAGGCACCGGCAGGTTGAAGCATGTCTCATCGACGAGGCGCATCATCTGGCGAAAGTCGCGTCCGGGAGACGGCTTCTCGATCAGATGGACACGATCAAGTCGCTTGCGAACTTGACGGGAGTAACGCACGTCCTCGTGGGAAGCTACTCACTTCTTGACCTGGCTAACCTGAGCGGACAGTTGAGTCGACGGTCCACCCTGATCCACTTCCGCAGGTACCGCGGCGACAACGTCGCTGACGTTCAGGCATTCAAGCGAGCGGTCTTCTCGTTCCAGAGACAACTGCCGCTGGCCGACGAGCCCGATCTTCTCGCGTCGTTCGAGTACCTCATGATCCATTCGGCCGGTTGCGTGGGCAATCTTAAGGACTGGCTGACACGGGCACTGGAGGAAGCCGTCTCGGAAGGTGAGTCGCTCGGTCTCGAACACCTCGAGCGGACCGCGCTGTCGCTGCCTCAGTGTCGTTCGATTTCATCAGAGGCAGCTGACGGAGAGCGACGGATGATTCCTGACGAATCGGCGCTTGAAGCGCTGGCCGGGCTTTGTGGCGTTACCCCAGCGTCCAGGGAAAGGAAGCCGAGCACGAAGTCGACTTCGAGCCGGCGGCCGGGTTCGAGGAATCCTAATCGAGATCCGGTCGGAACTTAGGATGAAACGAACTGCCGTTCGCGAATATGAAAGAATCGTGGCGCTCAGAGTCGTCGGGCCTCCGCGTTCGCGCCTCAACTCGATCGAGCCTTTCGCCGTCGGGCTCCCATACGTTGAGGGTCTCACGAGCTACGTGTGCCGGCTCGCGGCATCGCACGCGCTTACGCCATCGGACCTTCTGGCTTGGGTCAGCGCGGAAACGGGCCTCAGCCGCGACACAACCAAGAAGATATTCCGACGCCGGCCGGAATCAAGCAATCCGGGATGCAGGATTGCGGGCATTGGCCGCAGGGCAGCGATGACCGCTGCCACCTTGGCCGAGATGACAGGCCAGCGTGGTGTTCGGTACACGACGATGCTCGCCTTCGCCGACGTACTCGTGCATCGCGCCATTGGACGCGCCGAGAGGGCGTGGTGTGCGGCGTGCCTCGAGGACTGGAGACGCAGTCGGAGCATTGCTTACATGCCGTTGCAGTGGGAACTCGGAGCGGTCCGTGTCTGCCCGCGGCACTGGAGTCCACTTTCGACGATCTGTCCTGGTTGTGGAAAGGGAACGATCGGCTTTCACCCGCACATGAGGGTTGGGGAATGCCCTTGGTGCTTCTCGTGGCTCGGCAGACCTGCTCTCCCTTCACTGCGTCGGGAGTTCGCTAAGGATGTCGCACAGGCCATGATCGTCGGAGCACTGCTTGCCGCGAGCCCAGATCTCGACGGGACACTGCGGCAATCGGACTTCGCTTCGGGACTTAATCGGATTGCGGTCGAGTCTGTGGGCGGCGGTCGAAGGGCATTCGCTGAAGCGCTCGGGTCTTGGCGAGAGGGGATGACCGTCGGCTGGCGAAACGAATCCCGCCGGCCGACTCTTTCTCAATTGGCCGACGTTTCACGGATCCTCGACGTAAGTCCGGTGGCTCTGTTGAGGGGTCAAGCTACGGTCGCTCCAGAGATCGCCGCGAGATTGAAGGCGAGAATCGCTGGTTCTCGACGGTACGCGAAACGGCCGAGACCCGTCGCACTACAGGTGGCTCGAGAGAGACTCGAGCAGATCCTCGAAGCGTCCGAGACTCCTCCTACGCTCAATGCCATCGCAGCCGGCCTCGGTTGCGGGCATGATTTTCTGTACTCGCACTTCGACGATCTTTGCGATCGAATCGTGAACAGGCGGAAATTGGCGCGAGCGAACGGGGATCTGACCGTAAAGGGTGTCTTCAGCCAACGAGCCGCTGACGTCGTGACAGACACCGATCTCCGCGGGTTCCTCGCGGAGGACCCTCCCCCGACTCTCAAGGAGATTGCCAGTCGCTGCGGTGTGGACTCGGGCGTGCTGTATCGAAGGCACAATGCGCTTTCGCGTCAGCTCGCTGCCCGACATCGCGCGCACGTGAAATCGCGCAAGAGTCGAATCGTCCTCCCGATCCTCGAGTTCGCTCGACTTGAATCGCCCGCGCCGAGCATGGGGGACATTTGCAGGCGTGTTGCCGGCGCTCTCGGCGTACATGCGTCTCAAGAAGCGTACTCTCTTTTCCCAGACCGATGTCGGGCCATCACACTTCGCTACAAAGAGCAAACGCGGGAGCGAAAGTGCCTGGAGGAACTGGTGCTCGAGGAAACGGTCAGGGCGATCGTTGAGCAACTGCAGTTGGACGGTGGATTCCCAACCCTTCGGCAGGTGATGGCTCGGATGACGTCCCCGCCGAGCGCATCTGTAGTCGGACCCGTGCTCCGCCGCGTGAGCGAGGCCAACGCGCGACCGGGTGCTCACGCTCGCGAGAGCTAATGCAGGGCAGCACACCGCACGGTGTGCTGCCCGTCTACCCATAATCGTGCGCGCGCGCAAAGTTATGGGTAAAACGACAGCGATCGTCGCGGCCGTCGGGACGTGGCGCCAGACCCAGGGGATCTACCGGATCGACCCCGATGTCCTCGAGGAGCTGTGGCACACGCCTGTTTCCGGCGACCTTCCCACCGACGTCCTCGAACGGCTGCCCGAATGGTGCGTCTACGTCGAAACTCCGGGACGCGCAGTCGAGGGTGAGCAGATCGCCGGCTTCTATGCGCACCTCGAAAGCGACTCGAACGACGGCCGTCAGGAGCTGCGTCTGCTCGTCGACTACGAGTCGGGCGACCTGGTCGCCGTCCCGCTTCATCTTGGCGGCGATCTTCGCAAAGCACTCGACTCGATGCTTGCCGAAGGTGACCGGAACGCGCGCCGCGCGGGTGTGATCAGTGGCATTCTCAACGTGGTCACACGGCGCGAGAAGATGCTCGCCATCGAACCGCTCGTCTCGCTCATCCTCTACCTCTGCTCGGAAGCAGCGGAGATCACGGACCGCAAGGACCCGAAGCGGTCGCCCAGTGGCTTTCGGTCATCAGTGCGGACGCCGAATGCGCCGACGGTGTGGGAGACGGCCGTGCGCCTCGGCGAGGCGCTTCGCACGGCGCGATCGGCCGCGGCGCCGGGCGAGGGCTCACACGCGGCGCCGCGGCCGCACATCCGCCGCGCGCACTGGCACCATTTCTGGACCGGGCCGAAGAGTGGAGACCGAAAGCTCGTCCTGCGGTGGCTCCATCCGATTCTCGTCGCTGGCGACGACATCGCTGCAACGGTCCGGTCTGTCGACTGACTGTGTTGACAGGCCTAGTCGAAGTCGAGCTGCGGATCCTTCTCGACGACGACGGCACGAAGCGGAACCTTCCCTGCGACCACGGCAGGGCAGATGGTGTTGAACTCGACCTGTCGAGTTGGCTCAGAAGAGGTGCTCGTCATAGACGGTTCCCCGATCGCGACGCTCGACGAACCGAACGTGATCGCTGGCGTACCTGGCATAGACCCGATCCCACTTGTCCGCCCAGTCATCGACACGAAGATGGGCCGGAACGGCGTCCCTCGAGGTCCGTATGAAGAGTTGTCTCGTCATGCGGGCGAGCTGTGAATCCCACCTGAGCCAACCCTCGCGCATGAACTTCCGCTGCACGAGTAAGAGCATCATCCGCAGGTAGTCGGGGGGTGCGCTGTAGTCCGGATGCTTGAAGAAGCGCTCCGTCTCGTCCTCGAGGTCGAGCTCACTGCTCGAATCACCGAGATCACGCCAGGTGCCGATCCGCTCTTCGTCGATGTAACGATAGCCATCGAACCGCAGGGCGCACGTGGTGATGATCTCGAATTCCCGATTCTCGGGATCGGCCTTGTCCTCAGCGCGCGCCGCAAGGCGGTAGATGCCCGGCGTTCCCGGGCCGGCCTCTGCGACAGGTTCGACGTGTCCGGCGCGAATTACCCCGAGTGCGTGCCGCGCGGCGACGCGACGGCCCGTTCTGCCGCCTGCGCGTACGATCTCGGCCGCGTAGGTACCGCCTTCACTTCGGCTCACCCGAAGCTCGTACTCCGCGTCTCGGAGCGCCGCCAGTATGTCGAACCGCCTTGGGTGCATCGTGGGAACCTCTCCACCGCCGCGCCACACGGTATCTGAATGATACCCGGTCAAGCCGGCAGGGACTTTTTCGAACCCGAACCCGTGCGAATTCGGTTGCAGAGTGTCAGAAACATTAGTAGAGTTTCTGACAGTGGAGGTCTCGATGAATCTCACAGAAGCCGTCATCAAGCACGTCACCGCGCTTCCGGAGGGTACGCCCGTCGGCGCACGCGAACTGCTGCATCTTGGAAACCGCGCGGCCGTCGATCAGGCACTCTCGCGCCTTGCCACGCGCGGGAGGCTCTTTCGCGTCGGTCGCGGGCTCTATGTCCTGCCCGTGGCGACACGCTTCGGCCTTCGGCCGCCTTCGGCCGAAAAGGTCGTCGCTGCTCTCGCCTCGACGCGCGGTGAGATCATCGCGACGCACGGCGCGACGGCCGCAAATTCCCTGGGACTCACGACCCAGGTCCCGGTGCGCTCCATCTACCTGACATCGGGACCGAGCCGGAAGTTCAAGCTCGGAGGACGATCGATCGAACTTCGACGGGCTCCGAGGACGAAACTCGTGCTTGCGGGAAGTCCGGCCGGTGACGTGATCCGGGCACTCGAGTGGATGGGGCGCAGTCGAGCCGAAAGAGTCTTTCCCGAACTTTCAAACCGGTTGCCGGAGAACGTTCTCGCCGCCATTCGCAGCGTGCGCTCGCAGCTGCCCACGTGGCTTGCAGCCGAGGTGAGCCGGACTCGGGCGTTGGTACCGCGTGGTTGACTCGTTCCTTCACCTTGGAGCAGGCGACCGTCGCGACGCACTCGAGCAGGTCGCCGCGGACTCCGGTCGTCCCGTCCATCTCGTCGAGAAGGACGTGTGGGTTGTCTGGGCGATCGACCAGATGTTTCGGTCCGAGTTCGGTCCTCATCTCGTCTTCAAGGGAGGCACATCCCTCTCGAAGGCATACCGGATCATCCGGCGATTCTCCGAAGACGTTGATCTGACCTACGACATCCGCGCGATCGCTCCGAACCTGACGGCGGACGGAAATGTACTACCGGCGACACGTAGCCAGGAGAAGATCTGGACGAAGCAACTCCGAGCCCGATTGGCCGAATGGGTCGCGAGCGACGTCGTCACGCTCCTTCGCAAGTCACTTGAAGGAGAGCATCTCGACCCCACGGTGGTGGCCGTCGGCGACAGGGTCCGTATCGAATACCACCCTGCCACAGTCGCCGACGACTACGTGAAGCCGGCCGTAGTTCTCGAATTTGGCTGCAGGTCGACGGGTGAGCCCAACGAAATCGTCGAGATCGCCTGTGACGCCGCCGACTGGCTTTCCGGTATTTCGTTTCCGACCGCGTCTCCTTGCGTCATGCGGGCCGAACGAACTTTCTGGGAGAAGGCCACGGCGATCCACGTGTTCTGTCTCAAGGGGCGATTCGGTGGTACGGACCGGTTCGCGCGTCACTGGCACGATCTTGCGCGACTCGACGACGCGGGCGTCGTCGACAGGGCCCTCGCCGACCGTGATCTCGCGCTCGACGTTGCAGAGCACAAGACCGCCTTCTTCGCCGAAAAGGACGCGAAAGGCAACCAGATCGACTACCGCGCCGCCGTCGGCGGTTCCATCCAGCTCATCCCCGCGGGTCAGCCGCGGGCGGACCTCGCCGCGGACTATGACCGCATGCTCGATGCGGGACTTCTGCTCGACGACGCCGAGACGTTCGACACCCTGATTGAGCGGTGCGGGAGCATCGAGCGACGCGTGAACCAGGCGTGAGAGTCCCGGGCGCAGTGCTCGCGAGCATCAATGAACCTGGGACGCGGACGCTGCGGAATCGTTGCGAATGATGTTCTAGCTCGCCGATCACATCCGCCGTCTGGCGTCGACCATACCCGGCAAACTCGTCGCATCGGCGAAGCTCAGGCGCGATGCCACGCGTAAAGCGACCACACGACGACCGACACGACCGGGAGTCGTCACGACGCGCTGACCATGCGAGCGTCACGTCCAGTGGCCGCGCGGATCACGCTTTCACCGATAGGCCGCCGAGCAGCCAATTAAACGCCTCGAGGGCGGCGCCGTTCGCCACGTAATCCTCGAACGCGTGGCCGCCGGCACGCTCGATAACGTCGACCGCGATGCCGCGCATGATCATCGCCTCCCAGAAGCGGATCGTGTGATCGACGCACGGATCGTCGAGGTTTGCGAACGAGAGATATCTCTTGCCCGCAAAGAGGCGCCGTTCACTCTCGTCGGCCGCCTCCACAAGGCCGACGGCGGCCGTCGTCGCGAGCGCCCGAACCCGCTCGAGCTCGAACGCGAGAACGGCCGCGATATGCGCTCCCGCGGAGTTGCCGAAGAAGACCAAGGCTTCGGGCTCCGGGTTCGGGGTGCGAGACAACAGTTCCTCGATGACGAATCTGAAGACGCGGGATCGGAAGTCGGGGTAAGACCGTCCGATGAGGGGGCAGGGCACCACAAGCATGTCGACGGATTCGACGCCCGTGGCGCGCAGCGCGGCCTCGAATAGCTCGACGAGTGAGCTCGGTTCCGTCTCGCGACGGGAGTGGTAGACACTGCTCGAGATCGCCCCGCCGAAGTAGACGAGGAGCGGCCTCGCGGGCGCGTCGCCGAATTGATAGAAATCGGCGAATGCTTCGTGATCGACGGCCGATCGTTCGACGACGACCTTCTGATGAATCCGTGACTTCATCGCCTGCCGTTATCCCGGCCCGGTTGCGTCATCGAGTGCTCGGCTCGTCATCTCGAGAGTGACAGGCTGACACCGAGAACTATTCGGTTGCGGGATCGTCTGTCGCCGGGCCGAACATCCTTGCCATTTCCTCGTCTGCGAGCTTCTTCGCCTGCTCGTACCCGTCATCCCCCGGCGAGACAACCGAAAACGTCCCACCCGGTGGGAGAGAGTCCAGCCAGAGCTTCAGGCGCCAGTTGCACTCCTTCGGGCCGGAGTCCTTCTCCGGGTCATCCGAGGCTGGCTTCTGCGGCGTTGATGGTTGATCGATTGCCACCTTACACCCTGGTTCCCGTGAATTCGCGAGTGCTTACGGCTGCGCGAGTATACGCTGGACCGGCTACTGCTCAGACGAAGTCGTTGCTCGCGTTTGGCGACAAGGCTTCCGCCAAGATCATCCTCACGGACATCACCATTCCCGGCAACCTCGGCGAGCTCGTCCGTCAGAGTGGAACGCAGTCTGGGAGTACCGAGAGTTCCCGACCGCAAGCGGCGGAGACGACTGCTTCCGAGTGCAATGGCCTGCGGGCAGCCGTTGCAGCTTACCGACCATCAGCCATGCCCTCCTGCCGCCAGACGCCGGCCGTGCTCCTCGAGTTCCTCTGCGACAGCATTCGCCGACTCTGGGCGGTTCTGCGGATCAGACGCAACAAGCCGCATCAAGAGGGCTTCCATTGCGGGGGTGATCGACGCGTTGATCTGCGATGGCTTCGGATTTCGCGCGAAGTCGAAAATGAGCAGAGGATTGTCCTGGGGGTCCTCGGAGGTCAGGAGTTGAAACAGTGTGGCGCCCAGGGAGTAGAGGTCGGACCTTGGCCCATGCGCTCGGGCTTTGCCGAAGCACTCACGCGGGACGTAGCCGGTTGCGCCAAAGGCCATTTCTCCTGGGGCACTGGCGACGCAGGGCAGAAACCCGCAGTCGAGCAGTACGCGTTCGCCAGCTGCGTCGTCGAGCAGAATGCTGGCGGGCGCAAGAACTCGCATGTGGGCGAAATCGGCGCGAAGGTAGTCGACCGGCTCCTTCTGCTTGTGAAGGTAGGCGAGAGCACGGCTGATCTGAGCTCCCCAGCGCGTCACTCGAACTTCATCGATGCTCTCGCCCGATCCTTCAAGGACTTGTTCGAGACTGCCAAACGGCGCGTGCCTGGTTACCGTGACGAGCAGATCACCTTCGACGAAGGCGTCAGACACCGGCAGTATGTGCGGATGGTCGAACGATACGCATTTGCGACCCGCGTCGAGGAATTCCGAAAGGGTCGACGCTCGGGAAGGTTCGTCTCGAGGAAGAGGAACGACACGAAGTGTTCGGCGGAGATGCTCGGAACTCTCGTCGAACGCGTCATATTGCGAGAAAAGCGGTCCGTCGTCTATCCACTGATCGATGACGTACCGACCGCCAAGGCGGTATTGTGGTTCCAGCGAGACAATTGCCCTTGAGAAATCTGACATTCGCCCGTCCTTTTCTCAAGATTCGGGATGGTGGACTCGCATCATAGCGCTCGGGGCCAGGTCGAAAGCCATGCCTGAGCCTATCGACGTAGTTTGTGGTCGACGGGTTGCCGTCCTCCCGGAAAACTGCGCTCCCAGTAGCGGCACTTGCGATTCGCCCATCTGGCCGTGGCAGTCTCGCAGGCAACGACGGCTCGCGCGATGGGCATGGGAACCCCCTCGAGATCTCTGACGACGGTCTCGAGCGCTGGCCGTTCGGAAAGCGCACCGTCTCATTCGAATTAATGCCGTCCGTTGGGTCCGTTTCTGCTGGCCCGTCGTGAACGCCAGCATCATTGCGATCGGCGGTTCACAAGGCACCGCATTCTAGCGGCGTTCGACGGTCCGTTCGATGGGGTGCGCGAGCATCGAGCTTTCGAAGTCGAAGCACGGTGCCCGCCACATCGAACAGGCCCTGCGCCGTCTCGCTCCCGGTGGAAGGACCATCATTCGCGAGGCCGTCTGCGCTGATTTTGGGAGTGACCAGATGACGACGGTGCCATAAGTCGAAGGAGACGGGAGGTTCTTGTGAGTGGTTCCCGAGGCACACCTTAGTCTATTCGTTATCGGACTCAAGGTTTCATGATTTCCCGCCCTGTTGCGACGAAAGCTGCCCCTGAGGTCCGTTCTTACAATTTCATTCACATTCCCGCTGCCCCGCGGAGACCGAACCGTTCGTCGTGACCACGTCGCAGCCCTACGACTCCCGACTCGCCCCCGGGCGCACCGTGAACTCGAAGATGTCGGGTCGGTGGTAGTGGCCCGTAACGTCGAGGGTCATCCGCTCGCGGTCGAGATCGCCGAGGTCGAGTTCGGCCACGAGCACGGCCTCCTCGCCGTATGCCGGCTCGACGAGATACTGCCCGTCGGGCCCGATGACTGCGCTTCCTCCTGAGAGGAGAAGGTCGTCGGGTCGTCGCGCGAGGTCCGCCGGCGTGTCGAGCCCAGGCGGCAGGTCGGCGACCGCCATCAGCGATCCGGCCGCGAGCACGAAGCACCTGCCCTCGAAGGCGTAATGGCGGCTCGCCAGCTGATGGAGTTCGCTTACGGTCGGCCACACGGCGACGTGGATGTGCTCACCCGAGACGTGAAGCGCTTGGCGCGCGAGCGGCATCCAGTGCTCCCAGCAGACGAGGCCGCCGACGCGTCCGACGGGCGTGTCGACGGCCCGAAGGCCGTGCCCGTCGCCCTGGCCCCATACCAGCCGCTCGGTGTAGGTCGGAACGAGCTTCCGATGGTGATTGACGAGGCTGCCGTGGGGACCGAAAGTGAGGAGGCTGTTGTAAAGCGTCCCGTTGCCGGGGCCGCGGTCGACCCGCTCGTTGACGCCGATGACGAGCGTGACGCCGCGGGCTCGCGAGAACGCTTCGATCTCGGCAGTCTCCGGCCCTGGGATGGCGAGGCTGTTGGCCCGAAGCCTCGCGAAGACGTCCTTGGTCGGCGCGTGGTTCCAGAGCGCGGCGCCGGGGCAGTAATCGAGCCAGGCGGGGTAGCCGGGCAGCCAAGTCTCGCCGAAGACGATCAGCCGCGCGCCGCGGTCGGCGGCGCGCCCGGCGAGTGCGAGCGCCTTCTCGAGACTTGCCGCGAGGTCCATGGACACCGGTCGTGCCTGGACGATGGCGACAGTCACACGTTCCGACATGCTCACCTCCCGCTCGTGCGAATCATCGTTTCAACCCGAGTTCGCGCTCGATCGCGTCGCCCTGGCGCCGCGCCTCGGCCCACGTGACCGGAAGCGTCGCGATCTCGCCGCTTCGCTCGGCAAGCTCGAGTCGTTCGAGGGCTGCCGTCAGGACCCGCCGCTGGAGCGCGCGATGGAACGGTACGCCGAAATGGTGCCCCATCATGAACGGTACGAACAGCGCGCGCGGGGGCTTAGCCCGCTCGGTCACGTCGCGCGCCACGGTGACCGAGACCGTCGGGATCCCTCTTCGTTCGATTGCGCGCTGCACGAGCGCGACGGACTGATGTCATATCGGTCAGGCAGGGCAGAGCAGTACGGCCTCGGCCCCCTCCGCGGCGACCGCGTCCGCGAGCGCCTCGGCGAGCGTTCGCTCGAAGCCCGCGGGGTCGATCGTGTAGCCGATGAAGGAGAAGAAATTCGGCGTGAGCCCGCCGATCGTCCCGTCTTCGGCGAGTTCGCTCAGCCGGTCGACGGGAAAGATGACGTTGAGGTCCCGCGCCGCGCCGGCAGTCGGGTACTTGATTTGGTGGATCTCGAGGTCGGCGGGCGTCGAGGACGACGGGACTCGCCGGAAGGTGAAATCCCCTACCGGGTGGACGACGTCGAAGGGAAGGGAGTCCCTTGGTTGGACGCCAGCCGAGCTCACAAAGGTCAGCCGCGTCTGCGAGAGCGGTTTCCGCAATGGTGCAAGTGGGACGAGGTCGACCTTTGTGATCATCGACCCCGGGTAACGCTCGTTGACGGTTTCCCAAAGCCCGGGGCGGAGCTGCTTCGCGGTTTCAAAGGCGTCCGTCATGGATCCATTCTCCGGAGCGGGTGACGAGGTAGAAGTGAAGGTGAAAGAAGAGGTGCGCGAGCGTCGCAGCGTCCCTGGAGGAAAGGGTTTCGAGGACGAAGGTCCGGTCGGTCGAAGGCATGTCGAGCAGCAGCTTGAGAGCCTCGACCCAGGCCTTGTCGATTTCCTTGCGGCCGGCCGCTTCGTTGCCGTCGCCAAGGTGGAGGCGAACGTATCGGATCAGCGTCGCTGAGTCGTTCTCCGCGACCGCCGTTCTCAGATAATCAATCGACACGGGTGTGGCTCCTTGACGGGTATCCGACTCTCGAGACACGTCGCCAGGTAAGGGAATCGGGCCGGGCACAATGAAGTCCGGGAGATTCGAGCAGGCTCACGCCGGAATCGCGGCAGCAAGGTCGCGTGGTCGTGCGGGCAATGCAACCTCGTCGCTGACCACGCGATAGAGATGGCCCATTCTCGACTGCTTCGTCCGCATGTACGCGACGTTGTGCCCGTTCGGTTGCACGAGGACCGGAATGCGCTCGACCACGTGGATCCCGAGGCGCTCGAGCGCCGCAAACTTCTCGGGGTTGTTGCTGAGCAGGCGGACACGGTCGGCGCCAAGGTCGCGGAGAATGTCCGCGCCGGCGACATAGTCCCGCGAGTCAGCCGCGAAGCCGAGCGCCTCGTTTGCCTCGATGGTGTCGAGTCCCTCCTCCTGGAGCGCGTAGGCTCGTATCTTGTTGAGCAGGCCGATGCCGCGGCCTTCCTGGCGCAGATACACGAGCACGCCGGTTCCGTCCTGCGCAATCGCGCGAAGCGCTGCGTCGAGTTGCGGCCCACAGTCGCACCTCAGGGACCCGAAGATGTCGCCGGTGAAACACTCCGAGTGAATTCTGACGAGCGGCGCCTGGGCGCGCTGAACGTCGCCGAATACGAGGGCGATCTGTTCGGCACCCGTGTCGATCGAGCGGTAACCGACGATGCTGGAGCAGCCGTAAGGAGTCGGGAGCTTTGCCTGTGCGACGCGGATGACGGTCGCCATGTTGGGTCGGAGCCCGGCGGCCATGGCGCCGTGTGGCGAGTCCTTGAGTTTCGGCATGCGTCCTCCCCGACCATGATTTCGGTCTTGATCCAGGAATTGAATCCCCGAACCCGCCCCACGTATTCCCGTCGTGCCGCGTCCTAAGCTGCCCGAGCGCTTTGGTATGATCGCTGTCGGACACTCTTCGGACCGAGGACACTATGAGCACCCGATCGTGTGTGCTCCGCTCGATTCCGCGCGTCTCGAGCCCGACGGGCAGCGCAAGCGGCTGCGCGCTTTCCACGAGCTCATGAGCCGCCGGCGCACCGTACGGGACTTCTCGACCGAGTCCGTCCCACTCGAGCTCGTCGAGTTGGCGATCGCGACCGCGGGGACCGCCTCCTCCCGCGTGTCAGGAGTTGTATTGTTCGATATCGGACTCATCTCTGTCACGAAAAGTTACAATTTCAGTGCTTGCTCCGTCACTCGTGCGAGGGGGTTGATTCAGGGGATGCAATCAAGATGTTGTCGGCGTGATTGCGTCGCGAGCGAATGCCGGCCTCCGCCCTGCAACTCGCGAGGTGCGCCAATTCCAGGCATCGCGACTTACAGTCGAGCTCACCGCCAGACGAGGACCTCGTGGCAGGCCTCCAAATTCGCCCGGACGAAGCTCTCATCTCGTGGTTTCGTCTTCCATTGTCGATGGTAGACTAGGCGGAACGTGAGCGCGGTCGGCTCGCACAATCAAGACCTCAGACTGGCGACGCCGGACCAGATGCCGAGGGGGCTCTGATCTGCATCCCTGACCTGTCACTAAAGGCGGGGCGGTACGAGAACCTCCTATGCCGCACTTTCCGATCTGCAGCACGAAGGCCGAGAACAGGATCTCGTGCGTCTGGCGTTCAGTCGCCGGGCTCGGGCCGAGCAGACGCGCCGCCTCGATTGGTGGGTCTCGGGCACCGTTGGTGGCGTCAGCGCAACCAATGTGCGCGAATCGTGTCTTCGGCGATGTACATACCGGACGCATCTTGAGAGCCCATCCATGAACGTATTCGACCTCCGCAATCGACTCGTCGGCGACTACTCGAGCTACACGCGCAGCTTCATCAAGATCGCCGATGAGCGGATTTCACAGACGGTCGAATCGTCACTCGATGCGGGCGCCTTCTGGCCAGAACCGCTCCTACAACTGAATCCGACCTTCCTTCCGGGAGGTACCATCGACGACCTCGTGGCAAACGGAACGCTTCACCCCGAGTGCTCCAGGATCTTCCGAATCGACAAGTCCGCCACGGATCACTCCGGCACCAAGCTCCTTCTCCACAGGCATCAGCAGGAGGCGATTCTCAGGGCGAAGGAGGCCAAGTCCTACGTCCTGACAAGCGGAACAGGATCCGGCAAGAGCCTTACCTACATCGTCCCGATCGTCGATCACGTCCTTCGCAACGGATCGGGCGGTGGACTCCAGGCGATCGTGGTCTACCCGATGAACGCACTGGCCAACAGCCAGGAAGAGGAACTCAAGAAGTTTCTCAATGTCGGTTACCCGGAAGGGAAGCCGCCTGTGACATTCGCGAGGTATACAGGTCAGGAGAAGGGGCCAGTGCGGGAGGCGATCCGGGCAAATCCCCCGGACATCATTCTCACGAACTACATGATGTTGGAGCTGCTGCTCACGCGCCGTGAGGATCGCGAGCTCGTCCGCGCGGCCCAGGGTCTCAGCTTCCTCGTGCTCGACGAACTCCACACATATCGCGGGCGGCAGGGCGCCGACGTCGCCCTCCTGATGCGTCGCGCACGCCTCGCTTTCGGCGGTCACGACATCATCTTTGTTGGCACGTCGGCCACAATGGCGAGCGGGGGCACGACCGAAGAACAGAAGTCCGAAGTTGCCAAAGTCGCAGCGACCATTTTTGGTGTTCCAGTCGCGCCGTCGCAGGTGATTGGCGAGTCATTGGAACGGGCAACGCCCGAAGTCGATTTCGAGGCGCCCGGTGTGAAAGCCGCGCTTCAAGGCGCAATCGAATCGGGCGTACCGAGCCCCGCGACCTACGCCGAGTTCAGCACACACCCGTTGGCATCGTGGATCGAATCCACCTTTGGTGTCCGGTCCGAGCAGGACTCCGACCGCCTCGTCCGTCAGGCACCGCGAAACCTTCAGGGCGAGCACAGTGCATCCGAAGAGCTCGCTGCCTTGACGAGGACGGACCCAACGCGATGTGCGGACGTCCTGCGCGACTACCTCCTCAACGGATCCTCACTCCGACGGAGCGAATCGAGCCGGTTTCCCATCTTCGCATTCCGGCTGCACCAATTCTTCACGCGCGGCGACACGGTATGGGCCACGATCGAGTCCGAGGAAGACCGGCATCTCGAGATGTCGAAGAAGGTCGCAAAGCCGGGCGAACCTGACAAACCGCTCTTTCCGCTCGTCTTCTGTCGGGCCTGCGGCGCTGCTTACTATCGCGTCAAAGAAGTCACAACCGAAGACGGCAAAGTCCTCGCACCTCGAGAAGACCGGCGCGAGGAGAACGACGATGGCCGCCGTGACTCGTATCTCTTCGTGTCGACCGCGTCGCCCTGGCCGACTGCGGAAAGCCCGGACCTCCTCGACCGACTACCCGCATTCATGAAGGAACCCACGCTCCAGGGTGTTGAGCGCGTTCGACCCGACAGTCGATCTGATCTTCCCAGTCCGGTCTTCATCGATGCCGGCGGCCGAGTGACGTCCGAAGGCCAGGGCATTCCGGCCGCGCTGATTCATCGCAATTTCCTTTTCTGTCTGAATCCGTCGTGCAAGGTTGCATACACCAAGAACCAGCGCTCCGAGCGCGCCAAGCTGGCGACCCTCGGGGTCGACAATCGAAGCACGGCAACCACGATCCTAGCGGTTCGGTCGCTAATCGAGCTGCAGGGAGACCGAGATCTCAAGCCCGAAGCCCGCAAACTCCTCAGTTTTACAGACAACCGGCAGGACGCCTCTTTGCAGGCCGGACACTTCAACGACTTCACACAGGTCGCCCTGCTTCGTTCGGCGCTGCACAAGGCCACTCAACAAGCGAGCGAGGCCGGTCTTGGACATGCTGACCTGGCCGGGCGAGTTTTCGAGGCGATGAACCTCCCGTTCGCGGAGTACGCCGCAGACCCTGACGTTCGTGGTCCCGCGCGTGCCACAACGAACGATGCCCTTCGCCGCGTCATTCAGTACTACCTCTACCGGGATCTGCAGCGAGGCTGGCGGGTGACGGCCCCGAATCTCGAAGACTGCGGACTGCTCGAGTTTGGCTATGACGGGTTGGCCGGCGAAGAAAGCGTGCTGGGCGAAGAAGAATTGTGGCAGACGGGATTCACTGTTCGCCTTGATCGTCACACGGAGGAGTTCATCGAGTCACCTGACCTGCTCAAGCGCTGCACACCCGAGACTCGAGAGCAGTTGCTGCGGACTCTTCTCGACGTGCTTCGCAGGAGCATCGCGGTGAAAGTGGACGTCCTGGATGCGCAGAAGCAGTTCGACCTCGTCGAGCAGACCAAGCCGCGTCTCGTGGAAGATAGCGTCTGGTACCTCGGTGATGCGCGCGAACTCGTTAAGGCGGTCGTGGCGTATCCCCGTCCGAAGCGGAAGACCGATCGTGGCTCGTTCTCGATCTCGTCGTACGGAGGATATGGCAGGTATCTGAAGCGAGCGCTTCGCGAGTACGTGCTGCCGGGTGAGACCTTTGGCCGTGACGAAGTCGACGCGACAATCCGGTTTCTGTTCAAGGCCCTCAAGCGCTACGGCATCGTCGAGCAGGTCCGCAGCGGCAGCGACGGCGACGACCCCGGCTACCAGATCAACGTCGATGCCTTGCGCTGGCTGCCGGCCAACGGCGAGATCCGCCCAATTGACCGAACACGTCTTCTTGACGCAGGCGAAGTACCTCCCGAGGTGAATCAGTATTTCGTTGAGTGTTACCGAACATTCGTCGATCTCAAGTGCGTTCTGGAAGCGCGAGAACATACAGCTCAGGTGACGTCCGAGGACCGGGAAGAGCGTGAAGATCGGTTCCGAAGCGGCGACCTTCCCTTGCTGTTCTGCTCGCCGACCATGGAACTCGGTGTCGATATCGCACAGCTGAACCTCGTCAATCTTCGAAACGTACCGCCGACACCAGCCAACTACGCACAACGAAGTGGTCGTGCCGGCCGGGGCGGTCAGCCCGCACTCGTCTACACCTATTGCGCGGGACGAAGCCCGCACGACCAGTACTACTTCCGCGAACCGAACAAGATGGTCGCCGGCGTCGTGGCCCCGCCGCGCATCGACATTCGTAACCGCGATCTCGTTCGGTCTCACATCCACGCAATCTGGCTCGAGTTGGCCAAACCCGACTTGGGAAAGACACTTACTACCGTGCTCGAGCTCGCGCCATTCGAAGGCAAGTACGCTCTTCCGGTCAAAGCGGTACTCATAAGCGAGCTCAAGAACCCGGTTCACCGTGCGGCAGCACTCGCAAAGGCCAACCTCCTTGTGGCGAGCATCCAGGAGGAACTTGAATCGACGGCTTGGTTCCACGAGAAATGGACGACGGAGACGCTCGACCAGATTGAACGCGCATTCGATTCCTCGTGCGAGCGTTGGCGCGGACTTTATCGCGCGGCACTCAGACAGCGAGAGCTGCATCACAAGATCATCGGGGACCACTCGCGGCCGGAGGAGGAGCGCAACCACTCGAGGCGTCTCCGTGCACAGGCCGAAAGCCAGATTCGACTTCTGACGGAAGCGGAGGGCGTCTTCGAAGGCGACTTCTACTCGTATCGGTACTTTGCTGCTGAGGGTTTCCTGCCTGGTTACAACTTCCCGCGTCTTCCGCTTTCCGCCTATGTGCCTGGAAGGCGCCAACGCAAGGGCCGTGACGAGTTCGTGTCTCGCCCGAGGTTCCTTGCGATCTCGGAATTCGGGCCGCGCGCGCTGGTCTACCACGAAGGCGCTCGCTACCGCGTCTTCAAGGTCAACCTCGACTTCGGCTCGGACGACATCGAAGCGACGCACGACCTGGTGACCGCCACGATGAAGCGATGCCCGAAATGCGGCTACGCGCACCTCGAACAGGGCAACAACCTGACGGAAGTGTGCGACCGATGTGGTTCAGCTCTTGAGGGCCCCGCGAGGATCGACAATCTCGTCCACCTTCAGAACGTGAGCTTGAAGCTTGCGCAGCGAATCACGTGCGATGAGGAGGAACGCCAGCGCTTCGGGTACAAGCTCGTCTCGTCCTACCGCTTCCCGGAGGTTGGCGGGAAGCTCGACCGAAAGGATGCCGAGGTCGTTGTCGGTAACAACGTGGCGATGCGGCTCAGCTACGGTGACGCGACAGATCTGTACCGCATCAACCTGGGATGGGCCAACCAGACCGGTAACCAGCCGCCTGGATTCAACCTCGACCTGGAGCGCGGCTACTGGGCCGCCAACAAGGCCGACGAGCAGGACGCCGATGACGCCACGGCGCAGTCACGAGTCCAGCGAGTGGTTCCGTACGTCAAGGACACCAAGAATGCACTCCTGATGCGATTCGAACCGCCCGGGTCTGGCCCGAAGATGGCAAGTCTCCAGTCCGCTTTCAAGGAAGCGATTCAGAAGCACTTCCAGCTCGAACCGCGCGAGCTCGCGTGCGAGCCGATGCCGTCGCCGACCGATCGGCAGGAGATCCTGTTCTATGAATCTTCTGAAGGCGGCGCGGGCGTCCTACGACAGATCGCCGAGGATCCATCCTCACTGCCGCTGCTCGCGCGACGTGCGCTCGAGATCTGCCACTTCGATCCAGACACGCTCGAAGACAAGGCCGCTCAAACGTGCGGCAAGGCATGCTACGAGTGCCTGCTTGACTATGGCAACCAGCCGGACCACAAGGACCTTGATCGCTATCTGATTCGAGATCTGCTCGCGGAGCTCACTCAGTCCGAATGCCGACCTTCCGGCGGCGCAGGGACGCGGGTGGAACGCCTGGCAGCGTTGCGAAAGCGATGCGACAGCCAGCTAGAGAAGCGCTGGCTCGACGAACTCGACAGACTCATGCTTCGTCCGCCGAGCGATGCCCAGTTCCTGATCGAGAGGTGCTCGACGCAACCGGACTTCTACTATAGAGAATACAACGCCGCGGTTTATGTCGACGGTCCACCACACGACGAAGCTGATCAGATCATCCTCGATGAAGAAGTCACGAAGCGACTGATGGTCGCGGGCTACATCGTCGTCCGGTTTCACCACAAGGCCGACTGGGAAGCGATTTTTCGTCAGCATCCAGACATATTCGGGGTCCCAACCGTATGAGCACCCCTGCACTCTCAAAGCCTGGCACTCTCATCCACGCACGCGGACGCGAATGGGTTGTGTTGCCCGAATCAACCGATGAACTCTTGATCGCTCGACCCGTCGGCGGCCTCGATGAGGAGGTCACGGGGATCATTCCCGCCATCGAACCGGTGCAGTCGGCCGAATTCCAGCTTCCAACGCGCGACGATGTTGGCGACTTCTCGTCGGGCCGGCTGTTGCGTGACGCGGCGAGGCTGTCGACGCGTGCAGCTGCCGGTCCATTCCGCAGCTTCGGCCGAATCGCTGTCGAGCCGCGTCCCTATCAGCTCGTGCCGCTCATGATGGCGCTCAAGCTCGATCCAATCCGTCTTCTGATTGCTGATGACGTCGGTATCGGCAAGACGATCGAGGCCGCGCTGGTTGCCCGCGAGCTTCTCGATCGCGGCGAAATCCGTCGCGCGACCGTCCTCTGCCCGCCGCATCTTGCCGAACAGTGGCAGCGCGAGCTCGCCGAGAAGTTCCATATCGATGCCGAGCTGATCTTGAGCAGTACCATTCAGCGCCTCGAGCGCGACCTTCCGATCGGGGTATCCGTCTTTGATCGGCATAGGTTCACGATCGTCTCGACCGACTTCATCAAGAGTTCACGACACGCTGAAGACTTCATATTGAAATGTCCCGAGTTCGTCATTGTCGACGAGGCGCACGGTTGTACGCTGGCAGGCGGAGTTGGTCGCGGGCGCCAGCAGCGATTTGAGCTCCTGCGTCGCATCGCGGAGGACAAATCACGGAATCTTGTTCTGGTGACCGCCACTCCACACAGCGGCAACGAGGATGCGTTCCGGTCGCTGCTGAGCCTGCTCGACAGCGAGTTCAAGGACGTGCCGACCGATCTCGACAGGGCAGATCGAGAGGGAATCCGCCGGAGGCTTGCTCGCCATCTGGTTCAAAGACGCCGGGCCGATATACGGCACTATCTGGAGACAGACACGGCGTTCCCCGATCGAAAGGACAAGGAAACGACCTATACGTTTCATCCAAAGTACCGCGAGCTGTTCGACGACATTCTCTCGTTCGCGCGCGACTATGTTTCGGAAGAGGACGGTGAGCGCAGGCGAAGAGTCAGGTACTGGTCGGCGCTCGCGCTGCTCCGGTGCGTGTCATCCAGTCCGGCTGCTGCCGCTGCGACGCTCCGCAGCCGAGCCGCTGTCGACCAGGTGGATGAAGAGGAAGTTGACGATGTCGGCCGGCGCACGGTGCTCGACCAGGACGATGCGGATGATGTCATCACACTCGACTTCAGCCCAGGTGCTGACAACGAGGACGGCAGTGATGGCACTCGACGGAAGTTGTTGGAATATGCCCGGCGGGCTGAATCGCTGCCCCCTGAGGCCGACCACAAACTTCAGGGCGCCGTTCGCGAGATCAAGGCGCTTCTCAAGGACGGCTTCGAGCCTGTTGTCTTCTGCCGCTTCGTGGATACCGCCGAGTACGTGGCGGCGCAGTTGCGCGAGGCCCTGCCTTCGAAAGTGCGGGTCGAAGCTGTAACCGGCCTGCTCCCTCCGGCCGAGCGTGAAGCGCGAATTGCCGCGCTTGTTGCCGAACCGGGCAACTACGTCCTCGTCTGTACCGATTGCCTGTCGGAGGGGATCAACCTGCAGCAGCACTTCAACGCGGTCCTGCACTACGACCTCGCCTGGAACCCGACTCGCCACGAGCAACGAGAAGGCCGTGTTGACCGCTTTGGGCAGGAGAAGCCCGAGGTTCGTGTCGTTACGTATTACGGCACGGATAATCCGATCGACGGCGTGATCCTCGACGTGCTGATCCGCAAGCACAAGAGCATCAAGAGCGCCTTGGGGGTGACGGTCGCAGTGCCCGGGTCGAGCGAACAGATTGCCAAGGCGCTGTTCGAGGGCGCGCTCTTTCATGAGCGGAGCAAACCCGAATTGCCTCAGATGAAGTTCGAGTTCATTCACGATCTCGAACCGATGAAGAAGGCCATTCATGCCGAATGGGAAAGCGCACGGGATCGCGAGAAGGTGAGTCGATCACGTTTTGCCCAGCACACACTGAGTCCCGACGCCGTCGCCGTGGAATTGCAGGCCGTGCGCTCGGCAATCGGCGGCAGTGAGGACGTCGACCGCTTTTTCGGGAGCGTCATGCAGGCTGCGACCGTCCCGCTTCAGGCCCGAGGCAAGGCCATTGAAATTCAACTTAGCCTGGAGACGCCGCGAGCCCTGCGCCAGGCGATCGGTCGCGACGATCCGTTCATTGGCCGGTTCGATCTTCCGCTGGAAGAGGGTGAGATCTATCTCGGGCGAACCAGTCCTATCATCGAGGGCCTCGCCAGCTGGGCGCTCGATCAGGCGCTCGACCCGGTGGCGCGTGATGCCCGTCCTGTGGCGGCGCGTTGCGGGGTGATCTCGACATCGGCTGTCGATGTCCGCTCGATACTTCTCGTGGCCCGATTCCGCTACCACCTTCACGTCACTGGAACCGATGCGGAGACGATTCTCTGTGAGGAGATCGTCCCATTGGCGTGTACAGGCTCGGCTGACGCGCCGACTTGGCTGGCGATTGATGAGGGCGAACAACTACTGTCAGCGCGACCCGGGCGCAACCTGATACCCACGGCAATCGACCAGCAGATCGGCCTCCTGATCGACGACCTGCCGAAGCTCCGGCGAGCGCTCGAACCGATTTCGGCGGTTCGTGCCGATGCACAGCTTACGGCGCACGAGCGCGTGCGCGAGGCAGCACGCTCAAGAGGGCACGTTTCCGTCCAGCCGGTCCTGCCCGTTGACATTCTCGGGGCCTACCTCCTGTTGCCGAAGCTAGATTAGTCATGGCACGTCGCACGAACGAATTCCAGACGGTTCGATCAGAAGGTGGTTTGCTGCCACCGGACCTTCTGCGCCGAGTCATAGAAACCAAGGCGAAGATCGATGGAACGCGGCCCGAGGACTACGGCCTGCCGCAAGGCGAGCGGCTCAATGAGGTAATCACGCAGTCCTGGAACCGGCTGCGCAAACACTGGGCCGAGTTCTCCGCTGCGGCCGCTGGACTTCCGCCAGGTGACTCGGGCACCGGTCTCACCAATGACAGATGGAGTCTGCCACTGTTGCGCGAGCTCGGGTTTGGCCAGCTCCCGACAAGTGCGGGACCTAAGCTCGGAGAAACCACTTACGCCATCAACCGCTTTCTTGGCCCGGTCCCGATACACCTCGTCGGATGCGGCCTGAGCCTCGACCGCAGGGCCGGCGGTGCAAGGGGTGCTGCCAGGGTCAATCCCCACGGCTTGGTGCAGGAGCTTTTGAACCGGAGCGAGTCTCATCTCTGGGCCATCGTGTCGAACGGACTACGACTGCGAGTCCTGCGAGACAACGTCGCTCTCTCGCGACAGTCCTATCTCGAGTTCGACATCGAAGCAATGTTCGCAGGCGAGGTCTTTTCCGATTTCGTGGTCCTGTGGCTCTTGGTGCACGCAAGTCGATTCACCCCTCGCGAGGGCAAGGGGCCAGAATTCTGCTGGCTGGAGCAGTGGACGAAGCTCGCGGAAGAACAGGGCACCCGCGCCCTAGGTGAGCTGCGCGGAGGCGTCGAGCGCGCTCTCCAGATCCTTGGTGAAGGATTCACGAGCCACCCGAAGAACGCGGATCTGCGTGAAGCGCTCCAGACCGGTCAGTTACCACTTGCCGACTTTCACGGACAGCTCCTGCGAGTTGTCTACCGGCTCATTTTTCTGTTCGTTGCCGAAGACCGGACGCTGGAAGGTCAACCGCTACTCCATCCTCCAGATGATTCCGACGCCGGAAGAATGGCGCGTGAGCGTTACTCCGCCTACTACAGCACTGCGCGATTGCGCGAGATGGCCGGCAAGATCAAGGGCAGCCGCCACGGCGATCTGTGGCAACAGTTTCAGCTGCTCGTAGGGGCACTTTCGGGCAACGAGTACTCGGCGGCGACGCGAAAGAGCTTGGCTCTCCCCGCGCTCGGAAGCTTTCTTTGGAATCCCAAGTTCACAATTGTGCTCAATGACGCGCACCTTGCCAACTACGATCTGCTCGAGGCGTTACGCAGGCTTGCGTTCACCAGACAGGGCAGAATGCTTCGGCCAGTGGACTATCGGAATCTCGGGGCAGAAGAGTTGGGCGGTGTCTACGAGGGGCTTCTAGCGCTCACACCGCAGATCAGTTCTGACGGTGCTCGATTCAGTTTTGTCGAGCTTGCTGGCAACGAGCGCAAGACCTCAGGCTCATACTACACGCCAGATTCCCTAGTGCAGACATTGCTCGATTCTGCGCTCGACCCAGTGGTCGAAGTCGCAATTGATGGCAAGGTTGGAGTCGACGCGGAGATGGCGATACTGGCGCTCAGGGTCTGCGACCCGGCTGTCGGGTCAGGCCACTTTCTGGTCGGCTCGGCGCATCGCTTGGCTCGACACCTAGCGCGGGTGCGTTCGCTCGGTGATGGTGAGAGTGAGCCGTCACCGCTCCTTTATCAACACGCTCTTCGAGATGTGATCGGCCGCTGTCTGTATGGTGTGGATATCAACCCTATGGCGGCCGAGCTCTGCCGAGTAAGCCTCTGGCTTGAAGCGCTAGAACCCGGACGACCGCTCTCTTTTTTGGACCACCACATACGCGTTGGGAACAGTTTGCTCGGCGCCACTTCCCAACACATCGCCAGGGGGCTGCCGGACGATGCCTTCATCAGCAATGAGGGCGACGACAAGACGTTCTGCTCGGAACTGAAGCGGCGCAACAGGAGAGAACGCGACGGCCAGGCGAATATGTTGCATCTTATGGAGGCCGACCGAGTGGACGAGTTCGGCGCGCTCGCTGATCGCGGACGTAGCATCGATGCGACGCCGGATGACACGCTGGGCGACGTGCGACACAAGGCTGAGCAATTCAGCAGGCTCATCGTGTCAGCGGAGTATAAGCACGCCCAGCTCGTAGGTGACGCGTATTGCGCTGCTTTCGTGTGCCGGAAGCGCCCCAACGGTACATCGGAGCCGATAACAACCGATACTATCCGGCGACTCGAAGCCGACGCTACCACGCTCTCGTCCGCTCAACAGGCGGAAGTTGACCGTCTCTCAAGCCATTTCCAGTTCTTCCACTGGCATCTGGCATTTCCGGAAGTCGTCGCCAACGGTGGCTTCGACTGCATGATCGGCAATCCCCCCTGGATTCGGCAGGAGATGCTCAGGCCAATTAAGCGACTACTACCCTTATTCGAGTGTTTCACTGGCACTGCGGACTCCTCGGCCTACTTTCTTGAACTCAGCGTGCTCTTGTGCCGCCCGCATGGCCGCGTCGCAATGCTCACGCCCAATAAGTGGTTCCGCGCAAGTTACGCCGTGAACTTACGCAAGTTCCTCCGCCAACGCTGTCGGGTGCACTTGCTGATCGACTTTGGCCACTCGCGCAATCTCTTCTCTGATGCGGACACCTTCCCCGCGGCCGTCATACTCGAGCCGGCCTCTTCTCGTGTATCGGATTCTGAGATCTCACGTTTCGTTCAAGCACATGACTCTGACCGCGAGAGCCAGCTTTTGCCGGACCTCATTCGGACGCGCGTGGTTGAGGTGGCTCATAGCAATTTGACCGAGGATCGATGGCACCTTGAGAACTCCGACGTGAGTAGCCTGCTGTCTCGCCTCATTACAACCGGCCGGCCCTTAGAGTCAGTGCTCCAGAGACCACTTCTCAGAGGGCTGTTGACTGGGTTCAATGACGCGTTCTACGTTGAGACTCCGTTGCGCAACGCAATACTTGCTGCGAATCCCAGTTCAGAACCACTCTTCAAGAAGTTGCTACGAGGTCGTGACGTGAAGCGCTGGGCTCCAAGTTGGAGCGAACAGTGGCACATAGTGATCCCCTCCAGTCAGAATCGGACTTGGCCGTGGTCGAATGCAACGGACGCGAATGAAGCCGAAGCCATCTTCGCTGCAACGCATCCATCTGTTCACGCATACTTGAAGCAATTTGAGCGGCCACTTCGCGCCCGGCAGGACCAAGGCAAGTATTGGTGGGAATTGCGAGCCTGCGACTATTACGGAGACTTCGAGAAGCCCAAAGTCATCGTCCAGTGTATCGCATACTACTCGCAATTCGCGTTCGACGACGGGGCACACTACATTAACAACAAGGTTATCCTGATTCCAACTGAGGACCTTTACTTGCTTGGGATTCTCAACTCGCGCGTGACTTGGTGGATAATCAACCGCACGTTTCAGCACATGAAAGACGAGGGGTTGAGTGTGGACGTGCAGTTCTTGAAGCGACTGCCAGTCCCCATCGTGTCCGACGCGTTACGTGCCGACATCTCACGGCTCGCGCGAGAATTGGTCGGTGCTGGCCACGTTAAAGGAGAGCACACTGGTGCCCGGAGTGAACTACTCCTGAACGAGTTAGTCGAGCACGCCTTCGCTCTATCTGACACGGAACGGCAGGTCTTGCTCTCGAGCTTACCGCCTCGGGACCCTGTTGAAGTGCTTGTGGCCAATTGAGTCCCCGAGGTCGTCGAAGCGCGGCTCGACCGCGAGCGCGTAGAGGGGGCTGCCCGGCACGCGCTCGCCCGTCACCTTGCGCACGGCCTCACCGGCCCCCAAAGCGTCGACGTAGACGTACTTGGGCCCTCGCCGTTTGTGGAGGATGCGCGTGTAGGCGGCCGCGTACTCGCGAAGGATCGCGTGCTTGGTCTCGGACCAGGGCCCGATCAGGTCGGGCGTGTAATCGAGGTCGTCGTTGTGCATAGCTCGCAGCCGCAAAATCGGCCGGCCCCATTATGCCAAACCGCCATTAACACTAGTGGCCAAATCGCTTCCACGCTTTCGCGCGTTCGACGACGTTGCCGACACATACTTCGACTGATCGAAGTCGGCTCGATTACGCTTGGCGCCGCCAACGGTCGCGACGAATCTGCTTTCACCCGGCCTCCCGTCTGACATCGACATGCCAGCCTTCAGGAGCGTCCTGATAGGGAATGGGCGAGCGCTGCGCGTCGATTCGAATCCGAGAGCGAATCACTTCCTCTGACTCCGGATCCACTGCCTCCCAGCCTCGCATCTCCTCCGATATCAATACGATAATGCGCCCTTCCAGCGGAGGACCAGTCACGATATTCGTCAGAGCATCGGCGAAGCCGTAGACACCTTCCAACGCAGGCATAGCCTCGGTACGCCTTGTGTTCGACTTCGATATGTGCGGTGGCTTCCACGGCAACCAGTCGTGATCAATTCTTGACGAATAGCGGACGGTCCGAAAGACAAAGGCCGTCGTGCGGCCCCGCAAGCTGCGGATAAACTCCCGACTCCCATTTCGCCTTAACGAGGTCGGGTCCGTACCCAACGAGTTCTCCGGCACCTGTGTATAATGCCGAGTAGAGCCTGCACGACCCACAGGCCGCAGGGTCACACGCGTTCGACTCGGGATAATTCGGAACTCGGCATTAGCGGAATTATGCCGAGCACGGCATAATTCCGTTAATGCCGAGTTCCGAATAATGCCGAGTGGCGGCGGGGGACGTGCGTACGGGAGGACAATCATCGCGC
>JAJTWZ010000023.1 GCA_021463145.1 Blastocatellia bacterium | reverse complement strand
CGCACCGTCGCTCCGGTCAAGCGCACCTAGGTCGTTTCGATTTGCTTGCAATGCGCGCGCTTTCGCCGTTGGGTGCGACCGCTCCGCGGTCGGGACGATTTGGGTGGGCGGACCGGGGGTGACGGCGGATCGCTTCGCTCACCGCCGTGACCCCCGGCTATCGTCTGTGACCGCTTCGCGGTCAACGCGTCGCGGGCATCCTCTGCGACCGCGGAGCGCGCTGAGTCCGGTTCGGTGTCTCACGTCTCTCGCGGTCAACGCGTCACGGGCATCCACTGCGACCGCGGAGCGCGCTGAGTCCGGTTCGGTGACTCACGTCTCTCGCGGTCAACGCGCCACGGGCATCAGTTGCGACGCCGGCGATCATCTCACGGCTTCTGACTGACAGGGCAGGACATTCCCGGAGAAGGCCATACTTGGAATCAACAACCTGGCGGGGAGTTTCTTGAGAGAAGAAAGGATTCGTGACCGGCCCGGCTGCAATCCGGCGCGTCTTCATTGGGGCGCGTTGACCGCCCGGTGAAGACTCCGCCACGACTGGTGAAGCAATTCGTCGATTCGCGACCAGTCGGCCTCGCTGACCCCGCCCGCCGCGGCCCGGGAGTCACGGATAGCCATTGCTTCGGCACGAAGGCGAGCGTGCTCCATGAAAGACTCCGCCGGAAGCTGGTAGACCTCTTCGGCGAGCCCGGCGAGGGCGACCACCAGATCGTTCGGATCGTGCCGGTCCCGCTCCCGATGCACGATCCACCACTCGAGCTCCAACCTGGCCGCACGGTCCACGTCGAACCGGGTCGTGCTTACCGCCCGGATCTCACGATAGAACGACACGAGGTCGGGCAAGGCCTTTTCGTAGTCCGCCCTCGACTTTCCATCCTTGAAGACGAACGCGGCCTTAGCCGCCTTCGCCGCGACCACGTTCGACCGAAGGTAAGGAAGCCGGTACTGGGTTCGAAGCACCTCGCCGAGTTCGAGAAAAAGTCTGACGCGCTCGCGTCCGTAGTAGGACCGCCACATCGCCGTATCGAGCCGGGCAACTTCATCCGGATCGAACGTTCTGATGTCCGTATGGCGCGGCCAGTACAGGTCTACGAGACAGTAAGACAGCACGGCCGCAACGGCGGCGACAGACGCAATTGCGAATTTCGTTCGTTTTCGGAGGGCCATCTCGCGCGGAACTACGAGACGGCCCGTCCGGACGGTTTTTTCTACTGCCGCAGAAACACGAGCTCCACCCGGCGGTTTGCGGTTCTGCCCGCTAGCGTCTTGTTCGAGGCGACCGGACTGGCCGAGCCGTATCCCGACATCGTGAACCGATCCTGCGCCACGCCGGCATTGACGAGGAACGTCGAGACAGCCTGCGCCCGATTCGTGGAACTCTGCAGAATCGCGTCCGGTTTTCCACGGTCGTCCATGTAACCCTCGACGACGAACGGCACCGTCGGATGGCCGATCAGCACGCCGACGATCGGATTGAGCCTGGCCGCTGCGGACGGCTTCAGAGCGCCGGTCCTTGCGTCGAACATCGAATCCGGCAGGATTACCTTGAAGCCGCGACCATCCGCCTGAACCTTCGCCACGGTTCCGAGCATCTGCTGCAGAGACTGGAACGACCGCGCGCGCTCCATCGCGCCGCGTTCGGCGTCACGCTCGCGCTCGGCGGTCCCGACTCGATCCTGGGCCTGCCGGAGCTGCTCCTGCAGATCGTCGATCTGGGACTGCATCACGCGAACCTGGGCTCGGAGGTCGGCGGCCTCGTCGTTGGCCCTTTCGTAGCCTTCCTCGGCCCGCGTCCGGCCACCTTCGGAGACCTTCAACTGCGCCTCGAGGTCGTCGATCTTGTCGAGGTACTCGGTCATCGTCCGCTCGTTTACGGCAATGGCTTCCTCTCTTGCCCGCATTTCGTCACGGACACGTTTGGCCTCGGCACGCTCTTCGGAGATTTCACGGGCTCGCTCAGCTTCGCGGATCGCCTTGCGTCCGAGCAGTTCCGACGACGGACGGTCGCCGTTGAGGTAAGAGGATTCGGCTTTCGAGAACGAATCCTCGGCGAGACCGATGTCTCGGCGGGCGAACTGGTCCGCGCCAGCGAGCTTCGCGATCTGGATCGCGCGACGGGCACCGAGCAATTGGATCGGTTGCTTCGCGTATTCCTTGGTTGCCGCTTCGGGAAGCTGATTGTCGGAGAAGTACCTGCCGGAGTCGCCAGTAAAATAGACGTCGGTGGACTGGAGAGCCGCGGGGCCTTTGGGGGGAACATTCTCGAGGATGACAAGCCGGCTCGGCTTCGAGACCGCGTAATGCGGTTCGGCGGTGATGAACATCGCAAAGGTCTCGTACCGCGTCGTTGCGCGCAGCTTGCTGCGGCTTCCCGTGAGCAGGAACTCGCCCATGTTCTCGACCTGGCCTTCGGGCGTCACCGCCCAGAGGACGTAAGTCGTGTAATCTGCGCCGAGCAGATAGGCCGGCACCATGTCGTCGAGCTCGATCTCGACCTGGGTCAGTCCTCGCATTCGAACGACTTCCGCGCCCGCATTCGCCCGGGGCGTCCTGGTCGTCCCGGCGAGCTGGACCCGGAGCTTGCCCTTCGGCGGATAAGTGATGGCGAGGGTTCGCCGCTTCGAGTCTCCGCCTCCCGACTGCTGAGCGAAAGCCGCGCCGGCAAAGACTGCGATGAAGGCCAGGACAACCGCTATCCGTCGGATCATGCTTGCAATTCCTCTGACTGTCTGAGTTTCGAATTCCCGGAAGCCTATCGCGTCAACGCACGGAGCGGCGAGATGGAACCAGAAATTTCAGGGCAATTCCGATTTTTCGGATGCCCCGGAGAGTCCCGGCCGTTGCGCCGAGGGGCCGATTACTGGAATTTCGCCTCGATCGGTCCAATGCGCTCCTGCAAGCGGACCAGCTGCGCGTCGAAGGCCGGGGCGTCCGGATTGCCGCTGGCCTGCAGCCGGCCCCGCACCCCCTGAATCCGGCGACGGAGGTCCAGGATCTCTATTCTCGTCTCCTTCCCTCTGAACATTCGCGAGAGCCGCGACCCGGCCCGGCGTTCGAGAGCGCCGATCTGCCGGTCGAACTCGGCAACGATGGACAGGTACGCCGTCCGCTGCAGGTCGGCGATCTGTTCGGCGCGTTCGGCGAGATCGGTCGTCCTGTCTCCGAGCCGCTCGGTTCGCGCCGTCAGATCTTTCGCCGTGGCGTCCAGGTCCGCGGCGATTGCATCTGCCGTTCCCTGGAGGGCCTCGGTCCTCTTCTCGAGCGACTCCGCACGGCGGTCCAGCGTCTCGGTTCGTGTCTCGAATGTGTCGCCAAGATTGATGATTCGCGTATTGGCGCTGCGCGCGAGATCCGCGGCCTCCGTGGCGCGGCTCGCGGCGTCTCGAGCAGCTCCTTCAGAAGTCGAGATCCGTCCGCCCAGCATTCCCGCGGTCGATTCGAGCTGCGACTGGCTCGCTTCGAGCGAGGCGCTCTGCTTACGCAGAAGCTCGATCTCGCGGTTCGCAGCCTCGAGCTCTCCGGTCAGTGCCGCGAGCTTCTTTCGGGTGTCGTAGTCGGCGTCGTCGAACGCATTCTGAAGATTCGCAAGCCGGACCTCGACCGAGGGAACGGGTGCCTCGTCGGGAACTCCGTCGCCGTCGGTGTCGATAGTCGCCCCTGGGCCGCCCGGTCCGACGTCGGCGCCATTGGCCGGAACCGGCGAGCCGAGACCCGCGGCGGCCGATCGGCCCGACCGTAGCGCCGCCGGTATCATGACGAACCGGTTCATCAGCCTGGCCTGTGTAGCCATCGGCCTGCTGTCGGCGCCTCCTCGTGTGGCCATCCAGACCATCCAGAGGCCAAAGACGCAAATCGACACGATCGCCACCGAGCGCACGAAGCCCCGATGCACGCGCGTTACGACCTCCGATGCGTTGCCGAAGAACCCGGGGTGACCCTCCAGTTCACGCAGTTCCGGATAGGAATAGTAGGCGTCGCGGATGGATTCGACACGCGATATCAGTCCGTTCAGCTTTGCCTTCGACGCGATCCAGCCGATGAGAAGCAGAAACGGGCCAAAGAGATACACCGCAAGGTACGCGACGATCATGACGCCGAAAAATACCAGCCCCGCAATCCTGATCCGCTGGAACACCTCGCCGTAGTAGGCGCGCCGGACGTTCACGTCGCGGTCGCGAAGGAAAGGCTCCGCCTGCCAGATCGACAGGAAGCGCTGGTTGGCCGGTCCGACCAGAACGTCGGCGTCGATGTCTCGCGAGTAGATCCGGTTCCGTTCGATGTAATCCTTGAGCCACTCGCGGAACTTCACCTGATCGTGTTCCTGATCGACGAACTGCCCGATGTTGGCGAGCGCGTCGGGGCTCGCCCACGCGGCGGCGTCGGTCGTGTCGAATCGGTTCGTCAGCCAGCGCCCGGGGCCGGTTCGGAGGTACGACTCGTAATCTGCGCGGAATTTCGGATCCTTCAGCAGCCAGTTCATGTCCAGCCACTTCTGATACGCCTCGTACTCGGCGGTCTTGCGAGACTCGACGAACTGATGAATTGAGTCGGGGGCGAAGGCAGGATTCTGAGTACCGCCCGCGGCAAATACGTACCAGGTCGCACCGGCCGAAGCGAGCAGCAGCAGCAGCGTCGCCGGCACCGTCACTCGCCACGAGCGTACGAGCCTGCCTGCCCAAACGAGGAGGAACGAAACGAAAGGCGTCACGAAGAAGAACGCGAAGACGTAGAGGACGAGAAAAACGACGGAGTAGCGGGTTGCCGCCGGCAGATAGCCGGTCTCCGGCGATGCCGGACGTGTCGCGAAATTCGCGTAGGCGACGCCGAGAATCAGAATGGCGACTAGCGCGAGTTGCTGGGCGACGACGAGCAGCAGCGCCATGAGAGTCTTGCTGCCCCAGAAACTGGTGGCTATTCGGCGCCACCACGAGGTCCGTGTCTCGACTTCTGCCGCGGCGCCAGCCCTCTCGAGCGCCGGATCCGGGTAACGGGCCAGTGATGCCGCGAGGCGTCGCCGAAGCGTGCCGATCTTTGCCGTGGCCGCAAGCTTGCGGAACGGCATCGGCCGCGAAGCGTCGCGGTCCAGTATCGAGATGTAGTCCTGGATCGGATCGGAATCCCGGTCTAGCCGTCGTTCAGTCTGCATGTCTGTTCACGAATTGCTCAGGTCTGGAAATTCTGGACCGTTCCCACGGTCTGCCCGGTGATGGCGTCGACGTAAACCGTCCACGTCATGCCATCGCCGGCTTCGACTTGCCAGCAGAGCCGGATCGCCACGGTCGATTCGGTCTGCTGCGGATAGACGACGAGGTCCTTGACGACGACGTGTTTCGGGTCGGTGATCGTGACCGTGCGGGGGCGTCCCGCAATGTCGCCGTATTCGAAGGTCGAGCCCAGGACTCGTTCGGCCGCAGCCGCGCGAGTGAGCTTCGGCTCGGGCAGATCGGTCTGCGGAATCGCCGTCACCGACATCTGGATCAGTTCGCCGGCCGGTGAGACTACGAACTCCAGGCGTCCGGCTGGTGGCGCGATCGGATGTGCGAACCCGGTCTGGATGAACGTGAACCGGCTGCCGATACCGCCAATTGGCGTGACGTTCTCGAGCGAGAGCGCGGACGGCGCAACTCCGAGAAGTTGAGAATGATCGGCGATGAACCTTCGAAGTAGGAGCCGGATCTCGGAATCACCCGGGGCGCCGCTCGACGTGGTCCCCAGCTTGATCGGACCGACGCCAAGAATGGAATGCGGGGTGTGCAGCACAGGTGTCAGGTCAGGAATCCTGCGCCGCTCGGCCGGAACGCCGCAGGTCTCGAAGAGCCGCAGCCATTCGGTGCGCATGACCTCTCGATGCTCGGGCGATTCGACGATCGTCAGAGGATAATTTGGCGGCACGTCGGTTCCGGAAGGCACGGTCGTCTGGATGGCGGCTCCGCAGGCCGAAAGGCCGGTGACGGCGGAGAGGAAGACGGCGGCTACAGCGGGCATTGTGGCGAAAGACCTGGCCGTGCGTGTGTTGATCGAACGACTCAACGGCCGATTATCTTCCCGGATCGAAATCGATGGCAAGTGGTTTCGCATGAAAGTCGGATGCCCGCTGCCGCTCGCGCGCGTTGCCTTTGCGACGCGAAGCCGTCTGGTATCATTGCCGGCCGAAGCGAGCCTACACGGAGGACGAATGGCCCCCAGGCGACAACTGGTCACGCTGCTTACCGACTTCGGAACTGCCGATCACTACGTCGGAGCGATGAAGGGAGCAGCGTATTCGGTGTTCGACGAGCTCGAGTTCGTCGACATCTCGCACGACGTGCCGAGTTTCGACATCTTCGGCGCGGCATACGTGTTGAGAGGCGCTTACAGCACGTTCCCGCGGTTTACGACTCACGTGGTCGTGGTCGACCCGGGGGTAGGGTCGGCGCGGCGTCCTATCCTGGTGATGACCGACAACTACAATTTCGTCGGTCCCGACAACGGGGTGTTCAGCTTCATCTATCAGAGCGAGGTGGTCAACCGGGTGGTGCACCTGAACGTGGACTACTATTTCCGGAGACCCGTGAGCGCGACGTTTCACGGCCGCGACATCTTTGCGCCGGTTGCCGCGTGGATTGCGAAGGGTAACGACCCCCGGAAGATGGGAGACGAGATTACGGATTACGTGCGGCTCGACGCTCCGGCGCCGAAGCAGGTGGCGCCGACGATGCTCAAGGGCGCGGTAATGCACGTAGATCGGTATGGCAATCTCGTGACGAACTTCACGGACACGCACCTGCCGCGGGAACAGATGCATCGGGCGCGTCTGCGGGTGAACGGCAAAGAGATCCACGAGCTGCACGCATACTTTGCCGAGGCGCCGGCGCAGACACCGTTTGCGTATTTCGGGTCTCAGGGATTCGTGGAGATCGCCGTGTCGAAGGCGTCGGCCGCCCGTGTGCTCGAAGCTCGGCGGGGGATGGAAGTAGACCTGGCCTTCTCGGTCGAAGCGGATTAGGCGGCCGGGCAGGGAAGGGAGGCGGGCCGGTCGCACGACCCGCCCGCGTACGTCGCAGCAGCGGCCGCGCGCCGGTTGTACCCGGAGCGCCAGCGAGCGGGTCAGCTCTGCGCATCGCTCCGTCTGGGGATACCCGCTCGCTGTCGCTCGCGGTACTGACGCGGGAGGGGCGCCACCGCGCGTCCGCGACGCCACCTGAGGTCGCTCGCGGTACAGACGCGGGAGGGCCGGCGCCTTGATGAGTCCGGCGCGCCAGGCGATCTCACAGCTCACCGTGCAGCCTCCGAGATCAACCCCACGTCATCCGCGCTCTGCGCCGCGTCAGTACCGCGAGCGGCAGCGAGCGGGTCGGCTCCGCGCCTTCCCGGCCCAATCGGCCGCAGTCAGCGCGAACCTGGCTCCTCTCATTACAACGTACTCGACCATTACAACGTACTCGACAAATTGCGCGGCTGGCACACCCTCCGTCCCGTCCGGTAAGCTCGTGATTCAATGTCCGACTGCCGTGCCATTCCAACGAGGCGCTGGCGCTTCAGCGTCGAGTCATTCTGCATTTGGAATCACTTGCGCCGCCCCCGATACGATCTCGTGTCAGGATCATTCGCTCCAGCTCATTTCTGTGCCAATCAAGCTCGACATGCGTGAACGGCAACCACGTGAACAGGGCGCCCGGCCGCCGAGACGATCGGCCGTGGCATTGCTTCTCGCATTCTCGGTGCTGACCGCGTGCGCGCGTGCAGACTTCTCCACATGGAAACCCTTCTCGCCGGACGGCGCCGCGTTCACCGTTTCAGTCCCCGGAACTCCGGCCAAAGAACGCCGGCTCTCGAAGTTTCCGGCCGGAGACTTCGAGACGGACGTCTTTGCCCTCGACCTGCCGGACGGCGGATTCATTACCATAACGGACACGGCCATTCCGTTCGGGTCGGGCGGAAACTCCAACGCCGGAGGCATCCTCGACAGCTCGGTGGCGCGCATCGTCGAGAGCGCTTCGGGACACATCGTCTACACTCGTGACGTGATCGTCTCCGGTTATGCCGGCAAGGAAGTCGAGGTCGACGTTCCGACTGCCGCAATCGCATCGGGTGGGCGGCTTCGCGCTCGAACCGTCGTCGCAGGCTCGCACCTGTACGAGCTCATCTGCGTCTTGCCGAATCGGCTCACTGCGAACGAAGAGATGAACCACTTTCTCGATTCCTTTGTACTACGCCCCGCGACCTGAGAGCCGGAATCCTGACGCCCGGAGACGAAATATTCACATTCGGAGACAGCTGACGATGTTGAATCGATCCAACGCACTGATACTTTCGATCGCACTGGGACTTGCGGCCGTCACCGCCGCCTGCCAGTCGGAACCCGCCAATCAGTCGAACTCGAACAAGCCGTCTGGCGCAGCCGGAGCTCGCACCCATCCGGCCGGCTCTCCGGAAGAGCGAGAGAGCACCACCCTTTACAGCGTCGAGATGGTCGATTCGTCGACCGCGTTCGCGTACGGGACGAATGACGTGGGCTTTACCGGAAGCGTCATCGTCAGGACGAAGGACGGCGGCGCAACCTGGAAGTGCGTGCTTCGCACCGAACAGACCGAGCTCGTCGGCCTCGACTTCGTCGATCCACTCAACGGCGCCGCGATCAGCGACGGAGGCGTCGTCTATACCACGGCTGACGGCGGCGACACGTGGACGGCTTCGAACGATCTCGACCTCTTTGCGACGAAGTACGCGATCGACACACGTTCGGCGCCAGTGGTTCGTCCGGCAGCCGGCCCTTCGAACAGGAACACGGCGGCCAAAGTCGTCGAGACCGACTACGTCGAGATGCTCGGCATCTCGTTCAGGACGCCGAACGACGGATGGGCTTTCGGCACTCGCGAAGAGTCGGGGCCGGGGGCCAAACCGGGCTCCTCCGTCACACGGACGCGGCCGGTCGTCGTCAGGACGGTCGACGGCGGCGAGACCTGGACGCCGGTGACGCTGGCGCCGGACCTTCCCGCATATGGCCTGTCTCGAAGTTCGTTTACCGATTCCTCGAATGGATGGGTGGTCGCGGGGTCGATCGACGAGGATGACACGGGCGCCGTGCTCCGGACCGCGGACGGCGGACTCACGTGGAAAGTGGCGCCGATCCCGGACGCGAAGCAAGTTCCGCAATCGGTCTTTTTCATCGATGCGAACAACGGCTGGATCGTCGGAGCGACCGAAGACGAAACCGGCGAACCCGGCCCCAGTCAGATCCTGGCGACGAAAGATGGCGGGGCAACCTGGGAGGTCAAGGCGAAGGTGGCATCATCGCTCCGATGCGTGCAGTTCGTCGACGCGCAGAACGGCATGGCCTCGGGAAGCGGCGGCAAGGTCTACAGGACGACAGACGGCGGTGCGACCTGGAGCGATGCGGGAACGCACGACTGGACGGGCGGAACTGTCCTCGACACGACGGATCCCCTTTACAAGGCCGGCCAGCCGCAGCCGGCGTTTACGTCGTTCGTTCTGGTGGCTCCAGGGCGTGGTTTCGCTACGAGTGACCTCGGCGTGCATGCGTACAAGGCGAAATAGTTGCCGCGCCGGAGGGGCGGCCTGCCTCCTCCTCGCCGGACTCGCGGCCTTGACCTCGCCGCATCCGGCGCCTGCCCGAGGGTCCGCGCTCGTCGAGCGGTTCACACCTGGTTCGGGCGGATTCATCGTGAATCCGGGCGCCCCGTCCGTTGCGCATCCGGACGGAGAGTTCGGATTCGCCCTGGTCGGCAACCGATTGCTTTGCACGTTCGAACTGGCGACTGGCGAATACGTTCGTTCGGCCGACCTCGGCGTCGAAACGCTCAGAGCGCTCGAGTCCGATCCCGTCGCACCGCTCACCATTTCGGCAAACGGACGTGTCCTCGCGCTTGCGGCGGCCGGCTCCGTGCGATTCTTCGACGCTTCCGGCGAAGGCATCCTGGAGGAACGAGCCACGCTTGCGAACGCGCTGCCAGTTACAGTCCGGATGTCGGACGATGGCCGGACGGCGATAGTCGCGCTCTCCGGCGTGCGGGACCGAATCGTAACCGTCGACACGCGATCCGCCGAAGCTCTCGACGAGTACGAGCTCGAGCCAGGGGAGTCGCCGATCGAATTGCGCTACGAGCCGGGCCGTCGCGCGATCGCCGTGCTGACTACCACGGGCCTGCTGTTCCTCCGCCATCAACCGAACGGACGGCTCGAACTCTCGGGAAGGTATCTGCGCGGCGGGTTCGCCGGAGACGCATTCTCGCAATTCTCGGCGCTCGGAAAGCGTGGGAGGGTGGTATTCACGGTGGACTCGGGCGGCGCGGCGCTCGTCGGGCTCAGCCTGAAGGGTAAGCAGACGGCGCGGGCGCCCGCGCCCCTTCCGGACAGATACTCGGCCCCGGTTGCGGCGTCGCCCGACGGCTCGACGATCGCCGTATCGCGAGTGAGCGCGTCGACCGGCCGTCCAGCGGCAGTTGCGTTTTTCGAGGGAGACGGCCGCGGTCTCGCGAAGGGAAACCCGAAGCTGCTCCAGTTGGGCGACGGCCTCGGCGACATCGGTTCGGTGGCCTTCGATCCAACGGGTGCGACCGTCGCCATCAGCTTTCCGCAGTCGTCGACGATTCTGCTCGTCGAGGTCTCGACCAGGCTGGAACTCGACCGCACTATGGCCGTCGGTTCGGCGGACGGACTTGCATTCACTTCGGACGGCCGGAAACTCATCGTTACCGGCAGTCCGACGCTCGCGCCGATAGTGCCGATGGGACCCGGTGGCATTACGGTCCTGCCAATCGTTCGCCGCGAGTTCGAGGAGACGACCGCCGCGCGTTTCGCGCGAGTGCCGGGCGTGATCGTGCGCCCTGGCGACCGTGCCGCGAGCTTCGCGAACCGGTTCTTCGCGGTCGCGGCGTCGGACTCGGCCGATGCGTTGTTCAGCTACAACGTCAGCTCCGGAGTCGAGGTCGACCGGGTGGAACTGGGACCGTCAATGGGACTCCTCGTCGTGGCGCCGAATGGAAGGACCATGGTCGTTTCCGCCGGTGGCGGACTCGGCGTCTTCGACGTCGACGACGACGGGAGGATCACGCAGCGGGGATCGTCGACTCCGGGCGCCGTGCCGCCTGCGCTTGCCCCGTGCATCGCGTTTCATCCATCCAGGGCCATTGCCTACGTAACCGCGGATGATTCGATATGGCGCGTGAACCTCGTGACCGGCACGGCGACGCGTGTCACGGTGGGGGGCGCGGGCGGCCGGTTGACGAATCCGGCTGTGGATTCGGCCGGCACAAGGCTCGTCGCGCTCGAGGGAACGCAAGCGATCGTCCGTTGTGCGCTGGATGAGGGCGGCGGCGTCAGCCTGGTCGACAGGTTGACGGTGCAGACGACGCTGGATCCGGCATCGCCCCGCGTTGCCTACGATGCCGGCGCGACGAAGATGTGGTACGTCAGCGGGCAGCAGGTGCGGCAGTTGAACCTCCTGACCGGCGACGTCGACGACGTGTCGTCCAACATTGCGACCGGGCGCGGAATCGTTCGGGTGGCGGATCGGTTGCTCGCCGTCCTGCCGGAGGGAGGCGGACCGATCGCCTATGTGGAAGTTGCCGATGGGGGGTTACGGCTCGACAGCGAAGTCGGCGTGGGTGGGAATCCATTCGACGGATTCGGTGGTGGAAGTGCCGGGTTCGATGCGGAGTCGGGGCGGTTGTTCCTGCCTGTCAGGATGCGGATTGTCTCGGTGGTCGCGGACGGCGCGGCAGTCGATATCGACGGCGGGTCGCTCGCGGCTCACGTTTCGTTCGTGAAGCCCCTTGCCCAGCTGGCGTATCCCGATCTCGCGCGATTCCCTGGCAATTACGTCGTCGCCCGTGGCTTCTGACCACGGGCTTACGGGCTTGAACACAGATTTTTCGCAGGTAACGCCCGTGGAGCCTGTTTTCAGCGGTGTTCATCCCTGGACATGGCCGAACCATTGGCCACGGAAGTTACCTTGCCGTAGAATCCGGCCCGCGATGTGCAAACGACTGATTCTGGCCGTCCTATTCGTCGTAGCCGGCGTGTCCGCCGCCTACGCTCAGGACGCCGATCCTGAGTCCCCCCAGGCTCGTCCGCTCGTCACCGAAGACGTCGACGTACTTCGCCCGGGCACCATCCGTCTTCAGTCCGGAATCGCTTTCCAGCAGGACCAGGACTTCTCCATTTCAGGACTGAGCGGCGACATAACCAGGATCGGCGAGCTTGGTATCCGAATCGGCGTTTCCTCGAACGTCGAGATCCAGATCGACGGCACGGTCCAGCAGTTCCTTTCCATCAACGGTGCGTTCCGCGATTCGATCGTTCCGCTCGAGCTCGGTGCCAAGTCTTCCGATTCGCAGGACGTCGGCGACTTCACGATCGCCACGAAAATCAAGGTTCGCAACGAGTCGAGGCGCCTTCCTGCCCTCGGCCTGCGTTTCGGATTCGAACTGCCGAACACCGATCAGGCGCGCGGCATCGGCCTCAACTCGACGAACGTATTCGCAGACGTTCTCGTCGCGAAGACGATCGCCGGCATTCATTTCTTCGGGTCGATCGGCATCGGCATTCTCGATTCGCCGGCCGAAACGTTCGCGCAGAACGACGTCCTTCGTTACGGCATCGCCTTCCGCTATCCCGTCACGAAACGGTTCCGTTTCGTCGGCGAGATCAACGGCCGCCACAGCACTCGCACGCCCCCGATCGGGACCGAGGACCGCTCGGAAGCCCGCGCCGGCGTGCAGTTCGACGCGGCGGGCCTGAAATGGGACGCGGCCGCGACCTTCGGCCTGACCCGCTGGAGCCCTCAGACAGGACTCGTCTTCGGTGTCACCTACGACATCAAGGACACGTTCCAGCCGATTCTCAAGTAGCACCAACTCTTCAGAGCTTCGAATGACTCGAGTGCACATTGCTGGCGCCGTGCGGACGCCAATCGGAAAATTTGGCGGATCTCTCGCTGGGTGGACTGCAGCGGACCTTGGCGTCGCGGTCGTGAAAGAAGCGCTTACCCGATCCAGGGTCGCACCGGACAGGATTGCCGAGCTGATCTTCGGGTGTGGCCGTCAGGCCGGCGGCGGACCGAACGTCGCGAGGCAGGTCTCGGTTCGTTCTGGCATTCCGGAGTCCGCGCCGGCATACACGGTGAACCAGGCGTGCGCCTCCGGGCTCAGGTCGGTGATCCTCGGTACGCAGGAACTGCTTCTTGGCCGGGCTTCCGCAGTCGTCGTGGGCGGAACCGAATCGATGAGCCGGGTGCCGTATTACGTCGAGGGCGGCCGGTGGGGAGCCAGGCTCGGCAACCAGACTCTGACGGACGGAATGTACCAGGACGGCTTCATGTGCCCGCTTGCGAAACAGATCATGGGCGAGACCGCGGAGACGCTCGCGACCGAGTACTCGATCGGTCGTGAGGAGCAGGATGAATACGCCGCCGAAAGCCAGCGTCGCGCCGTCGCTGCCGAATCCGCAGGCCGCTTCGCCGCCGAGCGGATCTCGCTGGAACTGGCCGGCCGGAATGGCGCGACAGTGGCGTTCGACAATGACGAGCACGTCCGCGCAGATGCCGACGCCGCCGCGATGGCGAAACTGCGGCCAGTGTTCTCGAAGACCGGCACCGTGACTGCCGGTAACGCGTCCGGCATCACCGACGGCGCCTCGGCGATGGTGCTGTTGACGGATGAAGCGCTCGACGAGGCCGGGGCAGAATCGCTCGGCCGGGTCGTCGACTACGAAATCGCGGGAGTGGATCCCGCGCGAATGGGCATCGGTCCCGTTCCGGCAACGCGCCGGTTGCTCGAGCGTCGAGGACTGACGCTCGCGGACATCGACGTCGTCGAGCTCAACGAAGCCTTCGCCGCGCAGGTGCTTGCGTGCGACCGCGAGCTCGGTTTCGATCGCGAGCGGCTCAACCCCAACGGCGGATCGATCGCCCTTGGGCATCCGATCGGCTGCACGGGCTCGAGAATTCTCACGACGCTCGTTTACGAACTGGCTCGGCGGGACGGACGGTATGGCCTTGCGACGCTTTGTGTGAGCGGCGGAATGGGCGTAACCCTGCTCGTCGAGCGATAGCCTGCCGGCGCATCTCAATCAACTAAACCAGCGAGTTCAACTGCCCTTGATCACAATTGACGGTCATTCCCTGACTCTCGAGGACGTCGGCGCGGTCGCCCGTGGCGAGCGCGCCGGAATTGGCGATGGCGTTATCGACCGCGTGGCTCTGTCGCGCGCCGTGGTCGAACGAATCCTGACCGGCGATGCCGCGGTCTACGGCATCAATACCGGATTCGGAAAGCTGAGCGACGTGCGTATCCGGCAGGAAGATCTTCGGGCGCTCCAGATCAACCTCGTGCGGTCGCACTCCTGCGGAGTTGGCGAGCCGCTCGGCCCCGAAGCGACGCGCGCGATGCTGCTGCTGCGGGCAAACGTGCTTGCAAAGGGGTTCTCGGGCGTACGGCCGGTAGTTCTGGAGACGTTGGTCGAGATGATCAACAACGACCTGCTCCCGGTCGTACCGTCGAAGGGCTCGGTCGGAGCCAGTGGCGATCTTGCGCCGCTCGCCCATCTCGCACTCGGCGCGATTGGCGAAGGAATGGTTGTCCACGGGGGCCGTAGAGTCCCGGCTCGCCAGGCGTTCGAGGCAGCCGGCATCGCACCGCTCGAGCTCGAGGCGAAAGAAGGACTGGCACTGCTCAACGGCACGCAGGCGATGAGCGCGATCGGGGCAATCGCGCTGCTCGACATCGAGGCGCTCTCGGACGCCGCCGACGTGATCGGCGCGATGTCGCTCGAGGCGTTGCAGGGCACGCCGGTCGCCTTCGACGAGCGCATTCACGCTGCACGGGCACACGGCGGACAGGTGACCGTCGCCCGGAACCTTCGCGAACTTCTGGACGGCAGCGAGATCCGCCAGTCGCACGCCGACTGCGGTCGCGTGCAGGACGCCTACAGCCTGCGTTGCATGCCGCAGGTCCACGGCGCCGTTCGCGACGCCGCCGGCCATGCGAGGCGGGTGCTCGAGACCGAGTTCAACAGCGCGACCGACAATCCTCTCGTCTTTCCGGACACCGGAGAAGTGATCTCGGGAGGTAACTTCCACGGCGAGCCCGTCGCGCTCGTTCTCGACTACCTTGCGATTGCCGTAACCGAGCTGGCGTCGATCTCCGAACGCCGCATCGAGAGGCTCGTGAACCCGGATCTGTCCGGACTGCCGGCCTTCCTCATACGCGATGCCGGTACGAACTCGGGGATGATGATCGCCCAGGTTGCGGCAGTGGCACTGCTTGCCGAGAACAAGGTGCTCGCGCATCCGGCGTCGGTCGACAGCCTTCCGACGTCGGCGAACAAGGAAGATCACGTCTCGATGGGTATGACGAGCGCGCTGAAGCTGGCGACATGCGTCGAGAACGTGCGGTCCGTGCTGGCAATCGAAGCGCTTTGCGCGGCTCAGGGAATCGATTTCCTCGCACCGCTCGCGCCGGCGCCGCGCATCGCGCGAGCTCACTCGCGGCTGCGCGAGGCCGTGCCATTCTTCGAGCACGACGAAGTGCTGGCCGACAAGATTGCCGTGCTCGCGCCGCTGGTGGCCGGACTGGGGCAGGAATGATGGACTGGAGGATCGGATGACGGAATCGAGGGTACTGCGCGCGCCACGCGGCACGGAGTTGAGCTGCAAGGGTTGGCATCAGGAAGCCGCGCTGCGGATGCTCATGAACAACCTGGATCCGGAGGTCGCCGAACGGCCCGAGGACCTGGTTGTCTATGGCGGCCGCGGCCGCGCCGCGCGCAACTGGAAGTGTTTCGACGCCATCGTGCGCAGCCTGCGCGAGCTGGAGAACGACGAGACGCTGCTCGTTCAGTCCGGCAAACCGGTGGCGATCTTCCGCACGCACGACTATGCGCCGCGGGTGCTGATCGCGAATTCGAACCTCGTCGGCAACTGGGCGAACTGGGACGAGTTCGACCGGCTCGAGCGCGCCGGACTGATGATGTACGGTCAGATGACGGCCGGCAGCTGGATCTACATCGGTTCGCAGGGCATCGTGCAGGGCACGTTCGAGACATTTGCGGCCGCGGCCGACCGTCACTTCGGCGGCGATCTGACCGGCAGGCTCGTCGTCTCGGGCGGTATGGGCGGAATGGGTGGCGCGCAGCCGCTCGCGGCCGCGATGTGCGGGGCGGTTTTTCTCGGCATCGACGTGGACGCATCCAGAATCGAGAAGCGAATAGAGACGGGGTACTGCGACCGGATCAGCTTCGATCTGGATGAGGCGCTGCGAATCGCAAGAGATGCGCAGAAGCGACGCGAGCCGCTTTCGATCGGTCTCGTCGGAAACTGCGCCGACGTGCTGCCGGAGCTTGTCCGTCGTGGAGAAGTTCCCGATGTCCTTACCGATCAGACGTCGGCGCACGACACGCTCTACGGTTACGTGCCGAGCGGGTTGGACTTCGCGGATGCGATCCGGTTGCGGCAGGACGATCCAGACGGCTACCAGAGGCGCGCGTTCGAGACGATGGCCGTGCACATGCAGGCAGTGCTCGACCTGCAGAAGATGGGAAGCGTCACGTTCGACTACGGCAACAACATCCGCGGGCACGCGAAGAAAGCCGGCGTGGAGAATGCCTTCGACGTGCCCGGGTTCGTTCCGGAGTACATTCGTCCGCTGTTCTGCGAGGGTCGTGGGCCGTTCCGGTGGGCTGCGCTTTCGGGCAACAGGGCGGACATCGCGGCGACGGACGATCTTGCGCTCGAGCTGTTCCCACACGACCGCACGCTCGAGCGATGGCTTCGCGTCGCGCGCGAGAGGGTGCAGTTCCAGGGACTGCCGGCGCGCATCTGCTGGCTGGGCTACGGCGACCGCGCGATTATGGGCGAAGCGATAAACGACCTCGTCAAACGAGGGAAGATCGAAGCGCCGATCGTGATAGGCCGCGACCATCTCGACACGGGATCGGTGGCTTCGCCGTATCGCGAAACGGAGGCAATGCGAGACGGTACCGACGCGGTCGCCGATTGGCCGATCTTGAACGCGCTTCTGAACACGGCGTCCGGCGCTTCCTGGGTAAGCTTCCATCACGGCGGCGGGGTTGGAATGGGCTACAGCCTGCACGCCGGCCAGGTTTCGGTCGCGGACGGCACGCCGGAGGCCGCGACGCGGCTCAATCGCGTGCTGACGAACGACCCAGGCCTGGGTGTCGCCCGGCACGTGGATGCCGGCTACGACGAAGCGAAGGACACGGCCCGCGAGAAGGGTATGAACATACCCATGCTGGAAGAGTAGACAGGAGAGTAGACAGGATTACAGGATTTTCAGGATTCACAGGATTATCTCGAATCAATGCCGAGAAGAATCCTGTCAATCCTGAAAATCCTGTAATCCTGTCAGCTCTCCTGTTCTCCAAACAGACGCCCGAAGTTGCCGCCGAGGACGGCGCGGGCGTCGTCCGCCGATGCGCCGGCGTCGGCGAGCGCTTCGATCTGTGCGTCGAAGACCGTGCCGTTCCACCCGCGCGGGAAAAACGACGAATCGCTCCCGAACAACAGTCGCGACGCGCCGGCCACCGCTATGGTCTGACGGAAGACACTGGCCAGATCGGCCGGTGGCGAAACGTAGCGCATCCACCTGTTGCTCGACGAAGTGTCGATCATGACGTTCGGGCACAACTCCGCGACCATGAGAGTTTCGCGAAACATGCCCGCGCCGAAGTGCGGAACGATGAAGGTCGTCGACGCGAACTCGCCGGCAACTGGATGGAGATCGAACGGGTTCGAACGCCGCATGTCGAACGGGCTCGGCAATCCGAGCTTGCTGCGGATTCCAACCGACAGGGCCCCGAAATGAGTGAAGACGGCGCGACCGGGCCGCTCCGCGGCTAGCGCCGCAACGGCGCGGACGCCGTCCGACTCCGCGATGCTGAAGTGATGCATCGACGGAAAGAGGCAGGCGACGCCAAGCCCCAGTTCGTCGAATGCTCTGCGCACCCGAGCTTCGGTGTCGTCGTGCGTCGGGTCGACCATGAACGCGCCGACGAAACGGTCCGGATGCCGCCAGACAGCAGCGGCGACCGACGCCTCGTCGCCCGGAACGCTGGCGATGAGCATCGCCCGCGAAACCCCGGCGAGATCGAGTTCGGCCAGCCAGCGGTCGGCGAGGAACGCCGGGTCGGTTCCGGGCGGGTCGAAGCCCGTTACCTGGCACGCGGCCTCGACGGGATCGGGTGTGCCGCGAGTGGACGGCGCCAGGCCCGCCAGCTTCTCGAAGAAATGGTGCGAAAAGAAATGAACGTGAGCGTCGCACACCTCGATTTCGCCGTAGGTGGTCTGTTTCATGGCAGTGAACTCGCTTGCGCTATCTCCGAGAACAGATTCAGCGCGGGAAGAATGGTGTCGCGCCGCTGGCATACTTCGTCGCCGAACAGGAACGTCCGATATCCGATCTCGAGACAGAACGCAACGTCGCCGATGTCAGACGCAAGCGGCACCGGGTCGACAGCCAGGGAAGAGAGGATTCGGCTTGCGACGATTGCGTCCGGATCGGCCCGGACTATCTCGCGCATCGCGGCGATTATCCGGTGCGGCTGTACGACCTCGACGTACAGGTCGCCGCGCGCAGCCATGAGCCGTCCGTGGGTGGCGCCGTGCCGGGCGACGTATCCGAGACCGGGCCGGCTTTCGATTTTCAGCACGACGTTGGCGTCGGGAAGGATCTCGCGCACCTCCGCGACGTCGCCTGGCGACTCGACGAACGAGAGCATCACGTCGCGAAGGCCGGCGCGACTCATTGCGTCCAGATACGAGCGATCGGTATCGGTGAGAGTGCCCTCGATCCGCAGGTCGTCCGCGACTATGTTCACGGACTCGCCCGGTCCCACCACGCGGCGGGGACTCTCGTCGAGGATCAGCCGGTCGCCGTCGATCTCGACGATGCGCGCGTACTCGCGTCCATCCGAGAAAAAGGCATCCGCCGGAGTCGTCACATCGATGCGATGACTCAGCCGCACGGACGTGAACGGAGGAACGGCGGCATCCACGACGCGCAGCTGCCGTCCTTTCAGGTCGACCCAGAGCGGCTGACCGTGCGCTGCGAGCCGCTCGAGCACAGCGTCGAGCGGCCCTTTGACCGGCATCACAGTGTTGAGCCGCAGTCCGCCAACGACCGGATGCCGCGCGACGTCGTCGATGAAAGTCGCGTATGGCGGAACGGTGACGATGGCGCGCACGCCGTGCATCGCTAAAGCTCCAGAGTCGACTTGCAGTAGCCGCAGGAAAAGCGCCCGCGCGCTTCCGGCGGAATGGTCGCACCGCAACTTGGACAGACGAGCAACCGCGGCGACACTTCGGCGAGCCGTCCTTCGAGTTCCGTCACCTTGTCAGCGTCCTGCCGGGCGAGCATGTTCTCCTTGAAGTCGCCAAAATGTCCCCACGACCGCGCGACCAGCCCCATCGCGTAGTCCACGGCGCGCTGTTCGTCGTCGATCTGAACGACCTGCTGCTTGCCGACTGCACTGGCCCATTGCCTGCCGACGGCGTCATCCGCTCTTCCTCCCGGCCGCCTCAGGAACCACGTGTTCCACTTCGCGGCAACTCGCTGCCAGGCGTCGATCGAATCCACCTCGCCCTGCCAGGCGTCGCCAAGGAAGTGCTTGATCTGGCTGGCCGGCGCCGTCGGGTGCATCGTCGCGTCGCCGAAGACGATCAGGAATGGTTTCGTGGCGTTAGGCACGCTGACGTGCGTGTCCATCCAGTGCGCGAAGAGTCCGTAGCTCTCGGGCTCGTCGCCTCCTCCGCCCTCGCCGTAGATCGCCTTGAGATGGGTCTCGAGGTCGAATCCACGGGCGAACTCGGTCGTCTGAAGCGGCCAGGAATCGCAACAGGCGTCTCCGATCGCGCAGAAGCAGATCTCCAGATCCGGCCGATAGCTGGAAAGTGTGTTGAAGAGCAACGGTAGCCGGTCGAAGATCTCGAACGGCCAGCGTTGCATGGATCCCGTAACGTCGACGGCGATGACTATGGGGTTCTTCGAGGCGGAATGAACGCGCTTCTTGGGGTCGACCCGCTGGGAGTCCGGGCCCGAAGTCGCAGTGTAGGTTCGGGGGCCGGATGCCCTGGCGCGCTCTGCTTCGGCGTCGCGTGCGCCGCGCGAGGCGGGATCGTAGACATAGGCTCCGGGCTTCGCCCAGTCACTGGTGTCGTCGTACCAGCTGTACATTGGGATTCTCCTTGTTACGGACTTTCGTGGTGTCGAACGAAACGGATCGGACGCCGTGGCCCCATTCTACAGGCCGCGAAGTGCGCCAGAAACCGTCCCGCCGCCCGGCCTGCGCCTTTTGCCGCCGCCGGACGTTGCTGGCTTAGTGTACGACAAACACGATTAACTTCGTTCCGATTTCTTTTCTTCGTCTTCCAGTGCGATGGTGGCGGCGCCGAACTCGCGCCGGAAGCGTTCCACGAGGCCGTGTTCATCCAGAAATCGGGCGACAGGGGGTGGAACGAGCTCGCGCCAATCGTCGCCGCGTGCCATCCGTCGCCGTACCATCGTCCCGTCTACGGCGATGTGACGCGACGGATCCAGCAGCCAGACCGGATGGATTACGCGGTAGTCGTCCGCGAGCAGGCTTCGAACGTAGCCGTTCGCCGTTACGAAGAGGTCGAGAGGGCCGAGCATACGGACAACCATCGAGCGCCATCGAGGTCCGTGTCCGAGATCCGGGACTTCGATCAGGCCGACATTCGGGCGATCGCCAATGACGCACCGGATCATCGAGGCCGTCTCTATGGCAGTGAACGGATTCGAGACATCGTATGCGTTCGAGCTGCCTATACCGACTATGGCCCGGTTCGCGCGATCCGCAAGGGCCTCGAGGACGGCGGCGTGTCCGAGGTGCACGGGTTTCCACCGCGCGATCATCGCGATGCGCTCCACTCGGCCGGGGAGAGGCTCGATCACGTCAACGGACTCCTGTCGGAACGTAGGATTTGACAGGATTTACAGGATTTCGGATGGGATTGACAGCATCTCCATCCGTCCACCCCCCATTCAGGCCCCACGACTCCCCTCATTAGTAACCTTTGCCTCTGCCTTCCGTATCAGTCGCTCATGCGAAGCGTCTGCATCCTTCTGTTCTTCGTGCTGGCGGCCTGCGGGGTCGCGGCGACGGACCGGCCAGGGGAGGGTGTCGAGTCCCAGCATCGGGCGACAGCCGACCATCCCGTGAAAGCGGATCTGCTTGCGGACGTTTCCGCGATCGAACCGGGCAAACCATTTCTCGTCGGAGTCCGGCTGAAGATGCAGCTCGAGTGGCACGTCTACTGGAAGAACCCGGGCGACTCTGGATTGCCGGTCACGCTCGAGCCATCGGGGCCCGCCGGATTCACGTTCGGCGCGATGCAATGGCCCCTTCCTGTCGAATTCAACCAACCCGGCGACATCGCCGGATACGGATACACCGGCCTCGTGGTGTTTCCGATCGAGGTGCGGCCGCCGGCAGACCTTTCCAATGGCGCCACGATCAGGATCGCGGTGAAGGCTGCGTGGCTGGCGTGCCGCGACGTCTGCATTCCGGGCGGCGAGACTCTGGAACTGTCGTTGCCCGTGGCTGACAAAGCCGTCGTTTCGAACGAAGCGCTCTTCGCAGAGTGGCGGCAGAAACTGCCTTTCGAGAAGGGATATGCGACGGTGAAGTCCGAAGGAGACATGCGAGCCGGCGAGTTGACCGTCCGGCTCGAGTGGACCGAGCCGGTTCGCTCCGTACAGTTCTTTCCGGTTCCAGAAGCCGCTCTGAGCGTTACGAACGTGCGCGTGGAGCATCGCGCCCGCGTGACGACGATTCGCTTCGATGCGAAAGTCCTCGCGGGGCAGAAACTTTTGTCTGGTGAGCTCGAATCGCTGGTGGTTGCGACTGATCCCAGCGGGACGCGACGCGGTATCACCGTGCCGGTTCGCCTTGCAGGTTGAACCTGCTATTGGCGGCCGGCATTCCCCAAGGAGATTTCCAATGAAGACGCTTTCAATAGCGACGGCGATGGTATTTGGCGTGTTCGGCGTGGCCTGTGCAAGCGGTCCGGCTGCGACGGGGTCGGCCGTTGTGGCCGCGAGCGCTCCGGCGGCCGAGCCCGCATCGGCGGTGGTCGGCGCGGCGGCGCCCGGCTTCTCGCTTCCCGATTCGACGGGAAAGACGGTGAGCCTTTCCGACTACGCTGGAAAGATCGTCGTGCTCGAGTGGGTGAATCCGGAATGCCCGTTCGTTAAGCGGCACGCCGACGCTGGAACCATGAAGAGGCTCGCCGAGAAGTACGACGGCCAGGTTGTATGGCTCGGCATCAACAGCTCCGCCCATCACGATTCTGCCGCCAATGCGAAATGGATTTCGGACCGATCGCTGCCGTATGCCATTCTCAACGATCAGTCCGGCGCGGTCGGACGCAGCTACAATGCACGGACTACGCCACATATGTTCGTGATCGACGCCAGTGGAAAGCTCGCTTATGCCGGCGCGATCGATGATGACAGCAACGGCGCCAAGGGCGCCTCGGCAGTCAACTACGTCGATGCGGCGCTCGCGGAGCTCACGGCCGGCAAGCCCGTGACCGTTGCCGAGTCCAAGCCGTACGGCTGCTCCGTGAAGTACGCGAAGTAGACCCGGAATGTCAGAGCCGGGAACGATAGCTCCTGGCTCTGATCGTCTCCGGAAACGGTCAGATTCCTACCCCACGGCCGCCTGGCGAAAGCGCGCCATTCGTCGCAACCGCTCGAGGCACGCCGCAGTCTCTTTCGTTCGCCTTCGCGGGCCGAGCAGCAGGTCGGCGTCGGTGCGCGCCGCCTCGAGCAACTCGCGGTCCCGCACGAGATTGCCGACCCTGAAAGCGGGAACGCCGTGCTGTCGAGTCCCGAGCAGTTCGCCGGGTCCGCGCAGTTCCAGATCCTTTTCGGCGATTACGAACCCGTCCGTGGTCTTCTCCATTATCGCCAGCCGCTCGCGGGCCTCGGTCGTCCTCTTGTTGCCGGCGAGCAGGATGCAATACGACTGTGCTGATCCGCGGCCGACACGCCCACGAAGTTGATGGAGTTGCGAGAGACCGAAGCGCTCGGCGTGCTCGACCAGCATGATCGACGCATTCGGAACGTCCATTCCTACCTCGATCACGGTCGTCGCGACCAGGATCTCGATCTCTCCAGAGACGAATCGTCGCATTACTTCGTCCTTGGCCTCCGGCTTCATCCTGCCGTGAACGAGCCCGATCGTCAGAGACGGAAACACCTCGCGCTGGAGGTGATCGGCCATCGCCGTGGCGTCGAGCAGGTCCAGCTTCTCGGAGTCCTGTACGAGCGGGTACACCACGTAGACCTGCCGGCCGCTGCGGATCTCGTCGTCGAGGAAGGCATAGATCTTCCGGCGCGAGTCTTCGCCACGAACTCGCGTCGTGACCGCGGTACGGCCAGGTGGAAGCTCGTCGATCACCGAGACGTCGAGGTCGCCGTAGACCGTCATAGCGAGCGAGCGGGGAATCGGTGTTGCAGTCATGACGAGCACATCCGGCGATAGACCGAGCCGAATGAGTTCGGATCGCTGCACTACGCCGAACCTGTGCTGTTCGTCGATGACCGCGAGACCGAGCTTCGAAAACGCAACACCTTTCTGGATGAGCGCGTGAGTGCCGACTGCAAGGTCGATGTCGCCCGACGCGAGCGCATCGCGCAGTTCGCGCTTTCTCTTCGCCGCCATCGATCCCGTCACCAGTTCGACACGGTATCCGGTCGCCGCGAGCAGCTTCTTGATCGTTCTGGCGTGCTGTTCGGCGAGCAGTTCCGTTGGCACCATCAGTGCCGTCTGATAGCCGTTTTCGATTGCGACGACCATTGCCTGGACGGCAACGATGGTCTTTCCACTGCCTACGTCGCCCTGAAGCAAACGATTCATAGGCTTCGAACTCGTCATGTCGCCGACGATTTCTCGAAGGACGCGCTTCTGGGCACCCGTCGGCTTGAAGGGCAGGATCGCCCGCACCGCGTCGCGAACGCGCTGATCGACTTCGAAGCACGGGCCCTTCGGCTGAGCCGCCCGCTCGCTGCGCCGCGCTGAAAGCGCGAGCGCCACCCAGAAGAACTCTTCGTAGATCATTCGCCGGTGGGCTCTGCTCGTCGAGGATGCGTAGCGTTGAAGATCATCGCCCGCCTCTGGAAAGTGAATGTGCCTCAACGCACTGTCGCGGCTGGCGAGCCGCCGTGACCGGACCAGATCCGCCGGAAGTGTTTCGTCCACGGCGCCATCCGGAAGCCGGTCGAGGACGTCGTGGATGATCCGTCTCAACTGGCGCGTGCGGATCTCGCCGAACTTGCGATAGATCGGCACCCGCCTGCCGGTGTGGATCGTCGCGGACTCGCTGTCGTCGGCGGGAAGGACCTCGTACTCGGGGTTCTCGACCTCGAGCACGCCCTTTCGGTTCCGCTTCCAGTGGCCGAAGAGCACCGCTCGCGTGCCAATCTTGAAGGTGTTCGCAAGATAGAGTTGGTTCCACCAGAACGCCCGGATTTTTCCCGTTGCGTCGACTCCCGAGATCTCGAAGATCCTGAACTTCCCGCCGGCTACCGGATAGCCGCCCGCCAGTTCGACAGTGACGTCGATCGAGGCGTCGGATTCGGGCTCGAGATCGGAAATCCGGCGAAGGTTCGAACGGTCCTCGTACCGCAGCGGCACTACTGCAAGGAGGTCTTCGACCGTGGCTTCCGATGCGCGACATCCGGCGTGGGCTCCGACTGCGACGGAAAGTTTCGCCGCGACCTTCGGTCCAAGCAGCGGAATTCCGCACCTGTCGAGTGACGCGACGAGCGTCGCCAGTCCAACGGGTTCGACGTCGGATCGCGTGTCGGCGCTGTCGGTCGTGCGCGCTTTGGCCATAGCCTGCGGAACTCGTCCGGCGCAGGGTACCACACGCAACGATCGCCGCCATCGGGCGCGTCGTAGCGCCGGTTTGACTCGCGGAAAACCACGGTGCTATAACCCGCGCGTCCCCGCATCGACATCGATCGAGAGCTGGAACCTGGAGGCTCGATGAACAAAGGCGACCTGATCGACAGGGTCTCGTCGGATGCCGGCATCAGCAAAGCGCAAGCGGACCGCGCGATCGATTCCGTGCTGCGGGGAATTACGGATAGCCTGCGCAAGGGCGAGCGGGTGACTCTCGTCGGGTTTGGCACCTTCGGGGTCTCGCAGCGCAAGGCACGCCGAGGTGTGAATCCGCAGACGAACGAAGCCATGAAGATCCCGGCTACCAAGGGCGTGCGCTTCTCCGCTGGCAAGAAACTCAAGGAAGTCGTCAACAAGCGGAAGCGATCCTGATCGTGCCGGCGAGAGACCGATTGCACCATATGGTGCGGCCAATGGCCGATATGGTCGCGACTCGGCTTCGATAGCCCTGTGGAAGTCTCGAAAAACGCTGGACTTGCGAGCAAACGCGTAGCATTGTCGGTGGCATCGGATTTGCGTCGCGGACGCCGGCGCGGCGCAATCGCCCGAGGAAGTGCACCAACATGAAGAAGATTATTCTCACGATTGGCTCCCTGGTTCTGACGATGGGCCTTATGGTCCCGGCTTCGGCCCAGGACGGAAAGAAACCGAAGCCAGAGGATGGCAAGCGTCCTTCCGAGATCGTGCGTCAGCCAAAGGGCAGCGATCCGGGCAAGGGCGGATCCGGTACACGGCCCGACAAGCCGCCAAACAACGATCGCGGCAACGATCGAGGCGACAAGCCCAAGAAGCCAAATTCGTGAGCAGCACAAGCGTCCGGCGCAACGACGGCCGCGAGTCCCTTATGGGATTCGCGGCCGTCCTGCTTTCCGGCGACTCGAGCGAGGAAGCGCTAGACGAAGCTCGCGATTGCCTGCGGCTCGTCAGTGAAGATTTCGAACATTCCGTCGAGTTTCGAGATGGTCAGGATGTTGCGAACACATTGCGACGGGTTGAGGAGCTTGAGATGACCCTTGAGCTTGTTGACCGACCGATAGGCCTTGATGATGCTCCCGATACCCGTAGACGAGATGTAGCTTACGCTTCTCAGGTCGAGGAGGATGTTCGTCAACCCCTTCTCGACGAGCGCGTTCACTGCGTTCTCGAGCGGATCAGTTGGACCGTTCGGGTCGAGCCGTCCGCGTACCATGATGACGCCGACGTTTCCGCTTTCACGCGTGATGACGCGACTGGGACGCTGCATTTTCGCTTAGTCTCCCGACGATCCCGGGCAAGGAAGCGGACAGGTTCCGGTTCCGCTCGCTCGGGCTCTGGCTTCGTGATTCCTGTTGTGGAGGGTGAATCGCTACGTGATGGGCGCTACTGGACTCGAACCAGTGACCCCTGCGGTGTGAACACAGTGCTCTACCAACTGAGCTAAGCGCCCGAAATGTCAACTAACCCCGATAGCGGCAACGCATATCGTGGCGCAACGGACCGTCAAAGTACCAGATGGTCCTGGGAGCGTCAACACGGGTTGACCTGGCCTCGCGTGGCAGTGCGATACTTTCGCGGGGTCCGGTTTCGGGGCCCCGATTCCGATCGAAAACAGGCGCCATGGAACTTTCACGAACTCGCCCGATAGTCCGGATTGCCCTCATCCTTGCCGCTTTTGCGGCATTTGCCGGTACGTCCTTCGCGAGCACTCGGGACGAGATCCTCGCCGCTGTCCGGTCTGGAGACACGGCATCCGCACTCGACCAGCTCTCGGCCCTCGAGGCGCGCGACGCGGAGTTCTTTCGGGTCAACAACTACGACTATCTGCTCGGTCGCGTCCTGGAGGTTCGGGGCGACCTTGCGGGTGCGGCGGCGCGCTACAACGGAGTTCTCGAGCGCGGGTCGAATCTGGCCGAGTACGCATTGTGGCGACTTGCGGCGCTTGCCCGGCTCGAGGGGAACTTCTCGCTCGAACGCCAGTACCTCGAGCGTCTGATTGGGCGATACCCCGGCAGTGTGCTGACGGTTCGCGCAATCGAGCGAGCCGCGCGGAGCGCCTATGACGCCGGCAACTATTCGGTCGCGCTTTCCAGGCTGCAGCCACTAGCGGGCACGTCCGGAGCCGGTTCCCGAGATGCGCTCGATCGCGTAGCAACGTGCCGTATGAAGCTCGGCGACCTTGCCGGCGCCCGGCGCGACTTCCAGCGGTTGATAGAGGGCCCGCCCGACGACGCTGCCGTCGTCGCTGCTCGCGGTCTCGACGAACTCGACGCGGCGGAGGACGTCGTTCTCACGGAGTTCGACCGATTGAGGCGCGGACGGATATATCTGAACAATCGCGACTGGCTCGGGGCGCGGCGTCACTTCCTCGAGGTGACGAAGATGCCTGCGGCGATCAATCGCGTGGAGGCGCTTTACGCAACCGGCCTCACCCACTATCGGATGGAAGAGCACGACCAGGCCGTGCGTTTCTGGGACATGGCCACCGCGGAATTTGCAGACCACCCGACCGGAATCCGCGCCGCCCTCTGGGCTGGCCATTCGCTGCAACGCGCGGGACGATTCGCCGATGCGGTTGCCCGGTACGACGCGTTCATAGCTCGCTACCCCAGGGACGAGCAGGTGGAGAGCGCCTATCGAAATGCCATCGATTCGTGGCGCTCGGCCGGAGACACGGGCAAAGCGCTCGAATGGTGCGCGAGGGCCGAGTCCGCGCAACCCGGCGGCTCGCTCGCGACGTTCGCAGTATTCAACCGCGCGAAGATCAAGCTGGCGTCCGGTGACTCTCACGGTGCAATGGCCGATTTCGGTCGCCTCGGAACGATGCGTGGCGCTGGCCCGGGACTTCCGGCGCCGGGCGAGTCCGAGTTGCTGCGGGCTGTCTGCCTCGAGCGCCTCGGGCGCACGAAGGAAGCGGTTGCTGCGCTCCTGGCTATTCGCGCCGGTCGCGATCGGTATTTCGGCAATCGCGCGACGGAGCGGCTCGTCGCGCTCGGCCGATCGTCGAAGGGAAGGACCGAAATCGGCCGCCTGCTGCAGGCCTCGATTGCCTCGGCGACAGCCGCGCGGAAGTCGGGGGCGGCAGGGCCGGCGAAGGAATCCGCGGAGAGGGCGCTTCGACTGACGGAAGATGACGAAACGCGGCAGGCAATGCTTGAAGTGCTGCGGTGGGCATATTCGCAGCTTCCCTCGTACTCGCGGGTGAGCGCTCCTGAGCTCGAGTCCGTCGGCCGCGCGGAGATCGCCGGCGGTCGCGGGGTTTCGGACAGGTCCCACGCCGCGCTTGCCGGCGAGCTTGCGTTCCTGGGCCTCTGGGACGAAGCGGCTCCCGAGCTGGCGTCGTCCGGGTTCGGCACTCGTTCTCCGTTCTCCATGGCGGTCTACAACGCCCGCGGAGCTCGTGCCGACGGTGCGGTTCAGCTTGGCGAATCGATGGTGGCAAGATTGCCGGACGACTTTCGAGTCGAGCTGCTGCCGCGGCCCGTTGCGGAACTGGTGTATCCGGCTCCGTATGTCGATGCGCTGCGCTCCTACGCAATTCCCTTGAACGTCGATCCGCGGTTCGAGCTGTCGATCGCGCGGCAGGAGAGCCGCTTCCAGCCGTGGGTGAAGAGCGCGGCGGCTGCGCGCGGGCTGATGCAGTTCATTCCCGAAACTGCGACTCGAATCGCGACTGCACTGAAGCTGGAGCCCTTCGATCAGGACGACCTGTACGATCCCCGGATTGCGGTGCGGATCGGAGCTCGATACCTGGCAGATCTCTACGCGCTCTTCCCGGACAATCACGCGGCAGTGGCCGCTTCGTACAACGGCGGAGAGGACAACGTCGCCCGGTGGATGAAGCGCGCGGCCGACCCCGGCGACGTGGACCTGTTCGTCGCCGAGGTTAGCTTCAAGGAGTCGAAGGCCTACGTTTTCAAGGTGATGAACAACTACTGGGCTTACCGGTCGATCTACTCACGGGAGCTGGGACCGCGGTAGGCGACTTCGTCTGGCGCGGGTAAACGGCTGGGCGCGCGGCCCGGAGGCCGTGACGTTCGAACGCGAAGAAATCCGCTCAGGACGACTTACGCGGCGCCGGGCCGTAAGACCACAACTTTGCGTCTCGCTGTCGCTGCATGTCGTCCAGCGACCCTCGGAACGTAGCAACCGATTCACCAGCAGTGCGCGAGACATTCCGTATGTCCGTCTCGACGAGCACGAAATCCCGCTCGTCCTTCGTCTTCTTCGCAATCTCGGCTCGGCGGTCCAGATGGATCGCGAGCCCGTCGTAGAAGTCGAGCGCTGTCCGCGCCTGCTTACGGGCCGCCGCGAACTGGCCCGGCCACGCACGGCCACTCGGCAGCGTCCCCGAGAAGGGCCGTTCCTTCGCATCGGCGTCGATTGCAGCACGAGCCTCTGCCAGGAGCTTCCGGAAGTCCTCGGGCTTCGTGCTGGCCGTCGCAATTGCGGCAACGGCGTCGAGGGCCGTTGCGACCGACTTCAGACCTTCGTGTGCCTGAGCGAATGCAGGCAGATCGGCTTCGTCACTCGCGCGCTGACTCGAAATCTGCTTCCAGATGAAGACCCCGAATATCGCGAACAGAACGAGCGAACCGATCGTGGCGGCGACGGTCACTCCTCGTCGCGAGCCCTCCGTAACTGCTCCGTAAACCGCCATCCGGCGCCCCCTCGTGCTGGAAATCCGGCCGCAGTCTACCACGCGGCCTCCGCCCGAAAACGTTTCTGGTATCCTCGTCTTTCGGTGATTCGAGACCTGAACGGAGAAACCAGGCGCTGCAATGAACGATCCGTTGGAAGACCTGAAGGCGATGCGGGAGCGCATGGCCGATCTCCTTGCCCAAACGAAGCGGACGGTGCTCGAAGCGCAGGAACCTGCCGAGCCGTCGCCCTGGCGCCCGTCGTCGGATACGTTCGAGGTTGACGACGGCCTCGTGGTCACTCTCGAGATTCCTGGAATCGACAGATCCGACGTGTCGCTCGAAGTGGAAGGCGGCCGGATGACCGTACGAGGAGAGCGGACTGCGCCACCCGGCCTCGACGCGGACCGTATCGCCAGGCAGGAGTGCGTCTATGGGCCGTTCGTCCGGGTTTTCGATTTGCCCACCGACATCGATTCATCGAGGATAACCGCCGAACAGCGAAACGGCGTACTGATGATCCGGCTTCCGAGAATCGAGCGAGGCGCCGGGCCTCGTATCCAGATAAAGGTCAAGTAGCACGAGCGAACAATGGGACGACGAAAAGGAAAGCAGAACGACAAGTCGAAGCAACCAGCTGGCGATGCGCCGATTGCGGCGCTCGGCCCGGGCGATGGCGAGAAGGAAGCTCCGGCCGAGGTAAAGGTCGTCGACAAACGGCGCTTTGCGCGCCTCCTGGGATTTACGGGATCGGACGATGCCGGCGATGCGGTCGATCCCGCGCCGGCCGATACGCGGCTGCCTTCGTACGTTGAGGAGCTCAAACGCCGCGTGGAAGCGGCGGAGTCGCAGTCGAAGGCCGAAGTGGAAGCGGCACGAACGCGCCTGGAGCGGCACTTCGAGGCACAACTCGTCACGTCGCGAGCCGAAATGGCGGCCGGTATGCTGGACGTCCTCGACAATCTGGACCGGGCGCTCGACGTGCAGGGCGCCGCGGAGAGCCCGCTCCACGAGGGACTCGTCGCTACGCGCGATCTGTTCATCCGCAGGCTGGTGGAGATGGGCATCGAGCCGGTGCCAGGCGTCGGCTCGGCGTTCGACCCGGAGGATCATCAGGCGATCGACGAGATCGAAGTGTCGGATCCTGAACTCGACGGGCGGGTGGCGGAAGTGCTTCAGCGTGGATTCCGCACTGCGGACCGGCTCGTCAGGCCGGCCTTCGTGCGCGTCGGACGATGGAACGGGGCGGCGCAGGCACCGGCAATGCACTAAGTCGCCTCGACTGGCGAAAGGCGTGTGTCGATCGCGCCAGTTCGCATCCGGCCGGTGTCAGGATCTTAGCGATGTCCGTTTGCTATACTGACGATGGCGATTGCGACGCCCCACCGCATCGGCGTTTCGCGGGATCGGCCGGTGTGGAGGACGCGCAGACTCGGTCGAGCTGAGCAGTGACCATGATCGACTTCGAGCAGTTCAAGGACAAGTTCTCCGACAGTGGGAAACGCGTCATGCAGCGCGCCTACGACGAATCCCGGCGCCGTGACCACAACCAGGTCGCCCCTGAACACGTGTTCGTTGCTCTCTCGGAGCTCGAGCGGAATTTGTTCAACGAGCTGATGCAGAGCCTGAACGTCGATCCCCAGGCTGTTTCGTCGTCGCTCGAAAGCCGGCTCACGGCGCGGGAATATCTCGGCCGGGGCCTGAAGATGAGCGACAGCCTCCGGCAGCTCCTCAAACACGCATTGGACCGTTCCCGGACCCGTGGCAGGCGTACGATCGACTCGACCGACCTGTTTTTTGCGTTGTTTCAGGACCGGGGCGGCAGTCCGGTCGATATCCTCAAGAAGCTCGGCGCGGAGCCGGATGCTGTTGCCGAGAAGATCTCGACGCGTGTGCGAACCCGTGAAGAGCGCGAGGAGCGTTACCGCCGCCGTTATGACCTGCCGTCCTACCTGAAGCATTTCGGCGTCAGCCTCAACAAGCTGGCGCGGCAGGACAAGCTTCCGCCGGTCATCGGACGCGACGACGAGATCAGCCAGATGATGGAGATCCTGTGCCATCGAGAGCGCGCGAACTCGCCGATGCTCGTCGGCGAGGCCGGGGTGGGCAAGACGGCCGTCGTCGAAGGACTCGCGCGCCGCATCGAGCTCGAACCGGAACGCGTGCCGCAGCGGCTGCGCAACGCTCACGTCGTGCAGCTTCAGATGTCGGGTCTCGTTGCCGGCACGATGCTTCGAGGGATGTTCGAGGAACGGATCCAGGGCATCATCAACGAGGTCAAGGAAACCGAGAACCTCATCCTCTTCATCGACGAAGTGCACACCATCATGGGGGCGGGCTCCGCCATCGGCGCCTCGTCCGATGCCGCCAATATGTTCAAGTCGTCGCTCGCACGTGGGGAGTTGCGAATCATCGGCGCGACGACGATGACGGAGTACAAGGAGTTCATCTCGGAGGACGAGGCCCTTTCGCGGCGCTTCCGTCTGGTTCGCGTCAGCGAGCCTTCGATTGACGAAACGCGGCTGATTCTGGACGGCGTACGCCCGCGGTTGGAAAAGAACTACTCGGTCCAGATCACGGACGACGCCATTAGTGCCGCGCTCGAGATGGCGCCGCGATACATCCGCAGCCATCACATGCCCGACAAGGTCATCGGCTGGCTCGACACGGCGGCGGTGAAGGTCGAGATTGCGAGTCCCGACACGCCGGAGGTGCGCCGCGAGCACGTCATCGAGGTGATATCGCAGGAGTCGCAGATCCCCAGCGACATGATCTTCCGCGAGACCAACGAGCGATTCGCCGAGATGGAATCGCGAATTGCCGGCCGCGTCGTCGGTCAGCAGGCGGCGATTCGGGCGGTCGCCCGGCGCCTGCGGCTCAACAAAGGGCCGCTTAAGGAGAACTTCGCGAAGCCGGACGGCGTGTTGCTTTTCCTCGGGCCGACTGGCGTCGGAAAGACCGAACTTGCGAAGGCCGTAGCCGAGTTCATGTTCGGCGACGACTCGAAGATGGTCCGGATCGACATGAGCGAGTACCAGGACGGCACGATCGCCGTCGAGAAGCTCATCGGCATGCCGCGCGGCATCGTCGGCTCGGAACGGGGCGGGATCCTTACCGAAAGATTGCGCGACAATCCGTACACCGTGCTCCTGCTCGATGAGATCGAGAAAGCGTCGACATACCTGCTGAACCTGTTCCTGCAGGCTTTCGACGAAGGCTGGCTGACGGACGGTCGCGGCAAGAAGATTTTCCTGTCGGACGCGATCGTCATCATGACGAGCAACCTCGGGAGCGACAGCTTCAAGAAATACTTGAAGCCGCTAGGGTTCGCCTCTGACAGGAAGTCGGACATGGAGCAAGTGAAGCGCGAAGTGCTGAAGGCGGCCGAGGAGCGGTTTTCCCCCGAGTTCCGTAACAGAATCGATGAAATCGTGGTATTCGCGCCACTGACCAGGGATGAGGTCAGTGAAATTGCCGAAATCTACCTCGGCAGGATCCGGCGACAGATGGAATACATGGGCAAGACGCTGGTCGTGCTGCCGGAGGCCGCGGAAATGCTCGTCCAGAAGGGCTTCAGTCCGGCGTACGGCGCGCGATTCCTAAAACGTACGATCGACGAGCTCGTGAAGCTTCCAATCACGCAGTTATGGCCGGATTCGGACCGATTCACGGTGTCGGTTCGCGACGGCGCGGTTGTAGTGGAGGGCTCGGTTTGATGCGCGCTGCCGTGCCGGGCCGGGTTGCCGCCGCCGGGCTCGCCTTGCTGGCCTGGTGTGTCGCGGTGTCGGCTCAGGGCGTTGCCGCACCGCCGCCACCTGTCACTCCCGATGCTGCGAAGGCCGCATCCATCCTGGAAGCAGCCACAAGTGCGCTTGGCGGACCGAAGTACCTTGCCGTGAAGTCTCAGGTGTCGACCGGCGTTTTCACTTCGTTCGTTCAGGGGCAACGTGGCGCGCCGGTGGAGTTCGTCGACACGTTTGTCTTTCCGGACCGAAACCGTACGTCGTTTGGCAGGAAGAAGTCGCTCGTCGTGCAGGCGAACACTGGCGAGTCGGGTTGGAAGTTCGACGCGCAACGTGAGGTGCTTGCGGCTCAGACGGCCGAGGAGGTTGCGCACTATCAACGGTACATTCGATCGAACCTCGACAACGTGCTTCGAGGTCTATGGCGGCTCCCGGATGCGCGGCTCGAATACCTGGGCAAGTCAGAGCACGCCCCGCGTCAGTGGTCGGAAGGGGTGGCGTTGACTTATGGCGACGGACTGCGCGTCGAGATGTATTTCGATACGGCGACGCACCTGCCGACGCTGTCGCGTTACTTCGAAGGCGCCGAGAGCGGCGCGGCAGGTTCGGCGATCGAGACGCGGTATCACGTGTACCTCGACTACGGCGGGGTTCTGGCCCCGAGAACCGTGGATCTATACCGCGACAGGATGCAGACTGCCCGCGTCGTGTACGAGTCGGTTTCGTTCAACGTACCGGTCGACGATCGCGTGTTCGTGAAGCCGGCGACGGCAAAAGATCTCAAGTAGGTCCGGGTAGCCCGTTAGTCCCGAACTGCTGGGGCGCCGATGATGTCCGTGAACGCCGGTTGTACGGCACCGACACGACAGCGCCAGTGACGCCGTCCGGCGTTGGAGCGTTCCGGTCGACCGGTGTAGACTGCGCGGGTTTCGTGATCTCTCCTTTCGGAGCCCACTCAGATGACGCAATCGAACGGCGAAATCCTGCTGTCGGCCTTTGGCCTGACCGATGTGGGATCCGTCCGCACGAACAACGAGGACGCCTTCCTCATCGCGGACCTGGAACGCGACGAACAGTCCGATCGACCCTGGCACGATGCAGCCGTGAGCAAACGTGGAATCCTGCTTGCGGTGTCGGATGGAATGGGTGGAGCGGCGGCCGGCGAGATCGCGAGCGCGATGACGGTGGGATCGCTGCGGCAGTGGCTGGGAGAGGATCATCAGGGCGTCGGGACGCAGGTATTGATAAAGGAAGCGGTCGAGGAAGCTAACCGCAGCGTCTTGGATGCGGCCCAGGACGGTGAAAAGCAGGGGATGGGCGCCACTCTGACTGCCGTTCTGGTGCGCGGGACGATGGCCCACATTGCCGAGGTTGGCGATTCTCGCGCATACCTCATCCGCGCCGGACGTATCCGCCAGGTCACGCGCGACCAGAGCTACGTCCAGCTCCTCGTCGAACAGGGAGTCGTGACGCGCGAGCAGGCGGAGAGATCTCCCCATCGAAACGTGATCCTTCAGGCCATGGGCCAGCGTGGCGACATAGTCGTGGCCCTTGGGCGGCTCGAGCTGCGGTCGGAGGACACGTTCGTCCTCTGTTCGGACGGGCTTTCGGGGAAGCTCTCCGAGACGGAGATGCGCGACATCGTCAACTCCTCGACCGACTTTCCAGAAGCGGCGACAAGGATGGTGGCAATTGCCAACGAACGAGGTGGCGAGGACAACATCACCGTCGTGATCGCGAGGGTGAGCGGCGCGGGAGTGCCTGCCGCCGAATCAGCCGACGGGATCACGCGAACCCTGCAGAACCTGCAGGAGGTCGATCTGCTCGAGCGCTCATCGCCCCCTCCTCCGCCGAACCCCGCACCAACTCCTGCTTCGGATCGATCTATCGAGCAGGCCACGATGCCGGCGGCCGTATCGCCGGTCGAGCCGGACTCGAAAGCTCGAACCGGCCTGCCGGCCTGGATCTGGATGGCGATAACTCTGCTGATCCTGCTTGCGGTTCTGGCAGCGGTGATGATCTGGTTCGGGTTCGCGTCGATGCTTTAGCCGGCAAGCCGGCCCGTCGCAGTTGCGAGGGCCGGCTTGCCAGAGAGCGCGAGCTCTAACGTCTGACAGAAGGCGCGTCCCTAAAGACTGTTCCAGTCGCCTGGGGTTGCGGCCGAACTGGCGGGTCCGTAGCTGACGACGACGTCCGCCGTACCGGGAGTGTTCGTGTTTCGCATGAACCACGCCCCGGATGCCGGAACGTAAACGGCGATCGAGTCGCGGCCGTCCGAGTTCCAGTCTCCAGCCAGCGGCGTCGAGCCGGCAGGTCCGTAGCCGAACACGAGGTCCGCCGCACCCGGTGCGTTCGAGTTGCGCAGGAAAAAGGCCCCCGCAACCGGACTGTAGAGCCCGACGGTGTCAGATCCGTTTCCGTCCCAGTCGCCGACTATCGCTTTCCAACCGGCGCCTGCCGGTCCGTACCCGAAAGCAAGGTCAGCCGCGCCGCTGGTGTTCGTGTTTCGGAGGAAGAAGGTGCTGTTCACGGGATCGAACAGCCCGATCGTATCGACCCCGTCCGCATTCCAGTCACCCACGACCGGAACGAGTCCGATACCGCCCGCTCCGAACGTGAACACTACATCGGCAGGGCCTGATCCGTTCGAGTTTTTCAGGAAGAAAGCGCCCGTGACCGTGTCGTAGAGACCGATCGTGTCGCTGCCATCGCCGTTCCAGTCGCCGTCGAGTGGAACCCAGGTCGCGCTCGGCGCGCCGAATGTGAAGACGACGTCCGCGGCTCCCGGCGTGTTCGAGTTCCGAAGGAAGAACGCGCTCGACGCCGTGACGTAGATGCCGACGGTGTCTACACCGCGGAACTCGTAGGCTCCGATGTCTCTTCCCACGCCCTGAGGCCGCTTCTTGCCGTCGAGATCGTCGACGACCGAGGCCAGAACGGCTCCCGTGTCGATACAGGGGCCCCCCGCCTTCGGGTGGTAGTTGCTCGACGAGGGATCCGCGACAGTCGCGGCTGTAGTCGAGACGACCGACGCCGCGTCGTGACCCCGTGCCTGCCACTGTGCGAGTGTGATGAAGGTCTCGTCGTACTCGAAGCGATTCACGACGACATTGTTGTTCGCGACGAGCCCGGGTTCGCTCGAAGGGTCGCAACTGATCGAACCGCGAGTCCCCGGGTGAATCAGCACGTTGTTCCTGATCGTGTTGTTTATCGAGCCGTTCAGGAGCGAAAGCGCGAATCTGCCGTTCGAAGCCTGGATGACGGTGTTGTGAAGGATCTGATTGTTCTTCGTGCCGAAGGCCGGGTTGAAGTCGTCGTCCCAACCGGCGATTCCCGAGGCGTGGTTCTCGTAGAGCAGGTTGTTCGTGATCCTCGAATTCACCACCGAGGCGAGATTGATGCCCGCGGCGCCCCCGGTGCCGTTTTCCCAGATGACGTTGTAGGAGACGTCGGCGTTCGAAATTATGCCGTCGCCGTCGAACGCCGGGTCTGCGTTGATCTGGATTCCCGAGTTGCTGTTGTGGTGGACCCGGTTCCATCGGATCACGGGATTGTCGGAGCTGTTCGAGACGTAGATTCCGTGCTCGTCGCCCGAGAACGACGTCTCGTTGTACGTGATGACCACGCCTTCGGCGTACCCCGTGAAGATTCCCCAGACCCCATTGTTGTGACAATAGTTCCTGGTGAGCACGACGCCGTGCGACTCGGCATCCGGTTCGGCCTGAACCGCGATTCCGGACCGGCCGGCGCTGTGCGATTCGAAACCGGTAAGGGTGATCCAGCTCGCGTTGCGGATCCAGAGATTGTCGTTGTTGGAGTTCTGGGGACCTGGCGCATTTACGATCACGCCGGGATCGGCCCGAAACACGATCGGGGCCGCCATTGTGCCGGACGCCGAGAACCGGGCGCCGGCGTAGGTGCCGGCGCGAACGATGACGGTATCGCCGGCGACGGCTACGTTTGCTGACTTCTGGATCGTGAGGAACGGACTGGCGGACGTGCCGGTGTTTGAGTCGGAGCCAGTCGGAGAAACATAGTAGGTGGCCGCACTCGCCGCTTCGGCGCAGCAGCCGATCAGTACCAGAACGAACAGGGGAACGAGGTGTCGGAGCATCGGGACCTCGCTGGGGGGCGATAGGTTCCGGGGGCGCACGTGAGAGGTTAGCACATCGAAGTCGAAGGCGTGACGATTCGGTGCACGCCGCTGCAAAAGAGCGCCGCCCCCGCGAGGAGGACGGCGCTCTCGAGTCGTCGAGTCCCTGGCGCGCTAGAACTGGTAGCGCACCCCGAGCTGCATCAGGAACGGGGCTCCAGGGTTGTTCCCCGTCAGAATCTGACCGAAGGTCTTGCTGGTAGAGTTCTGGTCACGAATCTGCAGGAAGTTGGGATTCGGCTTGCCGCCGAAGCCGCAGTCGGACGTGACCGGAGCCGCGCAGAAGTTCGCGACGGTCGAGAAGCCCTGGTTGAGCGTGATGTTCTCGACGTTGAACAGATTGAAGAACTCGGCGAGGACCGTGATCGAATGGTTCTCGCTGAACTCGAATCGCTTCTGCACCCGCATATCGACGTTGTAGATCGGCTTGTTGCGGAACGCATTGCGAAGGAATGGCACGCCTGGCGCACTGTACGGGCGGTCCGTATTGGCGGTGTCGCGGTTCGCGTCCGATCCGTACCGGGCATCGAACGGGGTGCCGGAGAGCAGCCTGATCGCGGCCGAAACCTCGAATCCGTACTTAAGATAGAAGACGGGGTTGGCCGTGAACTGATGGCGGCGGTCCAGGTTCGAATAGTTGTACTCGGGCCGGAAGTTGTAGGCGTCCTCGTACGCGGTTCCGCCTGAATCCCGCTCGTTGTCGTCATCCGAGTAATTGGTCGACAGGACGTAGAACACGTTGACCTGTCCCCAATCCCTCTGGAATTTCGCACGGAGAGTAAGCGCCTGGTAGAGCGAGCTCGCCGACGAGTCGCGAATCGTCACGTCGCGCAGAGTCGGGATCGGACGAACCGCGCCGGAGACGAGGTACTGAGGGCGCTGGGCCTTGTCGGCCGGGTCGAACGAGGCAGTCGGCAGGTTCGCCTGGACGTTACGCTCCAGATGAACGGCCTTCACGTAAGTGTAGTCGGCCCCGATCGCAAGGCCCTCCGTCAACTGGTGTTCGACGCCGCCTCCAACCTGATAGGAGCGCGGATTTTCGAAGCCGTCCGCGATCGCAATGACATTGGCGCCCAGGAACGGGTTCGGTGCAAGTCCGAGCGCCGCCGCGATCTGGGCGATCTGCTCAGGAGTGACGTTCGGCAGATCCTCGAGGCCGAAAGCGTTGAGGTCGATGCCGATCAACGCGAACTGATCGTAAAGGGTCGCTGGCTGTCCGGCCGCAACCGGGAAAGGCAGCGTGACGGAAACGTCGCCCGGAGGGAGGCGGAAATTGTTGATCGGGCTCGAGAAGATAAGCAGCGGAGACCGCGCGTAGTAGACGCCGCCGTAGCCGCGGATTACCGTCTTCCCGTTGTTCCAGGGATCCCACGCGAACCCGAGCCGAGGCGCGAACTGGCTGGTAGCGTCATCGATCTTGGTCGGATCGGTCAGGATACCCACCGGAAAGTCGAAACGCCGGACCTTGCTTACGAGATCCGTGTTGTTGGCCTCGGGCGTCGGGTTGTACTGGCCCTCCCAGCGCAGGCCGTAGTTGATCGTGAAATTCGGCCTCAGGCGCCACGAGTCCTGAACGAAAAGGGCGAGCTCGTGGGATTTCAACCCGGCCGTGAGATTGCCGATCTGCCTGATGTACCTGTATCCGCTGTTGTCGAAGCGGTTTGCATTGGGACCGCCGACGGACAGCTGCTCCAATGTCACATTCACGTCGGCGTTGAACGGAACGTTGTACTGTCCAAACTGGTTGAAGCCGAAGGTCTGAAATGCGTCGACATAGTTGTACTCGACACCGACCTTGAGCGCGTGATCGCCGTGGGTCCAGCTGATGCTGTCGGCGAGTTGCAGGCGCTTGTCGTCCTGCGTAGTCGGCATGAAATTGCGGTTACCGGTGTTGGCGAAAGAGGTCGAGAGGTTCGGCACCGTCGAGTTTGCAAGTCGAGGCCGCTCTTCTCGCGAAAACTGCCCCCGGAACTCGTTGAGAAGGGTTGGCGAGATGATCCACGTCCACTGTCCGATCACGGTGTTCGTGTTGTTTTGCTCAGTTCCGTCGTTCGAGACGGCGCGGTTCGTCGTCGGAAGAACGGCGCCGCCCGTGTTCGTCGAGTTCAACCCCTCGTTTTGCGAGTAGTTGTAACGGAAGTTCAAGCGGTGGTTCTGGCTCGCCTCCCAGTCGATGCGGCCAAGCAAGGCGAGGGCGTCGTTCGTCGCCTCGAACGGACCTTCCTGCGATCGATAGAAAGAGAGAGCCTCGGCCGTGTTGTCGTTCGGCGTGACGCTGTTCAGCGTCGAGAAGACGACCTGGCGGGGGATGCTGATGCTCTGCTGCTCGTAGGCCCCGAAAAAGAACAGCTTGTCCTTGACGATCGGTCCCCCGATCGAGCCACCCCACTGATGCTGGGTCGGAACGAAATCGAAATCCCGATCGTCCTCCGCGTTCTTGGGATCGCCAAGCTCGACGGCCTTGAAGAAATCGCTATCCCGCGAGAGCTTCTTGGGCCGGACGAAGTAGAAGGCGGAGCCGTGGTACTCGTTCGTACCCGACTTCGTGACGGCGTTTACGATACCTCCGGTCGAGCGCCCAAACTCGGCGGAGTATCCGGAAGGGACGACCTGAAACTCGCGAATCGATTCCTGGGGAATCGTAAACGCGAAATTGCTCCGTTCGCCGCCTTTGATTCCGCCGAAAAACGGGTTGTTGTAGTCCACGCCGTCGACGTTGATGTTCGCGTTGATGCCGCGCTGTCCCGCAAGTGAGATCTGCTGGCGCGACGGCTCCACCTGAGCCGTAGGCGTCAGGGTGACGAAGTCCTGGAATCGCCGGCCGTTGATCGGCAAGTCGCGGATTGCGAGGTCGTTGATGACGGCATCCGGCTCGCTGCGTGTCGTCTGAATGTCGACAGCGCCGGCCGTGACAGTTACCTCTTCCGAAACGCCGCCCGTGCCCAGCTTCGCGCGAAGCGAGTAGGTGCGGCCGACGACGACCTGGACATTGCTGAACGTCGAGGTCTGGAAACCCGATGCTTCCACGGTCACTGTGTAAGTGCCCGGAGGAAGGGTAACGATGGTGTAGGTGCCTTCAGAGTTCGTTATGGCCGAACGCTCGACGCCGATGGCTTCGCTTCGAGCCGTGACGGTGGCCCCGGCGACCGAGGCCTCCGATGCGTCGCGCACCGTTCCGGTGATCTGACCGGTGCTTGCCTGCGACTGCGCCCACGCCGACGCCGGAAAGAACCCGGCCGCAAGGACAGCAAGCACCAGACAGCACGCCAGACGGCGCGCGAAGGTAGATTTGGTTCCCAGCATTCTCACTTCTCCTCCAGGAATCACGGTCGGTGTTCCTGTTCTGTGGTCCACGGATTCGTCCGTGGTGACGCACACGGTGCGCCGCGATTTCGAGCCCATCCGCGTGCCGGGAGTGACATCCCGGACGTTTCGCAGGCCTGAGTAAATTTTGAAAACTGGCGATGATACTGACCAGCCGAGGGACCTGCAAGTCAGGTAACCGGATGGGGACCGAGCGGACGGGAGAGCAGGAACCAGAGATCCGGAGAGGGTGTCCGCGAGCGATTTCGCCCGTCGTGTATACTCCGACTGCGGAGGAAACGCGAGTGCCGGAGCGGCTTCGGACGAAATTATTGCGGGGCGTTGGCCGGGCGATCGAGGACTTCGGAATGATCGAAGACGGCGATCGCGTGATGGTCTGCCTGAGCGGGGGCAAGGACAGCTACACGATGCTGTCGCTCCTTCTCGATCTTCAGCGCCGGGCGCCCGTGTCCTTCGGATTGCTCGCGGTCAATCTTGACCAGAAGCAGCCGAATTTTCCCGAACACGTTCTGCCGGAATACCTTGCTTCGACCGGCGTCGATTTTCGCATCGTCGAGCGCGACACGTACTCGATCGTGGCGGCGAACGTCGAGGAAGGGAAGACGATGTGTGCGCTGTGCTCGCGGCTTCGGCGTGGCATCCTCTACAACGTCGCCGTCGAAGAGGGTTGCACGAAGATCGCGCTCGGACATCACGCGGATGACGCGATCCAGACGTTGCTGCTCAACCTCTTCTTCGGCGGAACGATGAAGACGATGCCGCCCATACTGCGAAGCGACGATGGCCGGAACACCGTCATCAGGCCACTGATCTATTGCCGGGAGTCCGACGTGGCGGCGTTCGCCGAGGCGATGGCGTATCCGATAATTCCGTGCGACCTGTGCGGCTCGCAGGAGAACCTCAAGCGAAAGCGCGTCGCGCGGTTGGTCGACGAGCTCGAGCGCGAGATTCCGGAGGTTCGGAACTCGATGCTGGCGGCGATGGGGCGGGTCATTCCGTCGCATCTGCTCGACGCCGGATTGTTCGACTTCCGGGCCATCGGACACGTGCAGACCGGCGACGTCGCCGCCGAGCTCGACGCGGCACTCGGGGTGCACGCGGAAGCGTAGGTCGGCCGCAGATCGATCAGAGCCGGGAGCGGTAACGGCCGGGTGGACTCTCACTTCGTTCAGTGAGTGAAACACAAGTCCACCCGCCCACTACCGCTCCCGGCTCTGAAAACTCTTTCGTTTCAACTGATGCCATGACTTGACAGCTTTGAAAACATTGTCCATGCTGCATTTTACAAGGAAAAACATGGAAATGCTCAAAGACGCCATTGATTCCAAACTCATTGAAGCGCTCATGTTGAACGGGCGTATCTCGTTTGCGGATCTGGCGGCCCACGTCGGCCTTTCGGCGCCGGCGGTCGCCGAGCGTGTCCGAGGTCTCGAGCATCGTGGCGTGATTCGCGGATACGCCGCCCTCGGCGATCCGAACCTGCTCGGGTGCGGCGTCACGGCCTTCGTCGCGGTCGCGCTCGAGCGTCCGGAGCATCGGGCACCGTTCGCCGAACTCGTCCGTGAGCTCCCCGAGGTTCAGGAGTGCCATCACATCGCCGGCGACTTCGACTACATGCTGAAGGTGCGGTGCGCCGCGCTGCTCGATCTCGAGCGCATCGTCGGCGAACACATCAAGGGACTTGCGGGCGTAGTCCGCACGCGCACGACGATCGCCCTGTCCGCGGTCAAGGAAACGCCGGCGCTCCCGCTGCCGGCCATTCACGAAGTGGAGGACTGAAGCATGCCCGACGACACGACGCCCATCGTGACGCGCGGCTTCGCGTGCGACGACGAGTTGCGCGCGCTCGTTCGCGCCTTCGAATCGTGCGCGATCTCGCGCGAAGCGTGGGATCACGCCGGACACATCGCCGTCGCCCTCGTCTATGCGCTTGAGGACGGCGAAGAAGCCGGAACCGAGCGGATGCGGCGCGCCCTTCTGCACTTCGCCGACGTGCACCACATCGTGCCGTCGCCGGGACGCGGATACCACGAGACGCTCACGCGGTTCTGGATGCGCATGGTCGCGGCCGTCGCGGTCGAGCTCGACCCGGCGTTGCCGTACTACGAGCGCGCAAACGCCGCCATCGGCCGTCTCGCCGACAAGAACGTCGCGAAGCGCTACTACAGCGCCGGGCTCCTCGCGTCGGACGAAGCGCGACACGGATTCGTCCTTCCCGACCTCGCCGAACTCCCGGCAATCCCCCAGCCCCAGCAGGCCGGCTGACGCCGTCGTCCCGTCCGCTTACCCTCTCCGGAAGTACACGTCCACGTAGTCCGTCACCGCCTCGCAGGGATTGTCCATCTGCTGGAGGCGCCAGTACTGACGATTCGCCTTGATGGCGAACGTGAAATCGCCCTCACGCACGCACGGCTTCCCACCGTTGATGTGCGAGACCTGCGTCACGATCGTGCCGCGGAAGCCGAACTCCTTCGCGTCGACGCGCGTGACGATGCCGTCGACGCGGACGAAGTCGGCGCCGTCCGGCGACTTCTGCTCGCCTTTGATGAAGAGCGTTCCGGCCTTCTCGGTGACGACGACACGGCCGAACCGGTCCCAGCTCACCCATTGCAGCGAGAGGTGGTGGCGGCCAAGCAGCAGCCGTTTCATGGCCGGACTCGTGACGGTCGTCTTCGGGGTAGAATCGGCGCTCGCCATCGGGGCGACGACGAGCAACATGAGGAGCGAAGCGAACCAGCGGCGTGTAGCAATCATTGGTGGAGTGTTCCCAGAATCGAGGAGTGTGCCGCCGCGTGGCTGAGCGGGCGGCCAAGCGTACTCTCGATGCGCTCGCGGCGCGAGTCGTTGGCTGCCGCGCGTGCCCTCGCCTCGTCGCGTGGCGCGAAGCCGTTGCGGCCGAGAAGGTGAAGCGGTTCGCGGACGAAACGTACTGGGGCCGGCCGGTGCCGAGCTTCGGCGATCCGGCCGCCCGGCTGCTCGTCGTCGGGCTCGCACCGGCGGCGCACGGTGCGAACCGGACGGGCCGGATGTTCACCGGCGACCGAAGTGGCGAATGGCTCTACCGCGCATTGCATCGTGCCGGGTTCGCGAATCAGTCGGCGTCGGACAATCGCGGCGACGGACTGCGCCTTCGGAACTGCTGGATCACGGCGGCGTGCCACTGCGCTCCGCCGGCGAACAAGGTTCTGCCCGCAGAGCTCGCCGCTTGCCAGCCGTATCTCGTCGAGGAGTTGCAGGCGCTCACGGATCTTCTCGCCGTCGTCGCACTGGGAAAGATCGCCTGGGATGCCACAGGTCGCGCGCTCGTCGCCGCCGGGCGAATCGACGAGCGGCTACGGACGCCGTTCGCACACGGCGTCGAAGTCCATGTTGCCGCAGGGTTGACGCTGCTCGGCAGCTACCATCCGAGCCAGCAGAACACGTTCACCGGACGGCTCACCGAACCAATGCTCGACGCGGTATTCTCGAGAGCGTCGCACCTTGTTCAGAGCCGGGAGCGGTAGCTGCCGGGTGGAGATCCGGTTCACTCTACGTGGGTTGGACTGGACCTCAACCCTGTCGCGTTACAGCTCCCGGCTATGATCGTCCATTGGTGGTGGAATAGATTGCCCAGGTCGGTGCATTCTCGAAGGCAGCAAGTCGACGAGGTCAGGGGGAGACCAGGACATGCGAAGACGATTGGGAGCCGTTGCGGCGTTCGTGCTGGGCCTTGCAGCCTGGATGGCGCCGGTCGCGCCGGAAGCCACGGTGCGGGCCGGTTCGGACGAAGGCTGTGTCGCGAGCGACGCGCTGTTGTTCGGCGGCGACGCGAACATTCCGCCTACGAAGCGCAAGGCGATGCTCGCGTGGCTTCAGGAGAAGCGCTATCTCGAAGGGTACGTTGCCGAGCCCGCCGTGCATCCGTCGAGCGGGCCGCACGGCGGGAACGTCCGGACGTTCTTCAACACGATTCTTGCCGAAGACCTGCGCGCCGGCCGGACGTCGTTCCGGAAGGGCGCGGCAATGGTGAAAGAGCTGTACTTCGGATCGACCGACACTGTGCGAGGCTATGCCGTCATGGTGAAGGTGAAGAAGAAGGCCGGCGCCAGCGGGCAGGGCTGGCTGTTCATGGAGTCGTTCAACGGAACGCAGGCCGACTTCTACGGTCGCGGCATAGGGCTGTGCGCCGACTGCCACAGTGCAGGGACGGACTTCCTGCTGTCCGAGTTCCGGCCGTAGCCGTCTGTGGACTCCGGGGTCGCGATCCGTGTCAGGAGTCGTAGCGATGGGGTGTGGATCATTGAAAGAGATTGAACCGCACCCGCTCGCTGACGCTCGCGGTACTGATCGTTCCTACGGACAGCTCGACACCGGTCATTTGCCCCAGCCCACGATCGCGTCGACCGTGCCGACCGCGAGCGGGTGGTACCCCGGCCGCGCCTTCGTGTAGATCTCGAGCGCAAGCTTCTTGCCGGCCTCCGTTTTCACGAGGTCTTCGTAGAGCGGACGGATGAGCTTCCGGCGGCCGATCTGCACCATGTACTGCTCGAGCCGCTCGTAGGCCGGCGTGTATTCGTTCCGGATCGACAGCCGTAGCCACTCGAACGCGATCTCGGAATTGCCGGCCTTCGTGAAGCCGAAGGCCGCGTCGAGCTCCGCCATCTTCGCCGTCCCGAGGTTCTGCGGCAGGTTCTTGAGGAAGTGCTGCCACTCCTGCGTCGACCACGCCTTCGCATCGATCGACGACGCCGGAGCCGCGCCGTCGAGCCACGGCCTGGCCGCCGCTTCGACCTTCGCAAAAGCGTCCGACTGCGGCTTCGGCGCGGACGCCGGCACGCCCGGTTTGTAGATCCACTCCTGGACCGGCACCGTGGCGGCCGCTGCCGGATCCTTGTCGAGCAGGTTCGTCTTCAGGTACGCCTCGAACTCGGACGTCGTGATGCTCCCGAATCCGAAGTGGTCGAAATACCCCCGCAGGAACTTGTCGAAGCGCGCGCGCCCGAACGCCTGCTCGAGATGCCGGAGGAACAGCGCGCCCTTCTCGTACGGAATCTGGGTGAACGAGTCATCGGGATCACGTCCGTCGAACTGTCCGTACAGGGTTTCGTCCCGCTCCTCGAGGTTGTCGATGTTCTCCTGAAGCACCTGTCGGCCAAGCACGGCTTCCATCTTCGCCTGATTCACGCCGAAGACCGCTTCGACGATCCGGCCTTCGACGTACACCGTGAAGCCTTCGTTGAGCCACGCGTCGTTCCACGTCGCGTTCGTCACGAGGTTTCCCGACCACGAATGCGCGAGCTCGTGCGCGACGAGCGCGACGAGGCTCTTGTCGCCGGCGAGGATCGTCGGCGTCGCGAACGTCACGCGTGGATTCTCCATCCCGCCGAACGGGAAGCTCGGCGGCAGCACGAGAATGTCGTAGCGGCCCCAGCGGTACGGTCCGTAAAGCTTCTCGGCCGCGACCATCATGCGTTCCGTGTCGTTGAACTCGGCCGCCGCCGCGTCGACGACGCTCGGCTCGGCGAAGACTCCCGTCCGCCTGCTCATCGGCTTGAACGCGATGTCGCCGACGGCGAGCGCGATGAGGTAGGACGGAATCGCCTGGCGCATGCGGAACGTGTAGTCGCCGTCGCGAGGTCCCTCGAGGTTCGCGTCGTTCTCGGCGCTCATCACGGCGAAAAGGTCGGCCGGCGTCTTTATTCGCGCCGTGTACGTGACGCGCACCTTCGGCGAGTCCTGCAGCGGAATCCAGCTCCGCGCGTGAATGGCCTGCGACTGCGTGAAGAGGAACGGCGACTTCTTGCCGGCCGTCATTGAGGGCTCGAGCCACTGAAGGCCGGACGCCGAAGGACTCGACGCGTACGTAATCCGAACCTTCTTCACCTTCGCTGGCACGTCGATCGTCAGCGACGCGCCGAGAATCTGGTCGACGTTTCCGAGCTTGAACTTCGCGTCGGCCCAAGCGCGGCCGTTTTCACTCGCCTCCACGCGTCCGATCTGGAGCGCACGGGTGTCGAGGATCAGCGGGCCGGAGCCGGGAACCACCCGCCGAACGTCGAGCGTTGCCGTGCCTTCGAGCGACTTCTTTTCGAAATTCACGGCGAGATCGAGGTCGACGTGGGTCACTGTGATCGACTGCGGATTCGAGAACGTGTGGGTGTCGCGTGGCGGAGTGTTCGGATTCATTGACGCCTGGGCGCTGACGGGGATGAGGGCGAATACGAGAGTCGCAAGTATCGATTTCATGGCGGAGAACTCTACCATGCAAAAAAGAGTGGACAGGATTACAGGATTTTCAGGATTGACAGGATTCTCACAGGGCTGAGTCGACGAGCCTACTATGGTGAGACCACACCCTCGCCGGCTGCCCGATGAAAATCCTGTCAATCCTGAAAATCCTGTAATCCTGTCTGTTCTTCCTCTCTATTTCTTTGCCGAGACCGTCAGCTCCGCCGGGACCACGACGTCTTCGACCGTTGGGTTGTAGTACTCGTAGACCCTCGACGCGAACGTCTTCGCCCGCAGCGGGAACTTCGCCTTCAGCGGGTACTTGATCTCGACCGTCTGGTTCGGCGTCAGCGCGTCGAAGTACAGGATGATCTGCTTCGCGGTGATCGTGTACCTCTGCAGCTTTCCGCCGTTCCGGCCGCGCGTTTCGTCGACCATCTGCGCGAACGCCGCTCCGTCTGGCTCGAATCCCGGCGGAATGCCGAGGTCCACCATCACGAGCTTCGCCGTTGCCGGCGTGTTGTTGCGGATCTTCGCCGTCGCCGTCGCGATCTCGTCCTGCGCGAGCGTCGTGCGGTCGTAGGCGAGCTCGATCGAGAGGGCTTCTCTCGCGCCGGCGACGCGCTGCCAGGGCACGTAGTACCGCCCGATGATCTGGTACTGCATGCTGCCCTTGCCGTTGAAGTTAAGGCCGACCTTGTGCGTTCCGCCGTGCGTGTACGCCTTCAGGTCGACGAGGTGGAGCAGGTCGTTGTTCTCGCGCGTGATCTCGAGCCGGTCGACCGTCTGACCGTCGACCGTCACTTCGATCGTGCCCGCCGTGTCGGTATTCGCGCCCTTCGTGAACGAGAGGATGAACGCCTTGAGCGCGAGGATCGTGGCCTGCGTCGTCTGCCAGTTGCCGTATGCGTCCTTGTTCGACGTCAGGTAGTCGAGACCCTTCTTCGCAAGCGCGCCCTTCTGTCCCGACTTGAGCAGCGCCTGGACGGCGAGCGCCGTCGTCTCGAGATCCGCCGATCCTTCGCGCGCGGTGGAGGGCGTCTCGGTCTCCTGTTTCCAGAACGCCAGCTTGCCGTCGTCGGTCGCCTTCGCCGCAAGTGTCTCGATCATCCGATCCGAGAACGCCTTGTCCTTGCCGCTGTCGACCGCGAAGTTCGCCATCACGGCGAGCGTGTAGGCGTCTTCCTTGCCGGTCATGTGCGAGGCGACGTACTGCCGCGCCTTGTCGACTTCAGGTCCTTGGTAGCCCGTCGTCGCGAGGGACCAGCCGATGTAGGCGGTGATGCGAGTGACGTCCGTGTTGTACCGGTTCGTCGCACCCTCGTTGATGAAGTTCGTGTCGGGCGCCCAGCTTCCGTCGGGCTTCTGCTGCGATGCGAGCCAACGCTGCGTGCGCTCGATGAGGCGCGGATCGACCTCCGAGACCTTCGACATGTCGTAGAACTCCTGCAGTCCGTACGACGTGAGGATCTTGTTCGCGGGGGCTTCGCCGAACCAGGAGAAGCCGCCGCCCTGCACCTCGAACGTGACGAGGCGCTGGTAGCCGAGCGAGATGAAACCCTCGGCCTTCGCCTGAATTTCGGGCGTCAGCTTCTTGCTCGTCTTCAGGTAGTCCATCACGAGCACGTTCGGGTACGTCGACGACGACGTCTGCTCGAAGCATCCGCCCGGCATCCGAAGAATCGAGTCGAGGCCTTCGACGACCTGAGAAAGGGCGCCAGGATAGAACTTCACGAAGATCTTCGACGCGTCGGGAAGCGCGTTCGGCGGCAGGACGACGTCCTTGACAGCCGCGCCCTCGAGCCGCTCGTTGATGACGACGTGCATTTCCTCGCCGTTCGGCTTCACCTCGACGTTGCGCGCAACCGCGTCGCCCGGCGAGCCCGCGTTGCCGTCGAGCCGCGCCGTGACCTGGAGCTGCTGCTCGCCGATCTTCACGGCCTTGAAGCGGAAGTACGCCACGCCGACCTCACCGGCGCCGACGTCGACCTGCTTGTTCGCCACGTCGTTGTCGAGCGTGAACCAGGGATCCTGGCGCAGTTCGAGCGAGACGCGCTGCGGCGTGGGCAGGTAGTTGTAGACGGCCACAGGCACCGCGATCGCATCGCCTTCCGTGAGCGCGACGGGCAGGTCGAGGTCGACGAAGAAGTCCTGGAACACCTTCACCGGCGCCGTCGACGAGCCGAGCGCGCCCTTCGCCGTCGAGGCGAGCGACGTCACGCGCCACGTAGTGATCGAGTCCGCGAGCGGAACCTTGATCGACGCGCGGCCCGAGCCGTCGGTGATGAGCGCGGGATTCACGTAGAGCGTTTCGGGGAAGTAGCTGCGAACGCGCGGACCGCCCGCGTCGCCGCCGCCACCACCGCCTGACAACTCGTTCTCGCTTGCCACGGCTTCCATCGGCATGGCGCCTGCCGCGTCGGCTGCCATCGCCGCCGGCGGAACGGGTCCTCCGGCCTTCGCCATTTCGCGCCGGGCATCTCTGCGAGCGCGCATCGGCATGGGCTGCCTGCCATCCTTTCCACCACGCAGGCCGCCGAAGCGAATGTCATCGTCAAAGTTTCGCTCGTCCATCGCCGTGAGGGTGATCGCCGTCGCACCACGCATCGAGAGCTTCGCCTCGAGCCGTCCGCGTGCGCCGGCTTCGAGCGTGAACGACTTGTAGACCGTCGACAGATAAGGCGCGCCCTCGATGACGACGTCGTACTTGCCGGGAGCGAGATCGGCGATCGCAAACCGTCCGCGTGCGTCGGTGTAGACATTGAGCGTCCTTCCGTTGGTCGTGCGACGTGCCGATACCCGGATGCTGCCGAGCGCGGTTCCTTCTTCGTTCGTAATCGTTCCTTCAATAGCGGCACGTCCGCCGGGGACGACACCCGTTTCGACCGACGCGACGCCCTTGAACGGCGCGGTCCGCGCAACGGTCGTGGCCGCGGCGGGCTGCGCGTAGAACTGGATGTCGATCTCGTCGCCCGTCGCATCGCGCCCGTCGGGACCGAGCGAGCGAAGCGTCAGGTAGCCGACCTGCTGCCCTTGCAGCGAGCCGACGCCGACCATCGGGTTGCCCCACGGGTCGGTCGTGACCTGGGCCGCCGCCGTCGACATCTGCCGGAAGAGGTTTACGTCGCGCGCGAAGCCTTCGGCCGACGCGGGCCGCTTCGCGTAGTACGCCGACAATTCCGGCGCGGCCTTCTGCGCCTGTTCGAACACGCGGTTGGCGTAGATCGAAAGGAACTCGTCGCGCTTCGCCTGTAGTTGCTCGCGGCCGGCTTCGATCCGCACATCGCGATCCGTCGCGGCATTGGCCGCCGCGAAGAGCACTCGCGCCTGCTTGTCGCGATCATCTCGTGCCATCGGACGCGGTTCGGGGCGTTCGCCTGGAACGAGCAACGGGGGATCGATCACGCGCTCCATCGAGAACTGGTGAACCTCATAGCGCGGCGTGAGCAGTTCCTTTTGCAGGTAGAGGAAGACCTTCGCGAAGCCAGGCTGCCGATCGGCGAGCGCGAAGACGGCTTCGTCGACGATCTCGATGCCGACGGCTGCCGAGACGCCGCGGCCGGCCGGGTCGGTGATCTCGAAATCGATTCGCGCTTCCTCGGCGGGTTTATACGAGTCGCGCTCGGCCTTTACCGAGACCCTCAGGTCATCGGCCGGATCGACGTAGATCAGCCGGCGGTCCGAGATCGGGTCTGCGTCCGCCGTGATCTGGTACGCGCGGATCTCGCACACGCCGTACATTTCCGGCGAGAGGTCGAGCGTCATGTCACCACGGCCATTCTGGATGTCGATTGCACGCGTGATGAGCGTCTGACCGTCGCGCACGACGTCGATGTAGACGGCGCCGCGCTGCTTCGTCGACATCGTCTCGAGCGACACGCGTTCGCCGACCTTGTAGACGGCGCGATCGGTCCGGAGAATCAGGCTGTCGGCTTGGGCTTTCGCTTCGAGGCGGACGGCGGCCTTCGCCGTCTTCCCGTGCAGGTCCGTAGCCTGGAGATTGAGTGTGACCGGATCGACTCCCGCCGAAATCGTCACGACCGCCACTCCACTCGCGTCGGTCTTGAGCGACGCGGGCACGATGTTTCCGGAGATCGTCGTCTCGGCGGGCGTTCCGTCCGGGTACGACGTGAGCAGGTAGACGCGATTCTCGAGGCGCGGCATGAGCACGCCGCCTTCGGGAACTGCCATCATGAGGATCGGCGTGTTCGAGACGAGGATGTCGCGCGACTTCGACTCGATGTGGTCCGCGGTATCCTTCACCTCGACGGCGATCGACACTGGCGCGCTGCCCTGTTCCGTCGAACGTCCGGCAAGGAAGTCGGGCAGCCGCGACGAGAACGTGAACTTGCCGTTCGCGTCGGTCTTTCCGGTCACGCGGGCGATCTCGTTCGTTTCGACGTCGAACGTCGTCATCGTGAGCGTGAGCGTCGCACCCGCGACGGGCTTGCCGAACAGGTACTTCGCCGTGACGGTGCCCTCGACGTTCTCGCCGGGTGCGTAGTACGTCGACTGCTTGCGGGCCGCGGCGTCGCCGAGGTCGATCTCGACCTTGAACTTTGGCAGCACGTATCGATCGACCGTGACCGTCTTGTCGACCGTCGTCGCGCCGCCGCCGTCGCCGACGATCGCGCGGACGTGCCACGCGCCGAAGTTCACCTCGTCGGCGAGCTCGAACGTCGTCGACGCGATTCCAAATGCGTCGGTCGTGCCCTTCTTCTTGAAGACCTTGTTGCCCTTAGCATCTTCGACTTCGAGCGTGCATGCGGTGTTCGCGATGGCGTTCTTCGTCGGTCCGTCGAGGGCAAGCGCACGGATGTGCATCGTCTGCGACGGCTGGTAGAGCGGCTTGTCCGTGGTGAGCAGGACGCGATCGCGACGAACGACCTGGATAGCCTGTTCGAGCGCGACCGGGCCGAGCGGCGTCAGCGCCGTGACCTTGAGCTGCTTCGCGCCGTAGCCGCCCTTCGGCATCAGGAAGTCGGCCTGGGCGGTGCCCTGGCTGTTCGAACGGCCGACGAAGAGTCGCGTGCTCTTCGCACCGTCGACGAGATCGACACGGAACTCGGAGTTCGGGAGGGGTTCGCCGTTGTGCGAATCGACCGCGATGAGCCGAATCGAAGCATTCGATCCGGCGGCGTAGGAATTCTGGCCGAAGAGCCGGACGACCGGAACGCGGAGGATTTCCGAGACCGACACGATCTTCGTCTGTCCGTTACCGAGATCCAGTTTGACCCGAGCCCACGCCAGGTCTTCGATCGCCACCTGCTTTCCGACCGGAAGCGCGACGCGCCAACCGCGCGAATCGCGCGTGGCGCGCGTCGCTGGCGCCAGGGGCTTGTCGGTTGGATCGAGCACCGCAACGCTAGGAGCCCCGCCCGGCGCGTCCTTCGACGGCACGGTCACCGTCAGCGTGCCGTCCTTCCACGTCGCCGCCAGATCGTCGGCGGCATAGACGTCCGTGGCTGGAGTGAACATGAAAAGAAGGGGAAACGCCGTTGCGGCGAGAAGGGCGAAGGCAAAGGTCATACGTGGGCGAATCGAGCGTCTGCGGGATCTCATCGGTGGTTCCTCCGTCGCGGGTTCCAAGTGTCTCGGGAGTAATAGCGCACTGTCGCCTGAAGTTCCCAGACCGGGGGCCATTCGTCGATGAGCCGGCCCGAGCATCCGGGGTCGAAACGCGATACGAAACAGGAGCCGCCGCCCAGGGAATACACGGCCGAGCTATCGCGATAGACTCTCCCGTGACGGGCAGGAGGGTAATGGTGATGAGAATCGGTCTCGTGTTGGTCCTGGTCGTTGGTATTGCGACCGCGGTCTGGGTTGCGGCTTCGAAGTCGGCCGACTCTGAATCGGCCGCGATGGCTGGCGCTGAAATGGGTCAACCCGAACCTGGCGCCGGCGTTGCTCCTGTTGTCGTCGAGCTCTTCACTTCGCAAGGGTGTTCGAGCTGTCCACCGGCAGACGCGTTGCTCGCGTCGATCGGATCGGATCCTGCGTATGGCGACCGTGTCGTTGCGCTCTCGTATCACGTGGACTACTGGAACAGGATCGGCTGGGAAGATCCGTTCTCGGCAGCAGCCTGGACCCAGCGGCAGCACGACTACGGACGCGTGTTGCGGCTCGGGAACGTCTATACGCCGCAGGCAATCGTCAACGGCTCGGACCAGTTCGTGGGCTCGGATCGGAACTCGATGAAGCGAGCCATTGCGGATGCCGCGGCACCAGTGGCGGAAGTCGCTGTCTCCGCAACACTTGCCGGGGGCGAAGTGAAGGCGAGCGTCAATGCGAAGCTGACTGGCAGCGTTGACGCGGCCGAGTACTTCGTCTACGTGGCGCTCACGGAGCGCGAGATCACCACCAAGGTACTGCGGGGAGAGAATTCGGGGCGAACGCTCGTGAACGATCACGTCGTGAGGCGGCTGGAGCGTCCAATCCGGCTGATCGGGAGAATAGGAAGTCAGGGTGACGGCGACGTGAAGTTCGACCTGGATCCGTCGTGGAAGGCGGATCGCCTGGAGGTCGTTGCTTTCGTGCAGGACCCTGACTCGATGCGGATCGTCGGTGCGGCGAAGTCGCGCGTCCAGTAGCCCCGTGCGCGGTGCCGCGCCCGATGACTACGAGATCGTCATCTGTCGCTCTCGCAGTATCTTGAGCTTGTCGCGCAGTTCCGCCGCAAGCTCGAACTTCAGACCGGCCGCCGCCTGCCGCATCTCCGACTCGACCCGCTCGACGGCTTCGGCAAGCTGCTTCGGCGACGAGTAGTCCGCAAGGTCGATCTCGGTTCCCACCTTGAAGTAGTCCGCTTCGGCCGCGGTCACGAGCGTCGATTCTATCGACTTGACGATCGTTCGCGGCACGATGCCGAACTCCTCGTTGTAGGCCGCCTGCACCTGGCGGCGGCGTTCCGTCTCCGCGATCGCGCGGCGCATCGAGTCGGTAACGCGATCCGCGTAGAGGATAGCCGTGCCGTTGAGGTTTCGGGCAGCGCGCCCGATCGTCTGAATGAGAGAAATGTCGCTGCGCAGGAAGCCTTCCTTGTCTGCATCGAGGATTGCGACGAGCGAGACCTCCGGCAGGTCGAGTCCCTCCCGAAGCAGGTTGATTCCTATCAGTACGTCGAACTCGCCTCGCCGCAGATCGCGGAGGATCTTCACCCGTTCGAGCGTCTGAATCTCGGAGTGAAGGTAGCGCACCCTGACTCCCACTTCGGAGTAGTACTCGGTAAGGTCCTCCGCCATCTTCTTCGTGAGCGTGGTTACGAGCACACGCTCTCCGCGCTGGGTGCGCACCCGGATCTCGTTGAGCAGGTCGTCGATCTGTCCGCGGACGGGGCGCACGTCGACGCTCGGATCGATGAGCCCCGTCGGCCGGATGAGCTGCTCGACGACCTCGCCGGCCGTGCGCGTGAGTTCGTACGGTCCCGGCGTTGCGCTGACGAAGATCCTCTGATTGGGACGGGATTCCCACTCGTCGAACGTGAGCGGCCGGTTGTCGAGCGCCGACGGAAGGCGGAATCCGTATCGCACGAGATTCTCCTTGCGTGACCTGTCGCCGGCGTACATCCCGCGTATCTGCGGGACGCTCTGGTGCGACTCGTCCACGATGACGATGGCGTCGCGCGGCAGGTAATCGAAAAGCGTTGGGGGCGGCTGTCCTGGAGCGCGCCCGGTGAGGTGTCGCGAGTAGTTCTCGATCCCGCGGCAATACCCGAGCTCCTTCATCATCTCGATGTCGTACATCGTCCGCTGATGCAGCCGCTGCGACTCGAGGATGAGCCCTTCATCGATCATCCGGGGCTCGACCTCTTCTAGCTCCTTTCGAATCGTGCGGATCGCCTGCTTCAGCCGCTCGGGCGGCATCACGTAATGCGTGCGCGGATACACCGGAATTCGATCGTGGGTGGCGATTACCTCGCCTAGCAGCGGATCTATGGTTGCAATCGAGTCCACCTCGTCACCCCAGAACTCGATTCTTATCGCCTGCTCCTGATAGATCGGATAGATCTCTACGATGTCGCCACGAACTCGAAACGTGCCGCGCTGAAACTCCATGTCGTTGCGCGTGTACTGGACCTCGACGAGGCGCTTCAGTAGATGCGTGCGCGAGAGGGTCTGGCCCTTCTCCACGAATATGAGCATCCCGTAGTAGGCGTCCGGATCGCCGAGACCGTAAATGGCCGAGACGGACGCAACGATCACGCAATCGCGCCGCTCGAACAGCGCTCGAGTCGCCGACATTCGCAGCCGGTCGATCTCTTCGTTGATCGTCGCCTCCTTCTCGATGAAGGTGTCGGTCGACGCGATGTACGCCTCGGGCTGGTAGTAGTCGTAGTAGCTGACGAAGTACTCGACGGCGTTCTCGGGAAAGAACGACTTGAACTCCTGATAGAGCTGCGCCGCGAGCGTCTTGTTGTGCGCCATCACGAGCGCGGGCCTGTCGGCCCGGGCAACTACGTTGGCAAGCGTGAAAGTCTTTCCGCTCCCGGTCACTCCGAGCAGCACCTGCGCGGGTTCGCCGGCGTCGAGCCCGGCGACGAGCTTGTCGATGGCTTGAGGTTGGTCTCCCTCTGGCGCGAATTCCGATGCGATCCGAAACAGCATAAGCCGCCGAGTATAACAGCGGCGGACGGTCGAGGGCGTTCCGGCATCGTCACCGTCCTCGCCGCCCTTGCCGATGGCGACGCGATGCGGTACGAACACTCAATCCACTCCGAGACCAGCCGTGGAGGAACGCTCTAATGTACAACCAGAATCTCCCTCCGTTTCCTCGGCCGGGGGGGATGGCGCCTGGTTACGGCGGACCGCCTCCGGTCCCGGGAGGCACGCCGCCCGTCGTCATCTGGTTCAAGGTATTCGCCGGTCTCATGGCGCTCCTGTACCTGGTAGTGATGGGTATGGGGATTGCTCTCATTGTTCTTGGTGGAAACGCGGTCCAGGGCCTGAACCAGGAGGGATTGGAGCCTGCGATCCTCGGCGTAGTTTACTTGGTCCTTGGGTTCGTCTTCGGGATCGCGTACGCGGTTGGTCTTTTTTTGCCACGCAAGCCGTGGGGATGGGTCGCTGGAATCGTGCTGATTGCAATTGGTATGACGAGCATCTGCTGCCTTCCAGCTACTATTCCGCTTCTCATATTCTGGCTCAAGCCTGAAGCCAAGGCCTATTTCGGCCGAATCTAGGAATCGGAGGCCCGCCATTTCCAAATCCGTTCCCGAGACTTCGTTCGCCGCGGAAGGAGTTCGTCTGCTCCATCGCGGCAAGGTTCGCGATGTTTACGATGTCGGCGAACACCTGCTCATCGTCGCGACGGACCGTATTTCGGCGTTCGACTGCATCCTGCCGACACCCATTCCGAACAAAGGCCGCGTCCTGACCGCATTGTCGAAGTTCTGGTTCGACCTGCTCGAGGATGTCACTGCCAATCACCTCGTCACCACCGACGTCGACGCGTTTCCTGAAGTACTGCAGCCATTCGCTGCAACTCTCGAAGGGAGGTCGATGCTGTGCAGGAGGGCCGAGGTGGTGCAGGTTGAATGCGTCGTTCGTGGCTACCTGATCGGATCGGGTTGGAAGGACTACCTCGACACTGGGGCGGTGTGCGGAGTCGAACTGCCGGCGGGGTTGAGACTTGCCGACCGGCTTCCCGAACCAATCTTCACGCCGGCCACGAAAGAGGCAATGGGAGCCCACGACATCAACATTACGGAGACGAGAATGGCGGAGCTCGTCGGTGAGGATCTGACGCGCACGCTTCGCCGGACGTCTCTCGAAATCTACCGTCGCGCGACGGCGCACGCCGCCAGGTGCGGACTCATTCTTGCCGACACGAAGTTCGAGTTTGGACTGGCCGGCGGCACGGTCCTCCTCGTCGACGAATGTCTGACACCCGATTCGTCACGTTTCTGGTCCGCGGAATCGTACGAGCCCGGACGTTCTCCGGAGTCATTCGACAAACAGTTCGTCCGCGACTATCTCGAGTCGCTCGACTGGGACAAGCGTCCTCCTGCGCCACCGCTGCCTGACGCGGTAGTGGAGAGAACCGGCGCCAAGTATCTGGAGGCATACCGGCTCCTGACCGGTAGTGACCTCGTGACCGGCGCGGCGCACGAGGTTTAGAATCTCTAACCAGTTCTCGAGTTCCCCGCATCGCACCTCTCATGACCGAACGCGAATCATTGCACGACCGCCTTGCGGCACTCGTCGAGGAGATGGTGGATCGCGGCATTCTCTGCGAGGATGCGTGCCTTCAGTTCGAGAGACATTATCTCCGGACGGTCCTCGACCGCTGTCACGGCAATCTCTCGAAGGCTGCTGAGGAGCTGCGGCTCCATCGAAACACGCTCGCGAAGCGATTGAAGGCCGCCGAGGCTCGTCCTGCCGGCCCGAAGGCGACGCCGCGGTCCTCGTCCAAGGCCCGCGGCTTGTCCACCGCACCGAAGGCGAGGGGAGCTCGTCGCGGCTAGAGCGTGTCGCGGACTGTGAGCTTCGTCGTGCCTTCGTGAGTTGGCGTTCGACTGTAGAGGCGAAGCGTCGCCGTTTCGGATTCGGCAGTGGTCGTGCGTCGCCTTCAGGAGAGAGCCGAAAGCGCGCAGGATTGCGGAGCGGTCGAAGAAAGTAGCCGTGGGTCGCCTGCTCGCGAGCGTAGCGAGCCAGCGCGCGACCCGTGGAACCGCCGGCGACTGCGCACCGGCCGCGGAGCGGTCGCAGCGATCGATGGCGGCACGCACGGTGCGGACCTCGATCAACCCGAGTCTCTTTCGGGACGTGTCCGGAAGCAGGCAACGTCAGCGTGCGATCGAGATTCGCGCTGGTCGAACTGCGAAATCCAAGTGCGACCGCTCCGCGGTCGGCGCGTCGGGGGCGTGTCGTTCCGCGGGTCGCGCGCGGAGGCTCGTTACACTCGCCTGCGCGCGACCCACGGCTATTGCATCGACCGCTCCGCGGTCGCGGAATCCTGGCGCGCGACCCACGGCTGCTATGAAACACGGCCGTGCGGTGACGCCTGCACTCCGCCCGTTTCATCCCCGGGGGGTACGCCGCAGGCGTGTGGGGAACTATTACATCGACCGCTCCGCGGTCGCGGACGATGGCCGAGACACGTTGACCGCGAAGCGGTCACAGCCGATAGCCGGGGGTCAGGGCGGTGAGCGAAGCGATCCGCCGTGACCCCCGGTGCGCCCACCCAAATCGACCCGACCGCGGAGCGGTCGCACCCAACGGCGAGAAGCGAGCGCATTGCAGGCAAATCGAAACGACCCAGGTGCGCTTGACCGGAGCGACGGTGCGACCGCTCCGCGGTCGGATCGAGGTGGGGGGC
>JAJTWZ010000022.1 GCA_021463145.1 Blastocatellia bacterium | reverse complement strand
CGAAGCGGTCACAGACGATAGCCGGGGGTCACGGCGGTGAGCGAAGCGATCCGCCGTGACCCCCGGTCCGCCCACCCAATTCGTCCCGACCGCGGAGCGGTCGCTCCCGACGGCGAAAGCGTGCGCATTGCAAGCAAATCGAAACGATCCCGATGTGCTCGACAGGAGCGACGGTGCGACCGCTCCGCGGTCGGCGCGTTGGGGAGGGCGATTCCGCGGGTCGCGCAGCGGCTCGTTGCACTCGCCGCACGCGACCCACGGCTAATACATCGACCGCTCCGCGGTCGCAGAGGATGACCGAGTGTACGGGTACAGCCTGTGCGGCCGAGACGGTCGTCTCTCGAGACACTCCTCTCTCAGCTCTTGATTCCAGGCCCTGCGGATTCCGAGTTTCAGACTGCCCTGTCAGTGCGAGGCACTGCGTTGAACTTCGGTGAATCGGCCCTCCCCTGGAGGACGCCGAGTCTTTCGCACGCTCGATGAGGCTGTCGAGCACTTCATCACGAACTCCTGCTCCTCACGCAGGAGCTCCGTGACCTCGTCAATTCGTGCGTCGAGCTCCAATACCGGAACGCGCCTGGCTCGCGTGCGCGATGGCGATCGCCCCGCCAACTCCGTTACCGGAACATCGAGCATCTCGGCAAACTCGACGGACCCGCCGCATCTTCGCGAGTTTCATCCAGTCAAGGCCGCACTCGCCTCGGTGCAGACTTGTGCGCCACCTGCGGCGGTGCTAAAAGTGGTCCGGTCCCCTCGCCCACGATCCCACAAATCAACAGTCCCCCTGAGCATCTGCCCTCGCAGAGAATTCCGGACCCCCATCATCAGGGAGCAGGATCATGAAACTCCTAAAGTTGTGCGCCTTGGCGTGCCTGTTGGCTGTGCTCTGTCTGGGAGTCGGACCGCGTCCGGCATCCGCACTTGCTGACGAGACAAACAAGGCTCAGACCAGCGAAGCCCCGTCGGGTTTCGACAACCTCACCAATGGGCACGTCTCGCAGGTGGATTTCGAAGCCGCCTCCGAGACCTTCGCCGAAGCCGAATCGATCGCGGACGGCATCGGACCCGTTTACAACGCCCTGGCCTGCGTCGACTGCCATCAGAATCCCGTGATTGGCGGCAACAGTCAGGTTCTGGAGGTGCGCGCGGGCAGGTATTCACGGGGGGTTTTCACGGAGCATCCCGGCGGCTCGCTGATCCACAGCAGAGCCATCGACGCGGCGGCACAGGAACGAGTCGCAGACGACATGCAGGTTCGGACCTTCCGCGCGTCGACGTCGGTTCTAGGCCTCGGTTTCGTGGAGGCCATTCCAGACCAGACCCTGATCGACATCGCGAACCTCCAGCCGCTTCAATCCGGCGGTGCGATCCGGGGACAGGTCGTTTCCGTCGACATCGTCGAATCCCCAGGAGTACGCCGCGTCGGACGCTTTGGCTGGAAGAACCAGCAGGCAAGCCTTCTTTCGTTCTCGGGCGACGCCTATGTGAACGAAATGGGAATCACGACGCCTCTCTTCCCAGTCGAGAACACTTCGAACGGGAACTCGATCGTGGAGTTCGACCCGCTTCCGATCGAACCAGATGACGGCGACAACGGAGACCTCGAACTCTTCACGCAGTTCATGCGCAGCACTAAGGCGCCGCCTCGCGACGCCGCCCTGGCTGCCACACCGGAAGCACAAGCTGGATCGGTGCTTTTCAATCAGATCGGATGCGCGATCTGCCACACGCCGTCGATCGCCACCGCGCCCGCGGGCACGATTCTCAATGGCGGCACGTTCACGGTGTCGATAGCGCTCGGCGACAAGATCATTCATCCGTATAGCGATTTCGCACTTCACGACGTTGGGACTGGAGACGGAATCGTCCAGGGAGTGTCGAGCGCCCGGAACAAGGTCAGGACCGTTCCGCTATGGGGACTTCGAACTCGCGGGCGGTTCATGCATGACGGGGCTTCGCTTACTCTCAACGAGGCGGTGCTTCGTCACGGCGGCGAAGCGACCTTCGTCGCTTTCGTATACCGGTTCCTTCCCAGCAGCGATCGAGGAAGGATCCTGACCTTCCTCAAATCGCTGTAGCGTCAAGAAAGTGGACAGGATCGGCGGGCATTGAGACTGGATTCGCAGGCGTCGGGAGTCCGGAAGCCGTGCGCTGCTTCCCGGCCTCACGAGCGTCACGGGAATCCTGCCTTTCAACTCATAAGATCCTGTCCACTCTCGAGTATTCAGGGAATGCTTACGCCCCGGTAACCACCGTCCGGAAACGGTTCCGACTGTCGCCGGTCGATCGGCACAGGCTCGCCGCAGCAATCGAGGTCGACGCCGGCGCGAAGCAGTCCCGCGCGATCGTCGTAGTAGAGCGACACCGTGCCGAGCACGCGAACGCGCCGATACCTGTCGGTCAGGTAGGCCTGGTCGTCGACGCGGTCGCCCGTCCCGACGCCGATACCCGCGGACGGTTCCGCACTGGAAGCTCCATCCCGTCCAGACTTCGAATTGCTGCGGTCCCCTTCGCGCGTCATCGGAACAGGCGGTTGCTGGATCCGGATCTTGTCTTCCAACTGCCACACGAGCACGCCAAGTACACCTATGTTGCGCCGGTCGCCTTTTCTCGCGGCGAGCGAACGCTCGACACTGGTGAAGACGAGCTCGCGGCCACCCCGCAGGTCTTCACGCCATACCCCGACTGACTCGGTTTCGTGTGGACCAATCACGTAGGCCGGATGCCTGGCCGTCGCAGGCCCATCGGCCGTCAGCGACTGTCCGTCAGCAGACAACACGACTCCGACCGGAAACGGGTTGTCGTTAGTGATACGGAAGGCGAATCGCTCTCCGCGGCGGCCTTCGATCCAGCGGAAACGCCCGTCCGGGTAGACGATGGCGGGCGATCCTCCGACGACAATCTCGACTCGCACGTTGGTAGGCTCGACATTGACACATCGGATGGGCGGTTGGCGCTTGACATCGGCGTGCCCGGATACGCAACTGGCCGCCGGTAGCAGGGACAAGGCAAGGATCAGGACAAATTGTCGTCGCATTAGACCTCCTGAGGACGGAAGAGCGTTCCGCGGGCTAAGGACGCGGGCCGACGGCAAAAGTTCCCGCTGCAACCGCCAAACAGTTCAGCCGGGCCGCACTCCCGGCAGGTGTACCATCTGCACAGATGGTCACTTCCCGTTTCCCTGTGCCCGCTTCGTGTATTCGCTCGGTCTATTACGCCGTGCAGGGCACTGGAACGCTTGTCTGGCTTTGGTGGCTCGTCGCCGATGGCTCTCGGGCTCGCAGCTTCATCGCCGCCAGTCAGAACGACGAGACACTCTTCGCGTTCTTTCCATCTGATGTCGTGTTCGCTTCCGCTTCGTTCGCTGCGGCCCTGTTCGCCTTCCGGCGACACGAATGGGAAAGGCCGGCCGCGTGGTTTGCTGCCGGGTGCGCCATCTATGCGACGCTGTGGTGCGCCGGTGTCTGGTGGCAGACCGGCGAGGCCGCTGCCGCCGTCGCGATCATGTCGCCCTGCGCGCTCGCAAGCACGGCGTGCGCCTTGTGGGCACACCGATCGTGAAACCCGCATTTCGCATCGCCCGTGAAGCCTCGCCTGCATGGAATCTGACGAAGACGCTCGCCCAGATCGCCGTATTCTGGACGACTTTCCTGATTGCTCTGCCCGCCGGCATCCGATGGATCGAGACTGCAATCGGCGCCGGAAGCATTCGGGCGGCAGGCCAGGTCGAAGCCGGCGCCGCTCTGATTGTCGCCTGTAGTCTGCTTGGTCTCTGGAGCGCCGCGACAATGTCGTGGAGGGGCGCCGGTACTCCGCTTCCTGTCGACGCGCCTCGACGAATGGTGATTTCGGGACCTTACCGTCTGGTTCGAAACCCGATGGCCATCGCCGGACTCGGTCAGGGATTGGGCGTCGCCATCGTGACGGGGTCCATCCTGACCGTTGCCTACGTGCTTGCGGGCGGACTGCTGTGGAACGTCATCGCTCGCCCGATGGAGGAAGCAGACCTGCGGGAGCGGTTCGGCTCGGAGTACGACGCGTACTGCCGGCGAGTGAAATGCTGGTGGCCGGCTCTCCGCTTCAGGAAAGACGCGTAGTGCCGCTGCTGCCATTTCGTTTTCGCAATCTCTCGATTGTCCGTTCAGCCCAGTCGATAAGGAATCCTGGCGATCGCGACTTCCTCAGGCTCCGACCTGACGCACGGAGATCCCGCCTCGTACCTGAAGGCAATCATTGCCTCGCGCACCGAGACGACGCTCAGGCTCACGGTCCTCGCGTCGTCGGCGTGCACGCATACAGACAGCTGGCCTCGCGATGGCACGTGGCTTCGATGAAAGCGCTCGAGCATCGAGAGATTGGGCCGGCGCGCCGTCTCGAGCAGTGCGTCGAGTTGTTCACGCCTGGAGTCGCGCGCCGCGCGTTCGTCCACGCCAGAAGAGACGATCGGGGGACGCACCGTCCCATCCATCTCGAGGCTCCGCCCGGTCCACCGCACCTGCGTCGGAGTCCAGTTCGGCGCCGCAATCAGCAGGACGAACGGCCGGAACATCGACAAGTCACGGTCAAGAATGCGCCGACGCGTATCCTGAGCGTCTTCCGAGTCGGCGAGATCGGCGAGCAACAGACCGCGGCTCGTCCACCCCTCGAGCGGCTCCTGCGATTCGCTGCCGTAAGCGTTCAACAGGCAGAGCGTCACGCCGAGCTCGTTGACGGTAATCCAGGTTCCGCCGTAGTCGCCGTCGAGTGGGGATATATAACGCAATCCGCGCAACTCGCGCGTTTCGGGACCGGTGGCCGGCAAACGGGTCAGGCGCTCGTCCCTGTTACAGAGCAGGTCGTAGCCATCGTGCCTCCGCACCCACGTTACCGTACACATCGGCGCTCGCCTCCGAATTTGAAGCGGCTCATCTCCTCACCACCCTATCCCGTAGTCCTCACCGTGGTTGCTCGATCCGCCCCAGATCGTCCCGTGTTTGCGGTCGAGCATTATCGCGTTGATCGGGCCCGAGGTAATCGGCGCAAACGTCAGATCGTAGCCCATCGATCGCAGCTCCTTGCGGATCCACGGCGATGTCGATTCCGCTACCAGCATTCGGCCCGGCCTCGACTCGTGCTCACCGAAAGACTCGCGCAACTGGAAGCTGTTGATGTTTGCGGCCTCGCAGGCTTCCTGCACCGTCATTCCAAACTCGACAACGTTGAGAAAGAACTGGAGCAGATTCTGGTCCTGAGAGTCTCCACCTTGCACGCCGAACGCCAGAAAAGGGACGCCATCGCGGAGGGCAATCGTTGGCGTCAGCGTGGCGCGCGGGCGTTTTCCAGGCTCGATCACGTTGAACGGGTTCTCGGCGGCATCGAGAACGAAACTCTGAGCGCGCTGGCTCACCCCGATACCCGTGTTGCCGGCGATGACGGCCGGCACCCAGGCGCCGCTCGGCGTAACGGACACCACCCAGCCTTCGGCGTCGGCCGTCTCGACGGTAGTAGTCCCCGAATAGAAGCTACGATCGCCGTCGGAACCGCGCGCCGCCGCGCCGGGAACATCGACGGTGTGCCAACGCTCGAGGGCCTCTCGATACGGATTCGTACCAGACTGAAAAGGATATGGATCGCCCGGCCGAATGTCGGGATCGTTGCGGTCGGGCCGAATCAGCTTGGCACGCTCGCGTGCATATTCCTTCGACAGAAGTCCGCGGACCGGTTCGACGGGCGGAAAGGCGGGGTCTCCATAGTAGAAGTCACGATCGGCGAACGCGAGGTTCATCGCCTGGTACACCGTGTGCAGGTAGCGTGCGCTGTTGTACCCCATTCCCTTCAGGTCGAATGGCTCGAGAATGTTCAACGCCTGGAGCATCACCGGACCCTGTACCCACGTCGTGAGCTTGTAAACTTCAATGCCCTTGTAGGTCGTCATCAGGGGCTCTTCGATCTTCACGGACCAGTTTGCGAGATCCTCGCGAGTAACCAGTCCACCGTTGGCCGCGAGCCCGTCGACGAACGCGGCGCCGACGTCGCCACGGTAGAAGCGGTCGTAGGCGGCCATGATCGCTTCGCGGCGAGACTTCCCGGCGGCTAGCGCCTTCTGTTCGGCCTCCACTAGTTTTCGGAGAGTCGCGGCAAGCTCGGGCTGGCGGAAGATCTCGCCGGCGTAAGGCGCCTCACGCGATTCCCCCAGGTGGGGCAGCATCACTCGCTTCGAGTCGGGCCACTGCTTTATCCGAGCCTTCTCGCGCTCAATGACATTCGCGGTTTCCGCGTCGATCGGGTAACCGTCGGCGAGTTCGATAGCCGGAGCGAGCACCTCGGCGAGCGACAGCCGGCCGTACTCGGCGAGCATCACCAGAAGGCCGCCGGGCGTGCCTGGCGTCACGGCCGCAAGCGGACCGTACGCCGGCGGATGCTTCATCGACTTCGAGCGGTAGAACTCTGCCGTAGCACCGGTCGGCGCGACGCCAAGCGCGTTGATGCCAACGACCTTCCGGGTGCGTGGATCATAGACGAGCGCCTGCGTTTCTCCGCCCCAGCTCAGAGTGTCCCACATCGTCGACGTCGTTGCGATCATCGCGCACGCAGCGTCGACTGCGTTTCCTCCCCTCTGGAAGATCAGTGCCCCGGATGTTGCAGCGAGCGGCTTTCCGGTAATTGCCATCCACTTTCTACCGTGCAGTGGCGGCTTCGCGGTCTTCTGTGCGAAAGACGGCACGAATGAGAGAACGAGCAGCATCGCGGCCGCAGCCAGACGGCCCGTGTGGAATCGAAGTCGGGGCATCGGTGTCTCCGGGAATCAGGAGGTACGGGGGGTTCGGCGATGCTAACACGGACGGTCAACACGATGCCGGGGGGCAACCGTCAATCGTTCGGTTTTCGGGCGGCCGGCACGCCGGCTGCCTTAACCGGTCGATCCCTTTCGGATAGGGGGCTCCCTCAGGAAACGGAAATAGTCTCACGCTAAGGAGTTCTGATCGGCCGGAAGAGCCGGAATCGGCCATTGGTGGCCTTCCGGCCCCGTTTCCAGAAATAGTCGCCCGTCGGGTTGGTGTGCCTCCAGCCAATCGGCGCGAGGTACGGGAGCAGCGTTTCGCCGATCTCACGGCCACGAGCTGCGAGTGTCTTGCCCGCCGCGGGAGAGGACCGCCACGGGTCGCTCGATCGGACCTCCGACTCCATCTGCCGATCTCGGACTCGTCGACCCATCCGGTTCTATTCGAAGCGTCCCGAACACAATTCTTGACCGTCATGGGTCATTTTGGTAGGATCGGGGCCTCTTTAGGTCCCCAAGCTTCAAGCGACAGTCAAAGTATGGCGCCGTCGGTCGAGGAACCACCTCTATGAAGTGTCCCGTCTGCAGTCACGTCTTCCCGGACGCGCTCAGTCGATGCAGCCGGTGCGGTCGCGTGGCGCCCGAGCGAGCGTCCACGACCGAGACCTCATCGACGCTGATCGAGTTTCCTTCTCAACGCCAGACGAGAGCATCGTTGCCCGACTGGCGGCTCGAACTCAACGAGAAGGTGCGCGCCATCAAGGCCCGTCGTTCGATGGAGGCAATGGTTGGCGAAGCCAACGCCGCTCGACGGGCAACGAGCGTCGCAGCCGAGACCGAACCGGTTGGCGAGAGGCCGGAAGAGTCTTCGATCTCCGTTCCCGAAGATCACGCGAATCCGATCGTTGCCGCCGCCCTCGACAGATTGCGGCGAGCATCCGCCAACGCGGTTTCCCAACCGACGCCAATCGGGCGCCGCGGCTCGGCGGCAGCGGCCCGCGTCGCCCCGGTGCCGTCGCAACAGCCCGCGGCGCGCTCCATCGCGGCTCCACAGACCTCGGCGCTCGCGGCGGTCGAGCCATTCACTCCGGCCATCGTCCAGGCGGCTCCCGATCGCGAGGAACTCTTCGATCCTGCGGAGTTGCTCGAAGGGCTCGACGACGAAGATTTCGATCCGCTCGCCATCGCGGCCACTGCGGAGCTCCCTGCCACGTTCGAAGTCCAGAATGCGCCGCTCCTGGCCCGCGCAATGGCGGGAGCAATCGACGTCGGCATTTTCGCCTTGGTGTCGGTCCCGTTCGTCGCCACCGCCTGGGCGATCGGTGGCGATCTCGGAAAGTTGCCCGTTCGTCTCCTGCTGGCGGGTACGCTCGTCCTGCTCGCGGCCTATTACGTGCTCGCGATGCTGACGATCGGCGGACGGACCATTGGAATGATGATAGGTGGATTGCGCGTCGTCGATTCGGACGGCTGCGATCCCACGTCGAGGGCTCTCTTCCTGCGGGCCACTGGATACCTGGCGGCGGCGTTGCCGGTTGGCCTTGGATTCGCGTGGGCGTTCGTGAACCGCAACGGTTGCGGTGTGCACGACCTGATCTCTGGCACTCGCGTCGTCCGGGAGTAGGCGCATCCGCCGTCTGGCGGTCGGGCGATGGACAACACGTTCCTCCAGGCTGTCGTCGATGCGGTGCGTCCGCGCCTGACCGGAATGCCAGTCGCCCGAGTCTGGCAGCCGTCGCCGCTCTGTCTCGCGATCGATGCGCGGCTCGACGACGATCGCGTGCTGTTCATCTCTGCGCGGCCGGACGCGCCGGCGATGTTTCTCGCCAACCGGGCAGCGGCCGAAGCGGACCCCCCGGCCGCCGGCGAACTGGCGTTCGGTTCCCTCCTGCGCAAACACCTGCGCGGCGCCCGAATCGAGGCCATTCGAAAGCCGTCCGGCGACCGCCTCGTTACTCTGGAATTTCGTGGATTCGCCGCGTCCGGCGAGGTCTCGCGCTTCGAAGTCGTCGCCGAGCTCACGGGCAGATCGTCCAACGTGTTGCTCGTCGACGGAGACGGCCGCGTACGCGCGAGCATGCGTGACTCCGAATCTTCGGCGTCGAGAATCGGCCGGCCTTACGCTGCACCGGCCGCGGCGGCGCCGGCACGGTCGCGCACGCTCGAACGCGAGGCCGCCTTCCGCGACACTCTGGCAAGCCACGGCCGCGGAACGGTGCCGATCGATAGCGAACTGCTGTCACCTTGCGAGACGTTTCGTCTTTACCGCGAGCCATCCGGCCGATTCGTACTTTCGACGATCGAGTTGCACTCGCTCACCAACGGTCTTATCGAGAAATTCGACGATCCATCCAATGCCGCAACCTCGTGGTGGCTCGGCCTCGGCGTTTTCGAAAGAAGCCGGTCGCGCGTGCGCGTCCTGGGCCATCGGATTCGCGCGGCGCTGGACCGCGAGCGCCGCGCACTGCGCGCAATGGACGATGACGTTCGATCCGCCGAAGGCGCCGGGCGGCTGCGCGAAATCGCGGAGTGTCTTCTGGCTCAACAGTCGACCGCCATACCGATCGAAGGTGGCTACAAGATCGTCGACTACTACTCGGACGGCCAGGAATCGATCTTCATCGAGGCTGGCCCCGGCGTAACGCCTGCGGCGCTGGCTGAGCAGTACTTTGCACGGCATCGTCGAATGCGGCGCACTCGCGAGGCCGTTGACAGTCGCAGACCAGTCGTGGAGTCTCGGGCGACTGCGCTGCACGAGCTCGAATCAGCCCTCGATGCCGCGGCGACAACAGCCGAGATCGACGAGATCGCCTCCCGGCTCGACGGCCTTCTCGGGATTCGCCGCGTGCCGGCCGGCCCGGCGTCGCGCGGATCGGGCGCGGCGCGACCGGTAAGCGGCGCCCGTCGTTTCGTTTCCTCGGACGGCTACGAAATTCTGGTGGGACGAACCAGCTCCGCAAACGACGAGATCACCTTCAAGGTCGCTCGTCCTTCGGACATCTGGCTGCACGCCGCCGACTATCCGGGCTCGCACGTCATCGTTCGATTGGCGCGGCGCGGCGACGTGCCGCATCGCACCTTGCTGGAAGCGGCTCAGTTGGCCGCCTTTTACAGCCAGGCGAAGGACGAAGCGCTCGTCGACGTGCGTTACGTCCAACGCAAGTTTGTCAGCAAGCCGCGCGGCGCGGCACCCGGACTCGTCAGGCTTCATCGCTTCAAGACGATTGCAGTCCGGCCGGCCGGCGATCTCGCGCGTCGCAGCGACGCCTGAAGTGACGGGTGCATTGGCGGATCGAAACTCGACAAGAGAGACGCGCCGGTGCAAGATTGCGGCGCCGCGGCGCGGTACGTCCAGCGGTCAGACGTAACCGGAAGGAATGAACGGAATGAGCGAATCACTGCTTTTCGTCGACATAGACACGCAGCACGACTTCATCGACGCCGACGGCCGGCTTTCCGTGCCTGGAGCCGTCGAACTGGTCGATGCGCTCGGGGCTCTCACTGCCCACGCCGTGGCGAACGGCATTCCGATATTGAGTTCAGCCGACGCTCACCTTCCCGACGATCCCGAGTTCGCCCAGTTTCCCTCGCATTGCCTCGCGGGAACCGCCGGTCAATGCAAGATCGCAGTCACATTGACCGAAGCACCGGTCGTAGTAACTGCTGCCGGCGTAGGACTTCCGCAAGAGCAGCCGGCGCAGACCATCCTGGAGAAAGTGACTTTCTCGATGTTCAGCAATCCGGCAGTCGGCCATTATCTCGAGCGGTTCACTCCGGATCGGGCGGTCGTGTATGGTGTCGCAACCGATTACTGTGTCAGCCGGGCGGTCGAAGGCCTCATCGAGCGCGGAATCCCCGTAATTGTCGTCGCGGACGCGATCGCCGGCGTCACGGCTGAGGGGAGTCGCTCGGCTCTGGAGCGGTTCGAGGCCAGTGGTGTCACATTTGCGACGACGGAACAGATAGTCACCGGGCACTTGCCGGCCTGAAGGAAGCGGACGCCTCAGCTATGACGAAACGGCGATTCGATGGACTGGCTCCGGGTGAAGGAGCCTCGCCCGACAGATACGACCCCGTGAGGTTCGAACGGCAGAACGTCACCGTCGATCTCGTGATCTTCACCGTGCGTGATCGGACGCTGAAACTCCTGCTCATCGAGCGCGGCGAGCCGCCATATCAGGGCAGCTGGGCTCTCCCCGGCGGGTTCGTGCGCAAGGACGAGTCGCTCGAAGACTCCGCTCGCCGGGAACTGCTGGAGGAGACAGGGGTTCGAGACATCTATCTCGAACAGCTGTACACCTTCGGCGACCCCGGCCGGGATCCTCGAACACGCGTCATCACCGTCGCCTACTTCGCGATCATTGCCTCGGATCGCCAGGTCCTGCACGCGTCGGCGGACGCGACCGATGCGAGATGGTTCAGTGTGACCGGCCTGCCCAGGCTCGCCTTCGACCACGAAAGGATCGTCGATTACGCCATCGAGCGCCTCCGGAACAAGCTCGAGTACACGACCGTCGGGTTCCAGCTCCTGCCAGAACAGTTCACGCTCACCGAGTTACAGAACGTCTACGAGATCATTCTCGGTAAGCAACTCGACAAGCGAAACTTCAGAAAGAAAATTCTCTCGCTGGCGATCATCCAGGAAACCGGAGAGACGAAGATGGACGGCGTGCATCGTCCGGCTCGTCTTTACAGGTTTTCCGACGCGAAGTTCATGCTACTCAAGGAAAAGGGGATACTTTTCCCATTTTGACGAGCCTGAGTCCCTCGCGGCGTGCCGTATTCATGGTTGAGCAACAGAAGCGGCTTTGTCTCGCGGGTCAGGACAATAACAGTTCGCCTCAGGGCCAGTCTCGAGTTTTTGCTTGTGCGCGAACTATGTTGTGGCTAGACTGCCGCCACGATGTCAAAGCAAGCGCTCTCGCCTCGAAGCACCTCGAACCGCGATGGAAGCGGATTCGCTGGTCCCAACCACGGACGATTCGCCATCGTTGCCGATCCGATTCCCAATTGGCGTGAAGCAAAGGCCAGTCTCGAACGGTGGATGCTCGTCGAAGCACTTACCCGATCGCGTGGCAACATGGCGGCCGCCAGCCGACTGCTCGGTATTACAAAGGTTGCAGTGCTGCACGCGGTGCGCCGCCACGATCTGATGTCCTACACCAAGGCTCGCGAGGCCTGACTCGACCTCAACCTCATTCGAGCTTCCGCCGGGGCGCCCGTGGGATAACGTCGTCCTTCCGCAATGACTTCCGCCATTGGCGCGGTGATGGCAACTGTGCGCTCAAACGGCCATAAGTTGTGATCGCCATTCGACATAAGCGCTGCCAACAGGCCGTGCCCCGGGTCCTTGTGAAATTTCTGGCAATGGCTGTCCGACTGTGCTATCGTCGCGAGCTTCACAAATTCCGAGGAGACGAATCGAGCATGTCCAGCAGCACTGATGCGAAAGTCGGCAAGGTCATCCAGATCATCGGCCCGGTCATCGACGTCGAGTTCGACGACAAGTATCTGCCGCCGATCTATCAAGCGTTGCGGGTTGTGAGTGAGGGCTTCGACGTACCCGAACCGATCGAGCTGGTCGTCGAGGTCGAGCAGCATCTCGGCGAGGGCCGCGTTCGAACCGTCGCAATGGAAGCCACTGAGGGCATCGTGCGCGGAATGAAGGCGATCGACACGGGATCGCCGATCACGACGCCTGTCGGACGGGGTACGCTCGGCCGCGTCATCAATGTCATCGGCAACCCCGTCGACAACCTCGGACCAGTGGCAAGCGACATCCGGTATCCGATCCACCGTCCAGCCCCGTCCTTCGAAGACCAGTCGACGCAGCAGGAGATGCTCGAGACGGGCATCAAGGTCGTCGACCTGATCCAGCCCTTCCTCAAGGGCGGCAAGATCGGACTGTTCGGCGGCGCGGGCGTCGGCAAGACGGTGCTCATCATGGAGCTCATCAACAACGTCGCCAAGCACCACGGCGGCTTCTCGGTGTTTGCGGGTGTTGGCGAGCGAACGCGCGAAGGCAACGACCTCTGGCACGAAATGTCCGATTCGGGCGTCATCAAGCCAGGCGACCACGAGAACTCGAAAGCTGCGCTCATCTACGGCCAGATGACGGAGCCTCCCGGGGCGCGCATGCGCGTCGCCCTGACTGGCCTCACCGTCGCCGAGTACTTCCGCGACGAGGAAGGCCAGGACGTGCTCCTCTTCATCGACAACATTTTCCGGTTCACGCAGGCCGGCTCGGAAGTGTCGGCGCTGCTCGGCCGAATGCCATCGGCGGTTGGCTACCAGCCGACGCTCGCCAACGAGATGGGCGAAATGCAGGAGCGCATCACGTCGACCAAGAAGGGTTCTATCACGTCGGTTCAGGCCGTCTACGTTCCTGCCGACGACTACACGGATCCGGCGCCGGCGACGACTTTCGCGCACCTCGATGCCGTCACGGCGCTCTCGCGCCAGATCGCCGAACTCGGCATCTACCCGGCGGTCGACCCACTTGCGTCGTCTTCCACGATTCTCTCGCCGCGCGTCGTGGGAGACCTGCATTACAACACCGCCCAGGACGTCAAGCGGACGCTGCAGCGCTACCGCGATCTGCAGGACATCATCGCGATTCTGGGTATCGACGAACTCTCGGAAGAGGACCGTCTGGTCGTGTCGCGCGCGCGCAAGATCCAGAAGTTCCTCTCGCAGCCCTTCTTCGTCGCCGAGCAGTTCACGGGACTGTCGGGACGCCTCGTTCCTATCGCGGAGACGATCAAGGGCTTCCGCAAGATTCTCGACGGCGAGATGGACGAAGTTCCCGAGCAGGCCTTCTACCTCGTCGGCGGCATCGAGGAAGTCTACGAGAAGGCCGAGAAGATGGCCGCCAAGGCCTGAACGCGAACCCGGCCACAGCGGCGGCGTCCGATGACCGGACTCCGCCGTTTCGGCCACGCACCGGACACCAATTTCGTTTATGGCCGATACCATTCACCTCGAGATCGTCACGCCGGAGCGCCACCTCGTGGACGCTCGAGTCGATTCCGTGCAGGTTCCCGGACTGGACGGCGAACTCGGAATCCTGCCGGGGCACAGCCCGCTCATCTCCCAGTTGAAGGCGGCTGGTCTGCTCAGTTACGTGGAAGGCGGGACGACCCACCAGGTAGTTATCGCGGAAGGTTTCGTGGAAGTGCTGCCCGACAAGGTTCGTGTGCTTGCCGAGGTAGCCGAGAAACCGGACGAGATTGACATCGATCGCGCCATCAAGGCGCGCGAGCGTGCCGAGAAACTCGTGACGCAGTCGATGACCGACTCCGGCGTCGACTCGGGCGCCGCAACCGATGCGCTCGCCCGCGCAGCGGCGCGCCTCGAGGTTGCCAGAAAGAAGTAGGCAGGATTTCAGGATCGCCGGGACTGACGGGGCCGCAACAGGCGTCCATTCAGGCCATTCCGCCTACACTTTCTGCTCGAGAAAGGCTCCGAGCGCCTCCAGCAACCCGGGGCCGCCCACTGAGAACACGTCGTTGTGCCGCGCATCGTCGATGGCGTAGAACGTGACGGGTCCGGCCGCCACAGCGGCCAGCCGCTCCGACATATCGAAGGGAATCGTCCCGTCCCGGCGCCCGTGAGCCAGGAACAAGGGGCAATGCAGAGTCCTCAGCTTTACCTCGCTGTCGAACCGGTGTGACACGAGCCAGGACGCGGGAACGAACGGATAGGTCCGCCTCGCCATGTCTACAAGGCTCGTGAACGGACTTATAGCCGCGATGCCAGCGACCGGCCGCAGAGTCGCCAGGTCAATTGCGACTCCGGATCCAAGCGACCAGCCCACAACGAACAGTCGCGACGCATCGACGTCGCTTCGAGATGCGACGTGGTCGTAGAGCGCAAGAGCGGTCTCGCGGCAGCCGGACTCGGACGGCGAGCCCTCGCTCATTCCGTAGCCGGCGTAGTCGGCAACGGCCACATTCACACCCGTCCTTCGAAACTGCTCAAAAAGGTCGACAGTCTGCGCGAGGCAATCGCCATTTCCATAGAAGAACAGCATCGTCGGCCGCGAGGACGCGTCCGCCATCGGCTTTCCGAGCCGCTCCAGCGCCGGCCCGAACAACGCCACGACCCGCACCCCGCTCGCCGTATCGAACCGCAACAACTCCGCGCCCGCCGGTACTTCTACTTGCGCGCTTTCGCTTCCCTGCCACCATCTGCCGGGAAAGATGAGCCAGGTCTGTGCGAAGTAAAGGAATCCGAGCACGCAAACGTATGCCAGCAACAACAGCCGGACAACCCGAACCATCCAGAGCCACCATCCGGACCGGCGCCCGGAACCGATCGTCTCCGTATTCACTCCGTCAAGAACCCCACGCGCCGGCTATAACTCGACAAGCCGGAACTCCTCTTCGTCGGCGATCCCGATGACGTCGCCAGGAACGAGACGGCGAGACCCTTTGAGCGGCTCGCCATTGATGAAAGTTCCATTCGCGCTTTCCAGATCCGAGACGTCGCACTTGGAGCCGTCGACGAAAAATCGAGCGTGATGACGGCTAACCGAGGCTTCGCCGATTACGATGTCGTTCTCGTCCGATCTTCCGACGGTCGTGACGCCCGCGCCAAGTTCGTGCCTGCGCAGGGCATCGGTGCGCGAGATGAGCACGAGTCCTTTGACCGTGGCTCCGGCAGACGCAACTGCCGCCGCGACGTCGGAGGCCGTAATGTTCGCCCGCACGAGCGTCTTCGCCGACCCCGAGGCCGGCGCCTTCTGTTCCCAGTCCGAATCGAAAATGCCGGATAGCTTCTTTACGACCGCTTCGTCCTTCACAACGATTGCGACCTCGCGGCGACGGTCGAAGCTCTGCGTGCGCAGATTCATGCTGCCAAGCGCGGCTCGCTCGCCGTCGACGACAACGCACTTCGCGTGCAGCTTGAAACGGGTAATGGCGCGAAATCCCGGCTCCCCGGCGCCGGTTCCAAACGGCGACTTCTCGTCCCCGAGGACTCGCACGTCCAGACCCTGCGCGACCTTGCCGCGAAGGATCTCTAGAATCGCCGGGTCTTCAACCTTCGCATCCCACAGATGAATCGACTTCTTCGCACCGCCAAGCAGGGCTTCCATGCCCGCGCGGCTGGTGTAGGGACTAACGAGGAGATCCGAAGCCTTCCTCGGCTCGAAGACCGCGTCGTTCCAGTCCGCATCGAACAGCCTGTTCAACTCCGCTGTCGTTGCGTCGTCGAAGACGATCACTCCGAAGTCGCGCGTGTAGTGGAGGTTCTCGCGAGTCGGGTTGAAGGTGAAGACGAGCGATTGCCTGCCGTCCACCATCATTATCTTGTAATGGAAACGCGTCTTCTTGCTGTCGCCCGCTGGCTCCTTGATCTCGATCCCGGCCTTGCGAGCTTCCTTCAGGAGCCGCTTGTTCGCCTCTCCCCATCCCCGGGCGCTCGTGGCGATGAGTGCCCTGACGCGAACGCCCCGGCGCACCGCTTCGACCATGGCCTGCTGGATGATCGGGTCGTCCATCCGGAAGACCGTAATGTTCACCGACGTCTGGGCCTTGTCCAGGGCATTGACGATCGGAAAGAAGCTGTCCCCTGGCTGGACTATCAACGAGACCTTCGTCGGCGGCATTGGCTGGCTCCTGACACGTGTTCCTTGCTGCAAGGCGCCCACGTGGCCCGCAGCGCCGATACCTTGTACCGTATGAACGCGATAGGATGGAATCGCTACTGCGATCCGTACCGGAAATTCTTTCTCGAAACCTCGGGCGCCGTTCGCCCGAACCCCAATGGTGGTTCGAGCGCGACCTGGAATGAAAGTCTCTTCATCGAGCGGGCAGGCCATTCGTCTTCGGCGTGCAAGCCTGTCCGGTGACGCTGCTTCGATGACTCGAAGGCGCAGACTCCCTGCGACTCGCCGCACGGCGTTAGTGCTGCTGTTCGCAGTCGGCTTCGCCACCCTGGCCTGCTCGGGCGATGGGCGTACGCCGCTCGTCGTCTACTCTCCGCACGGTCAGGCGCTGCTCGATGCATTCGAGATGCGATTCGAGGCCGAGTACCCGCAGTTCGACGTTCAGACTTTCGACCTGCCGTCTCAGAACATTCCGGACCGGCTTCGAGCCGAACGAATGAATCCGCAGGCCGATGTCTGGTTCGGTGCGAGCGCGGTCACGTTTTCGGACGCCGCAAACGAAGGACTGCTCGAACCATACGAGCCAAGTTATTCACGCGCCATCGCCGACGACGCTCACGATGCCGAATGGCGGTGGGCGGGCCTATACGAAACGCCCGAGATCATCGCCTACAGCACGGCCGTCATTCCCGAATCCGAGGCACCGCGCGATTGGGACGATCTGCTCGATCCGAAGTGGCACCAACGGATTCTCATTCGCGACCCAAACCCGTCGGACACGATGCGGACTATCTTTGGCGCAATGATCATGCGCAGGTGGCCGGAGACGAACGGGCCAGAAGCCGGCTTCGAATGGCTGCGAGGCCTCGCGCGCAACACGAAGGACTATCCGACCAGCTGGGACAGCCTGCTCCTGCGGATCAACCGCCAGGAAGCCGACATCACCGCCTGGAACCTGCCCGACGTGAGCCGGGTCATACGTGAGCGAGGCTACGCGCTCGCCATCGTCTATCCGAAATCGGGCTCGCCCGTGGTGACGGATGCGATCGCAATCGTCCGGGGCGCGCCTCGTGCCGAAGGCGCCCGGCTCTTTTACGAGTTCTGTGGACGGCCCGACAATCTCGCTTTCGCGGCGGATGCGTTCTACCGTATTCCGGCGCGCAGCGACCTGGACCGATCGACGCTTCCCGAGTGGGCCAGAGACCTTCAGTACAAGAAACTCCCGATGGATTGGAACCTGTACAGGATGAACATCAAGTCGTGGATGTCGACGTGGGCCAGCGACATCAGATCGGAAAGCGCAAAGTGAGCGATTCGCCGTTCCTGTCGCTCGACGGGCTCTGCCTGCGTTATCCAGGCGCCCCTGACGACGCCGTGTCGGACATGTCGATAAACATGGCCGCTGGCGAGATAGTCACGTTCCTGGGACCGTCCGGATGCGGCAAGACTTCCGCGCTTAGGATGATCGCGGGGCTCGAGCGTCCGACAGCCGGCGCCGTGCGACTCGAAGGGGACGACATCACGCGATGGCCGCCAGAGCGACGACAGATGGGCCTGGTTTTTCAGAATTACGCGCTGTTCCCGCACATGACGGTCGCCGAGAACGTCGCGTTCGGTCTCCAGATGCGTCGAGCGTCCAAATCGGAGATCGCAACGGCCATCGCCGAGTCGCTCGAACTTGTTCAGCTCTCGGGACTCGACGATCGCAGGCCCGACCAGTTGTCGGGGGGCCAGCAGCAGCGCGTCGCGCTCGCACGGGCGATCGCAATTCGTCCGCGAGTCCTGCTGCTCGACGAACCGCTCTCGAACCTGGACGCAGGCCTGCGCGAATCGACGCGCGAAGCGTTGCGCGCACTGTTGAGGGAACTGCGGGTAACGACGGTGTTCGTGACGCACGACCAGTCGGAAGCACTGGCGTTCTCGAATCGGATCGTGCTGATGCGCGGCGGGCGCATCGTCGAGACCGGACCTCCGGCGGTACTCTACCGGACTCCACGCACACGCTTCGCGGCAGAGTTTCTCGGCGCGGCGAATCTGCTGCGTGCGCGGTCGGAGGGCGATGGGAAACATGCGACCGTCGAATCCAATGGCGCCTCCTATCGGCTGGAAGTCGGATCGTGGTCGGAAGGCGTGCGAGGGGGGGAAGCGGGCGCGCCGATGCTGCTCGTCGGCCGTCCGTGCGATTTGCGGCTTCAGGCCGAGCCTGGCGTCAACCGGATCGGCGGCGAGGTAGCGGACGACGTGTTCCTTGGTGACTGTCACCGCGTTTCGGTGCGTGTCGAAGGACTTGCGGAGCCGCTCCGTGTCGACATCCGGGAGCGTCCGGCATCGGGACGGTGCTTCGTAGAGTTACCGGCGACCGTACTTCACGCCGTTCCAGAGACGGATCGGAGTCACGAACGATAGCGAGTTCACGGCTCCGATCTATCTGTGGATGGTGGTTGCCCCCGTGCCAAACCTCGCGAAGCGACGGATCCGTGTTCGATCCGCCCAAACTGTCTGCCGCTGCCGAACCCTGGGAGATACAGTCAGGCCACCCGTGAGCCAACGGACTTCGCCGTCTTGACGAGCTCGGGCGCGCGAATCGCGAGGTTCAGTCTTTCAACGGGGATCACGCCGCTTATACGCCCGGGACGGGTAAGAGTCAATCGTCTTATGACGGCCGGCTGTCTTGTACGGCAAACGGCGGCGACGCGCGCCGACGCGTCGACGCTCCAGAGAGACAACGACCGGTCAGTCGCGACCGGGCAAACTTGAGTCCACTCATCACGCGACGGACCCAGATGATTAGAGTGGGTCTCGACCTGTTACGGATTCGGAGGTCTGTGCGACCGCTCCGCGGTCGGGGCGATCTGGGTGGGCGACCCTGGGGTGACGGCGGATCGCTTCGCTCACCGCCGTCACCCCAGGCTATCGTCTGTGACCGCTTCGCGGTCAAGGCCTCCGGTGCTCGAAATGGCCGTTGTAACGGAGCGGCGGTGACGCAGGTTGGGGGTGACGCGGGTTGGGGGTGACGCGGGTTGTTACGAAACCTCTCCGTATTCCTCGAGTCGCAATGCCGCTTGAGCGAGTCGTCATCGCATTCTTCTGGAGCGCCGTAGGCGCGAAAGCACCAGTGCCCACGGCGTAAGCTGTGGGTCAGCAGGCAGAAATCGATCGAAGCCCTGCAAGGGGCGAAAGAGGGCCACGGCCGTCGCGCGTTCGGGTTCTTCTTTCGCCCCTCCGGGGCTTGACCGAACTCCGCCACAATACCCACGGCTTACGCCGTGGGCTCTGGCTCTTTCGCGCCTACGGCGCTTCAGAATTGCCCGCGGACCCGGAAGCTCCGGCGCTTCAGAATGGCCCGCGGACCCGAAGCGCTCCGGGCTTCAATATGACCCGCAGACCCGAAACGCTGTTCGTTTCGTCCGAGTATGTGCGCCGCAGGCGCGCGGGGAACTGCAACGAATCCGATCTCATCCTGGCCGCCGCCGATTCCTGCTCCGACGGGGAGGCCGGGCAGCTCCGCCTACTCCTTCATGAGCTTGTCGAGCCCCTTTTTCATTGCGTCGAAGTGCTCGGACGGAATGGAATTGATGCGCCCTACCAGCGAGGCCACGAGACCATCGAACTGCTTCTTCTCCTCGGCCGGCACCGCTTCCAGGACGTTCTCGACATCGTCCGCGGACGATTGCTTCGTAAGCCCGCTAGTCGCCGATCGCAGCAGTCGAATGGCAGCTCTGAAGGGTCCGCTGAACTGCCGGAAGGTCAACTTCGCCGCCTCTTCAACGGGACGAATCGGCGACTCGCGAAGAACCTGATCGATCGCACGCCGGACGTCCGGGGCTGACCGCCCGGCATCCAGCCCGATCCACTTCTGCTGCATCGCGTACTCCACGAGAACGCCGCGATGGTAGACGCGGCTGAGCAGGTCCACGGAGCGCTTCATCTCGAGGAAGAAGAACACCTTTCGAAGCACCCACTTCAATGGATAGAACACCGCGGACAACAGGCACCCGCCGCACCCCCCGCCGGGCTCGGTGCCCAGCGTCTCGGCATCGTCTTCGGCCAGCGTGACGCCGTAGCTCTCCGCGAGGCGCCGGATCATCCGGCGCAGCACGTAGCTCTGCACCATGTCGTCTACGAACGGCACCGGGATGAATCGCGTCATTCCGGCCAGCACCGAATGCGAAGCGATGAGCGTCTGATTCTTCAGTTCGAGCTTGTTCACTGGAGATTTCCCTTGATGACTTCCCAGATTGAGTGACTGCGACGGATCCAGAGCCTCAACAGATCGATGCGGAAGCGGTAGGCTTCGAACGGATTCTTCTCGAGCACATCCGTCCTGAACAGTTCCTCGAGGGTCAGATGAATGGTGTTCTCCGATAGGTCGACCGGAGCGCGCTCGCGTGCAGCGACGTCGCCGATGTCGGCGGCAGTCGCCCAACTGCGCTCACGCGGCGCGTCAAGCGTGTGAGCCAGGAGCGAAAGAACGACCTTCTCGTCGGCCGAAAGGGCGTCCCAGAAGTAGATCATCTGTGGCAACGGGTGGTCGATGATTTCGTCGACGACGCCGTTGAGCTCACGCATCGTGATTGCATTCTTCTCGTGCTCGTTCAGGTAGTCGACGACGTTCTGGCAGATGACCTGCGTGTAGAAGGGTTGCCCTGCCGTCAGCCTGACGATGCGATCGATCACGTTGCGTCCATAAACTACCCTGCCCTCGACCGGCTCGGTGATCAGCCGGCGGGCGTCGTTCTCGCTGAGGAAGGCGATCTTTCGAAACTGTGAGCGGCGCAGCATCTCGCGCCAGTAGCGCCTGTCCCGTTCCTCCAGACGGCGCGATCCGGTGAAAACGAACGAGAGCCGCTCCTTGTTGTCCATCAGGCCCGCGAGAAACAGGAAGATTTCGGGGTTGAGCCTTCCCTCGTCTGCCTTCGTCTCCAGCAGTTCATACTCGTCCATCAGAAGCAACAGGACACGATCGTCGATTCTCGAGAGCACTTCATCGAGAAAATCGACGAACTGGTGGTACGGGTTCAGCGACTCGTCATCGATTCGAAACCCGTCCACGAAGGCCCGATCGAGCCGAACCGCTTCAGCTGTCAGTCGCGCAACGCGGCGGAAGAACTCTCGGTCGTTCGATACGACCATTTCCTGAAGGTCGACGAAGACCGGGATGAACCGATCCCCCAGGCGCTTGTTGAGAATCTGATAGAGAATGGAGCTCTTCCCCGTGCGCCGTTCGCCACACAGAACGACGACGCACCCTTGCGCCGCTCCTTCCAGCTTCGTGCGCACATAGCGGAAATCGTCCTCGCGGCCAAAAAACATCGCCTCGTTGCGAATCGGATTTCCAACGATGAACGGATTCGGCTCGATCGGAACGTAACTCTGAAGTTCGGGCGGGAGCACGTACTCTCGGGAGCGCACACGCACGAACACCGTAGCTCCCACGCCTGCCCCCAAGGCCGCAACCGCGAGCAGCGACCAGAACCACCACTTTCGCCACATTGGCACGTCTATGCGAAGCCTGAGCACGACTGGTTCGGTCTCAAGCCCGAACAGATCCCTATTCAGGACCCGTAGCTGAAAAGAGTGTTCGCCGGCGGCGAGATCCGTGAAGACTACCTCCCGTTCCGCCTCCTGCCGCGGTGGCAACTGCTGCCACGGGCCGTCCTCATCCAGACGGTAAAGGTAACGCGCATCGCCGAGCATCGTGATCCCGCGAAACAGGAAGCGGATCGTGTGCTGTCCGGCCGGCACGGTGCCGCCAGCCTGGAATGTGCGTCCGTCGACCTCGATACGCGGAAGGAGCGTCGGCAGCATCCTGCCCGGCCGATGCTTCGAAGCGCCACCGTCGGTCGCAAACCAGATCGTACCGTTCCCGTCCTGCGCGATCGCGCTGACGAGTGACCCGGGAATACCCTGGTCTGCGGAGAACGTCGTCTCGATGACGCCGCCTTCGTAGGACGCGATCTTTCGGACGGTCCCCTCGGCCGACCCGACCCACATGAATCCATCCGAATCCAGGGAAAGCGTCCTCGCATCGGATCCGGCGCTGACGCCGGCGTTTCCCTCGAGTTTCGTGAGCGACTTTCCGTCCAGAATCTCGATGCCAAAGTCGGTCGCCAACCACACGCGGCCAATGGAGTCCGACTCGACCCAGCGCACGGTTTCTCCCTGTACTCCACGACTGACGTCGATAGACTCGACAAGGTGCCGCGACGGCAAGTACCGAACGGCGCCGTCGTCGGTTGCGAGCCAGATGTCTTCACCGATCGCAAAGAGCCGGGAAGGGGCAAAGCCGGCGAGGTCAGTGACGCTCTCGAATGCCGAGCCGTTGAACACTGCGGCGCCTGACTGCGTGGCCGCATACAGCTGACCATTGCCTGCCTCGGCGACCCAAGTTGCCGCCGTCTCACTCACCCGGTCGCTGATCGCGCCAACAATCCTGAAAATACCTTTTGACGTCGCGAACCAGAGGGCGCCGGCACGGTCGCGAATCACGTGGTGGACTCGGGCCTCCGGATCGGGAAACGTGAACTCCTGAAACGTCGAGGACGAGCTGTAAATCTGGACACCGCCGGAGGTGACCAGCCACACTCGAGGGCTGCCGTCGCCGGCGCGATCCGGGTAGATCCAGCTCACGTTGTTGTTGAGCAGGCCGTCGCTCGTTCGTATGGGAACGAAGCTGTAAAGATCGCGGCGTATCGCGCCCTTGTCAGTCGCAAACCACAGGTTACCCTCGCGATCCAGGGTAAGGTCGTTGATGTGCTCGCCGGCGAAGTCGAGACTCGACGCCTGAAGGCGAATGTCGTAGAGCAGTGCTCCCTTGTCGGTGCCGAACCAGATGTTGCCTTGCGCATCGCTCACGATGGACGTGACGGCTCCAACCACCAGCTCACGCAGAAACGGCGTAGGCCGGCCATCCACAAGGCGATAGACGCCACCTGTCGTACCGAGCAGCAAGTCGCCCTTCCCGAGCCGGTGAACCGTAGTCACCGAGTGCCCATCCAGCAGAGCCGGAGTAGCGAACTCGATCGGCTCGAGCTCTCCACCGGCGTACCTCGTGGCGCCACCGATCTCGCCACCCGCAAACCAGAGTGAGCCATCCAGCGGGTCCACCGAAATCGACGCGAATGAACCGGGGAGCACTCGCGAATAGGCTTCCTGCCCTTTTCTGAACAGTCCCTCCGACGATGCCACCCACACCGAGCCGGGCGCGTCCTCGTAGATGTCGTTCACTGTGAGACCGTCGAACTCGGGCACGTGTTCCATCGCGCCATTGCGCAACATCGAGAGGCCATCGACCGTCCCGAAGAGCAAGGACCCGCCGGCGAGAGCTACGGAGCGCACATCGACGTTGTCGAGTGACGAAAGCTCGGATCCCTGTGCGCTGCTCGACTCGAAGTCGGCGCCATCGAATCGCGCAACGCCGCGATTCGTCGCGAACCACATGAGCCCGAGATCGTCCTGGGCAATCTGTCGTACTTCATCCGATGGCAACTTCGGCGTTCCATAGCGCTGGCGCGATCGGGCAACGGGAATCGACGATCCCTTCGACAGGGCGATGGACGACATTGCCATCTCGGAACTCGAGGCAATCAGGACGTCGTCGGAGCCGGGCTCGTACCCGACGAGAGTAGCCTTGATCGAGTACCAACCGGCACGCATTGCTCCGAAGTAGCAGTCTCCGCTCGCGTCGGTAACGCCGTTTAACGGCTCGCCGCCTTCGTGTGCCGTGACGACGATGGACACTCCGGGCAGTCCCTGGTTACCTCCAGTGCTGAAGACCCGAACTCGCAACGAGGCCGGAACGAGCCGGATTACCGGATCGACGGTCTGGAGAGGCTGGTCGATTCGAGCCGTGGCCCGTGCAGGTCTGTATCCCGGAGCATCGAGTCTGATGGTGTAGGCGCCGAGGCTCGGCACCTTTACTTCGAACGAGCCGTCTTCGCGAGTGAGTGCGGTCTCGGTAAAGATGCCGCGGCCGCTCACTACAACGCGCACGCCGCCGACGGGGCGATCTCCGCCGCCGATGACGCGCCCTCGAATCGTGCCTCCAGCATCGTCGGCGGGCCGAATGTCCTGCGAGTGGACAGCAAGGACGAACGGTGCGAGCGACGCCGTGACGACGACGATCGCTGCAATGCGTGCGTGCAGTTTCATCCGCGTCTCATCGGCTCTGTTTCCGGATGTCGCAATGGAATCGTTCTCGCAAGCCTACTTTCTGCCAAAGACGGGCGGATTTCGCAAAGGAGTCGCGGATGTCGGCGCGTTATCCGTTGCGCGAATCGCAGCGGCGGCGCGAAAGGCGCCACAGGCGCGAAGGCGCCGGAACCCGAGGTGCGGGCCGTGGTTTTCAAGCAAGTACGCGTTCGGGCCCCGGCTGGGTCGACGGCAGATTCGCGTCGCACTGCGCGCCAGAGCCCGTGGAGCGGTCGGCGCCTCAGTGGAGCTTTGGACTGTAGCGAGGTCAATGGAACTGCAGTTGGCCTCGCGCGGCGATTGCAGCGAGCCCCCGCTCATCCCGCGAAAACGCCAGACTCTCAGCGCCGACCGCCGTGCGGCCGGACCGCTCCACGCTACCGCCCCCACCCCAGACACCCAGCCAGCTGCGTTCGTGCGGCCAACCCGGTCCCGGCGCCGTGAACCCGGTAGCCATTGCGACTACAGATCTTCCCGGAGATCCCGCCTAGCTATCTCCAATCACCTGCTTCGCAATCGTGCTCAGCTGCATATTCGAAGTTCCCTCGTAGATCTTTCCGATCTTCGAATCCCGGAAGAACTTCTCGGCCGGATAGTCGCTCGTGTAACCGTAGCCGCCGTAAAACTCGACGACCTGGGAGCTCACCCTTTCGGCGACCTCCGAGCTCAGCAGCTTCGCGATCGCAGCTTCCGTAAGGAACGGCTTCCGTGCATCGCGAAGACGCGCGGCGTTGTAGACGAGCAGTCTGGCGCTCTCCACATCGGCCGCACACCTGGCGATCTGGAATTGAACGCCCTGAAAACTGGATATCGGCTTGCCGAACTGGATGCGCTCCCTCGTGTACGCGACTCCGCAATCCAGGGAACCTCGCGAAAGTCCGACCATCTGCGCGCCAATCCCGATGCGGCCCTCGTTGAGAGTCATCATCGCGATCTTGTAGCCCTTGCCGATCTCGCCGAGAACGTTCGTTTTCGGCACTTCGCAGCTGTCGAGGAGCAACTCGCACGTCGAGCTCGCCCGAATACCTAGCTTGTGCTCCTTCTTGCCGACCGAAAAACCGGGGAAATCCTTCTCGACGATGAATGCCGTGATGCCCTTGTACCCCGCGCCCGGATCGACGGTAGCGAACACGATGAAAACGCTCGCCTCGAGCGCGTTCGTGATCCACATCTTCCGGCCGTTCAGCACCCAGTGGTCGCCCGCGTCTTCGGCGCGAGTGGTCAAAGCGAAAGCATCCGAACCCGACGCGGCCTCAGACAGCGCGTAAGCGCCTACCCATTCGGTGGCGAGGCGCGGCAGATACGTCTTCTTCTGCTCGTCGGTTGCAAAGTTCAGGAACGCATTCGCAACCAGCGTGTTCTGAACGTCGACTATGACTCCAACCGAAGGATCCACGCGCGAGAGCTCTTCAACCGCGAGGCAGGCCATGAAGAACGACCCTCCCGATCCGCCATACTCCTCAGGAATCTCGATCCCCATCAGTCCAAGCTCGAAGCACTGCTTCACCAGATCGGCGTTGATCTTCTGATCGCGATCCATTTCGGCGACGAGCGGCCGGACCTGCTCGTTTGCGAAACTCGCGACGGTCTCGCGGAACAGATCCTCCTCCTCGGTGAGGACTGTCAGGGGTGAGCCTGGAACGATCTCGAATTCGGGTGCCGGATGACTCATCGAAAAACTCCTCTCGTGCGCGGCGTCGAGTCCGACGCTCCTGTTGGTCCGCGACCGCCAGCCCGACAGGCCGGCGGCGTCACGGCGATTCGTTGACAATTCAGGCCGGTTGAGACGTTGCGACCTCCGGCGACGGAACCTGTGCTCCGACGAGAATGCCCGACTTCGCCATCTCCATTTTCGCCAGCCAGTCAGGGCGAACCTTGGCAAGCAGCTCTTCTCGCGTCACACGCGGCAGCGGTTTGCCGCCATAGAGCCGGCCGCTCCTGTGCAACCACGATTCGGGCACCGTCTTGCTGAACTGAACCAGTGGCCACGTGAAGTTCGGACCGTTGACGCGACGCAACCGCGTGGCCCAGACGACGAGCGAACCGAGCCCGAACGATACCTTGCCCCATGTCGACTGAAGGCCGATGGACGACGCAAGCCGCCACGCCTTCATGATGACCTGCCACTGCAGCTTCGACAGCTGCTGCGTCTCGCGAATTCCGTCCGCCTTCTCCATCCTGGTCTTCAGGAGCGGCGTGAAGATGGACGGAACCCACATGCAGTAGAGCCCGCGCCGCTCGGCTTCGTAGAGCATGTCGAGCGTAGCCATCGAGTCTTCGTCCGTCTCGTCCGGCGAACCGACGATGAGCGTGCAGACCGGGAACCAGTTGTTTCTGTTGAGCACGGCCAGTCCTTCGAGCACGACGTCGGGCCAGCTCTTGACGTCGAACGGAAGCGACTTGCCAGCCATGATCTTCTTCGCGATCCGTACCGACCCGGTCTCGATCCCGATGAGCGGCGCCAGCGCGCGGCCCTCGGGATGCGTGCTGACGGCGCCGAGCTTGATCGGACTCTTGTCGAGCAGGATCTCGCTAAGTTCGGCAATGAGTTCCGGATCTACGAGAGCCGGGGCCATTGTCGCGTGAGAGAGCGTCACGTGCTCGACACCAGGAACGGCGACGATGGAACGGTACAGGTCTATCAACTCATCTCGATTTGGAACGAAAAACGGCAGGTTCGCTTCGTCGGTCTGCCAGACGAACATATCCTCGGTCGCAAGCGAAACCTGTGTGTTGCCGGCAGCGACGTTCGCCTCGACGGCCTTGAGAATGCCTTCCTTCGGGAACGAGATACGTGGATTGAGGTCCGGGAGACAAAAGGAGCATCTTCGCCCGCACCCCGTCGTCATTTCGATGACGCCGAACGATGTGCGCGACTCGGGGATGATCATTTCGTCGATCCGTGACGGATGATGGGGCTCGATGTGCTTGGGAATCGGCTCGCCATCCACTGCCTGCCGGAACACCGCGATGGTGCCGGCAGACTCGGCGCGGCCGTTGACCACGCAGTCGATGCCGAACTCCTCGTGGGAGTCGGTCTCGTCGATCTGCCAGGCGCCGGAGCCACCCAGGATCACCTTGAAGTTCGAACGGTTCGGGTGTTCCTTGATGATCTTGAACATCTTCCGGGCGTAGATCGAATTCACCGGTTCCTTGGAACTTCCGAAAATCGACGCGTACACGCCAGCTGCGAACGTCGTTCCGAGCGGATTGTGAGTCGAGACACCGACGACGCGGGTGTCAGGGCCCAGGAACTTTTCGAGGTCGTCCGGATAGCACACGACCACGTTCTCGGCTCCGAACTCGCGGGCGAGCACATCCTCTACGACTCGCAGTCCCGCGGGCGCCGTTCCGGCGCTTCCGTCCGCCTCGTGAGGGACGTTTCGCCACATCGGGTACTTCTTGTCGATCACCCATTCCATCCAGCCAGGGATAGAAGCGAGCGACATCTGGATGAAGAACCCTGCGTGGTCGATGCTCTCCGTCAGCGGAGCGGTGAGAACAACCTGTTTCCCCCGAGTCGGACCCATTTGTGCCTCCGTTGGAAAACGTTCGGAACGAACGACGGTTTGTATCACGAGTTCAGGCCAATCTCCCAATCGGGCTCGGCGCGCGGTGGTATTCGGTCCAGGCGGCCGGCGCTCTTCAGCGATACCCGATCCACGGCTCGAAAACGGCGAGAACCTCACGATCCGAACGTTCCGCCGCAGCCCGCTCGGCTGTCCGGCGAGTGCGAACTGCAGACTGGCGAAGCAGTGCTTCCATCAGGCCCTCGACGAATGCGAGATCGGCTCGGAGCGGCGCGGTGAGTGCAAGGAAGACCATACGCACCAAATGGCTTCGCCACATCGAGCGGTCGTGAATGTGAATCCAATGGGCAAGAAGGCGATTCCGGTGCTCAATCGCCCTTACTTCGTACCGGCGGAACCTCGCGCCAATGGTCGACGAGACCTTGTGACGCACACGGCTCCCGGGCTCGAAAAGCACACGCCAGCCGCGCTTCCAGGCGCGGTAACACAGTTCGACGTCCTCCCAGTAGAACGGCGCAAACAGTGGGTCGAATCCATCCAGCTCCAGCAGCTTTTCACGGGCGAACGCCGATGCGCCTCCGGACGCGAATATCGACGGGAACTCGCCGTCCCCGGCCGGGCGATATCCCGCGTGCACTCGGAGGAATCCCCTCGAGAAAGAACCCAGCTTGCCGACTCCGGAGACGTCGCCGGTCTCGAGATTCGTGGTCTCGCACGCGACTGCGAAGACGTCCGGTTGGCTGAAATGGCGCACGAGCGGCCCGATGCAACCCGCATCGACCTCGACGTCGTTGTTGAGAAGAAAAACGACCGGATAGCGTGCGTGCCGAAAACCCGTGTTGCAGGCGTGCGAGAATCCCTCGTTCGTGCGCTTCATCAGCAACTCGACGGCGCCCGGGTGATTTTCTGCCAGCCAGAACGCAGTATCGTCCGTGCCGCCATCGTCGACGACGATTACCTCGACTTTGAAGCCCGATTCGACTCTGTAGCGCTCAGCCGCGGCGAGTACCGACGGCAGGAATGCTTCGAGCAACCTGCGTCCGTTCCACGTTGGAATGACGATGCTGACGTCCAAGCAACCCTCAGCCGCCGGCAGCGCTTCGCGTATGCGACAACTGGGCCAGGCCACTGAGGCCAGGACGACGGCCGACTGCCACGATCTTGTCTCCGCCCCTCAGCTGCGAATCCGCCGTCGGATTGAAGAGCATCTCCCCGTCCGGCCGCACGATAGCGACAATGATCACGTCGAATCGGGATCGCACTTCCGAATCGCGGATCTTCGTCCCGTCGATGTCCGACCCCGGCTGAATTACCACTTCCTCGAGTGCGAGATCGACGGCTTCGTCGGGGTTTGTCAGTTCGAGGAACTGCAGTACCGAGGGCTGCGTGAGCGCCTGGACCATCTGCTGGGCGCCAGTGTGAAGTGGCGAAATGACCTTGTTGGCGCCGGCCCGGTGGAGCTTCGACACGGTAGCGTCATCGTTGGCGCGGGCGACGATGAGCAGATCGGGAGCAAGCCCCCGCGCCGTGAGCGTGGCGTAGACGTTGTCGGAGTCGGACGGCAGTGCGCATACGAGCCCGCGCGCCCTGCCAATTCCTGCGCGTTCCAGTACTTCTTCCCTGGTTGCATCGCCGTGAACGACGATGAACCCGTCCTCCGCAACGGATTCCACGACGTCGCGGTCTCGCTCCACCGAGACGAACGACGCGCCCGTCGCTGCAAGTCCGCGAGCCACGAGCGAGCCGACGCGGCCTGCTCCGCAGATGATGAAGTGATCCCGAAGCGACTCGAGCTTTCGAAGCATTCTCCGATTCTCCCACGTAGCGCGAAGTTCGCCCTGGATGAGTACCTGGACGAGCAGCGTCAACGAATACCCGAGCGTGCCGACGCCACTGAGGACGAGCACGATCGCAAAGGCCCGGCCCGCATCCGTCATTCTGGACGGTTCGCCGTAGCCGATGGTGGCTAGCGTTATGACTGTGAAGTAGAGGCACTCGAACCAGGCCCAACCCTCCACGAGCCGGAACCCGACAGTTCCAACGACGAGCAGGCCAGCGACGAGGAAAAGCGCGACGAGAACGCGATTCTGCGAGGTCACCACCACAGGATTCCTCCCGCGGACGCCGGATCGGCGCCAACCTCCGAAAAGCCCGAGATCATCCCGCCTGCCGCTTCATGTACATCCGATTCGACATCGTGCGGACGACCTCGGGAATGTTCTTGTTCTGCCCGAGCGCCCGCAGATCCTTCGACTGAATCCGATTCAGGAAGTTGAGCGTGTGGGCAACGGGCGTCTTCGGGTTCCGGACGAGGTTGTGAATCACGGCATAGCTTCGAGTCCAGGCCCGGTTGATCGCAATCAGGCGGAGTACTTCCTCGTTCACCGACTTGAGCGCCGCGATCGTCTCGATCTCCTGATCCGTGATTCGCGGGTTCATGACCACGGCCGCGCAGACCGGCCGGTTCGGATCGCGAATGAGGATCATGCGCACTTCGCGCGTCCCCTTGATGGCGAATCTGATACGGTCCTTGACGCTCATTCGCGCGATCCTGGCCAGCACGTTGACGCGTTCCTCGAACGCCTCCCGGTCGACGACATCGGCAAACTCCTCGCCGGCAAGGAACTGGTCAATGTCGAACCCCATGGGCTCTTCGGGGCCCTCGGGAATCTCGTCGAGGAGTCCGTACTGCTCTTCGAATTCGGCGAGCAGTTCGTCGCCCGTATCGATGAGGTCCGACTCGATGAACTCCGCGAATAGATCCTCGATCCGAACGACCTTCTCTGGTTCGGCCGGCGGAGCCTCGACCACCACCGCCTCATCGGACTGGGCGCGCTGCTCGGCCTCGATGATCTGGGCGCCGTACTGCTTCTCGAAGAATTCCTCGCGGACTTCCCTCGCGCGCCGCTCGGCTTCCGGCGTGCGCCGCGGATTCGCGAGGATTGCATCGATGATCGCCGGGTGGTTGATCAACGACTGCTGCTTGACCGACAACAGTTCCAGCACCTCGCCCTGCTCGGTCGCCGTCGCGATAGCGGCGAGAGCTTCGTCAGGCGTGTTCTTGTGCAGGATGAGCGGTTGGTATATGTCGCGAGGAATCGTCTTCCACGACGCGACGAATCCGAGAATCGCGGCCGATGTGCCCGAATCCTCGACGATCGGCCTCAGCCTTCCGGCGTCGAATGTGGCGACGGTGTCCCCGACCGCTGTCGCGATCTCAGGGTCGTCGTCAGCGCTCAGCAGCCGAAGCGCCTCGAGCATCTCCTCGGGTCCGAGCGGCAACATGCCCTTTGCCGCGGCCAGCTTTGCAACCTTCGGAGCCTGGCCTGATTCGATTGCCTGAAGGATCGGATTCGTAGACAGGGGCGGAATCCTCCGTGCTGCCAGATGACGCCCGACGTTGAACTGCTGCGTTAGGTTCTAGCTCATCGTCGGGCAACAGGAAAGACGAACTCGCCGGATCAGGCGCGTCCGTGGCACTTCTTGTACTTCTTGCCCGATCCACACGGGCAGGTTTCGTTGCGTCGAACCTTGGGCTCCGACCGCCGGACGGTGCGTTGTCCTTCCTCCGAGCCGGCCTCGGCCGCCGACTCGTTGGCGGCAGTGAACGAGCCGTGGCTTGCAACACCGGCCGGTCTCCGGCGGCGGCGACGCATCAGCCGCTGTTCGAGCGCTTCTTCCACGCTCAAGGCATCGCCCCCTGCGCTGACTGGAGCCGCCTGCATCTGCACCTGAATATTGAACAACAGCTTGAGCGACTCGACCTCGATCCGGTCGAGCATATTCGAGAAGAGATCGTAGCTCTCGCGTTTGTATTCGACCAGCGGGTCCTTCTGGGCGTAACCGGAGAGCCCGACGCCGTGACGAAGGTGGTCGATGGCCAGCAAATGGTCCTTCCACTGCTGGTCGACGATCTGGAGCATCAGGTTGCGTTCCAGCCACCGCATTGCCTGAGAACCGATTTCGGCCTCCCGCGACTCATACCGACGAACCACGACCTCGCGCACCGCGGCAACAACTTCGTCGAATCCAACCGTCTCGTGATCGACCTCTAGTGCTTCGGCATCGACACCGAATGTCGCCTTGAGCTCGCGCTCGAGACCGCCCCAGTCCCATTCCTCCGGCGAGCCCTCGGGACCGCCGAAGTAGCGCTCGACCAGCTCTTCGCCGACGTCCTGCGCGATGCCGACTACCTTTTCGCGCTGATCCGATCCTTCGAGCAGCTGACGCCGCATCGTATAGATCGTCTCGCGCTGCTTGTTCATCACGTCGTCGTACTCGACGGTCCGCTTACGCTGATCGAAGTTGCGGCCTTCGACCGACTTCTGCGCCCCTTCGACGCGCTTGGAGACCATTCTCGACTCGATGGGCACTCCATCGTCCATGCCGAGCTTCTTCATGACCGACCGCACGCGATCGCCCGCGAAGATCCGCATCAGGTCGTCCTCCAGAGAAAGGAAGAACCTGGATACGCCGGGGTCTCCCTGCCGTCCGGCGCGGCCGCGCAGCTGGTTGTCGATGCGGCGGGACTCGTGGCGCTCCGTGCCGAGAATATAAAGTCCACCGGACTTCACGACCTCCTGGTGCTCCGTCTCGACAACACGCTTGGCGGTCCTGATCGCCTCGAGCATGCGTTCGTCATCGTGATCGAGCTCGCTCGGATCGATCTCCTGTTTGCGTAGCGCCTCGCGAGCCATGAATTCGGCGTTTCCACCGAGCAGGATGTCGGTCCCGCGGCCAGCCATGTTCGTCGCAATCGTGACGGTGCCGAGCCGTCCGGCCTGCGCGACGATCTCGGCCTCTCGCTCGTGGTGCTTTGCGTTCAACACGTTGTGCGACACGCGACGCTCCGACAGAAGCTTCGATATCCTCTCCGAATTTTCGACCGAGATCGTGCCGACGAGGATCGGTTGTCCAGACTTGTGCGCCTCGACGATCTCGTCGGCGACGGCGTTCCATTTCTCCGTGACGGTCCGATAGATGATGTCGGGCTCGTCCTTCCTGACCATTGGCCGATGCGTGGGAATGGCGACGACGTCCAGATCGTAGATCTTGTGAAACTCGGCCGCTTCGGTTTCGGCGGTTCCGGTCATCCCCGAGAGCTTCGCGTACATTCGGAAGTAGTTCTGCAGCGTGATCGTTGCGAGCGTCTGGTTCTCGGCTTCGATCTTCACGCCTTCCTTCGCCTCGACAGCCTGGTGCAGGCCATCCGACCAGCGCCGTCCGGCCATCAGGCGCCCCGTAAACTCGTCGACGATGATCACTTCGCCATCCTTGACGACGTACTCCTTGTCGAGCCGGTAGAGCGTCCGCGCCTTCAGCGCCTGCGAAACGCAATGAAGGATCTCCATGTTCGCCGGATCGTAGAGATTACCCACGCCAAGCAGCTTCTCGGCGTGCTCGATACCGGCCTCCGTCAGCGTCGCCTGATGCTGCTTCTCGTCGACGTCGTAGTCCACGCCGGCGCGCAGCTTCGGAATCACTTCGTCGGCCATGTAGTAGCGGTCGACCGATTCCTCGCTCGCTCCTGAAATGATCAGAGGCGTGCGAGCCTCGTCGATCAGGATCGAGTCGACCTCGTCGACGACCGCGTAATGGTGCGCGAGGCCGAGGGTCGTGAGGTCGTCCGGATCGACGCTGTCGTCGTTTTCGCGCCAGCGGAACGGAACCGCGCGCTGGACGAGCGACGCGATGTCGAACTTCATGTTGTCGCGCAGGTAGTCGAACCCGAACTCGTTGTTCGTGCCGTAAGTGATGTCGGCGGCATAGGCCTGCTGGCGTTCCTGGTCGTTCATGTCGTGCTGTATACAGCCGACCGTGAGGCCCAGTGCCTTGTATATGCGGCCCATCCATTCCGCATCGCGCCGGGCGAGGTAGTCGTTGACGGTCACGACGTGAACGCCCCGGCCGGCAATGGCGTTCAGGCTCGCGGCGAGAGTCGCGACCAGGGTCTTGCCTTCGCCCGTCCGCATCTCGGCGATCTTGCCGGAGTGGAGGACCGAGCCTCCGATGAGCTGCACGTCGAAGTGCCTCATCTCGTTGACGCGCTTCGACGCTTCGCGAACTCGGGCGAATACCTCGGGAAGGATGTCGTCGAGTGCTTCGTCCAGAATGCTGCCACGCTTTGCGGCATCGCGGGTCGCCCGCGCCGGGTCCTCGCCGAGAGCGCGCATCAGTTTCTCGCGGTACCGAGACGCGGTTCCGCGAAGGTCTTCATCCGTCAACTTCGCAACATCGGGCTCGAGTGCGTTGATCTGCTCGACCAGCGGCCTCAACCGCTTCACTTCACGCTCGTTCGCGCTCCCAAAGACCTTCGCGAGCATCTTGTTGATGTTCATATCGCTCGATGCGCCGTCGCAAAAAACCTCCACGAAATTCGAAACGACGAGTGTAGCGCGTTCGGAATAACTCGGAAAGGGGCCGAACTGGACGAAGCTGCGAGCTTCAACCGGTTCGGACCCCCTTGTCCGGAAACGTCCTCGAACTAGGCCCTACTGGGCGTACGTTACGGGATCGACAGGCTCATTGTTCAGGCGCACTTCGTAATGACAGTGCGGACCAGTGGAGCGGCCCGTGGAGCCCACCTTCCCAATCTCGTCGCCACGGCGGACTCGCTGTCCGGACTGCACGTCGATCTGGGAAAGATGGCCAAAGCGGGTCGAGATTCCGTCTCCGTGGTAGATGACGACGATGTTCCCGTAACCACTGCGGGACGCCGCATAGACCACAAGTCCGTCGGCCGTGGCCTTCACGGGTGAACCGAATGCCGCCGCAATGTCCTGGCCCTCGTGGCCCTCGATACCGCCGCCGCCGAAAGGATTGCTGCGGATGCCGAAATTGTCGGTAAGGTGCCCGCTAACGGGCCAGCCGGATGGAACGCTCGATAGCTTCAACTGCTCGTCGCGATACAGATCCGCCATCTGCCGGATCTCGCGCTCTAGTTCCTCGGTGCGCTTCTCGAACTCGGGCATATTGTCCCGGGAATCAGGACCGCCCTGCCCTTCGTCGCCGATGCCCTCGGGGCCGTCGGTGCGCAATTCCCGCGCGAGGTTCTGCGACATGTCCTCTACAACCGCCACGCGGTTGTTCAAGCGATCGTAATTTGCCCGGAATGCGTCGTTCTCACGCCTCAGTTGCTCGTTTTCTGACGACATGCTCGCCAACTGCAACTGGAGCGCGGAATGTTCGACGAAACGGAAGAGCCCGTACAGGCTCACGAGGGTGATTGCTGCAAGAACGATGAGCGAAGAGCGAATGAACGTGAGTGAGATTCGAACCTTGCGCAGCTTTGACTTCGCCGAGGGAGCTACAATAAGAGCGTAAAACTCCTGATCTTGGGCCATTCAGTCTTCTTCTCCTTGGCTCTTGGCAGAGTATGGGGATACGCGACTTGTGCCTTCAGATGGAACCGACCTCAGTTCTGCGTCGATAACACATCAAAGAACTGCCCGGCGTGCGGGCGCACAATACTCCGTAACCGATTCCGATCAAGCACACGACTTCCCAACAGAGGGGAGGCCGATCAAATCTGTATGCTACGAGGGCCGCAAGCTACCACGACGGCAGGGCGCATTGCAACCCCATGTGGGTCAACAGGATGGATGGGTACCGAAAGCCCTCGTGCAGCACGGATACCGTACGAAATCGCCCCCTCGCGTTCGTTCGAAAGCGAGGGGGCGAAGACGAACTTCACGTGGCGTAGCCTGGTTCAGACCGACTCGGACTGGCTCTTCGAAGACAGAAGGCGCGTCACTCCCCAGACTATGAGGGCCACGATACCCAGCACGAGAGCCAGCTTGAGCAATACGACGACGAGGGCCACCGTGAAGCCGACTATGCCCAGGATGAAGGCCGCGATCTTCGTAGCGACCGCCAGCGCGATGATCGAAACGATGGTGCCGACGATGAACTTTAGTATCTTCATGGTTCCTCTTCCTTCTCGGACTTTCAGGCCGGATCCCCGCCGTTCGTCGAATTCGCGACCGGCCGAATGGTGATGTTCTCGTTTTCAGACGTCGTGATCGATACCCGGTACGGGGGCGCCGTTCCATCGGCTACCCTTCCAAAGCTGGGATCGATCCGGACGTCGCCGGTCGTTTCAAAGCGGTACAACCGGTCCGCCGGTAACCGTACGTCGACTGGGCCGCGCTCGTTCTCGACAATTACGTCGCCGGACTGATCGCGTGCAGCCGCAATTCGAACTCGTTCCGAAGTAGACCGAACCGTCACCGCGCCGCGAAAGTCCGTCACGGCGACTTCGCAGTTCTCTGCGTCGATGACGACGGGTCCAGCGACGTCCTTTACCTTCACGTTCTCGTGATCCGTCTTGACCGTGAGCGAACCAGCACCCACGACGTCGACGCCGCTGCGCGTGGCGTCGACCTCCAGCCTGCCGGTGATGCCTGTGGCTCGCACGTCTTCGTGCGTCGTCTGCACTCTGACGTTCGCCCGAAGCGACTTCAGCGTTACTCTCGTGCGTTCCCCGGCAATGAGAATTTCCGACAACCCGATTGCCGGGTCGACGGCGGCCTCGACCGGGGCAGGGCCGACGTTCTCGATCGTCACACGCGCGCGATCCACGCTGCGCAACTCAACTTTCTGGGAAACGACGCCGCTGATGTTCACGCTATCGGAATCAACCAGGAGAATCGTTCCCGTGTGCGATCCGATGACGACATCGCTGCGGCCGTCAACGCTGACCGGTCCCGTGCAGCGCTGCACATTGACGGCCTGGTTGGCGTTCGTCAGCGAAACGTCGGCGCGGACATCGTGAATTTCGATGTCGGAGTAGCTCCCGCTTACGGTCACCCCTGCCGTCCCTGCATCGACGCCGGCGATGCTGACACTGCCGTGCGACTGCTCGATTCGCAGCGCGGCGGCCTTGGGCACGCGAACCTTGAGATTCGTCGTGAAACGGTGCTCGACGGATTCGCGGTTGGTGCCGACTGAAACCACCTGTCCATCGGTCGTCACGTTCAACGCAAGCTGCTGCAGAACGGCGAGCGCCGTCTCTCGATCGTATGCACGAATCGTCGGCGTGAGTTGCACCTCCACCATCGTGCCGTCGTATGCCTCGACCGCAAGTGTTCCAAACCGGTTCGAGACTGCTACCACGCCCGAGGCAGGAAGCGGAGTCGACTGCGTCACAGTATCGAACGTGAATTCTTCTCCGAAGATATCGTCGCGAACATTGCCAATCCACTTTGGCATCGCAGTATTTGCAAACACGTTAGGATTTGTTTCCGCGAGGCGGTTCGCGCCAAGACCGGCGACCGTGATCAGGCCCAGCAAGGCCACCTTGCCGGCGCTGAACAACGGTGGGCGCTCTCCCATCTCCGGCCGATGAGAGTACTGACGGATCACTTCGACGAGCGCGAGAACTACGACCATCACGGGCCAGTAGCGCCCGAAAAGCACGAGCGGATTCGAAGTCGCCTGAAGGGTGACCGGAAGGGCCAGCGCACCGATCGTTATGAGCACGGCTCCGATCCACGGACGTCGCGGCTGACGCTTCAAGGCGAAACCGATCAAGCTGGCCAGGCCAATCAATATCAGGAGGACCGGCCAGAGCCGGACCAACCACGCGACGAGGGCGCCCGAACTGGGTGCCAGCGCAATTGCGCCCGCAACCACACACAGGGCGAGGCCGATTCCGAGCGTACCGCTTCGCTTCATGTCGTTGTTCCCTCTCCCTGATCGACTACCGGTCGACGAACGTCGACGTCGACCGCGACTCCGAGTAGTTCGTGGTCATGCCGGAGACATCGCCCGGCAGCATCGACGAAACGACCGATCGCGGGGGCGGGCCGCCCGCATATGGGTTCACTTCGTCCGTGTTCTTCAGACTTCTGAAGTAGGAGACGACAAGGTACGTCCCGGCAATGAACAGCATGATTGCCCAGACCTGCACGATCGAGAGTCCGAATGGAAGTACCGACAGTGACGAAAGCGCCGCAATGAGCGCCGTCACAAGCAGCGCAACACCCCAAACCGGTCGATATCTGGCAAAAAGCCACTGGATTCGCCGTTCGTCCTCGCGAACGTCCACGCCAGAAGCGATGGCCTTGGCCGAACGATTCGCGTCGATCACGGTGAAAAGGAAAAAGACCAGGCCCCCGAATACGAACATTCCTATGTTCGTTACGTCGCCAAGCTCGATCAGACCCACGACGCCGACGAAATGAAGTACCGCTTTCAGGTTCTGACGGTTGTAAACCGCGCCGAGGCCTGGAACGAGCGCCAGAAGGGTAGCCTTCACCGAACTCGGCCCCCGCGAATCCATCGGCGGATACGCGGGAGACTGGACTATCACCGGAGCGACCGGACGCCGAAGCGCGTCCACACCCCTGACAATGCAGTCCTCGCAATAAGGAAGCGCCTTGATGCGATGGTCACACGCCGCGCACAGAGCCTGACCACAACCAGTGCAACGAGTGGCGGCGGCATTCGTTGGGTGGAAAACACAGTACATTGGACCTCTCGCAATATCGCCGGCAGTTCCGGCTATGCACCAACACTTTCAGGCGAGCCCGGATTCGATCGATTCTGCGAACTCTCGTCACTAGACGGTTCGGCCGCCGGCGCGGCTGACTCCTCGTCAAGTATCTCGTTTACGTCCGATCGCAGGCGCTCGACCTCGGAGATCACGTCATCCGTTTTCGCTGCCAGATCCGCCGATCGGCTGTAAACCCTGGAGGTAACGCGCGCGGCGCTCCCATAAATCTCGGACGGGGCCAATCCCCCTCTGAAAACCAGCATCGAGAAGGCCGCGATGATCACCGCGGCAGTCGCGACACGCGGCGCGAGCGCAGGACCGGCAAACGACCTGAGAATAGACACTACGCGCGCCGCGAGACCAGACTTCGCGGCCGCCTTGGAGAGCAGTGAAGTTCCACTCGTTTCCGCGAGTATGCTGGCGACAAGCGACTCGGGAACCTCGACGTCTTCGCTGAAATGAACGCTGTGACACGCCGACACCGCAAGCGCAACGCCCGCAAGTGTCTCGGAGCACCCGTCGCACTGTTTCGCATGGTCTTCGAACGCGTGGTAGACGCTCGCCTCGAGAAAACCGTCGAGGAACTCCGTCACCAGCGCAGCAAACCGGTCGCAATCGATGGGCGGGTGGAGAGCCGGGATGACGAGCGCCCGCGACAACAACTCGAGCGGCGGCTCGGCCTCCTGAAGCTCCACGCACGCCCCGACCGCCTTCGACACTTCGTCGAGCAACGACCGGCACGACGGGCAGCTCATCTGGTGGGCGCGAAAGGCCGCGGCCCCGCTGCCCTTGAGCTCACCGTCGAGGTGCTCCGTGATTCGTTCTTCAAATTCCTGGCAATACATAGTCTTCCGTCACTTCGATTACAGGTCGTCAACGGCGACGTGCATTCTCTTCAGAATCTTCGCCAACTCGATTCGGCCGCGGTTGATCCGCGACTTCACCGTTCCCTCGGGTATTTTCAACAGGTCGACGATGTCCGCGTACGTGAGTTCCTCGATGTCTCGAAGTATCACGCACTCACGCAAGTCCGGGGTGAGTTTCTGTATCGCCCGGTGAACCTGCATTCGTCGCTCCTCGCGCTGCAAGGCCCGCTCGGGGCCGTCGGAACTGCCGTGCAGATGGTATTCGTGATCATCGAGCGCATCGCCGCCGTCCGTCGGCGTTCTCTGACGCCTACGATAATCGTCGATGACCAGATTCCTCGCGAGCCTCATCAGCCAGTTGCTGAGGTTGCCCTGACCGGCATCGTACTGGCCGAGAGCGCGATAGACCCTGATGAATACGTCCTGCGTCAGATCCTCCGCGCCTTCGTTGTTGCTTGTGAACCGATACGCAAGGTTGTAAATGCGGCGGGAGTACTCGCGAACGATCTGCTCCCACGCCGCAACGTCTCCAGCGATGCATCGCTGGACGAGTGCGCTGTCCTCGGTAACTGGTGCGGCCAATGCTCCCACGGCGCCATGCTCCGTTATTGAATGTGTCAGGTTTCCGACACCTGGCCTTAACGAAGCACTTTCAGCGAAAGTTCAGACCGAAAAACAAGGTGTGCCCGAACCGGTGGATTCGGGTCGATACCAGCCGGTGGCAGGGCCACCCACGAAGGGGCCGTTTCTTGACCCCTATTCGTCGAGTGATGTAGAGTCCGGTCGCTTTCATAATCCAAAACCCTTGTGAACGTAAAGGTTTATTGTGCGTAAGCGCCTCCAGATCGTGGTCGGGGCACTCCTCGGAATCGGCCTCATCTGGCTGTTCCTTCGTGACCTCGACGGACAGGCGGCGCTTCAGACGATCCGGGGAGCAAACTGGTGGCTTCTCGGGGCCGCCACGCTCCTGACAATGTCCACCTATCTCATCAGGGCGATTCGCTGGAGAGCTCTGCTCGAACCCGTCAGCCCGGGCGTTCACCTGATCAACCTTTTCAACGTCACGACATTGGGGTTTCTCGCAGTGTTCCTGGTAGGCAGGACGGGCGAAATCGTCCGTCCCGTCGCGCTGAGTTCCAAGGAGCATGTCCGGCCGTCCGCGAGCCTTGCCACTATTCTCATGGAGCGCGTTTTCGACATGGTGACGGTCGTAGCGTTCTTCGGCGTGGTTCTACTCGTATTCAAGCCGCCTCTTGCGGACGCCGAGACGATCTCCCAGATCCGCACGGCCGGCGTGATCCTCATGTGCGTCGCCGTAGGCAGCATCTTTGGCCTCCTTATGCTTCACCGTCACCGCGTCGGCGCGGTGGATTTCCTCGACGGAGCCCTGCGGCCGTTCGGCCGGAGGGTGAGGAAAGGCGTCACGAGCCTTGTCACGCATTTCGCCGAAGCGCTTTCCATCCTTCACGACAAGAAGGAACTTCTCGTCGTCAGCGCCTGGAGCGTGTTGCTATGGGCCGTTTGCGCGGTCACCAACCTGTTTATTTTCAAGGCTTTCGGTCTTGATTTGACCCTGGGGGCCGCCGTGTTCGTGCTCGGCTTCGGGCTCGTTGGGTCGCTGGTGCCAACTCCAGGCGGTGCGGCCGGAGCATTCCACGTCGCGACTGCCGGCGGCCTGATCCTGCTCGGGGTGCTCGAAAACGATGCCAAGAGCATTGCGATAGTCCTGCACCTGATCGTTTTCGGGGCGGCACTACCTCTCGGCGTCCTCACACTTCTTCGCGGCGGATACTCGCTCTCCAGGCTTCGCGCCGTCCTGAGCGAGGACCTCAACTCCATTCACGACTTTTCCACCCCGGTCGACTTTGAACCACAACTCACGCCCATCGTGACGGGCGAAGGAGCAAAGCTCGATCCCTGAACAGCCGGAAGAAACGTCATGAAATGTCCGTTTTGCTCCCATATCGAAGATAAAGTGGTCGATTCTCGCGAGAGCCGGGAGGGCGACGTGATCCGCCGCCGTCGCGAGTGCCTGAAATGTGAGCGTCGTTTCACAAGTTACGAACGCATCGACGAAGTGCCCTACATGGTCGTCAAGAAGGACGGGCGCAGGGAACCCTTCGATCGGAACAAGGTCATGGCCGGACTGCTGCGCGCCTGTGAGAAGCGCCCGATCCCGACCGCCAAGCTCGAGTCGATCGTAAATGCCGTCGAAAAGTTCGTGCAGGACAGCAAAGACCGTGAGCGGCCGACCCAGCGAGTCGGCGAGTTCATCATGCGGCGCCTGAAGGAGATCGACAAGGTCGCGTACGTGCGCTTCGCGAGCGTCTACCTCGAGTTCAAGGACGTCTCCGAGTTCATGAGCGAACTCCGCACTCTCGTCCGCGCAACGGGCCGCGTGAAACGAAGCTGAACCACTTGGCGGACCGTGCCGCAAGGTATGTCAATGACGAACGACGATAACGACAGCGACCTCTCTTCGGGTCCGATCAGGATCCCCGACACGCTGCCCGTCCTGCCCCTTCGCGACATCGTCATCTTCCCGTACATGATCGTTCCCCTGTTCGTGAGCCGCGACCGGTCTATGCGCGCGGTCGACAATGCGCTATCGGACCACCGGATGATCCTGCTAGTGGCGCAAAATGATCCGCGGGCCGAGGAGCCGACCGGCTCGGAACTCCATTCCATCGGCACGGCCGCAATGATCATGCGGATGCTGAAGTTGCCCGACAGCCGGATCCGCGTGCTGGTCCAGGGTGTCTCGCGTGTCCGGGTCACGCGCTACGAAGATGCCGGCGAATACCTGATTGGCGCCGTTGAACCCATCGCAGAGCCTGAAATGGCAAAGAGCGTCGAGACCGAGGCCCTCATTCGCAGCGTTAGGTCGGACATCGAGCACGTGGTCGCGCTTGGTAAGCCGATCTCACCGGAAGTCATGACGATCGCCGTGAACATGGACGACCTCGGACGGCTCGCCGATCTGTCGGCCTCGAACCTCGAACTCAGGGTGGACGAAGCGCAGTCGGTACTCGAACGGATCGATCCGCTCGAGCGCATCACGCGCGTTCACGACCTGCTACGTCAGGAAATCGAACTGCTCACGGTCCAGCACCAGATCGACACGCAGGCGCGCGGCGAGATCGACCGCTCGCAGCGCGAGTTCTACCTGCGGCAGCAGCTCAAAGCCATCCAGATGGAGCTCGGCGAAGGCAACGAGCTCGCCGAAGAGATTGCGGCCTACCGCGAGCGCGTCGACCAAGCGCAAATGCCCGACGATGTGCGGGAAGAGGTCGAAAAGCAGATCAGGAAGCTCGAGAGGATGCACCCGGACGCGGCCGAGGCAACGACGATGCGCAATTACCTCGACGTCATAACGGGACTGCCCTGGTCGAAACTCTCCGAGGAATCGCTCGACCTCGATCGCGCGCAGCAGGTACTCGACGAAGACCACTACGGTCTCCCTAAGATCAAGGAACGGATCGTCGAGGCGCTTGCCGTCCGAAAGCTCAAGAAGGAAACGAAGGGACCGATCCTCTGCCTGGTCGGCCCTCCTGGAGTAGGCAAGACGAGCCTCGGACGCTCCATAGCACGTGCGACGAACCGGCAGTTCCAACGGCTCTCGCTCGGCGGCCTGCACGACGAATCCGAGATTCGCGGCCACCGCCGAACCTACATTGGAGCCATGCCCGGCCGCATCATCCAGGCGATTCAACAGGCCGGGACGCGCAACCCGCTCATCATTCTCGACGAGATCGACAAGGTCGGCGCAGACTTCCGGGGCGACCCTTCATCGGCATTGCTCGAGGTGCTCGATCCGGAGCAGAACTTCTCGTTCCGTGACAACTACCTGAACGTTCCGTTCGACCTGTCGTCGGTCTGGTTCATGACTACCGCCAACGTGCTGGATACGATCCAACCGGCGCTCCGCGATCGAATGGAGATCATTCGCCTCGCCGGGTATACCGAAGTAGAAAAGCGCGAGATCGCGCGGCGCCACCTCATCCCCCGTCAACTCGAAGCGAACGGAATCTCGGACAGGCTCCTGTCGTTCTCCACGAGCGCCTTGAAATCGCTCGTCACCGACTACACGGCAGAGGCCGGGCTTCGGCAACTCGAGCGGGAGATCGGGACGATCTGTCGCAAGGTCGCGCGGCGTGTTGCTGAGTCGCAGGAGTCGAGGACTAAGTTCAAGAGGCTGACGGTAACCGCCGCCAACCTGCGAGAGTTCGTCGGCCCGCCCAAGACGCGGCACGACGAAGCTCTGGACAAGAATGAAATAGGCGTGGCTACCGGTCTCGCGTGGACTGCCGTTGGCGGCGAGGTGCTGCACGTCGAGGCGCTGCTGATGCGCGGCAAGGGTGGACTTCAGCTTACGGGACAACTGGGCGACGTAATGAAGGAGTCTGCGCACGCGGCGTTCAGCTATGCGCGCGCGCGTGCCGCCGATTTCGGTATCGAAGCCGACCATTTCGACAGATCCGACCTTCACGTGCACGTTCCCGAAGGAGCGATTCCGAAGGACGGCCCGTCGGCGGGAATCACAATGGCGACGGCTATGATCTCGGCGCTCTCTCAGCGGCCGATTCGCAAGGACATTGCAATGACCGGAGAGATCACCCTTCGCGGACACGTCCTGCCGATCGGCGGCGTGAAGGAGAAGGTTCTCGCCGCTCATCGCGCGCGTTGCCGGACGGTACTGTTGCCTGTAGACAACGGTCGCGACGTCGAGGAAATCCCGGAGGAAATTCGCCAGGACCTCGAGATCGTGCTCGTTTCGAAGGTGCGCGAAGTTCTCGACCTCGCGCTTCTCAAGAAGCGCTCACCGGCCAGGCAGAGCGGGAACCGCTGACTGGCGTGGCCTGATCGAGGTCGCACACGCACCCACTACCGCTCGTGCTCACCCACGTAGACCGGTTCGGGAACCAGCTCCACGCCGAATCGATCGCGCACCGCGCCCTGGATCTCGGCGGCGAGCGCTACGATCTCGCGAGCCGTGCCGCCGCCCCGATTGACGATTGCGAGAGCGTGCTTCGTCGATATACCGACGTTGCCTGCGACGTGCCCTTTCGCAAACCCGGCGTGCTCGATCAGCCACGCCGCCGAGATCTTGACCATGTCGCCGGCCGGAAAGCGGGGCGCGCCAGTCAACTCGGCCAGCGCCGCTTCTTCGAGCGTAAGGATCGGATTCGTGAAAAAAGAACCGGCGGATCTCGAATCCGGATCCGATTCGTCGATGACCATCGCCTTCCGCCGGCGGATGGAAATGACGGCGTCGCGCACGTCAGACAAGCTCGGGCTGGCGATAGCAGCCGACTCGAAATACGCGGCGAGCTCCGGATATCGAATCGCCGGGCGGCCGCCGTTCGAGAGCCGGAACGTCACCGTCGTGACCACATATCTGTCGCGATCGTCGCGCTTGAACCGGCTGTCGCGGTAGCCGAACTCACATTCGGCGTTCTCGAATGAAATGGCTTCGGCCGTCGCGCGATCAACCGCACTGACACGGACAATCGACTCGGAGACGTCCTGACCGTATGCGCCAACATTCTGGATGGGCGTCGCTCCGGTCAGGCCAGGAATCCCTGACAGGCATTCGACCCCGGCCAGGTTGCGGGCGGCAGCACTGGCGACGAACCGATCGAATACTTCGCCGGCGCCGACGGTGACATCGGTCGATTCGCACGACGATTCGAATTCGATTCCGCCAATGGCAAGGTGAACCACGAGTCCGGCAAATCCAGCGTCCGAAACGAGCACGTTGCTCCCGCCCCCGAGGACGAGCAACTCCTGCCCGCGATCAGCGGCCCACCCGAGGGCGGCGACGAGTTGTTCCGGCTTGCCGATGCGCACGTAGTGACGCGCAGCGCCTCCAACTCCAAGCGTGGTCAGAGGCGCAAGCGGCACCCCTTCGAGCACGACGAGCCGGGGCGTCACGCGCCCTCCAGGAACGGCTCTACTTGCGTGCCGCCAGGCCGCCGATCCGCCAGGTTGATCAGGACCATTCCTTTCCCGATGCCTCCGCAATCATGCGCGCAAGCAGAAAGCCGTCGCGGTACGAGTCGGGGGCGAACACGATGGTTCCCTTCCAACCCTTCACGCGGCAGACCTGCCCGGCGAGCACCCCCGTCCGGCGGCCTGACTCCAGCGCGGCGACGTCGGGCCACGGAATCCGGCGGGATCGGAGCATTCCCTGGTACTCGATTCCGTCAGGTCCGAGCGTGATGTTCTTGCGAAGCGCCGAGATGCCGAGCAGCGCAAGCGCCGCCGCACCGAGACCGAGAGGCAGTACCGGCAGGAACGACTCCATCGATATGAAGAGAACTGTCAGGACCGCGAACAATCCCGCAGTCGCCAGCATCATCCAGGCGAACCGCGCCTTGAAGCTGAATTCGTGAGGTTCGTCGAGCGATGGCCGGACGTCGGGAAGTTCCTCGAAGAAGTCGAACCGCAACTCCGGACCGCCAAATCCGAATGTAGCGGCGTCTCCGCTGGCCATCTTCACCCGTTCCACACGTTTCCCGCGTGAAAAAGTGCCATTCGTGGATCCCAAGTCATGAAGCACGTAGTGGCCCCGCTCGGCAACGAGCGCGGCGTGTCTGGACGAGGACACCGTATCGTGCGGACCTAGTCTGACGACGTTCACTCGCGCGCGCCCGATCGTGAGCCGGTCGCCCTCGAACAGTTCCCGCTTGCCCCGAAAGGCCCCCGACATGTGGGAAACGACGACTCGCATCGCGAAGCAGTCAGTCCTCCAGATCGTCGAACTCTTCGATCCCGGAATTGCCGTCACGATCTTCGAGCAGCACCTCGACCCGTCTTCCTGCGTTCTCGAGATAGCTCTCGCACTCTTTCGAAAGCGCCACTCCGCGCTCGAAGAGCGTTATGGTCTCCTCCAGCGGCAGTTCACCGCTCTGCAGCCGCTCGACGACTGCCGTCAGCTCGGCGAACGACTGCTCGTAGGTACGATCCTGATTCTTCTTGGTCATTTCGGCTTCACCCCGACCACGATATCCGGTCCCCGATCCCCAAAGTCCAGTTTGCGAATTCGCGTAAGCCCTGCATCGCGCATCCAGCCGCGATATTCGGGCATCGTGAAGACGTCGCCGTCGCCCGTGTTCAACAACATGTTCAGTCCGAACAACATCTGGTTGATCGGCCCGGTTCGTTCGTCATTGGGAATGAACTCGCCGATCAACAGAATTCCGCCGGGCCGCAATGCCGTGGCGGCCTTCTGGATGAGCTTTCCGGACCACTTCGCACCCTCGCTGTGGCAGATGTGCCCGAGGATCACGAGGTCGAAGGCCTCGCGCCCGAACGCCACTTTACGAAGATTACCCGGCCTGCAGGAAACACGATCCGCCACGCCGAACTTCGACGCGTACTCTCGCGCGACCGGAAATACTTCCTCGAAGTCGAGCAGCGTCACCCGCACGGCCGGATTCGCGATCGCCCAGGGCAGGGACCAGGCGCCGGACCCACCGGCAACATCCAGAACGTCGACGATCGAGTTGGCGGTCTTCGGCCCGAGAAGGGCACGCGCCATCGTCGAGGCGCCGAAGCTCGGCGCGAAGATTGCCGAGACGAGCTTCGGGAAAAATTCGCGAGCCGACGACTCGACATCGACCTGCTGCGCCGGTTTTCCCGTCCGCACTACATCGGCGAGCTTCTCCCACGCTTGAACGTGGAGGTTAGAGAGGAGAATCATCGGACCCATATAAGCCGGACTGCCGCTCACCAGGAACACCCTGGCCGTCTCGGTCAGGTCGTAGCCTCGTTTGGATTTCGTGAGCAACTCGAGCGCGCACAATGCGTCGCACAGCATCCGCACTCCACGTTCCTTTGCCTTGACGGCAGAGGCGACTGCCGACGAGGCCTTCGGCCCGTCCGCGAGAACGTCGAAAAGCCCCAATTCGACGCCGGCGTGAAGAGCGCGGGTTCTGGCATACGCCCAGAGGTGGCTTGCAATCAGGCTCAGGTCCGGGGCGGACTCTGACGGTTTCTTCGCTCGATTCATCTCTACTCGCTCCTTTCCGGATCGGAATCCGACTCGCATCGCATCGCGTGGAACGTCCCGCCCACTACTCGCACTTCGATGACTTCTTCGATGGCCACGTCGGAAGGTGACTTGACCACGCGACCGCCGGCGGTCCGGACGACGGCGAACCCGCGCGCGAGTACGCCCAGAGGATCGAGCGAGTCGAACCGTCCACGCAGGTCCGCGAAGGCGTGCCGGCGGGCCTCGTACGCCCGTCGCGCCGCGGCCGGGAGCGAAGCCCGCACCTTGGCAAGCCGTTCTCGCTCGACCAACACGCGCCGCCTCGGATCGTGCGCCGCAAGTGTCCTGGAAGCCAACAAGTGTTCCGAACGCGAAGCCGCAATGCGCGCGGCGGCAATTCGCTGAACCGTATCGCTCGCGTCATCGACAGACTGCATCCGCCGCTCGACGAGCGCACCGACTCCGGTCATGACGCGCGAGGCCGCCAATTCGCGAAGACTGGACCGGGAATCGAGCAGCCGAAAGCGAACGGCGGCCACGGCCTCTCGCAGTCGACGCTCGATTCCAGCCCGAAGTTCGACCGATGCGGACGCGACGAGTTCCGCCGCAGCCGACGGCGTCGGCGCGCGCAGATCGGCAACGAAGTCGGCAATCGTGACGTCCGTTTCGTGTCCGACCGCGGAAATCACGGGCACCGGACACGAAGCGATGGCGCGCGCAACCCGCTCGTCGTTGAAGGCCCAGAGATCTTCGAGCGAGCCTCCGCCGCGACCGACGATGACGACGTCGACGAGACCCGTCGACGCGAGTCGTCCGAGGGCAGACGCGATCTCCGCAGGTGCCGAGTCTCCCTGGACACGAGCGGGAGCTATCAGCACCGAGATGGCGGCATTGCGCCTTCGCAACACTCGGAGCATGTCCTGCAGCGCGGCTCCCGTTCGCGAAGTCACGATACCAACGCGCCTTGGAACGACCGGAATCGGCCGCTTTCTATCCGCGGAAAAAAGGCCTTCGGCCGCCAGCCTGGCCTTCAACTGATCGAACGCCAGTTGGAGAGCGCCGAGGCCGACCGGTTCCATCGCCGTGACGAGAATCTGGTAGTCGCCGCGCGGTTCGTAGACCGACAGCCGGCCACGAACCCGCACCTCGAGGCCGTCTTCGGGACGAAACCTGATCGATCGATTCGCCCCCTTGAAGCTCGCGCAGCGTATCTGGGCTCCCGAGTCCTTCAGAGTGAAGTACCAGTGACCCGACGTGTGCCGCTTGAAGTTCGAAATCTCGCCCTCGACCCAGACATCGGCAAATCGGCGCTCCACGAGCGTCTTGAGCTGACCGGTGAGCTCCGAGACCGTGACGGCGCGAGGGGGTTCTCCGGAGAGGTTGTCTAGCAGGGACGGTTGGCGGGTCATTGAATTGTACGGAAAAGGCGAGGAGCGCGAGCCGCGGTGCGGCCCGCGCTCCCTGGGAAGCGCCTGCTGACACGAAGGCTAGGGCATCTTTGCGCCAGGCGGAATGATGGCTATCTCGATGCCGCCCTCGGCGGCTGTACCTTCCTGAGTACGGATCTCCACACGCGAAGCGTCAACTCCCTTCTCGCTGACCAGGTAATTGCGGGCGTTCTCGGCTCGCACCTTCGCCAGTCCCTTGCGCTCGGTGGCCGTGGACTTGCCAGTAACGACGATCCGCGCCTGGATGTCGCGCTCTCCTCGAAGCGTGACGTCATCGAGCACGGCCTTGTTCGCGTTGTTCAGACGGCCGCCCGTCATGGGGAAGTTCATGATGTCGGGAAGAATGACCGGAGGCTTGACGACGGCGATCGTGATCTCCCGCGAGCAATCCGGAACGTCGAAGGAAGATGCGCTGACCCTGATCGTGTCGGCCGCCACGCCCGCGGTGTCGATTCGAATCGAGCCGTTGCCCTCGGTCACGCGGCCATCCGTCGACGACCAGCGAAGCCCGAAGCCGGCTGGAACACCCGTCGAAGAAACCGTAACGACATCGCCTGCATTCACGCGAACGTTGCTCGCGACGAGCCGCAGGTCAGGCGGACATCCGATGACTTCGATGGTCTTCACGACGGTCATCGGATTGCACTTGGCGCCGCGTCCCATCAACAGCACGTCGTACTTGCCGGGTGCGAGGCCCGCGGTGTCGAATTCGACAGCAGACCCCTTCCCGAAAATCCGCCCGCGATCGGCACGCCACATATACTCGAGCGGTTCGCCCTTCGATCCGCGACCCGAGGCCGTCAGCTTGACCTTGGTTCCCGAGAGCACGGCCAGAGAATCGGCATCGCAGGCCACGTTGGGCTTGTCGGTGTTCGGGTCGTCGCAATTCCTGCCGAGGCCGGTCTCTGCCGCGTTGGAGTTCGACTGCGCCGAGGCGACCGTAACGCAGAAGAAGATTGCGGCGAAAAGAGCCAGCGGCAACACGCCTTTACTGAACCTGGTGAACATTGGGGCCTCCTGAAGGTGGAACGCGACTCGAGTCATTCGGACCAGATTTTTGAAATCCAGCGGGACACGCATTTGGTATCACAAGGTGGCGACGCGGATCAAGCGTAACATATGGATCCCCAAGGCCTTGACATCATTTGCCTCGTCGGCTACCTTCGCCCTCGGTGCCATCAATCCAGGCCTTCCCCTGGGCCCTGAACTATGACTCGTCGCCTGATGGAGACAGGAGTGACCATGACCTACGATTGGAAACGCTGTATAGCCGTGCTCGCCGTACCTGCAATATTTGCGATGGTCCCCACTTCGACGTCGGCTCAGGGACCGCTTGGAACGGCAGTGATCAACGGGTCGGTGCGAATCGACGGTCAGGTCAAGACCGGCTCGGTTCCGGTCGGTATGGTCTCTCGTATCTCAACTGGAAAAGATTCTACCCTCACCCTTCAATTGGCTAAGGGCGGTGAGATCAGGATTGCTGGACAGGCTGACATGGCCATCACGCCTGGAGCCTCCGGCCCTCACATTCAACTCATTTGCGGTGAAATCACTGTGACCAGCACCGTGCCCGCGACGGTAGTCTCGCAGGGTGGAGGACGTGTCGAACCCGAACTGGGCAAAGCGACTGTGACCAGGTCCGGGAAGTCCTCAACTGTCAAGAAGGGCAAGTCGAAAGATTTCGACGATGCCGACACTGTGACGGTTCCAACTTCGGAGTCCGTCGTAGTAGTTACTTCCAAGGCTAACTGCCACTGCAATTGCTAATCTGAGGACAATAAAATGAGGTCGCTCAAGATGCTTCGCCCAGTCTCGTTCGTCGTTGCCGTTATGCTGGCCGGTCTTGGAATGGCACGGCCAGTGCCTGTGGCCGCGCAGGCAACCGGCGCGCAGATGACCGTAGTTGGAAGTGGGTCGGTTCGAATCGACGGTGTCCAGGCTGCGACAGGAACGACTGTTTACTCCGGAAGCCGGGTCACTACTGCCTCCGGAGCCCAGGGCGTCGTCGCTAATGGCGGCACGCGTCTGACAATCAACAACGATTCGGACGCCATCGTGACGCACGCGGGCAGCTTCATGCGCGCCGATCTCGTCTGCGGCTCGATTTCGAGCGTACCTGCGGCCGGATCTCCGTTCGAGCTCATCACCCACGGCGATACCAGCGTCTACTGCCAGAGTGGAATCCTTCGCGTCGAGGCCGAGGGCAGGACGGTCGAACTCATTGCGAACCAAACGCAGACGTTCAATGGAGGCGTCCGTATTACCACGACGGGACCTGCGTCGTTCGAGGCATCGTCGCTGCTCTGCTCGTGCCTGTGCGCGGCTCCGGTTGTTCTGCCGCCGGTGGCTGCAGCGTTCCCCACTTTGCTGCTTCTTTTGCTCCTCGGCGGTGCCGCGGCGATCGTCGTGCCAGTGACGGTTGTCGACGGCGATGACGATCTCGTGATCGTTTCGACGCCTCGGCCGTAACTTTCTGTAGTCGAGCCCGATTCGCAGTAAGGCGCCGCGCGAGCGGCGCCTTACTCGTTTGGCCCGAGGGTCTGCTGGCTCGAGTCTGCGTACACGTTCGGCAGCAGTGTCACTTCTCCGGCTCTGTCGTCGGGTTCTTACGTCGAGACGTCTTCCGCAAGCTGGCGGCGAGGCGGTTCAGTGCATCCGCGACCTCGCGCTCCACGTTCCCGATCGACACGCCACCGAATCTTACGCGGTGATACTGCTCGGTGATCTCGCGCACATCGTCGATTCCAACCGCTTCGGCGAACTCACGCGGTGTCTGGGATGGCAACCGCCGAATGTCGTGCAGCGCGAGCATAGACGACATCTGCTCGTAGAAACGCACGGCCGATTCCGGCGACTGGCGCGATCCACGCCGCCAGAAACGACGCCAACGCCAGACTGGCAGGACGAAGCCGCCGAGTTGCCAGCCCCGGCCGTGCATCAGCATTCCGGCGATTGCGGTTGCGCCCAGAGCAAGCATTGCGACCACGACCGCCGAAAGCAGACTCGACGTCGAGATCGAGGCCGCGCGGCCTTCAAGGAGACCGGTCATCCATTGCCGAAGCGCCGAAAGCCTTGCAGCAATCCAGGCCTTCGCTTCTACGAACCGCACCTGTATCGAGCGGACGACGGATAGCTGCTCGTGCGTGTCGAGAGCCACGACGTACCGAATCCACATCAACTGGAGCGCCTCGATGGACTGGCGCATGTCCGTCGCCAGATCCGAAGTGTACGTATTGAGGCCGGACGCCGGTGTTGGATCGAATTCGACCCACTCGTCAGGTCCGGCGAAATACACTTCAACCCAACTGTGGGCATCGGCCTGACGCACCGTAAAAGTATCGCTGATCGCGTTGTACTCACCGGTCTGGAATCCGTTCACCACGCGTGCCGGCACACCGAGGCTTCGTAGCATCACGGCCATCGAGGTGGCGAAGTATTCGCAATGCCCTGCCCGCACGTTGACCAGGAAATCCGCCACGGGGTCGATCGACCTATCCTCTCGCCGAAGAGAGAGAGAGTATTCGAACTCGTTCTTGAGGTAGGCCTCGATGCGCCGCGCCTTTTCGTAAGGCGTCGCGGCGTCGCCCACCACCTGGCGCGCAAGCTCTGCTACGCGAGGATCGACTTCGGGCAGCTGCAGATCGATTCGCTTTACGTCTTCCGGGTAATCGATCGAATTGTCGAGGGCGAGATCCGACTCCGGCACGCCCGAGACGTCGGAGGTAACCACGTACGAAAGTCGCGCCCCGTCGTGGCGCGGCCCCCGTAGGCCTCCCGCACCATCGACACCTACCTCCCGAGGCGCATTGTCGATTCGCTTTGCTCGCGACGCCGAGAACAGGGTGGTGTTGCTCATCGGCTCCAGGTAAACGGTCTGTTCGACGAGATCCGACGGGACGGTACCCGGCGCGAGTGCTTCGATCGAGTACGACGCCGGCACACCGGGCACTCGATCCACCAACCTTGTCCTGAACGGGCGGACAGCGCGCCACACGCCCCTGGCGCCGTCGAATTCCTCGAGCGCGAGGCCCCGCCAGCGCAATGGCCGATTCAGCCGACGGTCGAGCCGAACGTACATGACCACGGTCTGATTCAGCTTGATGTTCTCGATGTCGCCGAGCCGGACGGTCTCCGAAAATCCGGTCAGTGTCTGCGTCTGGCTGTATGCGCTGCCAATATACCCGCCTCCAAACCGCGGCAACGTGAAGAAGATAGGAACTGCCAGAAGTGCGACCAGCGCGATCTGCCCGGCACCCACGCCCGAAACGAACCATCCACGCCGCAGGGGCCTGGGCCTGTCCGCCCGTATGGCGTGGGTTTCCTCCTCGACACGAACGAGTTTCCGGTGAGTACGTTCGATCTCGAACGCCGAGAGCGTCGTCACAAGGAAGAACAGGAACAACCCGAGCGAGACCAGGAACGTTGCGTCGATAGTCAGCGAAGCGGCGAGCAGCAACTGGCCGAACGAGAGCCCGTAGAGCCACACCCAGTCGCTGTCCTCCTTCTTCTGGAACATCTTGATCGCCGCGAGCAAGAGCGCGAATCGGGCGAGGCCGAGAAACGGATTTCTGGACAGCAGAAAGATGTCGACCGCGGTGAATGGTATCGCCATTGCCGAAATCAGAGCGGCTCGCTTCCGGGGAATCAACCATTCAGTACGGTTCCGCTCGATCCACCACGCTCCCCCGAGCGCCGCCACATAGAGAACGGGAGTGCCGATGTCCAGCCGCCCCGTCAAAACGAGCGCCAGGAACCCCGTCGCGATGAACGAGAAGGACGTGAACAGGAAATAGTTGCGAAACTTCATTGCCTCGGCTCGAGCGGCATCTCGTCCGTGTAAATCACATGCGCGGCACGCCAGATCGCCGCGGGAATGGTGCCGCGCGGCGCTGCCGTGAAGAGCACCTTGAAGCGGTGCGGATCGGACACTCCCTGCAGCGCGTCGACAATGTCCCACGAAACGATGCCTGGCGACTCGTCACCGTGTCTCTGAGGTTCTATCACTGCAAGTTCGGTCAGGATGGAGTGGAGGTGGCCGTTGCCGTGCCCTGGCTGCACCCGAACATCAGGCGCAACGAGCTCGACCTCGGCGCCTTCGCCGATGAAGTGCTCCGCAAGCGATGCCGCCACGACGATCGCACGCTCGAACCGCTCATCGAAGCCTTCCGATGTCTCGATGGCAGGACGACGCGGATCGAAGTAGATCGAAAGCCTGAAGTCCTCTTCGCGAACGGTCTCGCGCACCATCACGCGCCGTGCACGGGCCGTGGCCTTCCAGTCGATCAGCCGGATAGGATCATTCTGGTTGTATTCGCGAAAGGCGAAAAGATCGACGCCGTCGCCGCGCATGTGACTGGCCGCCGTTCCCGTCAGAATCGGCAACGTGTGGAAGAAATCGTCCACTGGCTCGGTCCTCGGAAACACGACGATTTCACCGGACGACTTCACATCGCGCCATTTCCGTAGAAATCCCGATGGAAACCTGGTCGCGAGCGTAAGCGTGTCGAATCGATATCGGCCCCTGCGCTCGAATGTGTGCTCGACGATCTGTTTGACGGTCGACCGCGGCGGCACGACGATGAAATGCGCCAACGGCGACTCTTTCAATCTGCCCTTCGAACGGAAAAACCCTCGACGCCTCGACACCGTATCGGCCGACCCGACGCGCTTCGGAAGGGCTTCGACCGAAATGGAGCACGAGGGTGCAATCGCCTTCCGATTCACGAGGGCGATCGACAGCCTGGCCGGCTCGCCGGCCCTCAGGTGATCCGGAAAGCGCAACTGCACACCGACGTCGTGCAGGACCAGCCGTGCGATGTTGCCCGAAACGACGACGAACGCAAGCAGCGTCGAAAGAATCAGGTATAGGAGATTGTTCGCCGTGTTCAGGGCTGCGACGCCGACTACGACCACGATGACGACGTAGAGCATTCCGTCGGACGTGATCGACGTGCGGATCCCGAGTCCCCAGAGCTCCCACCTCACTCGTTTCGCGAGTTTTGGAACTATGTAAAGTCCGCCGGCAATCGCCAGTACCAGAGACATGAACGCCGAGAAGGCGCCCATCGCCCAGTCTCCGGTTCGCGAAATCGACGACGAGACGAACGCGAGCACGAATGCCGAGCCGAGCAGCAACGACGTGAGGCCAAAATCGATCCAGGCCCGCCGATCGATGCGAATGTTCAGGGCCACCGCTGCGCCCCCGTGTCAGATCGGAACGTCGACGCCGCGGAGGATCTCCGCCAGGGCCGTCTCGTTCTCGCCAGTCCGCCGCATTCCTGTCGAATACCGGGAGTTCACGACCACCCGATGGGCAAGAACCGGTACCGCCACGCCCTTGATGTCATCGGCGATGCAGTAGTCGCGGCCCTCGAGGTAGGCGATAGCCTGCGCTGTATGGAAAAGCGCCAGCGATCCGCGCGGGCTGATGCCAAGATCCAGGATCTCGGCTTCGCGCGTCGCTTTGACTATCCGCAGGATGTAGTCCGCCAGAGAGTCGTCCACCTTGATCTTTCGGGCCTCGGCCTGCATCTCCAGCACGTCCGTGGAAGTCATTACCGGTTCGAGGTCGTCCACCCTGTCATGCGCCGTCTGGCGGCGAAGGATGTCTCGCTCGTCCTCGAGCGCCGGATAGCCCATGCGCAGCCTCATCAGAAAGCGGTCGAGTTGAGATTCCGGCAACGGGTACGTGCCGTGGTATTCGACGGGGTTCTGCGTAGCAATGACCATGAACGGAAGCGGCAGGCCGTAAGTCTGGTTCTCCACGGTGACATGACTTTCCGCCATGGCCTCGAGAAGACAACTCTGAGTCTTCGGCGTCGTTCGATTGATCTCGTCGGCCAGGATGAAATTCGCGAAGATCGGCCCCCGCCGATACTCGAACACTCCGTCTACCTGGTTGAATACGGTCAGCCCGATGACGTCCGACGGAAGAAGATCGCTCGTGAACTGAACGCGACGAAACGAGCAGTCGAACGAACGGGCCAGCGCCTGCGCAAGAGTCGTCTTCCCTACGCCTGGAACATCCTCGATCAGGAGATGGCCACCGGCTATGAGCGCGGCGATAGAAAGCCGCACGACGTCAGACTTCCCGCGAATGACGGATTCAATGCGGTCCTGAAGCTGCTCGAGTTTCGCTGCGCTCGTGATCACGCCGAATCTGGCTCCTTGCGACGACCGCGACCGGTGGCTCGAAAGTACCACACTGACACGCGCCCTTGCTTGAAAAGTTTCCCGGAATTACGGGCGATTATTTCGGTTCTACGCGGTTGCGCTGGCATCCGGATGCTGGCCCCCGCCGCAGGTCCTGCAATGCTCCACACGTTCACGAGTGACAGTGCCTGATCGACGCTGGAGCGTGTCGTGGATTCTCAATTGGCCCGCGACCGCGGAGCGGTCGCACGGACACCGTCGCGACCAGAACGGCGGAGGTCGCGTACTTCAAGAATCGGTGCGACCGCTCTGCGGTCGGGATCCTATTCGGGGTGCGAACCGGGGGTGACGGCGGATCGCTTCGCTCACCGCCGTGACCCCCGGCTATCGTCTGTGACCGCTTCGCGGTCATGCCGATCCGAAACTCCCAAGAATAGTCGTGGGTCGCGCGCCGGCGACTCCGCGACCGCGGAGCGGTCGATGAAATAGCCGTGGGTCGCGCGCAGGCGAGTGTAACGAGCCTCGGCGCGCGACCCGCGGACACGCCGCCCTCGTCGCGCCGACCGCGGAGCGGTCGCACCGACACTATCGCGACCAGAACGGCGGAAGTCGCGCCCTTCAAGAATCAGTGCGACCGCTCCGCGGTCGGAATCCTATTTGGGGTGCGAACCGGGGGTGACGGTGATTCGCTTCGCTCCGGCGCTTCAAGAGCAGCACTCCCACGCCCCTCGTTCCCGCGTCGAACATCTGCCGCTTCGCGCTCCGGCGCTTCATCAAGGCGTCATGTGCCAACAGCCGAAGGTCGCAGTCGCGTCCTAGTCACCCTTCGCGAAGAAAAAGTACCAGACCGCGAAGGCAGCCACGGTCAACAGCGCAAGAAGTATAAGCATCACGCCGAGGCCAATAGCCATCTTGGAACCCGTCGACTTGCCGTGCTTCAGTACCTGTGCCGTGTCGGCAGACGACAACGGGGCAACGGCCGGCACACTCGCCTGGGCCGCTGGCGCTGCGGGGGCAGCTGCCGGAGGAGGCGCCGGCTGCACCGCAGGCGGCGGAACCGAGGGCGTAACCGGCGGCGGAACCGATGGAACTACCGGCGCGGACACCGCGGGCTCGCCTGATGCCGGCATCGAGGAAAGTGGAATGGTGGCCTTTTCGACTGCAGGATCGGCAACCGGCGCGGGAGGCGCTCCGACTGGCGCTGGAGGCGGTTCGAATGGCGCGGGCGCTCCTGCCATCCCGGCCGGTACTACCACATCGGGAGCATCGTCGGGCGCGGTGTGTGTCTGCTGCACGCGCGGTATTGCAACGTGCGTCACGGAAGCGTCGGCCGATGATGGACTAGTTCCCGGCTGCGTCGCAATCAGCTGCATGCCGAGATTGTCGAGCACGCCGTTGACGCTTGGCGGCCCCTGCGCGGCGTTGGCCGCCGTGTCCTGATAGTAGTCGAGCTGCTGACCGCCGATCCGCAGCAGGTCGTTCGACGTCAGGGCGTGCATGCTGCCCGTAATCGAGAACTGCCCAGCCGAACTCTGCAGCGACGCGCCGTCGAACTGCGCGATCAATGCAGTGATGTTGTCCTCGCCTCCACGTGCATTCGCCAGTTCGATCAGCCGGCGGCAGGCGGCGGCCAGATCCGGAACGTTCTGCACGATCGCGTCTCGCATCTCCTCTGCCGATACCTTGTTCGACAGACCGTCCGAGCAGAGCAACATCGCATCGCCGGCACAAAGATCGACCGACGTAACGGCAACGACGACGTCGGGCCGCGTGCCAAGCGCCTGGAGGATGACGTTGTTAGGGACTTGATTTGCCTGATCGGGCTGGATCGCCTTGGCATCCACCAGCAACTGAACGAGTGACTGGTCCTTCGTAAGCTGCTTGATTCGGCCATCGCGCACGAGGTATGCGCGCGAGTCGCCGACCTGCCCGACGTAGGCCTTGCTTCCGTGACAGAGCACCGCCGTAAGCGTCGCGCCCATTCCGGCGAGGTGCGGATTGTCCTGGGCATACTGCCAGACCGTCCGATTCGTCCTCTCGACCGCGAGCTGCAGCCGCTGCGACACGTCGAGCGGTGTCGACCCCGGCTTGAGCATCTCGTCACGCACGCCGTTGACAGCCAGGTCGCTTGCAATCTCGCCCGCGACGGCGCCACCCATTCCGTCGGAAACGACCATGAGGCTGCCGTTCGACCCGAGCCGGTGCTGGCTGACCTCGGGGCCAAGCCCCGTGTTTCCGGTCGTGAGGTCCGCGACGAGGAAGCAGTCCTCGTTCCCGCGCCGGATCATTCCGACGTCAGTGCGCGCCGAGACGCGCACCTGTACATCGCCATTGTGTGTCGCGCTCACCCGATGAGCTCCTTGAGGCCGATGTCCACGCCAGTAGTCCTACTCGTCCGCCTCGAAGCGAAAAAGCTGCTTGCCGATCAGGACGACATCGCCTGCGTGGAGCTCCACTTCCTGGTGGATCTTCACGAAAGTACCGTTTCTCGAGTTGTTGTCGATGAGGAAGAACCTTCCGTTTCGCTGGAGTATTCGAGCGTGCCGGCTCGACATGTAACCGTCGTGCGGGAACTTGATGTCGCCTTCCACACGCCCGATCCCAGTTTCCGTGGGCCGAAGCTGGAAAGTTTCACCCACGTCGCCACCTTCCATTATGAGCAACAACTTGCCCGACTTCGGCGGCGATGCAACCGGCGTCGACGACATCACTATCGTGTGCTGATCAGCCGGAGGAGCCGCGGCGGCCTGCGGCGGCTGTCCGATTCCCGCAGTCGGCGTGGCCGTCGGCGTCGTGACGTACGATGGTTCCGGTGCAACGACAGGCACGCCGGCGGTCGGCACTTCATCCGTTGCGAATCCGCTGGTTCCACCAGACTGAGCCGGAGGCAGGTCCGGATCGACTATCGTGTCGAGATAAGCCTGCGGTTCCACCTGTGGAGGACTCACGACCGTCGGGATCTCGGAAATAGCCGGAGGCGCTATCGGCGGCGGCGGTGGTGGCGGCGTCACGACAGTGGCCGCGCCCCACGCGGGCACCGGCGGCGGAACGACCTGCCCGAAATCGGGGCTCGGCGTCACGACCGTCTCCGCTCCCCAGGCCGGAGCTGGCGGAGGCGCAGGCGGAGGAGGCGCGACCGGCGGCGGTGCGGGAGACAGTGGTGGCACACCGTACTGTCCGAGGTCCGCAACGGGAGTGATGACCGTGGGCGCACCCCAGGGAGCCGCCGGCGGCGGAGCCTGCGGAGGAACGGGCGGTTGCCCGAAATCCGGAGTCGGACTGATCACGGTAGGCGCACCCCATTGCGCTGCCGGAGGCACGGCCGGCGGTGGCGCAGTTGGGGGCAGAGGCGGAGGAGGCGTCACGACGGTGGGACTCCACTGCGGCGCCGGTGCGGCAGGTGCAGGCACGGCCAGTCGCGATCCGCATTGCTGACAGAACGCCCAGTCCGAGTCGTTCGTCGCGCCGCACGCCGGACATATAGACTTCCCGGCCGGCGCGCGGCCACCGGGCGCATCGTGACCTGGCGCGCCCGGAGATGGAATAAGCACCGTGGCTGGCATATCGGCCATCGCCGGAGCAGCCGGGCGGGCCGGCGCTGCGGCTGCGGCATCCAGGGGCGTAGCGCACATCCGGCAGACGGGCGCGTCGTCCTTGTTTTCCGCTCCACATCGAGGACAGGTGATCATCGTTCGCGACTCCTCAGGTAGGCCTTCCCGGCGGTCGAAATCAGCGTGCGGACATACAACTCCACGTGAATTCAGGTCGGTCGTATCTTACAGGATGAGAACGAGCTGAGAGGCTCTCGGGCGAGGATACAACGAAGGTCGCGAAAAAGGCAAAAGCGACTTCCGCGGGGCGCTCGCCTTCTACTGCCGATGCCACAGGCGGCGGACGATGGCCCGGCCAGAGCGAGTCGTCAGGCTCGGGCTTTCTGGTCCGCGCCTCCTTCCTCACGCAACCGCGAAGCGTCCGCCTGTCCGGCGGTTCCAAGCCGGGATCAAGCGGTAGGTCATTGATTGGCCGACGCCGGCCGACGAGCCTGTGGCGGCGGCTCGAGTTCAACAATGCGATCTCGGAGCGGTCGAGTTGACACATAAGGACGCGGTTCCTTCGCCTCCATCGAGATGGTGAAATGCGACCGCTCCGCGGTCGGCGCGCTGAGGACGGTGGTTCCGCGGGTCGCGTTGCGGCTCGTTGCACTCGCCGCACGCGACCCACGGCTATTTCATCGACCGCTCCGCGGTCGTTCCGATCCGCTCTATCGGCAGGGCCTCTCTCGATCGGCAGGACCCGTGCGGATCGCAGGACCGCGGAGCGATCAAGCGCGATAGCCCGAGGGCACGGCAGTGTTCGAAGCGATCCGCCGCAATTCCCGAATCCGCCGCAATTCCCGAATCCGCCGTAATTTCCGAACCCGCCGTAATTCCCGCATCCGCCGCCCAGTCGATCCCGACCGCGGAGCGATCGCACGTCCCTTACCCCTCCGCACCATCCCGCAGGGACTCGTCTCACTCACCACAGGTATTCCGCGACAACTTCGACCGCTCCCCGCCCGACGCCGCGGGCGGCAGCTTCACCGCCGCTTTCCAGAAAAAGGAGCGGGGGGCGCCGGCTCCTCGCCGAACCACGCAACAAGCCGGCCCGAAACCGGGCCAGGAGCCGGATATCGATGCATGTTCAACTCCGAGACCGGCTGAATGCCACGCACGCTGCTCGTGCAGAACACCTCGTCGGCGTCGTAAAGATCGCGCGCCGTGGCGGCGCTCTCGTATGCCCGAATGCGCAGGCGCGAAGCCGCCTCGAGGACGAGCGCCCGAGTTATCCCAGCCAGACAACCGGTCCCGAGAGCTGGCGTCCACAGCTCTCCTCCGCGAACCCAGAAAATGTTCGAGGACGAACACTCGACGACTTCGCCTCTCTCGTTGAGCATGACCGCCTCGTCGAATCCGCGCTGCCTCGCCTCTTCGAACGCGAGCAACTGCGCGACGTAAGCCGTCGACTTCACGCCCACGAGCGGCGAGGCCGAGTTCACCCGGTGAGGCGACAACGTCAGGTTCAAAGGCGACCGCGGCGCGCTCTCGATGGATGCGGCGAGCACCCAGACATCGGACGGCGACGCCAGCTCGTCGCGCCAGGGTCCGGCGGAACCACGAACGACGGTAATCCGCGCGCGGCCATCGCCGATGGAGTCCGCCGCGATCAGATCAGCCAGCGCGGCCTCGAACGCCGCGGCGTCGTACTCGAGCGGAATTCCGAGACGTTCGGCGTGGGCAGCGAGGCGGGCGACGTGGCGGTCGACGTGGCGCGGCGAGCCGCCGACGATTCCGAGCGTAGTGAAGACTCCCCACCCGTAAAGCAATCCAGCCGAGAGCGGCGAAACGCCAGCGTCCCCGATTGCGCGGATCGAGCCGTTGTGCCAGACCTTCGTGATCACGATGCCAGACAGCTTCGCACAACGAACCGCCGCGGCACAGGCCGCCAGGAGGGCGCTTATCCGGCGAGCGCTTCGAGCAGCGCGCGCGCCTTCCACATCGACTCTTCGTACTCCGCTTCCGGCGACGAATCCGCCACCACGCCTCCCCCGACGTTGAATCGCGCGGTTCCTTCCACGACCTCCATCGTGCGGATCGCTACGCTCCAGTCGGCGCTTCCGTCGAACGAGAAGTAACCGATCGCGCCCATCGACACGCCGCGCCGCACCTTCTCGATTTCCTCGATGATCTCCATCGCCCGGATCTTCGGTGCGCCCGTTATCGATCCGCACGGAAACGCGGCGCGAAGCACATCGCTTGCGCGGACATCGGGGCGCAGGGTCGCCCGGACACGCGAGACGAGATGATGAACGGTGGGCAAACGACGGAGGCCGAAGATCTCGTCGACCGAGACGCTTCCGAATTCGGCAATGCGGCCGAGGTCGTTGCGGATCAGGTCGACGATCATGAGGTTCTCAGCGCGGTCCTTGACGCTTTCGAGAAGTTCAAGGGCGAGTCGTTCGTCTTCTTCGGCATTTTCTCCGCGAGGGCGAGTCCCCTTGATCGGGCACATCTCCACCTCGCGGCCTGACACGCGCAGGAACCGTTCTGGCGATGCGCTCACGATCGTGCGTCCGGGTTCCGCAAGATACGCCGCGAAGGGAGCTGGATTGCGCTCACGCAGCCGCAGGAAGATCTCCGCTGCGGACAGCTCGCCCAGCCTCGCCGTGAATCGCTGCGTGAGATTCACCTGGTACACGTCACCGGCCCCGATGAACTCCTGCGCGCGGCAAACGGCCTCCGAATAGGACGAGAGTGTATGGGTTGCAACCACATCCAGTGCAGACGCCCGCGATCGCGCGACGGCCGGGCCCCTTTCGAGCGCATCGGCCGCCTCGCGCAGCCGATCGCGTGCGTACGCAGTCGCCGCCTCCCCTTCGCGAGGCAATCCGGTCGATACGATCCAGGTCGATTGCCTGCGGTAATCGTGCACTACCAGCCGATCGTAGAGGCCAATCGACACATCGGCGCAAGGCGAATCGATTTCCGCCGTCGCCGGCAATCGCTCGAACCGGCGTCCGAGATCGTATGAAAGCGCCCCGATGGCCGCGCCCGGCAGGTGGCCGTCGATTCCGGTCAACGGATGGCGTCGTAGCTCCTCGTCTATCGCCGACAACGGGTCGCGGCCATTGTCTCCAATCGTCTCGAACGGATCCCACGCCGCGATCAGCCATTGCGCCGCCGCGTCATCCGAACCTGAGCTGTCGAGGATAGCCGGACGGCGCTCGACGGGCATTGCGGCAACGACTTCGACAATCCTGCCGGCGGAGACGGCGACGGGTTCGACGATCAGCGTTGGGTTCCCGGGCCGAACGCTCCGCCTCCGCTAAGCCGTCCGCCGGTAACAATGCGAGAGTCGAGGCCGGGAACCGTCTGCCGGCCGTCGAGCACGCGCGCCCGGACGATCTCGAGTGGAACTTTACGCTCCGAACCCGCGACAAGCGCCGCAAGCCCGGTTACGAATGGCGCCGCCATCGACGTGCCCGACGCATAGCCGTATCCGCCGTTCGGAAGTGTACTTAGAATGTCGACACCCGGCGCGGCAATGTCCACCGATCGCGCACCGTAATTCGAAAACGGCGCAAGCGATTCGTTCGACGACATCGCGGCGACCGAAAGAACTCCCTGGTTCGCGTATGACGACGGATAGTGAGGCATCGCATCGCTGTCGATTGCGTCGTTTCCCGCGGCGCACACGAACAGGATGCCGCTGCGGACCGCGCGGTCGATGGCTTCCTCGAGCGCTGCGGACTTCTCGGTGCTTCCCCAGCTGCAGTTGACGACGCGGACGTTCGCTCCGCGCTCGTTCATCATCATGATGTAGTCGATGCAGGCGATCGCATCGCTAGTCGTGCCGCCGCCGGTCTCGCCGAGGAACCGGAGCGCCATGATCCTCGTCGACCAGTTCACGCCCGTGATTCCGCGATCGTTGTCGCCCACGGCGCCGATGATGCCCGCCACATGCGTGCCGTGGCCAAGGTCGTCCGCGGGGTTACCGGAGTTCGCGATCGCGTCGTATCCGTGCACGTCGTCGATAACGCCGTTTCCGTCGTCGTCGATGCCATTGCCTGGCGCTTCCGCTTCGTTCACCCAGAGATTGCCGGCGAGATCCTCGTGCGTCAGATCGATACCGCTGTCGATGACCGCGACGACGACGTCGGTGTTCCCAAGGCCGTGCGCCCAGGCTCCGCCTGCGTCGATGTCGACGCCGGCCTTTCCTCCTGGATGACCGTTGACCGGCTGACCGGTGTTACGAAGGCCCCATTGTTCGCGGAAGCGCTCGTCGTTCGGCTGCGGACCGACCGCTTCGACGTGCCACACGGAGTCGAGCTCCGCGTAAGCGACCGACTTGTCGCGACGGAGGCCGACTAGCGCCCTCTCCGCGGAAGCCGAATCCGCAAAGCCGAGTACTGCAAGACCGGGAATCGACGCGAACCGTTCGAGCCCGACGCCGTCGCCGGGGCGCTTCGCCTGTGAGATCGTCGCGCCTGCCATTATCTCTCCCAGTATCCGCTCAGGAAGCGACTCGCCGCGGTACTTGACGAGAACGCGCGCAGCAGGACCGGATGCGCCCGTCATTTTCCAGGTCGGCGTGACGGGCACGGACGACGGATACAGCACGCACGGCGTCTCGGGACGGGCGGCGCGTCTGCGAAGCGTGAAATCGGCGATTCTTCCGGCGAGACCGGCGAGCAGAACTACGATCAGCCCAAAAACGATGTGGGGCCAGGGATTTCGGGTCATCGGGACCTCCGCGGCGCGGACCAGGCGGTAGCAGACCGTCGAGCGAGCGTCATTTCGGATGGATCAAATGCACGGTTCCGTCGTCGCCAACGTGGCGAACCTGGCGTGCGCTGGCTCGGTAAACGAACTGCCGGTCGCCGGCGTTCAGGAGGATTCGCCACCCTGGCGTCACCACCGCCGCGTTCATCTCTCCCGGACGCGCCGCTCCTAGCGCCGAGTTCGGAAAGTATTCGTCGTCGACAGTCGAAATCGAAGGATCGGATGAGGAGCGCCGTGCAGCGTCTTCCATCGCGATTCGAACGGCGCCGTCACGTGTGAGCGATTCGGTCATCCACGTCAGTCTACCACCGCGAGCGAGCGCCAACCGGCCTCCGCCGGATTTGGCGCTTGACGGATCCACGGCGGGACCGTATTCTCCGCCTTGGACATTTGTCCAGCATCTTGTCGCGCCGGGTGCGGGCCGCGCCGCTCCACTGTCGGCCTCTCGGAGAGGCGCCGCCACGAACCCGATCGCGACCGATTTGACAGCCCGCTTCGGCGGATGGCGCTGGCCGGCGATGAGGCAAACTGGCCTGGCAACACCGCCCTCCGCTGAGGTTGGCTCGATCGTCCACAGGTTCACACCGAGAATCACGGATCGGATCCGTGGTCATCCGTCCGGACCTGCGGTCACCTCCCCACGGCCATCGCCGCGGCGATTCGCGAGCGCCAGGCCGATTCGAGATCGGCAACGCGGACGTCGACGGAAGTCGCGCCCCGCACGTCGATCCTGAGCCGGTCTCCACCCACGATCCCGACCTGACGGCACGGCACACCAATCCTGCGGCAGATTTCCGCGATCTTCGCGACAGCTCCTACCGGCGCGGAAGCGATGACTCGCGAGGGTGCTTCGCCGAACAGCGTCGTGATCGCATCGAGCCCGAAATCCAGGTCCACGGTGGCCCCGACTGCCGGCAGCCGATAGCTCGAAAAGCAGCACTCGGCGAGCGCCACGGCGATCCCACCGTCCGAGCAGTCGTGCGCCGATACGATCAACTCGTCCGTGATCGCGGTGCGAACCGCTTCCTGAACCGCCTTTTCGCGATCGAGGTCCAAACCTGGCAGGGGCCCGGTCAACACTCCGCGCACTGTCGCAAGGTATTCGCTGCCGCCGAGCGCGGGGGTTTCGTCGCCGATCAACACGACGGCGTGACCTTCCTTCGCGAACCACTGAGTGGTGACGTGCTTCGGATCGTCGATCAGTCCGACCATCCCGATCACTGGAGTCGGAAAGATCCCACGTCCGTCCGTCTCGTTGTAAAAACTCACGTTGCCGCCAGTCACCGGCGTGTCGAACGCACGGCACGCTTCCGACATGCCGTCGATCGTCTCGCTGAACTGCCACATCGTTTCCGGTCGTTCCGGCGACGCGAAATTCATGCAGTTCGTCACCGCGAGAGGCCGCGCCCCGGTCACCGAGAGATTGCGTGCCGCCTCGGCCACTGCGTGCATTACGCCAAGCCGGGGATCGATCTCGCAGTATCGGGCGTTGCTGTCGAGCGTCATCGCAAGCGCCTTCCGCGTCTCCTTGACTCGGAGCACCGCGGCGTCCGAGCCAGGCAGCACGACAGTATTCGTCCGGACCATGTGGTCGTACTGGTCATAGACCCATTCCTTCGAGGCGATGTTCGGCGAGGCCAGAAGCTCCAGCAGCGCTCCTTCGGCATCCACGTCCAATGCGTCGTGCAGCAATTCCAGAACGACCTCTCCCTCGGGCCTGGCGAGTGGACGGTGGTAAACCGGCGCCTCGTCGGTCAGGAACACGTTCGGGATCTCGGCCACGACTTCGCCGTGCTCGAGCACGCGCATTTTGCCGTCGTCGGTCACGCGCCCCACGACGACGGCATCGAGTTCCCATTTGTGGAAGATCTCGATCACTTCCCTTGCGCGGCCGTGCGAAGCGACGAGCAGCATCCTCTCCTGCGACTCGCTCAACATTATCTCGTACGGCGTCATTCCCGTTTCGCGTTGCGGCACCAGATCCAGCTCGATCTCGACCCCGGTGCCGCCGCGGAAACCCATTTCGCACGTGGAACACGTCAGCCCTGCGGCGCCCATGTCCTGGATGCCGACCACAGCTCCGGAGCGCATTGCCTCGAGGCAGGCTTCGAGTAGTAGCTTTTCGAGGAACGGATCGCCAACCTGAACCGTCGGGCGCTTCTCGAGCGCCTCGTCGTCGAACTCGGCCGACGCCATGGTTGCGCCGTGAATCCCGTCCCGCCCCGTCTTCGCCCCGACGTAGATCACGGGATTGCCGACGCCTTCTGCCTTGCCGAGGAAGATCTGGTCGCGCTTCATGATGCCAAGCGCAAACGCGTTCACTAGCGGGTTCTTCTCGTAGCGATCGGAAAAGTGGACTTCGCCACCAATCGTCGGCACTCCGAAGCAGTTGCCGTAATGCCCGATTCCTCGGACCACGCCGTCCGCGACGCGACGCGTCCCCTGCGAGTCGATATCGCCGAAATGCAGCGAGTTCATCGCGGCTATGGGCCGGGCGCCCATCGTGAAGATGTCGCGCAGGATGCCCCCGACGCCGGTTGCGGCGCCCTGGAAGGGCTCGATGAAACTCGGATGGTTGTGCGATTCGATCTTGAACGCGACGGTGTAGCCCTCGCCGATGTCGACTATGCCCGCGTTCTCTCCAGGTCCCTGCACGACGCACTCGCCGGTCGTGGGAAGACGCTTGAGATGAACGCGCGACGACTTGTAGGAGCAGTGCTCGCTCCACATCACGGAGAAGATACCCAGTTCTACGATTGTCGGATGTCGCTCTAGGAGCTCGACGATCCGGTCGTATTCCGAGGGCGTCAGCCCGTGTTCGGCGATGACTTCAGGCGTAAACGGCTGCTGCATGGCGTCTCCCAGCGGGGAATCTCATCGGGATTCGAACCGCGCAGCGTAGCAGATGGGCTTCGGCGATGGGAAGGAGGGCAGGAGTCGCGGAGTTTGCTGAGAATTCTCGGGTACTCGTCGCCTCGAAAAATTCACGGACGATTCCCGCAACTACTGTTCAACTCCCGCTCGTCCGGTTCACTCTCACGTCGACCAGGAATCTGTCGATGTCGCCGATGTTGGGCGCCGTTTCGGGCAGCGGCGAATGCTCGTAGGCGCGGAGCATTTCCGCCTCGAGCGTCGAGATACGCTGCGCGTGGCGCTCGACCTCGTCCCGGTCCATCGTCGTTCCCTCGCCGGACCGCTTCCGTTCGACGAGTTCGCCGATCGAATCGACGTGGCGTTCCGCTGCAAGGCGAAGGAGGTTGCACTCCACGTCGCCGGTAGCCATGAGGTGAGTGCCCGTCAGAAGCACGCGGTAGACATACAGCAGGGTCTTCACGCGTTTGGGCTCTTCCGACGTGAAAGCCTTCCAGCGTCCCCGCACGAAGCCGCGATAGTGGTGGTAGAGAGTGCGGTTCACGAACCCCCGGGCCAGATCGCGCAGACGCTCGAACCCGGGTGCGGCGACGACGACGTGCGGCGACGTTATCTGCTCGAGCACGTAACCGTTCTTCGCGACAAGGAGCCGCAACAGCTTGGCGATGTCGTGCGAAACGAAGTCGATTCGCGCGCCGTCGACCGGTTCGTTCCGTTCGTGCGTTTCACGCGGCGGACGCAGGCCGAGAACGGATTCGAGCGGCAGGACGTGCGACCCGCGGATGTCGACGTCGCTTTCCGTAGAAGCGAATCCGTAAAGATGGGCCCCGCTGACGACTGCAAACAGCGGAGCGGACGGTCCGATACGCGACACGACGGACTCAAGCCATCGAGCGTCGAGTGCGGTCGCATTCCTGCTCATCGGGAAACTCCTGCTCGAACGTCGTCCACGCCGATTGGCGCTCGAACCCGGTAGATCGGTTGGATCGGGGAGACGGCGCGAGCATACGCCACTGAGGGAGGTGGCTCAAGCCGGCGCGGCGTGAAGCGCTGCTTTGGTAGCTGGGTGGAGCGCCGCTTTGGTAGCCGATGAATCCAACCGGTTGCGCGACCTCGAACCCCTTCCTCTCCCCGCTCCCTCAAAGCGGCGCTTCACGCCGCACTCCAAGGCGCTTCACGCCGCACTCCAAGGCGCTTCACGCCGCACTCCAAGGCGCTTC
>JAJTWZ010000021.1 GCA_021463145.1 Blastocatellia bacterium | reverse complement strand
TAGACGAATCGCCTCGAGTCCGACTGCGGCACTCCTCCCGGACCCGTGGCGCCGTCCCAGTCGCCGACGACAGGGAGCGAGTTCGCAGCACCGTAGCCGAACGCCAGGTCGGCCGGTCCGTTCGCGTTCGTGTTCTTGAGCTGGAAGGTCGACGTGGACGGCACGTACAGTCCGATCGAGTCTCCGTTCGCCCCGTCCCAGGCTCCGGCGAGAGGAATCGCTCCTCCCGCGCCGAACGAGAACGTCATTTCGGCCGGTCCGGACGTATTCGAGTTCCGAAGGTGGAACGTCCCGTTGACCGTGTTGCAAACGCCGACCGTGTCGACTCCGTCGTCGTTCCAGTCGCCGGCGATGGCGCGCATTGCCGCTCCGCCCGCCCCGAACGAAAACGTCAGGTCCGCCGCCCCGGAACTGTTCGAATTCCGGAGAACGAACCCGCCTGTCGACGGCTGGTACAGTCCGATCGTGTCGATCCCGTCTCCGTTCCAGTCGCCTGCAACCGGCACGTACCCGAGCCCTCCCGCCCCGAAAGCGAACGCGAGGTCGGCGCTCCCGGGGGAATTCGTGTTCTTCAGGTAGAACGTCGACGTCGCGGGGTCGTAGAGCCCGATGGAATCGGCTCCGTCGCCGTCCCAGTCTCCCCGAATCGGCACCCACGTCGAAGGTGGCGGTCCGTAACCTGCCGTCACGTCCGCCGCTCCTGGCGAGTTCGAGTTCCTCAGGAAGAACGTGCTCGAGGAGGCGACGTACGTTCCGATCGTGTCCGTGCCCTTGTTGGTGGCACCCGGGGCGCTGCCAGTCGACGTCTCGAGTCTCCCGACCGTGTCGTACGTGAATCGCTGAGCCGCGCCAAGGCCGTTCAGGGTCGAGCCGCTCGCCACGGCCATCAGCTGACCCGAGTTGCCCGCCGACGTCCCTAAGCCCGAAGCTCCGGCCTCGGCCTCGTAGGAGTAGTTGAAGTTCATCAGGACGGCGCCGGAGCTCGCCTTCGTCACCGACTGGTTCGTAAGCTGAAGACGCCCGGGGCTGTAGTTGTAATCCTCGACGAGCTTGACGGCCGCGCCGTTGTCGTTGATCGTGAGGCCTTCGACGAGTCCGGCGGAGTTGTAGGTCACGCCGCTTGCGTACTTCGCAAGCGAGGCGCCGTTCGTGACCGCATTCAGCCGGCCGCGGTTGTCACGGCCCATCCTGACGGCAAGGCCGGACGGGTAGGTCATCGTCAGTTCCTGGCCGATGCTGTTGTAGGTGTAGCTCACCTGGTAGGAACGCCGGCCCCCGGTCTGGGAAGCAAGCCCGATGGTCCGCGTCCAGCTCTGCAGACGACCGAGTCTGTTGTTCTCGTAGGCGAAGGTCTGACCATAGGCAGTTTCGCCCTCGGAGTAGTCGGTCACGCTCGTGACGAGTCCCTTCTTCATCGCATCGAACGTCTCGTACGTGATCACGATGTCGTGCGTGTCGGGATCGCCCGAAGCCGGGGCCGAGACGATCGAGGTCATCCGATTAAGCGTGTCGAACCCATAGTCGATCGTTGCGCCGCGCCCGTCTGTATACACGTCGACCGCGTCGAAGTCCGTGTATGTGTACGTCTCCGTGACCGGCGTTCCGGCGGACCCGCCAGTCTGGTTGTTCACTTCGGGCGTGGTGCGCGCGGTGAGGCGCGACAGGCCATCGTACGTCGCCGTCCGCTGCTGATAGGCGCCGCTGCTTCCGCTCAGGTACATCTTCACGTCCGTCACGTTGTCGAAAACGTCGTAGACGTTCGCGGTCGTCCAGTCGAGGCCGCCCGTCACCGGATTCTGCTCGTAGACGGTCACGATGCGACCGAGACCGTCGACAACCGTCCGTCGCTGCCGTCCGACCTGATCGGTCACCGTCGTGGTCTTTCCCGTGTACGTCGTCGAAATGGTATCACCGTCTGGAAGCGTCGCGGTCGTCGTTCGCGAAAGTGCGTCGTAGGCATAGGCCGTAGAGTAGGTCGTGCCGGTCGGATTGCCGGAAGAGTTGCCGGCATAGGGATTCGTCGAAGCCGTCATCCGGCCGATGGCGTCATATGTCATCCTGACGGCGTCGAAGCTACCCGAAGACGCCGGACTGGTTCCGCGCCGCACGACGAGACCCTGACCGTCCATCCAGACCTGATCGGTGATCGTTCGCTGCGCGCCATTGTCCCAGTACGTCAGCACCTCGTTGCGAACGAGCTGGTCCTTTCCAGGACTGCCGACGTCATAGTTCATCGTGCGGACGACGTTTCGCGAGGTGCCATTGTCGAAGCTCGGGATCGTAACGGTCTTCAGGCGCCAAGCTGCGTCGTGCGTCGCTGTTACTTCGTGCCCGCGTTCGTCGGTCGACCTCAGTACGTTGCCGTTGGCGAAGTCGTACTTCGCGCTCCTGGTCAGGTTGAGTCCGCCGGTCGGACCGTCGGTTACCGATGTCGGTACGGAGAAGTACAGTCCCGTTCCGTCCGCGAGTCCCTGGTAGGTGAACGTCTTCTGGGTGCAGCAACTGACGTCCGCCCGCTCGATGTTCCCAAAAACGTCGAAGTACGAGTTCTTCGTGATCGCTCCCGTGCCAGCAGCGGCATTCCGGTACCTGGTGACACTCGTCAGGTTGCCGCGATACCGGTAGGCGGCATTGTCGAACGTCGAATCGCGCGTTCCCGCCGGGGGGGACGATAAATAAGCCTTGAGGTTGCCAGAGTAAACGTCATAAGCGAAATCCGTCCTGGACTTTACGACAGGCGACGGAATGGGATCGGTCAACGTGGCTTGCGAAACCAGATAGAACAGGTTCTGCTTGTAGTTCGACGTCGACCAAGTGTCGAAATATGTGAACGCGGAAATGCGCCGTTTCGTGAACCCGCCACCGGCGAAGTCGTCAAACTCCTCAATTTTCGTGACCTGTCCGAAGCTGCCGCCAGAGTAGTCGTAATCGATCTTCGTCCTCTCGCCACTCTCGTTCGTCGTGATGACGGTGTCGACGATGCTCCCACCATTCGACGGGGTCCAGATGCTCTCGGCGTCATCGGGGGCGAAGTCGTAGGTCGTGACGACTTTGCGCATCAGTTGCCCCGTCACGCCAGTCCTGAAGATCTCTGTCGTCGTCGCCAACCCATCCGAGTGTCCTGGATAGCCAACGGTCGTTCTGGTCACGATCACGTCCGGACTCGCGGATGCTGCCGTGACCGTGTAGGTACTCGGCGCCGTCGCTCCGCCGCTGTTGTTCGCGTAATTCCACGTCGACGCGATGCCGCCTCCATTGCCGTCGTCGCGCCATTCCGTCCGCGAACTGAACCGCGGCAAATTGTTAAGCGACGCCCCTGTCGCGGGAAAAGCGTAGGTCGTGCGGGCCACGTCGACGCCGTCCGTCGTTGTCGTCATGTCCTTTCGGACGTGGACCGTTGTGGCCATCCCGTAAACGCTTGCGTAGTCGAACGTGTAGCCCGTTCCCGTCGCCGGATAGTAGATCCCTGCGACGGCGGTTCGCGACGTCGAGGGCGCATCGACCGAATAACTGCCGTTAAAGAGGCCGCTGGGAAATGCCGGAAGATTCGTGTAGCTCAGGCGGACGATTTCTCTCTTGTTCGACGGTCCTCCCGGAACGAACCCCCGGTCCTCGACGCGGACGCTGTAGAGCGCCCCTTGCGGATTGTTCGGGTCAGCTGGCGGGGGCGTGTCCCCGACAGGAGTACTGTCGCCGTAGTAGTGAAATGTCACGGTCCGGCCAAGCGTGTCCGTTATCACGTCGATCGAACCCTTCGGATGAATCCCGGCCGGCTTGTACGAAATCGTGACGATGTTGCCATTCGGCGATTGAATGGAAACCGGCAGCCACCGATTGTTGAAGTGCAGGTTGTAATTGACGATCGTCCCGTTCGGGTATTTGAGCTTTCCAGTCTGAGGAGAGTACTCGAGAAACGTCCCGTCCTCGGACAGACATTTCGCTGGAGACGTCGACGTGTCGTATCGAAGGACGATCTTCGTGCCGTCAGGCTGGATGAGGAGCCGGTTGTTCGGCTTCGACGGGTCGTAGCCCGCGATGATGCGCCCGAATCCAAGCCTCCAGCCCGCGGCCGGCCAGCCCTTGCCATAGTTGAACGTCATCTTCGTCGTGCCGCCGACAACGTCCTTCTGCCAAGGCTGTCCGTTGTAAGCGAGCATCAGATCGATGCCCAGCTCGCGCCCGCCGAGTGAGAGGACTGGCGCGGCGAACGAGTAGTTCGAACTGCCGAAGTTCGTCTTCGCGCGAATCGAGCTCTGGGCCGAGTACTCCATTGCACGCAGGTTCGGCGAACCGGTTTCATTGCCGGGAATTGCCGCGTCCGGGGCGTCCAAGTCGTCGCCGTCGTCGATGGATGCGAGTTTCTCCGAGACATCCGCCGGAACGGCGCATCGCGAGGGATGCGCCTGGTCCCACTCTACGTCTGTGACGGCAAACCTCTCGCCGCCGGCAACTGTGAACGTCACTGAATGGAATGCCCCGCCAGACTTGACCGCAATGTTCGCGACGCCCGGCTGACGAGCTTCGACTTCACCCCAGGACGTAACCGTCGCGACATCGGGATTATCGGAGGCGTACGTAACATTGGCGCACGCGACAGGTTCACCGCCGGCATCCACGGGATTCGGCACGATGGTATATATCTCGCCAACGAAGAGCGGCCACTCGTCCAGACAGGACCGGAATCCGACGACCGTCGAGTCAGGATCCACTATCGGCAACTGCTCGAATTCGTCCCCCCCCCTTGACCGAGCCCGAACCAACTCGCGATCCACGGCGACCGAATGTCCCGATCTCCAATCGCCTCGCGCGGCGAGTCCAACTTCGCAGAAGTTCGGACCGGCAGCCCGCCACCTACGAACAGAAGGCAGAGCGCAAATACTGAGTAGAACTTCATAGTTCCGATAGATAGGCAATAGTACGAGCGACTCTTTCGACGAAGAACCTGGCGCATCGAGAACTCCTCAAGTGTTGATACAACGTTGGCCGAGACCGATATTTGTTCAGGCTGCGGGATTAGTCTGGGAATAGGCAGTACTGAATCCGCGCCGCTATTACTAAGCACCACTAGAGAAGTCAAGCAGAATGTATTAGGTTACACAAACCAACCGCAACTCTCTGCGCCGCGGGCAGGAATCGAGAGCGCGCTCAAACCGAACGTGCACCGATTCAGACCCACCTTTCGGCGAGCCTTCCAGCTCAGTACAGGATGGCGGTAGATGCCGAGAACGATCGGGACAACGGCAGGCAATCTCGGATCCGGGTACGCACGAGCGATCCGGGACCACGGGCCATTTGCACGGCCGGCTCGTCGCTGGCGCTCCGGGGACGACTGGCGTGGGGATCAGCGACAATTAGAATACGCGCGCGCGCGCGCGCCGCAGTAATTCTAATTGTCGCCAGTCACGGGAAGGGTGTAGTTGTGTTTCGTGGGTCGCGCGCGGCAAGTCTGCGACCGCGGAGCGGTTGATGTAATAGTTCCCCACACGCCTGCGGCGTACCCCCTGGGATGAAACGGGCAGGGTGCAGGCGTCAGCGCACGGCCGTGTTTCATAGCAGACGCCGCCTGACACGCAAGACCGTGTTTCATAGCAGCCGTGGGTCGGCAGCCTGTCTCTGCAGAGCCCCGTAGGGGCGAAAGCACCAGAGCCCACGGCGTAAGCCGTAGGTTTCGGATGGAGAGTGGTTTAAGCCCCGTAGGGGTGAAAGAAGTCCGGATTCGTGTTTCGCCCCTCCGGGGCTCGACCGAAAATGGGCGCTAAACCCACGGCTTACGCCGTGGGCTCTGGTGCTTTCGCGCCTACGGCGCTTTACTGCTTTGGCCCCTCGATAGGCAGGGTGGTCCGCGACCGCGGAGCGGTCGATGTAATAGTTTCCCACACGCCTGCGGCGTACCCCCTGAGATGAAACGGGCGTAGTGCAGGTGTCAGCGCACGGCCGTGTTTCATAGCAGCCGTGGGTCGCGCGCGGCGAGTCCAACGAGCCGCGGCGCGACCCGCGGAACCGCCCACCCCAACGCGACGACCGCGGAGCGGTCGCACCGTCGCTCGGGCCACGCGCACCTGGGTCGTTTCGATCTGCCTGCAATGCACTCGCTTTTCGCCGTTTGGTGCGACCGCTCCGCGGTCGGGTCGATTTGGGTGGGCGGACCGGGGGTCACGGCGGATCGCTTCGCTCACCGCCGTGACCCCCGGCTATCGTCTGTGACCGCTTCGCGGTCACGGCGTCTCGGCCATCGTCCGCGACAGCGGAGCGGTCGGGAATGATCAGCGACAGTTAGAACCACCGGAAATTCTAATTGTCGCCAGTCAGACGCGCTTAGAACGAACGCCGCGACGCCGTTGAAGGTCACCGAATTCGTCGCGGACGTCGAGCCGAATCGTGTGCCGAAGATCGTCACCGTGACGTTGGTTGCTCCGACATCGGGCATGAACTCGATGATCGAAACATCCGCGGCGAGTTGCCGATCGATCGCCAGGAGGTTGCCGACGGAGTCATATCTGTAGATCGCTGCTTCACCGGCCTGATCGATAACGGCTACGAGCTGATCGCGCCCGTCGTAGCCGCAGTTGATCTGGCCGGTCGACGTCGGGTCGAGGGCGAAGCCGGTGGTCGTCGTCGCGTTCTCTGTATCGACAACACCCATCGTCGTTTCAGTCACGAACCCTGCACGTGAGGATCTGACGTCGTACGTTCCAGGCGCGACACCGCCAGGCGAATACACTCGCGAGCCATACGTGGTCGTCGAAGAGACGATCTGCCCAGAGTTCAAAAGCCCACTGTTCGCTCCGGCAACCGGCGTCCTCCCGCAGAGCTCAGCACCGCAATTGCCGAAGATGCCCTAAAGGCTAAGGCTTTGGCGGATCGCTTTCCGCCTCGAAGTCAACGCTGATCCGCCAGGCCACGGGAGGCCGCGCGGGACCTGTATTGACCGCAAGGGGAGGAGGCGGGGGCGCCGATCCCCGAAGGGCCGTCACACCGGCGTACTTCGTTCGATATTTCGTCGATATCAGTCGCACGTAGTTCTGCGTCTCCGCAAACGGCGGAATTCGGCGGCCGTAGCGCTCCACCGCTCCCTCGCCGGCGTTGTAGCCGGCAAGCGCCAGTTCCAGGCTTCCGCCGAAACGCTCGAGCAACATCCTGAGGTACCGTGTGCCAGCGTGCACGTTCTGGCGCGGATCGAAGATGTCCGACACCCCGAGGCGACGTGCCGTTTCGGGCATCAGCTGCATGTAGCCGCTCGCACCCTTCGGCGAAACCGCGTTGCGCCTGTATCCCGATTCCTGAGACATCACTGCAACGACCAGGCACGGGTCAACGCCGTAGCGCGTCGCAGCCTCGGCAATCACCCCGTCGAGCGCCGCGTCGCCCGTGGAACAGGCGCGTGGGCGGTCAGGAACGATCGCCGGCTCCGGCCTGGAGGGCTTCGCGACGTCCGGCTTCGCCGGCTCGCCGAAGTCCACGACGAGCGATCCTCCCGCTGGCTTGCCGTCGGGAACGCTCAACTGCGTCGACTGTCCAGGCGGACGCACGGGCGTCTGCGCAGACGCCGTCGAGGCGAAACAGCCGAGTCCGGCTACCGCGGTCGCGGCCAGAACCATTCGGAGGCTCATACTCACGCGTAGGAGATTGGCCTAATCAGGCCTGTTCCAGCAAGCGAAGTTGAACGGCCCGCCCCTCCGCCTGCCCTCTGACGACGAAGAGCAGGCGCTCGCCGCGCTCGAGCGTTATCCGCTCGAATACGACGACCCCGGTCACGGTCTGGCCGGCGGGGACCTTGAAGTCGCCCCGAGCCGATATCGTTACCGACGCGACAGGGCGGTCCTCTTCACCCGTACGGACGTACACCTTCGGGTCGGCGTATGCCGCCTCGCCCGTCCCCCGGTTCGTGATCCGGTACTTCACGTAGAGCCGGCCCTCGAACACGTATCCGGCATCGTCGACCACCACGTCGAGTTGGTCGAGTTGTCCCCTTTTCTCGCGGAAGGCAACCGTGGTGAAGCCCTGCATGACGCCGTCGGCAATCCGCCGCATTGCGAGGTCCGTTGAACGCCGGTCCGTCTCTGCCCGCAGTTTCCCGCGCTCGGACGCGAGAGTCTCCTCGTTCGCCTGCTCGAGTTCGCGCTTCCGGTCGGCGAGCTTGCCAGCCATCTCGGACTCCATCGCAGCGCGGTCGCGAGCAATATCTCTAGCGGCGGCGGCCTTCTGCTCGGCGATCTGCCGCTCGTAAGGCGGCAGGTTCACGTTGACGACGCGATATGCCTGGGCCGCGGTAACGACAGTCAGATCGAAGTTGTAGACCTCGCGCTCGGTCTTGATGAACAGGTTCGTCTGGCCTTTCGTCGCAAGCGGCTTGATGAACACGTCGTTGCCGCTGCGATCGATGACGAAGGTGCCCGTACCGGACGCCGCGTCGAACACGTCGCCGCAAATGGCCTGTTTGGCTTCCGCTGGAAGCGCTACACGGGTCACGACGTTCTGGGCCGTCTTGATCGTCACGATCGAGTCCGGCGTCACGTCCACGAAGATAATCCCGGACGCTGGAGAAGGCGCCGGAGGGTTCGTACCGGTCTGAGCACCCGACACCGTCGCGGCGACAAGCATCAGCGCAAGCACCGCTATTGGAGTGGGTCGCATGCAGGCAGAGTTCCTCGATTGATTTCCACGGCGCGAAAGTTTGCCACAGTTGGGCGCGGATGAACACCGGCCGACACTGCCGGCCCATCCATCCGCGCCCGAGCTCCGTTACCCGATCGTCAGCCGTTCGTGCGCTCGAACTCGCGCATGAAATCGACGAGTGCGCGCACTCCATCGGTCGGGAAAGCATTGTAGATGGACGCCCGGAGGCCGCCCACCGACCTGTGCCCCTTGAGACCGTCGAGCCCGGAAGCCGTCGCCTCGGCGATGAACTTCTTCTCGAGCTCCTCGCTGGGCAATCGGAACGTCACGTTCATGAGCGACCGGCTTTCGACCTCCGCGGTCCCAGTGTAGAACTCGGTCGAGTCGATTGCGCCGTACAGGATGCCGGCCTTTTCGCGGTTGACCGCCTCCATCGCATCGAGCCCACCCAGGCCCTTAAGCCATTCGAGAACCAGCCCGACGACGTAGATCGCATAGCACGACGGTGTGTTGTAGAGCGATTCCTTCTTCACGTGCGTCCGGTAATCGAGCATCGTGTGAAGCCCGTCCGGCACGCCCGCGAGCATGTCGTCGCGCACGATGACGGTCGTGACGCCGGCCGGCCCCATGTTCTTCTGAGCACCGGCGTAGATCAGTCCGTACTTCGAGACATCGATCCCGCGGCTGAGAATGTCGGACGAAGCATCGCAGACGAGCGGCACCGATCCGGCCTCGGGCTCCGCAGCCCACTCTGTTCCGAAAATTGTGTTGTTCGACGTGAAATGGACGTACGCCGCCTTCGAATCGAACGTCAGCTCGGATGGCTTCGGAATCCTGCAGAAGTTCTCGGACTCCGTCGTACCGGCAATGTTAACGGTCCCTATGCGCTTCGCCTCCTTGACCGCGCCCTGCGACCAGGCGCCCGTGACGATATAGTCGGCGCAGCCCTCCTTCGGAAGGAAGTTCATCGGGACCATCGAGAACTGCAGCGAAGCTCCTCCCTGCAGAAAGAGGACGTGATACCCGTCCGGAATCCCCAGAAGCTCGCGAAGGTCGGCCTGGGCGGTCTTGAAAATGCCGTCGTAGGTCTTGGACCGATGGCTCATCTCGAGTACGGACATGCCAACGCCCTTGTAGTTCACGAGGTCTGCCTGGGCCTGCTCGAGGACGGCAAGCGGCAGGCATCCGGGGCCCGCGCTGAAATTGTAAATGCGGCCGGCGGCGGCCTTTTCGCTGCTGCTCATTGGTCTCTCCTGTTCAATCGCGCCTCCAGGCACCCCGCCGTCTGCGACGTCGACTCGCACGAGTCCGCGCGAGTCTGCCGGGAATCGCTGAGTCCTTCTATTTGAGGTCTATCACCTCGGTCGCGAGCACGTGCTCGTTTCCGGCTACTGTCTCGAGCACGCCGCCAGATGGCGACTGGTCGACCTGAATGCGCGCGATGGCGGCCTCGGCCCCGTCGAACACGACGTTCTCCATTTCCTGGACGTTGATCCCAGCCGCGCGCAGCGCCCCGAGTACGTGCGCGAGCACGCCCACGCGATCCCGGTGCCGCACGGTCAGCAGATGAGTCGCCGGAGTCCGGACCGCCAGGTTCACGACGTTCGGGACGACGCCGGTCTCCTTGTAAACGCGGACGATCCGCACGGTCTCGTCCGCGATCGCCGCCTGCGCCTGATCGGTCGACGCCCCGATATGGTGCGTGACGTACACGCCGGCCCGCGAAGCGATCGGCACCGAGCATTCTCCCGTGGCAGTCGCCGGCTCGCCTTCGAACACGTCGAGCCCGACGCGCAATCCCTTCTCGTCGATCGCCGCTTCGAGCGCGGACTGGTCGACGACCTCAGCGCGGGAGGTGTTCAGCAACACGGCGCCGGGCCGCATGGCGCCGAGGACCTCCTTTCCCACCAGGCCGCGCGTTTCAGGCGTCAGCGCCACGTGAAGACTGAGAACGTCCGCCTCCTTCGCGACGTCGACCGGAGAAGCAGCCCGGACGATGCCGAGTTCCTCCGCCTGAGCGTCGGTCAGCGACCGGCTCCAAGCCACGACGGGCATGCCGAACGCCCTGGCCCGTCCGATCATCTCCTGCCCGATCTTCCCGACGCCGACGAGTCCGAGCGTGCGGCCGAAAAGCCCCTGTGCCTTTCCGTACTCCTTCTTGTTCCAGATACCGCTCCGGATGTCGGCGACGTTGTCGGGAATGCGCCGGTCGATGGCGAGCAACAAACCGAAGGCGAGCTCGGCGACAGCGACGGAGTTCTTTCCGGGACAGTTCGAAACGTAGATGCCGCGAGCGCTAGCTGCCTTTACGTCGATGGTGTTGTAGCCCGCACCGGCCCTGACCACCAGGCGCAGCCTTCCCGCGTCCAGCATCGGCTCGGTCACCTTGGTGGATCGAACCACAAGCACGTCGGCGCCGCCGTCGCGGAGCGCCGAGACGAGCAACTCGTCCTTCAGATCCGGGTTTACCGTCACATCGCATCCGATGGCGGCAAGGGCGTCGACGCCAGCACTCGGAAATTTATCGGCGATCAGGATCTTCATCGATGCTCCGTTAGTTGATCGTGTGGCAGACGAGTCCGTCACGAAGTTTAGGTTCGAACCAGGTCGACTTAGGCGGCATGATCTCGCCGGCGTCCGCGATTCGCATCAGGTCGTCCAGCGTGGTCGGATGAAGCGAGAACGCGACGGCGGCCTTGCCCGAATCGACGAGCCGCACAAGTTCCGCTGTTCCGCGGATGCCTCCGACGAAGTCGATGCGCTTGTCCGTGCGGGGATCCTCGACGCCCAGCAGCGGCGAGAGCACGCGATCCTGAAGGACGCTTACGTCCAACGAGGCAATCGGATCGCTCCTGTCCACCGAGCCGTCCGGCGGCGTGAGGCCGAACCACGAACCGTCCAGATACATCGAAAACGACCCGCGTGCGGGATCGGGAGACGCGCCGGGCGCCACTTCGAATCGCTCTCCAAGCGCCGCAAGAAACTCATCCTTCGTGTGACCATTCAGGTCCTTCACGACCCGGTTGTAGGGCAGAATCCGCAACTGGCCGGCCGGAAAAACGACCGCCAGCACGAAGTTGTAGTCTTCCTCGCCCGTGTGACCCGGATTCGCGTCGCGCAACTGCGCCCGGGCACGGCTCGCCGATGCCGAACGATGGTGACCGTCGGCGACGTAGAGGTCCGGCACGTTCGAAAAAGCTTCGACGAACCGGTCCGGCTCCGGAATCCGCCACATCGTGTGTGCGATCCCGTCGGGCGCCAGGAAGTCGTAGAGCGGAGTCGTGGCCGTGACTTCGGCAACGAGGCCGTCTATCGCCGCCTGCCCCCGATAGGTCAGGAACACCAGTCCAGTCTGAGCCCCGAGAGTGACCAGGTGCCTGGTCCGGTCGTCCTCCTTGTCGCGTCGCGTGCGCTCGTGCTTCTTGATGCGATCTTCGTCGTACTCGTCGACAGAACAACACGCGACGAGCCCGGTCTGCTCGTGGTCGCCCATCCTCAACCTGTAGAGGTAGAGCGACGGCTCGGGATCACGCTCGAGCGGGCAGCCGGCGACGAGCGAGTCGAAATTCTCGCGAGCCTTTGCGTACACGGCGTCCGAATAAAGGTCGGTGCCGGCTGGCAGGTCGATTTCCGGTCGAGACACGTGGAGGAAACTCCACCGATTGCCCCTGGCGAGGGCTGCTGCTTCTTCCGAGTTCACCACGTCGTACGGCACGGCCGAGACGTCGGCCGCGCGTTCCACTGGCGGACGCAGCGCACGGAAGGCACGTATTCGAGCCATTGGCGAAAGTTCTCCTCTCGAGACGTTGTATCGGGCGCGCTCATTGTCCGCGTCCGGCGTACAGGGGTCAAGAAGAGGTCCCGAATGGCTACTTCGCAGCGTTCGTGTTCGAGGCGCGGTCCCCGCTCTTGTCGTACGTGATGTTGTATTTCACGGTGTCGATCTGCCACTCGCGTTTGATTGCCACGAGTTCGAAATGCATCGTGCCGCTGCCGTTGTCGAACTTCATGTCGTAGTCCATCGACGCCGCCGGCGCCCCCTGCACCGTAGATTCCGTGAAGTTGGTCCGCGTCAGTGTAAGGAGGTCGCCCGCGTTCTCGAGTTTCTGCATGAACTCGCGGATACGATCCGGCTCCTCCTGAAGCTTCATCGTCTTGGCCAGGTCGTCATAACGCCGGTTCTGCCAGAGGTACAGGAAGCGGCGGGCGAGCTTTTCGGCGCCGTCGCTGTCGGCCGGATACGGGGGCTCGGTCGTGTTTCCCGAGATGTCGTAGTCGTAGCCATCGAGTTGCCACTCGCCCGTAACGTCGTTTCCGCGAAGTTTCACTTTGAACGGGCCCTCGGCCAGGGCGAACTTCGCCTTGTAGTGGACCCACGCAAGCTTGTCGTTGCCATCCTGGCTGATTTCCGGTTCGCCGACGGCCGCGAACTCGAGCAACTGGCCGAAGCCTTCGAGCCCGGCCATCTTCGTCGTGAACTCGGCCTGCTTGAACGTTCCTTTGAAAGCCTTCGACGACCTGTCGTACATCCCGATGTAGTTCCGGTCGCGAAGCGTCTCCATCACTCTAGTCGCGGACTCGGGCACCTTGGCGGGGTCGGCCTTGATACATCCAGTCAGGGGCAGGATCAGTGAAATCGCGGCAAGCGCGACCGGTAAGGATCGTGTTCGCATGGTCAACCTCGTAACAGGGAGTTCATCGCAGAAGGCTGGCGAGAAAGAACATCGCGCCGATACGGGAGATCGTCTCGCATCGGCGCGTACGCGCAAAGAAAATTCGGTGGCGGTACTACTTGTACGTCTCGGCCTGATATCCCAGCCGGTGTCGAACGGCGACTTCAGGGCGCGCAGGAACCTGGACGGATATCCGCCTGTAGCCGCCCTTGGAAACCGGAACCGTCGGCGAGTATCCGATGATGTAGGTCTGACGCAGTTCCTCGGCGATCGACGCGAACACCCCGGCTACGTTTCCAATGCTCTCGGAGTAGTAGATCTGTCCGCCGGAGTTCGCCGCTACCGCGTCCATGAATGGATCGCCACCCGTCGCGTTGCCCCACCCCGGATTCGACTGGCGCTGTCCCGGATTTCTTCCGCTGTACTGCGGCTGGCCAACGAAGCCTGACCCGGTCGGCTGAAGTGGCCAACTCGGCCAGGGAATATTCGGGATGTTGACGTTGGGCCGCTGCCTGTTGCGCCGTCGCGGCTGAGGATAGCCCGGCGGATAGGTGCCGCCCGGGTTCGTGTTCGGACCCGTGTTGGGGCCCGTGTTGGGGCCAGGGTTCGGGTACGCCGGCGGAGTCGTCTGGGGGATCCGGAAAACGTTCGTTCCGGCCGACTCCGGATACCGGATTCCGTAGACGACGACGTCGCTTTCCGAACATACGTTGATCGCTTCGTCGGCCGTGACATCGCTCGAAGCCGTATCCTCTCCGTCGGAGAGGATGACCATCGCCTTGCGGCCCTCGACGTGTCTCAACCGCTCCGCAACGGTCAGGTAGACGGCTTCATATAGCTTCGTCGACCCGTTCGCCTGAGTCCGGCGGATCGCCGCAGTCAACTGCCGGCGGTCGTTGGTGAACTCCTGTTCTACGATGACCTGGCTGTTGAACGAAACGATCAGTACCTTGTCGCCAGGCAGAAGCTGGTTCAGGAACTCGATTGCCGCCGACTGGATATCGTAGATCGTGTCACGGGCCGAACCGCTCGTGTCCATCACCAGGGCGACATGAATCGGCACGCGCTCGGAACTGAAGAAACTGATCTCCTGTTCGACGCCGTCCTCCAATACCCGGAAATCCTGCTGGCGGAGTTGCGGAACGTAGTGCCCCGACCGGTCCGACACTACGGCCGGCACTTCGATGAGCGCGCCTTCCAGGCTCAGCGTGTCGTCGGCCTCGGCGCCGGTAGGAGCCGGAGCTCTCCCATCCGTTGGTGGAGGAACCGTTTGGGAAGGATCGACGCGACGCGGGCGCCCCTGACCGTTGGCTACGGACGGCGCCATCGTAATGAGCGTCAGAACGAGAACAAGAATCACTCCAATTCTGTGCATCGCCGCGCTACTCCACACTTCAGAATGGGACGCCCCTATGAGTCTCCGGCGTACCCGCCGCGTTGCCTTTTCTTCGTCCGATCGAATTCTAACCTCAACCTATCCTCTCCAGCCCTCCCATGTAGCACCGGAGCGCTTCGGGAATCAGGATGGATCCGTCCGCCTGCTGGTAGTTCTCGACCACAGCCACCCAGGTGCGCCCGATTGCGAGTCCTGACCCGTTGAGGGTATGGACGAACTGCGTCTTCGCCCCAGGTTCGGGGCGGTATCGGATCTGCGCCCGGCGCGCCTGATACGCCTCGAAATTCGAGCAGGAAGAGATCTCGCGGAAGGTGTGCTGCGATGGAATCCAGACCTCGATGTCGTAGGTCTTTGCCGACGACGACGTGAAATCGCCGGTCGAGAGCGCCACGACCCGATGATGGAGCCCCAGCCGGCGAAGGATCTCGGACGCGTCGTCCGTGAGTTTCTCGAGTACGGCGTAACTCTCCTCGGGACGGACGCACCAGACCAGTTCGACCTTGCTGAACTGGTGCACCCGGATGATGCCGCGAGTGTCCTGTCCGAAGCTGCCCGCCTCCGACCGGAAGCAGAGCGTGTGCGCGGCCATCTTTCTGGGGAGCGAATCCGCTTCCAGGATCTCGTCCCGGAACATGTTCGTGACGGGAACTTCAGCGGTTGGAATCAGATAATACGGCCGCTCGTAGTCCAGCTTGAAAAGGTCCTGCTCGAACTTAGGAAGCTGGCCGGTTCCGAAAAGCGAGTCGCTGTTTACGATTACCGGCGGAAGAACTTCTTGGTATCCGTGCTCGCGGGTGTGGACGTCGAGCATGAAGTTCATCAAGGCGCGCTCGAGCAGCGCACCCGCACCGAGTGTCAGAGGGAACCGCGTTCCGGTTATCTTCGCCGCCCGTGGCAGGTCGAGAATCCCGTGTTTCTCGCCGAGCGTCACGTGATCGAGCGGCTCGAATCCGAGCTCGGGCGCCGCACCCCACCTTCTTACCTCCACGTTTGCGGACTCGTCCTTTCCAACGGGAACAGATTCGTGCGGAAGGTTTGGAATCCCGAACATGATCTCGTTGAGGTCGTGCTCGGCGGCGTCACGCTCGGCATCGAGCGCGTCAATCTGCTCTTTCAGGGCTTTGACGCGAAGTCGTTTGGCCTCGGCCTCGTCATTCTTCCCTTCCTTCATGAGCGCGCCGATCTCGGGACTCAGCCGGTTACGCTCGGCTGCCAGGTCTCCGTGCTCGGTGATGGCCCGGCGCCTGCGGACGTCGAGTTCCTCGAACCTGTCGAGAACGGTTGTGTCGAATCCGCGCGTCGCGAGGCGCCGTCGCACCTCGTCGAGGTTTTCGCGGACGTACGAAATGTCGAGCATTTGGTGACTTCCTCGAGGCCGTGGTAGAAGTTGCGGCTCGCTCGCGAACCGGCCGCAAACCGTACCACGAGACCAATTGCAAGCGTAAGGAGTGCGGTTACCACCGACCCGTCTCAGAATGAAACGAATCAGAAAGGCCGTATTTCCTGCTGCCGGTCTCGGCACACGATTCCTTCCGGCGACCAAGTCGATGCCGAAGGAGATGCTGAACCTCGTCGACAAGCCCCTCATTCAGTACACGGTCGAGGAAGCGATCGCGAGCGGCTGCACCCAACTCGTCATCGTCACCGGACGCGACAAGTCGCCGATGGAGGACCACTTCGACGTTTCCTACGAGTTGGAGCGAACCCTGGAGGATCGCAACAAGACCGAGTTGCTCGAACTGGCGCGATCGGTCGCCGACCTCGCATCGATCGCCTATATCCGCCAGAAGCGGCCCCTCGGACTCGGCCACGCCGTGCTCGTTACCAAGCGGCTCGTGGGCGACGAACCGTTCGCGGTGATTCTTCCTGACGACATCGTCGATTCTGAAAAACCGGCGGTCGCGCAGCTCGCCGAAGTGGCCGAGCGATACGAGGCCCCGGTCATTGGCGTCATTCCTATCGACGGGCCCGAGATATCCCGGTTCGGAGTGGCGGCGGGCGAAGAGGTCGAACCCGGAGTCTTCAAGATCACTAAAATGGTCGAGAAGCCGAAGTTCGAGGAAGCTCCGTCGAATCTGGCAATTGTTGGCCGTTATGTGCTGACGCCGGATATATTTGCCCATTTGGAAGCTACGGGCGCCGATACGCGGGGCGAAATTCAGTTGACGGACGGTATGCAGCGACTCCTCGGCGAACGTCCGATGTATGCTCGCGTGCTCGAAGGTACGCGACACGACGGTGGCGACAAGCTCGGCTACCTGCTCGCGACGTTCGATTTCGCGCTCAAGCGGCCCGATCTGGGCCCGGAGTTGATCGCCTTCCTGCGTGAGCGGCTGGCCAGGATCGACGCGGAGAGATAGAACCCGGGCGCGATTGCATCGACGCCGTCGAATTGCCCGTCCAACGGGTCGCTACGGGCCGGCCGTACGACCGGGAACGTTCCGCCGCACAGGCACCTCCCGGCCGTCGTACCCGGAGTGCGACCGACGTGCCGGCCGTGCGACCCGGAGCGGTCCGGCGCACAGGCGACCCGCCGCCGGTCTTTCCCGGAAGTGTCCGGGGAAGTGTCCGGGGACAGCCTTACTTTCCTCGAACTGCTGTGAACGTGGAGGTTTACAGCGCGTCAAACAGGGTCGAGGTACACGTCTCGTCGACGTTCGGCCTGAGTGCCCCGTGCCGAAATGCCTTGCCGTCAGGTGCTCGTGGAACAGATGGAGCCCTTGTTGAGATCGGGCTCAGCGCCCGGCGGGAAGCACGATAAAGCCGAGCGATTCGGCGACACGGCCGAGTCGGTCATCGAACGTGACGAAGACGCGGTTGCGCGGGCGTCCCCGTGTCCATACGAGTGCCGCCGCCAGTTGGAGCGCGTCGCCGGCTCGCAGGGAATGTTCTCCGAGAAGATCCCTGACGAAGTCGCGCACCCGCTCAACGGGCTGAACTTCGATCCACGTACGGCTCAGATCGGCGAGTCTCGCCAGAGCCCGGTCGCACTCGCCGGCTGGTGCGGTACCGTCGCGACGTACTCTCTCGAACGCGCTCGTAGCCTCGACGGCCGCCCCCCCTAGACCACGAGGTGCGAAGCGTACCGGCGAAGCCGCTTCGCCCGGGCCGCTTCCCTCTGTGCCAGGCACAGCATGACGATGCCGCTCGCGTCCCAGAATGCCGGATCGCTACTCATCCCGATCGTGGTCGAGTGCATCGAGGACGACAGTCGATGCGATGCGTGCACCGCGGCCGGAGCGCTTCAAGTCGGTATGCGCGACGTCCGGCAGTTTGAGGACTCCGGCCGCGGCGAGCTCCATCTCTTCGGCGCCGATGCTCTCCCCTCGCGCGAGCGGGACGATTTTCCCGATGGGAACGGACCGGTCGCAAACAAGAATCTCCTCTCCGGAGCGGACACGCCGCAGGTAGCTGCTCAGGTTCGACTTGAGTTCGGCAATCGTGACGGACTGCATGGAGCCTCCTGGGATGACCAACATAGTCACGTTAAGTCGATGACGGCCGACGCGTCAAGGATCCCATTCAATTACCGGGGTCAATTACCGGGGACAGTCTTCCTTCGCGGTAACATCTGGATGCTCAGCGACTTGCGGGGACTTCTGCTCCGAGTTGGGGGCGCCCATCTCGTCCGGATCTGACAACACCCAAGCTGCCTATTGCCGGAGGCAAGCTTGCTGCCGCGAAAGGCCGTTGACTGAGGCCCGCACGGAGAGTCAAAGAACTTTTACCCCCTGCGGATCTTGACGGTGGCCTCACTTCGGCTCGGAAGAAGTATGTGGCGAGAAGCACAATCAACTTCAGCTGTCGGGAAGCAGGACTGTCACCGGCGACCTGGCTGTCCCCGGTAGTTCTACAGCGAGCGCCAGCGTTCCCGGTTCCGGTCTGACATCGCCGAACGGAGAGAACGAAGAAGCGAGTCGTTTTCCTCGGGGGTGCCGACGGTGATGCGCAGGAAGTCGGCGAGCATCGGGTAACGGCTGACGTCGCGAACCAGTATTCCGTCGGCCACGAGCCTGGCGAACAGGTCGGCCGGGGGAATTTTCGAGCAGCGCACCAGGAAGAAGTTCGCCGACGACGGAAAAGGCTCGAGGCCGTCGATCGTCCCGATCTCGACGATCAGGCGTTCCCGCTCGAGGACGATCGACTCGACGATCGGCCGCAGCAGGTCGTCGTGGCGCTCGATTGCTACCTCGGCTGCCGCCATCGAAACGATGTTGAGGTTGTACGGCAGCTTCGCCTTCGCCACTTCAACCGCGACGGCCGGGTCCGCAAGCATGTAGCCGACGCGCATTCCGCCCATCGCCATCGCCTTCGAAAAGGTGCGCAGGAGCACGAGATTTCGGTAACGCGGCAGCAGCCTGGCCGCGTCCTGACCGGAAAAGTCGCGGTACGCCTCGTCAACCACGACCAGGCCGTCGAAGCGCTCGAGAAGCCTCTCGAGCGCCTCGAGGCCGTACACGCACCCCGTTGGATTGTTGGGCGAACACAGAACCACCACGTCGGCTGCACCGCTGATCGCCGCGGTTTCGACGGCCTCCGTATCGAACGACAGCTGCGCATCGAGCGCCACGGAGCGGACGTCCCCGCCAAGCGCGGACGCCTGCAGCCGGTATAGCGTGAACGTCGGCTCTACCAGCAGGACGCGAGTCCCCGGACCAACTGTCACCATCAAGAGCGCCTGTATGAGCTCGTTCGATCCGTTACCCGCAAGAATCCCGTCCGCCCGCCAGCCCGAGAACGCCGCGAGCCGCTCGAGCAAGGTTGAGGGCACGAACGCCGGGTATCTGGACCACGCCCGCGACCTGACGCGCTCTTCGACCTCCCGCTTGATGGGTTCGGGCAAGTCGTACGGGTTCTCGTTCTGGTTGATCTTGATCGGCGTTTCGATCGGATCGAGGGTGTAAGCCGAAAGCGCCCGGACGACGGGTTTGATCTTCGTTATCGGGTCGAACTTTGCCATCACGTTGAGGGTTCCATCCGTATCGTCACCGCCGTCGCGTGAGCGCGAAGCCCCTCCGCCTCGGCGATCTCGACGATGCCGGGACCTTCTGACTCGAGACGTCCACGGGTGTAACGGATCACCGACGTCCGCTTGACGAAGTCGTAGACGCCGAGCGGAGACATGAACCTGGCGGTGCCGCCCGTCGGCAGTACGTGATTCGGTCCGGCGCCGTAATCCCCGACGACTTCAGCCGAGTACGGACCGAGGAAGAGCGCGCCGGCGTGCCGGATACGCTTCGCCGCGGCGTCGATGTCGCGCACTACGATTTCGAGGTGCTCGGGCGCGAGAAAATTCGCCAGTTCGCACCCCGCCTCGAGATCGTCGACGACAAAAATCGCGCCGTAACGGGAAAGCGACGCCGTTGCAATTCCGGCCCGTGGCAGCAATGGGCACTGGACAGCGACCTCGCGCGCGACGGCTTCGGCAAGCGAAGCGTCCGCCGTAATGCAGATTGCCGAAGCCTCCTCGTCATGCTCGGCCTGCGAAAGCATATCGGCGGCCACCCAGCGCGGGTTCGCCGTCTCGTCGGCCAGCACCACGATCTCGCTTGGGCCGGCGATCGAATCGATGCCAACCGTTCCGAACACGAGTTTTTTCGCGAGCGCCACGTAGAGATTGCCGGGACCGACTATCTTGTCGACCTTCGGAATCGTTTCCGTCCCGAATGCAAGTGCGGCGACGGCCTGAGCGCCGCCAACGCAGTAGACTTCGTCGATTCCGAGCTCGAGCAGCACGAACGAAAGCGCCGGGTTCTCAACGAGCGTATTCGGCGGTGTCACGGCAACGATTCGGCCGACGCCCGCCACCTGCGCCGGCACGGCGTTCATGATGAGCGACGACGGATACGCGGCACGGCCTCCGGGAACGTAGAGTCCGGCGCGGTCGATCGGCCCGATCCGCTGGCCGAGCACTACGCCGTTTTCGCCCTCGATCTCCCACGATGCTTCCCTCTGGCATTCGTGGAATGCCCGGACGTTGACGATGGCGGTACGCAGCGCCGAGGCGAGATCCGGCGATACTCGAGCCGCAAGCTCGTGCGCACTGCCCATATCGAATCGGAGCGACCCGGCCGCCAGCCTGATTCCATCGAACCGTTCGGTCGCATCCAGCAACGCCGCATCGCCGCGCACACGCACGTCTTCGACGATCGCCGCGACGGCCGAGAGCGCTTCGGGGCTGCCGCCGAGCTGGCGCGATATGATGCTCGCCAACCTGGGCTCGCGGACGTTTCCGTTGTACCTGACGATCTCGATCATCACCGATCAGCCTGCGAGAATGGCCACAAGGCCGGCAACGGCGGCCCGCTTGAGCTGGTAGCTTGCACGGTTGACGATAAGTCGCGCGCTCACCTCGGCAATGACGTCGGTCATCGCAAGCCCGTTCTCCTCGAGCGTCCGTCCGGACTCCACGAGGTCCACGATGCGCTCGGCGAGCCCGGTCAGCGGCGCGAGCTCGACCGAGCCCGAAAGCACGATCAGTTCGACGGGAACCCCAAGGTGGCGGAAGTAGGAACCGGCAACTCGCGGATATTTCGTCGCCACGCGGAGGGTAGATACGTGCCCGTAATCGTTTCCTGACGTCTCGACTGGGGCCGCGACGGCGAGACGGCACCGCCCGTACCCAAGGTCGAGCGGTTCGTGTACGTCCGCGTCGTGCTCGGCGAGGACGTCGGAACCGCATACGCCGGCATCTGCCACGCCGTACTCGACGTAGACAGGTACGTCCGCGGGTTTGACGAGCAGCAACTCGTACTGCCCGGACGTGTCGGCAAGCCTCAGCCGGCGGCTTTCGAGCAGTTCGCGGTCGATCCGCACTCCGCCGCGTTCCAGACGAGCAAGCGTCTCGTCCTGCAACCGTCCCTTTGCAAGCGCGATCGTAAGGCTCACGTCGCCGGCTCCTCCGCCTTTGCGGGGACGATGCAGACCGGACGGCCTTCGTTTCTAAGCCGCTTGGCATCGGCGAAGAGCCGGCCGAGTTCGCTGCCCGCCTCCAGTACGACCGACACGGGAGTCCGTCGCCGCGACGCGTCCAGTCCGCGTGCCGCTATCGCGCCTGCGAGCCAGTCGAGAGATAGCGAGAACCCGACGGCCGGCTCATCCGAGCCGAATTTCGCGAGCAGTCCGTCGTACCGGCCGCCGCTGCCGAGCGGCAGTCCCCAACCCGGGACGTAGATCGAGAACATCATTCCGGTGTAGTAGCCGAGTCCCGCCACATCTCCAAGGTCGACCGAAATGCAGCGCTCGAGCCCGAGTTCGCCGAGTGTCGTCAAGATGGCGGTCAGTTCGCCGAGCGAGGCAGCAGATCGCGGATTTGTCACGAGCGCCCTGGCGTCGTCCACGACGCACATGCCACCGGCGAGAGTGATCAGCCGCGCAAATGCGGCGCACTCACCGGCGGAAGCGAACGGCGCGAGAAACCGCTCGACGGCGGCGGACTGTCGGCGGTCTACAAGGGTCCGGAGTTCTGCGACGGCTTCCTGTGCGAGTCCGAGCCGTTCGACGATACCGCGAAAGAACCCGGCGTGGCCGACTACCACCCGGGCATCGTCGAGTCCAAGGACGGTGAGAGCCTCGAGGGCGACCAGGAGGATCTCGATGTCGGACTCGGGGCTCGCCCAGCCGACGTGTTCGATACCTAGTTGATGGAACTCGTGTTGCCGTCCGCGCCGCGGCTCGTCGGCCCGAAAGACCTCGCCCGTGTAGGCGAGTCGAAGCGGTCTTTGCCTTGCCCTGAGCCGCGTAGCGACGGTACGCGCGACCAGCGAGGTAAGGTCGGGCCTGAGCGCGACAGTTGTGCCGTCGCGGGCGGTGAAGCGATACGTCCGTGAAGCTACCTCATCGCCCATCCCGAGGGCGAACAGGTCGTAGGCGTCGAATATCGGGAGGTCGATCTCGGTGTAGCCCCAGCCTGAAAAAACGCCAACAACGTCTCGCTCGATCGAACGCCGTAAGGCTACTTCGTCGTCCAGGAAGTACTGAACGCCTGGCGGCACGGTGGAGAGATCGATTGGACGGCCCGGTTTCATGTGAACCGCGGAGTCAATCACAGGATGACGAGTGCGTACAGGAAACAATTGTTAGCGGGGGCACGGCGAGCGGTGGGTATCGCAACTGGCTGCTGCGACCCTCGCCGTGCCGTGGACGGTGCGTCCGGCTTGTCGCCCGGTCTGGCCACGTAGCGCCGCGTGCCCGCAGCCGCCTTCGCACAACTTTCCGCGGAGCGGCAGTTCGACCATAACTTCCGCGGCTCTGGAGCGCTCGAGGGCCGGGACGAGTTGGTGTCCGGATCCGAGGTCGCGGCGACAGATTTCGCTCGCCGCCAACCCCGATTTCCTCAACGGATCAACCGCGGCCGCCCCAGCGGCCGAACCCTCGCCGACAGACATCATCGCCGGATTGTTTCGAGAGAACTATCCGCGACACCTTCCAGCGCTCTTAGAAACGGCGCTTGCCAGTAGCGGAGAGCCCACGACTCGCTCTAGACTCGCCAACTCCTATGCACGAACACGAATACGAGGCGATGTTCGGCCTTGAAGACGTCTATTGGTGGTTCATCGCCCGCCGTGAACTCGCGGTGGAGCTTCTGCGCCGGGAACTCGGCGGCAGAAACGACGCCCGCATCCTGGACGTTGGCTGCGGTACGGGATCGAATCTCGCGGCCTTCTCGAAACTCGGCAGGGCGACAGGTATCGACATGTCGCCTGAGGCGCTCGCGTTCTGCCGCAAACGCGGCGTCGACTCCGTTACGTTCGCCGAGATCGAACGCCTTCCGTTTGCAGATGCGACGTTCGACGTCGTGACGGCCATGGACGTCCTCGAGCATACCGACGACGACCTGCTGGCTCTTCAGGAGTTGCGTCGCGTATGCAAGCCGGGTGGCCTGCTCCTTGCAACTGTGCCAGCCTACGGCTTTCTCTGGAGCGAGCACGACGAGGCGCTCAAGCATCGCCGCCGCTACACCGCTCACGAACTCAGGAACAAACTTACGGTGACGGACTTTGCCGTGGAGCGCACGTCCTACTTCATCACGTCGCTGTTTCTCCCGATCCTCCTGATGCGCATCCATCAGGGTCTCTTCAAGAAGTCGACCCATCCCCAGACGTCGATTCAGCTGCTACCGCCCTGGCTGAATCGAACTCTCGTGGGATTGCTCGCCGTGGAACGCCGGCTTCATCGAAGGATCAACCTGCCGTTCGGTGTGTCGATCGTCGCGCAGGCCCGGCCATCCGGAGCTCGTCAGCTTCCCAAATCGTCACCCATCAGCCTTCCCGGTGGCGAGCGGTCGTAAGGATGGCGGCCGAACGGGCGGCGTCGAGCACGCTTGCGTCCAGACCGTCTGATCCCGGCGAAGCACGGCGTACCTCGACGTGGCGCCGTCGTCATAGCGCAGCACGACTTCGTCCACTTCCGAGGATGTCAGGTCGGCTTGATCGATGAACACGATGTCGGGCCGAGGACCATCGATGGCGAAGACCCGCATCGACGCGAACGCAATCCGGTAACTGGTTTCGCCCGCTACCGGCACCCGCTCCGGTTCGGCGATCAGGAACACGACGGCATTTTCGATGAGTCCGGACTCGCCACGAAACTTCAGGAACCGTGACGCAAGCACCTCGGCGAGGCCGTCGCGGTCCAGATCGGCGACTCGGACGCGGGCGAGGCCCTCGTCGACGATCTCGCAACTCGGGAATCGATCCTTCAACACCTGCCGTACGGCTGTGTCTACGGCCTTCCTGTGATCGTCGCGCATCGGGCGGATTCCCGACTGTTCGGAGGTCGCTCGCTGGTCGCTGATGGCGAGCAACGTCGTCGCTTCGACGACGAGCGGCCCGAAATCGTTCGGTCCAGTGCCCGCGACCGGAACTACAGGAACGAATCCATCGAGAAGCGGATCTCCGACAAATCTGACTTCGCCGGCAACGGCGCCGCCACGAAGCAGCAACAACCCGGTTGAGGGCTTGAAGTAAGTCGCCGCGAACTTGCGTGCTTCCGCGCGCGCTGCGTCTTCGGAGCGCGCCACGATCGCAGAGACAATCGCGCCGCCAGGCTCTACGAGCGCGATCGGCGTTGCAATGCCTATCGTCCCTGGCCCGACGTTCGTGCCACTGCGGTCCCACGTTACCGCAAACAGCGCAGGGCGTTGCTCGACACGCGCGGAAGGAGACGACTGGAACGACGTGCCGGCTTCGTCGGGACGCATCCGGTCGAGCACTCCGAGGCCGAATGCCCATACCGCGAGCATGGAAACGACGAGTACTGCTGTCTTCCAGAAGAGGCCCTGGCGCACGGCCGCTTCTGCAATTGGATCCGCTGGCCCGGTCACGGAGCTACCTTGACCTGTCCGGCGAAGGCCTCAGGAACGCCATCGGCTCGCCCTGGTAGAGGCGATAGCAACGATTGCATCGGAAGAGCGCTTCACCGGCCGGAACCGCAATCGCGCCCACGTCCCCCGCAACCTCGAACCGTTTGAGGTGACCAAAGCAAGGGTCGTCCTTTTCGCCGGGCTCGTCGCAGACGGTCTGATGTGCAGGCCTGTGCTTTGGCGGAAGTGACTGCCGCGACGCCTCCACTGGCGTTCCCTCATCGATGGAATCGCTCGCCATGCAGACTGTCTACACTCCGAACCGAAGCAGTACAAGGGGACGTCGCTCAATTCGGCTCCCCTGGTCGCCAGAGGAACCGCTCCAGGTCGACCCGCTCGTCGCCGTCGAAGGCAACTCCCTCCGCCTCGAGTAACTCGCGCTGAAGGTTCGGCGCATAGCCGATCACCCGCCGCGTGCTGATTCCTCCCTTGGCGTTCACTACTCGGTGCCACGGAACGGGTTCTCTCGAGTCGGGAACGGCATGAAGTGCCCAGCCGACGAAGATCGGACTGAACCTGCCATCGAGAATGCGGGAGATCTGACCGTACGTGGCAACCCGGCCGAAGGGAATTCTCTCGACGACCTCATAAACCGTCTCGAATGCGCTTCTCGATTCTTTCGCCATCGGAACGTGAGTATGCCACGTCGAGTAAAGCAATGCCGGCATCCCGTCACCCCCCCGGCGGCACCGGCCAGGGCTCGCCACCTGAACATTCGGCTGGCTCATTAGCCATGCGGCAATATGCCCCACGGGAGGAATGGGGTGCGGAGTTTGAGGACAATCGCCCCATATTCACTGAATATGGCACTTTACGGGGTGCTTGAATTGAGTTTTTTCGATTTTTTTTGTCCGAGGGGTTGACACCAACTCTTTGAATTCGTATAAATGGGTCGTCGCGTCAGTGCCGGTATCTCCAGTGGGAGCCGGTGGCGGCAAAAGTTGACAATCAAGTTTCTTCTTCTGCTCAGAGCAAACTTCGGGAAACCGGAGGACGCAGAACTGCGGGGCTCAGGCCAGTTTCAATCGAACGGGGGCTCGATTGTGATTGGTTGGCCAGCCGGGTCGCCAGAGGGTCCAGCCAAAGCTGGACCATGCTGGCGGCCTTTTCGTTTTTCTGGGGACTTCGAAAAACTCGAGGGCTCGAGCAGGAGATTCGCGGGCGCTCTCAGGAGCGTCCGCGATCGATGTGGGGCTGGGGCTGGAAGACCGAATGGGGGCTCGATCTTCGCTACTCCAAGCTCACGGGGCCGCCGGATGGCCATCCGGCGGCCCTTCATCTTTTTACCAGGGTCCGATTTTGCGTGCCTGTGTATCCGCTAGTGTGTTGAAATTGCGGTGCAGGTATTGCACGCGATGAAGTCGGCGCATCATCGTCAGGTTCTGGCCATTCTACTGGCGGCGAGAGTGTTTCTGGCGCCGTCGGCCGTGCCGCTGGCTCAACAGCCGGTTCCGACGCTAAAAGAGATGCGTCTTTCCTCGTTCGTCGACGCAGCCAGCGCCCGTGCCCACGACTATTTCGTTTTCTTTCGCGACATTACCGCCGAAGAGACGAAAACCGTCGAACAATTCCGCGAGAACGGCGAGGTGTCGAGGCGGCGGACGATCGTGTCGGACCTCATCGTTTATCGCTCGGTTCTCGACAACGGTTCAATCTCCGAATACCGCGACGTGAAATCCGTGGATGGAGCACCGGTCGCCGGACGAGAAGAGCGCGTGCAGGCGCTGTTCGCCAGGCAGGCGCGGTCCAAGTCGGTGCGCGACGAGCTGAAGCGGGTGAACGCGGAGGGCTCGCGTTACGACCTCGACTACACCGTGAGCGGATTGACGATGAGCCAGGGACTGCCGCTCCAGGTGTGGGCCCGCGCGCTCTTCACTTTCAAGGAATCAGGCGCCGAGCGGATCGACGGCCGTGAAACGCTCATTCTTTCTTATCAGCAGGTCGTGCCCAACTCGCGATTCGGCTTCAACCTCTCGTTGCCGTCCGAACTGAGAGCAGGAGAGCCGCTTTTTCGTGGATGGGTTTGGCTCGAACCCGTGACCGGCAGACTCGTCCGCGAGATCCGAGAAGTGACCGTACTTTCTGCGGGAACCAACTCCCCGGTCGTCGTTCAACGGCTGGAGTTCAAGTACGCCCAGTCTCGCTTCGACGTGCTACTGCCAACGACGATCGTCTTCTCGTCGCTCGGGCACTTCGCACGCGAAGGGTCGGGCTTTTCGTCCTCGGTGAAATACCGCCTGACTTTCCGATACGGCGAGTTCCGCCGGTTCACCGCTACATCGGACGACACGGAACTTGCTTCGACCGATCTGCCGGACGGCAACCACGCGGAGGACGAGCGGCCATCCGCGCCGGTCGTTGCCGAACGTCGCGAGCCAGGGGGTCAGGCGCGTACCGACGCCGATCTGGGGCCCGAATTCGGCCCGGATGCCCCGCTCGGTCCACCGGCTGCAGCGGCGCCCGAAGCGGCGACGTCACCGGCCAGGCCGAATGGAGCCAGGCGCTCTGGAGCACCACCGGCGCCGCGCAGCACTTCGGTGCGGCTCACGGTCGAGGCCGGCCTGCCCGCTTCGGCCGCCGTGGGCATCGAACTGGCGCCTCTGCCGTCGTTCGACCCATCGAAGTTTGGCGCCCCGCCGGTGCAGATTCCTCCTCCGCCTCTCGCGCCTGGCGAGAAGCCCAAGTACCGGCCGCCTCCGTCCTGACTGGCTCGCATTCGACAGTCCCCGTAGACTTGCCTCCATGGCTCGATGGAGACTGACGCGCGAGCGCGCCCTGGCTCGTCTGCGGGATGTCAAGGAGTCGCTCAGGGCGCACGTGGACCAGAGGTTCGGCTTCAAGGCCAAAGACTGCGCCACGTGCCTCACTCCGTGCTGCGCCGATGCCGAGTTCGTGAATGTGAACGTGACCCGGCTCGAGGCCGACGCGATGATGCGCGTTCTCGGCGACGACCGGCGATTCTCTGACGAAGATCGGGCCCGCGTGCTGACTCGCGCCCGCGATGCGGTCAGTGCCTATGGACTCTCCGCCGAGGGCGACACGTTCGGGACCACATACGCGTGTCCGCTGTTCGAGCCTGGAGCCGGCTGCCTGGTGCACCGGGACGCGAAGCCCGCTCCGTGTATCCATCACGGGTGCTACGAACGCGAGGAGGATCTTCCCGGCAATGAATCGCTCGTTGAAGCCGAGCGTACAGTCGCGGACCTGAATCGCCTCGTTTACGGCGCGGATGTGTCGCGCTGGGGTTACCGGACCATACCCGTCTGGCTCGTGCAACTGGAGCGGAATCGGGAACGAAAGACCCGAGAGCTTACTTCCCCGTCCAGCGATGCTCGAGCGTGATGCGCGCGCTCACGAGCGCCAGCAGCATGTGGAAGTGCCGGGCTTCCCATTTCATGAGCCTTTCGACGTCTACGAGAACGGGCGCCGAAGGATCCGACGGACTGAAATGGAAGATAAGAAGGTTGTTCACGTAGTGCTGCTTGTGGACCTCGAGGCGGTTTCCGCCCCACCGTTCGTTCTTCACGCGTGTCACGATAAAGTTGTCGCCGTTGCCCATCTGGATTCGCATTTTCCGGCGCACGTAATCGCGATTCGACCTGACCGCAATGCGAGAACCCCTTCCGTCGTGATCGACGGCGCGGATTTTGCGCCGCATGTGGCCGACCTTCATTTCGAACACTGCGTCGGAATCGGCGACGCGGTAGACGACACGTCTCGGTCCTTGCCACTGCAGTTCGGCGATGGTCGAGTCTCCGCGGACGAACAGATAGACAGGGTGATATCTGCCCTTCCGAATAATGCTCAGGCGGCCCTTTCCGCCAAAGTGACTTTCGGGGTCTGCTCCGAGCGCCAGACTGAGTGCTCCGGTGTCCCTCATCGCGTGCTGCGCCTCGTTACCATCTGAGTTGCCGGACTTTCCGTCAGGTTCCGACGTACCTCGCGTACAAACTGCGGGCCGCGGACGGTTCCGTGACGCCCTTGATGATACAGCGAGCGTCCGCAAAGATCGTCATCTCTATCTCGCCGGAGCGGAACTTCACGAGGTACGCATTCTCGGAGACCTCCCCGGACGGCCGCAACCGGGCCGCGAGCGCCCCAAGATCCAGCCTTACCGTCCGTCCCGATGTGACCTGAACCGCACCGCGTCCGCACATCGTGGTCGCGTGCTGACCGGGCGCGTCCAGGAATTCGAACTTTCGCTGATGGCAGACCGGGCAGTTACCCCGCTCGAGCAGGCCGTCGAGGCCGATTCGTGTCCACCGGTTCTCCCAGACGTCGAACTGAAGTAACCCTCCGTGAAGCAATTCGGTCCGCCCGCAAAGCAGCTTGATGGCTTCGGCCGATTGGACCGAAGCGATGACGGCAACCGCCGGAAGCGCCACGCCGGCAGTGTCGCAAGTGGGCGCGGAACCCGGATCCGGCATCGTTTCGAAAAGGCAACGGAGGCAGGGCGTGAGACCTGGACGGATCGTCATCGTCGCGCCTCCGCCGCCGACGACCGCTCCGTAGATCCAGGGCAGGCCCGACCTGGCTGCCGCATCGTTCAACAGATACCGAGTCTCGAAGTTGTCTGTGGCGTCGAGCACGAGATCGACGTCATCGAGAAGCCGGCCTGCCGAAATTGCGTTGACGTCCTCGACGAAGCCCTCGACATCGACCTCGGAATTGATCTCTCGGACCCGGCGTTCGGCGGCGACGGCCTTGGGCACCCCGTCCGCGGCGTCGCGCTCGGTGTAGAGGATCTGCCGATGGAGGTTCGACATCTCGACGACGTCCCGATCTACGATCCGGAGGCGGCCTACGCCGGCGCGGGCCAGCGTCTCGATCTGCACTGCGCCCAGGGCACCTGCGCCGACGACGACAACTCGCGCCTCGCGCAGCCGGCGCTGCCCGTCGTCCCCGATTCCGGAGAAGAGGATCTGTCTCGAGTACCGTCGAGAAAGTTCGTCATTCGACATGTGTCGAGTATACCGATCGGCTGCGTCCCGTCAGGGACGAATGGCGCCAAAAAGCAGCGAACGGGCAACCGACGTCCAATCCAGCTCGACCGACGGCTCCACCAACGTACCTCGCACTCTGAGCGGAACTGTCACTTCGCCGCGACTGGTGATTGCCCCGACCAACAGCCGCGCCGCAGACGAATCCGCCCTGATTCGTTCCTGTATTTCTGGAAATATCGTTACGCTCCCAGTTAGGTTCAAGGTCGGTTTCCGCCCCAGGCCAACCAGCCCGTCCCGAACCACAAGATCAACACAACCGCTTATTTTTGAGGCAGTTGCGTTAGTCAGTCTCAAGCTCCCTCGCTCGAACCGGAAACCCGTCGAGAGCCCCGGAACTCTCGTATCCGTTTCGGAAAATTCTATCAGCGAAAGTTTTGCAGATTTTGAAATCTCGGACATGAGGTTTGTCGACTCGAGTCGGAAGTCCGCGACATCGGCGTTGCCGTCACCTTCCAGGGATTCGAGAGTTGCCAGATAGGGGCCGAGGTCTCCGGTCAGTCTGGCAGTTGCCGTTACGCTGCCCTGCAGTTGCCCCGCCAGTTCGGGCTTTGGCGCGAGGGCGCGCGAGATGTCGAGATTCACGACATTTCCCTGCAGTGCGAAACGGTTGTTCGACGTGCCCAGTTCGACCGATGCCGATCCTTCGAAAGCGCCGCCAAACAGGTTGAGTCGCATCCGGGGAAAGGAGAGCCGCTGGTCTCCGTCGAGAGTCACTGTCGTCTCGATTGCGTCGAACTGTGTGTTCCTCGTCGCAAGCCGTCCTCCGTCGATGGTTCCGCTTGCGGTCCAGCGCCCTGAATCGCCGGATCGAGTCACCAGGGTGTCGAATGGGATCGCGATGGAGAGCGGCTCACCGCCCGCTGCGGCTGAGTCGCCGATAATGGTGCCCCGGACTCGTCGATCGCTGCCGCTCTGCTCGATTTCGGCAGCGAGGGCGAGTCCGCGGTACTCGGTCACGACGGGCGGCTCGACTGTGGAATCGACCAGGGTCACTTCCGCACCTGAAATGTCAACGCTATCGAGTTGCGACGTCGCATCGGTGGTGATGGCGTGCGCGGATCGTGCAAACGCCAGCACGGTGGTCGATTCGAGTCGCGACTTTGCCAAAGGCGCCCCCGGCGCACCAAGTGTCGACCAGTTCCAGTCCCCACTCGGGTTCTTCACGAACCGGAAACGTGGATTCACGACGTCAATGGACCTTACGCCCAATTCGCGTGTCGTCAGGAATCGCCAGACCGAGACGTTAGCGCGGACGACGTCGACCTCGAGCAGCGATCCTTCGCCGTAGGCCGGATCCAGTTCGACTCGAACGTTGCGCGCCTCCGCGCCTAAACCGCCCACCAGTGTGAGCCTGAGAGAGCCGACGTGAGCAGGTGTGCCGAACGCCTCCGTCAGGCGGCGCTCGAGCACCAGACGCTGGGCTTCGGGGGAATAGAGCTGGACGAACAGTACGAGTCCGGCCGCAAGGAATCCGGCGAGCGCCAGCGCGACGACGAGGAATCGTTTCATGTCGAGCGATCCTCGGCGCGCGAGTCCGCGACACGAACGTAAACCCGATCGCGCTCGACGCGCGATTCGAATCGCGCGACGCGAGTATTGGGATTGGTCGGAGCCTCTCCTGTTCGAACGTCGAACCTCCACCCGTGGATCGGACACGTGACTATGCCGTCCGAACACGTCCCCGAGCCGAGAGGCCCGGCCATGTGAGGGCACGCGTTGTCTATGGCGTGGGGAACCCCGTCGACGAGAAACACCGCGACCCACCTTCCGGCGATTTCGAAAATCCGTCCCTCGTTTTCCGACAGGTCGGACAATGCGGCTACATCCACAAATCCGTTGCTATCGTCGTTTGATTGGGTCATTCAATCCATCCCTGCCCCTGGCGTTGACGCACGATGAAGCGCCGCATAGAGTTCCGCCGCTGTCATTTCCTGCGCGGCCGTGACATATGCCGAACGACAAGATACCCGCAATTCGAATCCTTATGTTGCCACGCGACACGAACGCGATGGGCACCATCTTCGGCGGCATCATTCTCAGCTACATCGATCTGGCAGGCGCCGTCGAGGCTCGGCGCACGAGTTCACAGGTGTTCGTGACGATTGCGATGCGGGAAGTCGTCTTCCACGCTCCGGTTTACGTCGGCGATCTGGTCACGTTCTATACCGAAACCGTGCGAGTCGGGCGCACTTCGATTACGACGAAGGTCACGGTTCAGGCGTGCGCGCGTGACGACGGCGGCGACGTTCGACTGGTGACCGAGGCCGAGGTCGTCTATGTGGCGGTCGACGATTCGCGAAAGCCCATTCCGATCGTGCAGACGGATACGCCGGTCCTGATGGATGCCGAATCGGGAGATCTGGAATGAACGACTCGGGCGGTCCACTGAACGGAAAAGCCGCGCTCCTCACTGGCGGGACCCGGGGTATCGGCCACGCGATCGCTCGCGCGTTGATCGTCGAGGGAGTTGACGTATGCCTGACCGGTCGCACAGCAGCTCGTGTCGAGCGCGTCGCAAGCGAACTTTCCGAAATTGGCCCTGGCCGGACTGTTGGAGTTGCGTGCGAAGTTTCGTCGCACGACGACTGTCGCCGGGCGGTGTCGGCCGCTGTGGAGGCATTCGGCCGGCTGGACTATCTCGTGAACAATGCGGGAGTCGGGATCTTCGCCCCGGTACCCGAGATGGATCCGGCAGACTTCCGGCGAGTCATCGAGACCAATGTCATCGGCGTCTTCAACATGTGCCACACGGCGATTCCCGCGATGCGACGGACGGGCGGCGGATCGATCGTGAACATCTCGAGCCTTGCTGGCACCAACGCGTTCGCCGGCGGCGCCGCTTACAATGCCTCGAAATTCGGCCTCAACGGATTCAGCGAAGCGCTCATGCAGGACGTTCGTTACGACTCAATCCGCGTCAGTTACGTCATGCCAGGAAGCGTCGCCACCGAATTCGGTGGGAACGAACCTGGAGCGGGCGCCGACTGGAAGCTCTTGCCGGACGACGTAGCCGAGGCGGTGCTCGACATTCTTCGTTTTCCGTCGCGCGCACTCGCGAGCCGTATCGAACTCAGGCCCAGTCAGCCGGGCAGCCCCGGTCGCGGCCGATAGTTTGGAGCGGGCGGTCGACCTCGATCTTAGTCACGCCTTCATGAAATGGCGCGCGCCGGGCGAGACGGTAAGCCGGTTGATCCATCTAGACGCAGGCTGTGCGTTGGCCCCTGAGAAGCCCCGCCGGGGCGGGAGCACGAGGGCCCACGGCGCAATTCGTCGGTCCGGTGCCGAAACTCGGCCCGGACCCTGTGTTGCCGGAGAACGGAGGCTCTCCGGGACTTCGGAACGGCGGCACTGACTGAGGGCGAAAAGCCGGCTAGGTGCTCCCGGCCGTGCTTTCTGCTGGCTGTGCCTCCACGTCGAGCACGGCCAGAATCGGGGCGTGATCGGACGAGACCAGTGCGAGCCGCGACTTGTGAGCTTCGATCCGGCGCACGCGTACGTGCTTGTTGACATAAATCCGATCCAATCGGACCACAGGAGCCACGGCGGGGTAGGTCGGCTTCAGCCGGCGCGTGGCCTCGTGGAAGTGATCCCCGAGAAGGCGCGTGGGCGAGCCCGAAAACCAGTCGTTGAAGTCGCCCGCGAGGACTTGCGCGTGTTCGGGGTGCGAGCCTTCGAGAATCCCTGACTCCACCAACAGCTTCGATTGCTCCACTCGCTCCGGATGACTGGTTCCGAAATGCGTGTTGTAGACGTGAATCACCTGGCCGCCGTCGAGCGCAATGTCCACTCGAATACAGGCTCGGGGCTCTCTGCGGCTTGCCGAGATGTCGAAGTTCTCGAAGCCCACGATCGGCAGGCGAGACAGCACGACGTTGCCATAGACGTGGCCCGGCCTGTCTATCGCGGCGCCAACGATCGACTGAAGACCCGTAATCTCGCCCAGCAATTCCGCTTGATCGCGATGCTTGCGCCGGCGGGACTGCTCACGCTCGATGACCACTTCCTGTAAGGCGACCACATCGGCGTCGAGCTCGCGCAGAACCCTCCCAATCCTGTCCACCGATACGCGGCGGTCTAGCCCGATACACTTATGGATGTTGTAAGTGGCGATCCGAATGCCCTTCATTTCGTCACCTAACTACCCGATATATATTGATATATCCATTTTGCGCATTTCGAGTTCGCCAATCGGCTCGATATCGTTTCCGATATGACAGCATCAAAGTACGGCAAATATGAAGATCGGATTCCGTCAGTAGAATTCGTTCAACCTATTTGCGTGAGTTCTGATTCCCAGCGCCCCACCGACACGACATTTTACTACTGGAATCATACCAGGCGTCCGTCGTGAGCCGAGAACTTCATCACCCGAATGTACACGGCAACAACTGCGGACAGACCGAGGTACCACATTGCCGGCTGAACCAGGGTGGCGCCCGGAACCCACAGAACGACGCCTGAGTATGCCGTCATCACCAGAGCAGTGACGTACCAGAAGAGTGGCCGCCAGAACACGACATAGACAAGTGTGAATGACGCAAAGGCGAGGTGCGGCCCGAATGGATGAGGGTGTGCGATCGCGACGACGAACGATGTGAAGAACGCCAGCAGCGATCCGCGGACGAAGCGCTCCGCCTTGTATTGATTCGACCAGTTGAAGGACAGGCCTGCGCCGGCCGCAATCGCCGCGAGCGTCCACCACTCTACGACCCGCAATTCGACCGTCGCTGCCAGTGCCGGACCGGACGCCAACGCTACGACCGGCGTAACCAGCTCGCGAAACGCTTTCGCGAGGCGTCCCTGCGGTATCCACCATATATCGGCAAGCAGATAGACGAGGTGCGCTCCGGCAATTCCGCCGAGAATCCACCACGGGCCGAGGAGCGCAAGGCAGAAGATAGTCGCCAGAATGGGGTAGAGCTCGTAGATTCGAACTGGCGAGGCCGGACCCTCGAATACCCGTCGCTTCCTGGCATCCGCCGAGAGGGATGGCAGCAACCGTCGCTCTATCGACTCGCGGACGTCAAGCATCACGGCTTCCTGGAAGTCGCGATCGTCGCCCCGCCTGGACACTTCCTCGGGATCGAGAACGATGGGTGGGTGGTACTTGACCGTAATCTTCCGTGGCCACGGCATCAGGCGAGACGAAGGCCACGCATCGTAGGCTCCCGTGATCGTCACCGGTACGATCGGGGCCCCCGACTCAATGGCCAGTCGCGCAGTACCCGTCTTGAGCGGGTTCATCGGGCCCTCGGCCGTCCGGCCCGCCTCGGGAAAGATCCCGAGTGCCCGGCCGTCCATCAAAACCTCGAGCGCTTTGTTGTAGGCGTTCGGGTCCTTCGTTCCAAGGCGCACGGGAAACGCACCCGCCTGCTTCAGGATGGACCCCAGAATCGGGACCGCGAAGAGCCGATCCCAGGCCATGAAGTAGATCCGGCGATCGATCGGAAGCGTGATCAGAAGCGGATCGAGATAACTGGGATGGTTCCCCGCGACGATCACCGCTCCCGTTTCCGGGACGTGCTCCTCGCCGAAATACTCGAGCGTGAATACTAGACGGAAGACCGCGTGCAGGGCTGTGGAAAGTAGTCGGAAGAGCATCGATCAGGTCTCGAGAACGGCGACCGGGACTATGGGACTAGCGCAAGGGCCTCGTGCTCCGCGTGGCCAGGATTGCGCTCGCACGCCATTGGGTGGATGTGCTTTAATGACGACGCTCGCTTCGTCCAGTGCAAGCTCACAGCGGCCCCTCGCTCGCCTATCGAGTGCGACTGGAAGCGCGGCCTTTATACCATGAGCACCTACGTCATCGGCGACGTCCACGGACGTTACTCCCAGCTTACTGCCCTCCTCCGCGAAGTCCCCTGCGATCTGTCGAAAGACAAACTCGTGTTCCTTGGCGATCTCATCGATCGCGGCGCTCAGATCAAGGAAGTGGTTTCGGAAGTGCTGCGACTCAGGAACGAGCACCCGAACGTTGTGACGCTTCGAGGCAATCACGAACAGATGCTGCTCGACTGCGTCGATTTCGGCGACCTGTCGTGGCTCATACCAGAGAATGGCGGACAGGATACGATCGCTCAGTACGGGTGTCCGCTCCACGAGATCGACGAGCTCGAAGACATTGTGATTCCTGACGACCACCTCGAGTTTTTCCGTGAGATGCCGCTTTATCACGAGGATGACCTGGCGATTTACGTGCACGCCGGGCTGGTCGAGGAAACCCCGCTCGAGGACGTGGACGAGGACGTTCTCCTCTGGAGCCGGGACTTCTCGTTCTACATGCATTACGCGGGCAAGCTTTGTTTCTTCGGCCATACGCCGACGAGGTACCTGCCGCGCGATGGACGGCGACACGAGTACGACATCTTCATGGCTAGCAACTGTGTTGGCATGGACACCGGTTCGGAGCCCGATTGCCCTCTCAGCTGCCTTAGAGTCGACGACTTCACGCTCTGGCAGACGTTCGCAGATGGCGAGACGACCGTTCACGATCATGGGCCGCTTCTGGCCGCATACCACGAGCGCCGTCCCGTGGCGGAAGGCGCCAGCCTCGGTACTTCTTAGTGGTCGCAGGGGAGAACTAAAGATGATCGGATCCGGCAGCTACGTCGTCATCCATCTTCAGAATCCGAAGGAGAAGTTCTGGGGGCAGCTGTTCGAACTGAATGCGGCCGGTGCGACCATGGTGGGCATCGACCTGAACAGCTTCGAAGACTGGACCCGGATGATCGTGGCCAACGGGCGAAACATCGGGCTGACGGCCATGTTCCTCCCAATGTGGCGCGTCGAGAGAATTTCGCTCGATCAGACGGTCGACGATCTACTGTCGCTGCACGAGCAGTTCGAGGCGAGAACGAGAATTCCTGTCGGAGACTTCATCGACCTGGCCCACGCCGGCCAGACCGCGCAGCCCTGACCCGGAATCGCCCTCAGTCCGGGTGGACGCCGGTTGGCGTCGCGAGCGCATCGACTGGTTCCCCCTCGCTTAGCCGCGCGAGACAGTTCCGGCAGAGGCAGCCTGAGTAGCGCCGTTTCAATTCGGCACGAACCTCGTCGGAAAGTTTCGTTGCAGTGCACCAGCAGCCAGTTATCGTGGCGCCGCACACGAACTCACCTCTGCAGGCAGGGCACTGCGACGGCTCGCGGAACCGAGTCGTCAGGACGTTGGCGATAGACCGCAGCCGCACGATCGTCAACTTCGCACGCGCACCGCCGGGGGCGCAACGCCATTCGCGGCGTCAGACTCGAGCGTGACCAAGAACTGCGGCCCGCTCACGCCGCCCGATTTCCGCCCTAAGCTTTGCCCCGGTGCGACGAACCGACGACTTCATCGCTCCTGGCGCAAGCGCTGACATCGACTCGGCAATCTCGGAAAGTGGTGTTCCTTCGAACAGATAAGCCTCTGCGATCCGAAGATCCCGCGAGGCGTTGCGCCCGCGCACCAGCCCCGCGAGGATATCCCGTACCTCTCGCCGGAAAACCGAGGCAAGCGCAATCTGCTCCGGACTGGCCTCGGGAGAGTGGAGGATCGACCCCAAAGTGATGTCTTCGCCTTCGTCGCGGCCCACGATCGTCTCGAGCGAGACGAGGTCGCGACCACGCTTGCGAGCCAGCCTCCGGCGTTGAGCGTCGACAGCCACCGATATCGCAACGCGGCCGATGTACACGTAGACCGCAGCATCGCACTCGCCACGAAATGCCCTCGCGGTCGACCTCGACCGTACGTAGAGCTTCAGGTACACATCCTGAACGAGATCCGCCACGACATCGGGATCCAATTGACCGGTCCGCAGCCCACTGCAATGCCCGTACGCCCGCACGACTGCAAGGCACACGAATCGATTGAACCGGCGGACGAACTCGTCCCACACGTCCGACTCGCCCACCGAGCGGCATGCGCGCATCAATTCCACATCGGAAAGGCTTTCGACTTGGGGTGGTAGATCGTCAACCGCTAAACAGGGTCTGGCAGACATTTCGAGCAACTCCAAACCAGAATCCGATATCGGCGACACCGCACGATCCCATCCCGTCTAGTGTGGGGAGGCCCGGTACCAAGTGGAAGTCGTAGATGAATGATCGTGCGGTGCACGATTCATAATGCACATCCCGTGCCGCAAGCACCGATATCCCAAGTAACTGCAAATATTGCAGTTACGCGATCGGGCTATCCAGCCGGGCCGCAACAAATCGATGCAGGCGGCTACGTCAGGAGCAGCTCGGTCAGCGGAGAAAGACGGTAAACGCTTTCTCTACAATATGTTAAACGCGCTGCAATGAATCGTTGCGGCGAAGCCGGCGCCACTACTCAGTCGGCATCGCCGGTCTGCGGACGCAAGCCGAGCTTTCTGACGCGACGTTGCAGGTTCTGCCTTGCCATGCCGAGCGAGTCGGCGGCGTGGGTCAGGTTCATTTCCGAGTCTGAGAGTGCGCGCGAGATCAGCTCGATCTCGAAGAGTCGGAGGCGGTCGGCAAGTGGAATCGACGAGTTGTCATAGGAGCGGAAGGACGAGGAGCTCCCTGCTGAGGACACTGGGGGCTCGATGGCTTGAATCTCCGGTGAGAGATTGTCGCGAGTAATCGTCGAGCCGCCTGGATGGAAGGTGACGAGCCGCTCGACTTCGTTTCGCAGTTGCCGGACGTTGCCGGGCCACCTCGATCGCACCATCGCCGAAAGCGCTTCCTCCGATATCGAGGGCGCCGTTGAGTGTCCAGCGCGGGCAGACAGTTCCTGGAGGAAGTGCGAAACGAGCAGTGGAATGTCGTCAGGCCGCTCCCTGAGCGGCGGCACGTGCAAACGGATGATGTTGAGACGGTGAAAGAGATCTTCGCGGAAGCGTCTTTCCGAAACGGCTCTTTCCAGATCGGCATTCGTTGCTGCCACGAGCCGGACGTCCACGTGCAGCGGCGCCGGCCCGCCAAGGGGCTGGATCTCACCGTATTCGAGAAACCTCAACAGTTTCGGCTGGAGTTCGAGCGGCAAGTCGCCGACCTCGTCCAGGAACAGCGTTCCGCCACGCGCGGCACGCGCTACCCCTGGCGAGTCGGCGGTCGCTCCCGTGAAGGCGCCCTTTCTATGACCGAACAACTGACTCTCGATCAGATCGCGTGGCGCCGCGGAACAGTTGAACGGGACGAACGGCCTGCCCGAATTCGGTCCCGCGCTGTGAATCGCGCGCGCGACAAGCTCCTTTCCCACGCCTGACTCGCCCGTGACGAGGACCGTGGCAGAACTCGAGCGGATGAGATGGATTCGCTCGCATATGAGACGCATCGGCGCGCTGACGTAAATGAGACTCGGCTCATGCGCCCCTCCGTCCCCCGCGTTTCCAGCCCCCAGCATCGGAAGCGATGGAAGGTCCGCGCGCTTGAGCGATGCCCGAAGGCGAATGAGCTCGAGCCCCTGGCGCACCATCTGCACCACAGACTGCATTGCCAGGTCGTGACGTGAACTCTCGCGCAACGCGATGTCGACAGCCAGCACTGTCACCGGCGAATGCGGAGATTCGGCTACCGCTGGTTCGATCGGATAGATCGTGCCTTCCCGCTCCCGAACGATCTCGCCGCGCGCGGCCTTCAGGATGCCGACGATCGATTGCCAGGGCTGCCCACGGTCGCCCAGTGTCGCCGTCTCGGTTACAGAGCCGTCCGGACTCACGGTCACGATCACCGCACTCTTCGACCTGGCGACATCAATCGCAATGGACGTCAGTTCCCTGAGCATCAGGTCCCGCGACTGCGATGCCTCGAGCAGCCGCCGGACGAAACGTGGCTCGGAGCGCGCGGAAAGTACCGTCGACGAATATGTCGGGGGCGACTCGGCGCTCACCCGCGCCGCCGCAAGCGAGACTCTGGCTTCCACTCGCGCGAGCAGTGCCGACATTCCCAGGTCCGAGCAAATCGAATGTGCCATCTGGAGGTGCGTCCGGGCGCAGGGCGCATCGTTTGCGGCAAGCATCAGGTTCCCCAGATCGAAATGGACGCAACCGATCTGACGCCGATCGTCCAGCGTCCGAAAAATCGACAACGCCTGCGCATAGCGATGCTGAGCCTCGGTCAACAGACCTCGATCGGCATTAAGACGCCCTTCGGCGCGCTGCGCGAGTCCCGCGAGGCCAAGGTCGCGCATTCCGGAAATCGACCGCTGAGCCAGAACTATCTGGCGGCGCGCCTCATCCGCATTTCCATCGAGGCGCTCTACCTCGGCAAGAAGGAGTCTCGCGCGCACGGTGAGGCCATCCTCGAGACCGTCGGGCGCACCGTTGTTTACATTCAGAAGACAGCGCCGGGCGCCAGCAGGGTCACTTCGGTCGAGGCATAGCTCCGCCTGGAGTAGATCGACCTCGTCGCTCAACCCCGCATCGTCGAGTCCGTGAACGGCAGCTCGCAATCTGTCGATTGAGCTATCGGCCGCCGCATCCGCGCCGTCGCGCCACACCGCGATCGAGGCAGCAAGCAGATGCAACCGGGCCCTGATCGCGCCGTACAGCGGCTCAGTCGCCGCGTCGAGAGCGGCTCCGATGACGGATTCGGCCCGGAGCCACGCCCCCGAACGCACAAGAGCAGTCGCCAACGCTACCTGACCCACAAGCGCAAGCTTCACGTTGCCGGTCGGTTGCACCGCTTCGAGGGCCGCCTGAAAAGCCGCGATCGCCGCCGTAGTGTCTCCGCTTGCGAACTGGAGCAAACCCAGCCGGTAGTGAGCCGTTGCGAGCGCAAGAAGGTCGTCGGCGCGTTCCGCTACACGCAATGCAAGTCGAAACGCGTGGATCGCCGAGACGGAATCGCCTTCGGCGTGCTCGAGTACGCCCAGCGCAAGCAATGCCCGCGCGTACTCGACCGACGATTCGTCGATGCGACGCAGCACCGAAACCGCCGTCATCGCGTTGTCGCGAGCCATCGCGTATTCGCAAATCTCGGCATAGCAACGTGCGAGGCTGGCGCGGATCGACATCTCGAGGACTACGTTCTGTCCCTCGATCGCGATGGCCAGCGCTTCGTTCAGGAGTCCGACCGCACGATGCCACGCTCCCTGCCACATTCGGGCGATTCCTATGGCCTTGAGCACGTCGGCGCGCACGTTGTCCGGAAGTTGAGCGCGGAGGTCCGGCTCCTCGAACGGCTCGAGCGCGAGCGTGGCGCCATTCAGGTCACCGACGGTCAAGAGGTCCGGCAACAGCTCGCACACGGCTTTCGCTCGCGTGACGAGGGGCAGGAGCGCGTCGCCGGCTCGCGCGGTCCGCTCCGCAATGCGACTTGCAGCCAGAACTCGGGCACGAGCCGCGTAGCGTTGTCTGTGATAAAGCCGTTCGACCACGTGTGCCGCCTCGCTCGCGAGCGACTCGAGCACCGCTCGCACGCCGTCGGCGCGAGGCGCACCGGGACCGGCCTCCAGATACAGAGCCCCCACCGTTCGCGGTCCGGAACCATTAGTCGCAGACAGATCGCCTCCGCTTGGTGTCAGGAGGGGTAAGCATACGATGCGCTCGATTCCAGCAGAGGCGGCGGCCAGCGCGATGGGCAACTCGCCCTCCATCCGTTCGGCGTCGACGTCTATCTGGACGACAAGCCCGTTCTCGACAACGGCTTCGGCACAGGCAGCCTCGCGACGCGAGTCTACTGCGACGACCCTGCCAGAGCGCGTTCGCGCAACTTCCAACCGCACGGCCCCGGCTGCACCCGTAGCACGATCAACGAGCAGGAGCGCAGCTCTATCGAAGTGTGTCAACTCGAGCGCCGCATCGGCCACAAGCGCCAGGGCTTCGTGGTAATCGCCAATCAGGCTCGTCGCTCGAAACTTCTCGACGAGCCGAAGGGCATCGCCCGAGGGCGTGCTCGAATCGCTTACGACAGCACTATGGGGCGGCCCGTCCAATCCAGCTTCGCTCGCAGGCATCGAGCCGCCGGTTCCGCCGGACTGCAACCGGGCGTCCGGGTGGGCCATTTCCAGGCGGTCCGGAAGTTCCGAAGGGCTGAAGACGATCAACGGTCCATCCTCGGTGCCGATTCGGATCTCGTCACCGGGGACGAGCGCAGCGCGCACGATACGCTCGCCGTTTACGGACGTCCCGAATTTGCTATCGCAGTCGACGACGTACCAGTTCCCGCCTTCCCAGAGTATCTCCGCGTGGAATCGCGACACGCTTGCGTGAGAGACGATCAAGTCGTTCTCGAACCGGCGGCCGATTCGAAAGCGCTCGGAACTCAACAAGACCTGACGAAACGAATCGCCCGCCGCCTCGCGGCAAAGAAGGCCGGCGACAGGCACGAAGCGCGGTCTTGAGTCGGAGTTCGTTTCGGACATGGTGCGTCGGGCTGCGAGAAGTCTCGCCCAAACCCGGCCGATCGCAAAGCGCGAGCCTACCCACCCGACAACACCTCTTCGTCTGCCACGTCCTGATCCTGCATATCGCCGAAGGCCGCAAGCGCGCCGCGGCACACGGCGAGCTCCGCAAGCAGGCGATGCCCACGCGGATCGAATCGCCCGGCAAGCAGGAGTGCGCGTTCAAAATCCTGGACGGCGAGCCTCCCGAACGTGGCGTCGAAGTTGAGTGAAACGGCTGGAGGCGGCTGTTTGCCGGGCGCGTCCGCGTCGATTGAGCGGACCGCCTTGTTGATGGCCTCGATTGCGGTTTCGAGCGTTTCGAAGCCGCGCATCGCATCCAGGCTCGAGAATCCCGCGACGATCGACATGAGCGATTGCAATCGCGGTGCGACCTTCTGCTCGCGAAGCGACTCACGAACAGCGGACGCCAGGGACGCTTCTGCCGTCACGGTGTCGCCGCGCGCCGCAGCCGCGTGCGCTATCTGAACCAGAAGCGTGGCGCGGCGCGCCGGGCTCGGCACCTGCTCGATCTCCTGCGTCGCGTCTTCGAACCGCCGGAGCGCCACGAGACGCAGGACGCCGGCCGAGTAGACACGAGTCTTCAGCTCGAGGTCCTCGATCGCCGCGGCTTCGGCATGAGCGGTCTTATAGTCGTCGCGCCCGAAGGCGGCGTCCGCATCGCGCGCGCGCTTCGAATCGGCAGTCTCGGCGCGAATGTCCGCCGGGCCAGCCGCGGCCAGCCCGCGGGAGACGGACTGGCCGAGCACGGCAAGCCGGCGCTCCAGTTCGGCAGCACGCTCCGGAAGGTATCGGGGAAACGACGCACCGATCGACCGGCCGAGGAAGTACGCCGCCGAGGCCTCGCTCGAGTCGAGCTGCGTGCTCGCAATGAGCCGGAACGCGACATCGAGAAACGCCCGGATGGCAGCGGCGGGCACGCCATCCACGTGCGTCTGCCCGTTCGCGCCAAGGTAATCGCCCAGAACTCGCGCCTCCGAGATTCGCGGGGACAGGCTTCTCGCGAATACCTCGAGAGCCGCGGCGAAGATCGAATCCGCCCGTGCGGGCTCCACGCCGCGAAGGACCACGAGAAATCGGATGAGCGCTGGCGTCAGCCTCTCATCCAGCGACTGACGTCCGAGGGCGGCGGCGCGCCCCGGATCGCTGCCCACCATCTCGAGCGCGAGGTTCGCAAGCATCTCGGCGCGCGAGCCCGAATCCGTCGACGCAGCGGCTTCAGATGCAGCCGCCCGCGAAGCCAGCTTCTCGGCAAGCGCCGGGTCGCGGCGGGCGATTGCCGTGAGCAGTTCGCCGCGAAGCCCGTCGGCACGCTGCCGAACCTCGGTGCTTGCCGACGGCGGCGGCGCGAGCGCCTCGAACGCCTCGACGTATACTTCGCGCGATCTATCCGGCGAGAGCGGCCAGAGTAGCGCCGCGGACTGCACCTGGATCGCAAGCCTCGTTTTCGGATCCTCGAGCGACCGGGCATCATCCGCAATCCGGTCTACGAGCCCCAGGACGCGCTCCACCGCTCGCTTCCGGGACGCTGCGGCGTCGTCGAAAACGACGCGGGCCGTCGCGGCCTCCTGGGCGACCGCCGGTAACGGCCAGCCGAACGGGCACGCGGACAACGCTAGCAGGCTTGGAATAAGAAAACGGCGCGCCAGCATGGATCCTCCGCCGCACCGGCAAGTCGCGAAGAGCGCGGAGCGCCGCACGGTGCCGATCCGTAAACGTCCGGTTCCGTGCGGCGTTCCTCACGATGTCAGCCGAATTCCTCCAGCCGTTTCTGCCACTTCGCCGTGAGCTTGTTGTACGTCTCTTCGGAGAGCTTTCCGGAAGCAAGCTGCTCGTCGAGGTTGTCGAGGGTGGCCTGGATACGCTCCTTCGTCATCGGGGCGTCGCCGCCCCCCGCCGGAGCGCCAGCAACCGGAGCGGCCTGCGGCGCAGGCTGGTTCACACCCGCCATCGCCTGCCCCATCTGCTGAGCCATCATCTGGCCCATCCCGAAGCCCATCCCGAGGCCCATGCCTTCGCTGGGTCCCCCCGGATTCTGGGCCGCGTTATTGAGAGCCTGCCCTGCCTGGTACTTCATGTAATCGACGCCGAGTTGGTCCTGACGGTTCTTCTGCGCCATCGTCTCGTAGTTCGCGGCGTAGAGTTTCGCCTGACCCTGCTTGATCATTTCCTGAACTTCCTCAGGAAGCGAAATCGAGCCAAGAACGATGTTCACCAGTTCGAGACCCTGCTGCGCGAACTCGGTCGACGTTTCGGCCTTCACGGCCGCTTCGATCTCCTTCGTCAAACCCGGCAGCGCAAACACGTCGTTGAAGTTCGTCCCGAGAATGTCGCGCAGGTTGCTGGCTATGAGATCGCGCAGGTAATCCACGATCGTGTTCGTCGAAACGAAGCCCCGCGTGCCGACGACCGTGGAAACGAACAGCTGGGGATCGGCGACTCGCATCGAGAACTTGCCGAACGCGCGGAGCATTACCGGCAGCCCGCCCATAGACGGATCGCGCAGCATCACCGGATCCTTCGTTCCCCATTTCAGGTCGAGGAAGGTGTGTCTGGCAACGTACATCACGCTTGCCGTGAACGGAGCGTCGCCGCCGAACGGCAGCTTGAATGCATCCGAGATTATCGGCACGTTCATCGTCGTGATCGTGTGCCGGCCGGGCCCGAACACGTCGAGCGCCTTGCCGTCCCGGAAGAAAACGGCAGACTGGTTCTCCTGCACGACGAGTTGAGCGCCCATCTTGATGTCGGCCGGACCGGACTCGGGAATGCGATGGACGATCTCGGTTCCGGATTCGTCGAGGTATTGAATGACTTCGATTGCCATGAAAACTCCTCTGGGAAAGAAGGAATGAACCGCGGCTCCAGCGCCGCCGACCGACGTTACGAGAAGAGCGGCCGGCCCGGCGCCTCCGCCGATCCGAATCCGTTGAGCGAATCGTGGCGCGTGTCGAAGGTGTGGTGCAGATCGTCGAGCGATTGCTCCAGAGCCGACGTGGCCGCCTTCAGTTCGGTCGCGGTAGCGGTCGCCGCGCGCAACGCCGCAGCCTGTCCTTCGATGTTCTCGATCCGCTCGACCAATCCGACGTCGAAACGGTAGAGCATGTCGAGTTGGTCTTCCTTGATCTGAACGGCGTCGAAGAACCCGGCGTAGCCGTAGGTCGCAAACCGGACGCGATTCTCGAGCGTGTCGATTTTCTTCGAAACGCGCTCGACTGGAGCCACTTCGAACAGCCGGCCGCCATCGGTCAGATCGCGAACCACGGCCGACGTCGTGTCCTTGAGGCGTCGCAACCGATCCGCCAGCGTGACCCGGAAAAGCTTGTCGACGTCGCGACGGGTCTCCTTGGCCTGGTATCCCGAGATCCCCGGGATCTTGTCGGCGAGCCTCTGCAGCCAGTTCCGGTTGTCTCCGCTCGCGTTCCCTGTGGTGCTCATAGTCGAAATTCCTCCTTCGGAAGCTGACCAATCATAAAACAGCCTATTCTGGCTTGGCATGCGCCGAACGCCGGTTGACGGCGCCGGTCACCCACTCGCAGCCAGGCCGGCCAGGTACGCCTGATAGCGGACCCGGTCGGCGCTCGGCATGTCTCGGATGTAAACGCCGACACTCCAGTTTATGCCGTCGGGCGCCGGCTTGTACCAGGCCGCGAATCCGCTGATGTGGATCGGACCGTCAGGCAGCCGGACATCGATCTCGAGCCGGTTCTTGAATGCGGTCGTGTGATCGCGAATCACGTTGAGCTGGCCGGTCTCGACCGTGCCGGTCTCGATTCGCATGCCGTTCTCGCTCATGTCCCGGACGACTCCCTCGATCTTGCGCGACTCCTTCGAGTCGTCGGAAGCATCGTGAATCGACAACGTCAACTTGAGCAGTCCGTCTGTGTCGCGCGCGCGCTCCCGCGCAAGCGCCGCCGCCTCGGCATTCGCCGCTTCGGCAACCACGCCGAGGCCCTCGCGCACGGAACCCGGCGACACGTCGCGGCAGGCGCCGAGTGCCGCACGCAGTGCGCTGGCCATTGCGTCCGCCGTCTCGAATCTATCGCCTGGCTTCTTCTCGAGCGCCTGAAGGACAGCGCGGTTCACGGCCTTCGGCACCTCCGGACGAACGGCGGCAGGCGGCTCCGGCGTATCGGTGACGTGCATGATGATGACGGCCGTCGGCACGGGAGCGATGAATGGCGGCTTTCCGGTCAACATCTCGTAAAGCACGATCCCGAGAGCGTAGATGTCAGAAGCGGCGGTAGCAGCTTCTCCCCGGCATACCTCTGGAGATGAATAGTGCGGAAGCCGTACAACAAGCGAACCCGTGGACGTCAGCGACGATCCGCCAGCCATTTGCGCCCACCGCGTGGACTCGAAGTCGACAAGCTTTGCGGTCTCGCCGCCGTCTGCCGGCTCGAGCAGGACGTTTCCGGGCTTCACGTCTCGATGCAACAGACCGATCGAATGGGCAGAGGCAAGAGCGTCGGCCATGCCGATCGCAATGCGCACCGCACGGGCGACCGAGAGCCCCCCTTCGTCTTCGACGACCTTTCGAAGCAGAGGACCGGAGACGAACTCTCCCGCGAGATATGCGCCGCCGTTTGCGAGTTGACCTCCCGCGTAGACGGCGCCGGCATTCGGGTGCGAGAAGGCGGTGAGCCTCTCGACGTCGCGGCGAAACGACTCGAGTGAGTCGGGATCCTGGAAAAGTATCGGCCGAAGCGTCTTTAAAAGGACCCGTTTCGGCTCGGCGAGGTCCGTTGCCTCGTAGATCGATCCGTGTCTGCCCACTCCGAGCACCCTGTCCAGTTGCCAACGGCCGTCGAGCACGCGGCCACTCGGGAGGGTATCGACCAGCCGCGTGCCATCAGTCGGGCAGAACAGCGCCTGATCGTCGAAGCAGCCAGCGCAGGTTGAGCACTCTTTCATGGATGGACCCGTACCTACGCCGGGCTAGAGCGGAATGTTGCCGTGCTTTTTCGGCGGCAGCTTTTCGCGTTTCGTGTCGAGCATCTCTAGTGCCGCGATGAGCTTGGGCCGGGTGGCGCGCGGTTCGATGACTTCGTCGACGTAGCCACGCTCCGCCGCGATATAGGGCGACGCGAACTTCGAGCGGTATTCGTCGATCAACCGGGCTCGGAGCGCCACAGGGTCATCGGCATTCTTGAGGTCCTGCCGGTAGATGATCTCGACGGCGCCCTCTGCTCCCATTACCGCGATTTCGGCAGTTGGATATGCGACGTTGAAGTCCGTCCGGATGTGCTTGCTCGCCATGACGCAATAAGCGCCGCCGTACGCCTTGCGAGTGATAACCGTAAGCTTCGGGACCGTCGCTTCGGCGAATGCGTATAGCAGTTTCGCCCCGTGCCGGATGATTCCGCCGTGTTCCTGGGAAATGCCAGGCAGGAAGCCCGGCACGTCCTCGAACACGACGAGCGGAATATTGAAACAGTCGCAGAATCTGACGAAGCGGGCGGCCTTCACCGAGGCGTCGATGTCGAGTACTCCGGCGAGAAAGGCGGGTTGATTCGCGACGATGCCGATCGGCCGGCCGTTGAGCCTCGCAAAGCCCACGACGATGTTCTGGGCGTAATGAGGCTGAACCTCCAGCAGGTGTCCGTCATCCACGACCCGGTGAATGACGTCGCGGATGTCGTACGGCACGTTCGACTGTTCGGGGACGATCGAGTTCAACTCTTCGTCGGCACGGCCGACCGGGTCGGTGCACGTCAACCGCGGCGGGTCGTCGAGGTTGTTCGACGGCATGTAGGAAAGGAGTTCGCGAATTGTGAGCAGGCAGGCCTCGTCGTCGTCCGCGGCGAAGTGCGCGACACCCGAAGCGGTGTTGTGCGTCATCGCACCGCCAAGATCTTCCTTGGTGACGTCCTCGTGCGTCACCTGCTTGATGACATCCGGACCGGTGATGAACATATAACTGGTGTTCTTCACCATTACGTTGAAGTCGGTGATCGCCGGGGAGTAGACCGCCCCTCCGGCGCACGGTCCCATGATCGCGGAGATCTGCGGCACGACACCTGAAGCAAGCGTGTTCCGCAGGAAAATGTCGGCGTAGCCGCCAAGCGACGCGACCCCCTCCTGGATCCGGGCGCCTCCCGAGTCGTTGAGCCCGACGACTGGCGCGCCGACCTTCATGGCCAGATCCATGATCTTGCAGATCTTCTCGGCGTTGGTCTCGGACAACGAGCCGCCGAAAACGGTGAAATCCTGCGCGAAAACAAATACTCGCCGTCCATCCACGGTTCCGTGGCCGGCGACTACGCCGTCGCCCGGATACTGCTCCTTTTCCATGCCGAAGTCGCGGCAGCGGTGCGTCTTGAACGGATCGACCTCGACGAACGACTCATCGTCGAGAAGAAACTCAATGCGCTCGCGGGCCGTCAGTTTGCCGGCGCTGTGATGCTTCTCGATTCGAGCGGCGCCGCCGCCTGACCGGGCGGCCTCGGTTCGGCGGTCGAGCTCGGCGAGGCGGGGATCGCCGTCGCCTGCTGGCGCGGCTGGAATGTCAGGGGAAGAAGTCGCCATAGGCGGCGAGTATAGGAGCCTGCCTCCGCAATTGTCGATTGTCCGGCGCCGGATCGAAGAGCGCGCAGGCCTCGCGCTAGAACTGCGATCGGACCGTCGCGAGAGTGACCTCCTCGCGTTTGCCCCCTTCTCCGTTTCGGAGCGCCACTACACGGACGCTGATTCGGTAGACGCCGAGCCATCCTTCGGGATCCGGCTCGATCTGCCAGAATCGCATGTAGTTCGCCTTCTCGCGATCTTCGACCACTCCAATCTTGCCGTTCTCGACCGAGTCTATGGCTATGAACTCGAAGTACCCCTGCACGCCCGGTCCGTCTTCTCCCCCGTCACCGCCGTCACCGAGCGCTCCGCCGTAACTGAGCTTCTCTATCGGGAGCGCGTTCAATTCCTCGAGTTTCGATTGCGCGATGGCCGTTGCGTGTGTGTATTGACGCGACGTCTGGTTCTGCTGCATTGCCGTCAGAAAGAGCTGCGCGACGAACACGATGGCAATCAACAGGATGAGCGCTGCCATCATCGCCTCGAGAAGCGTGAAACCGGATTCGGGATTTCGCCGCATCCCGCCGAGTATAGCAGAGGCCCTCCACTGCTATCATTGCGGCCGTGAAGGCGATACGCGACATCGCTGAGTGCGTCCGCGAGGCAGGCGGGAGAGCATTCGTCGTCGGCGGCTGGGTACGCGATAGACTGCTGGGACGCGACTCGAAGGACGTCGATATGGAGGTCTTCGGCGTGGAACCTGCGGCGCTGAAGTCGCTTCTCCGGCGGATTGGACGCGTCGGGACCGTCGGCGAGAGCTTCACCGTGTACAAGGTCTGGATCGGCGGATTCGACGGCGATATCGACGTGTCCATCCCGCGCCGCGAATCGAAGACCGGACGGGGACACCGCGGGTTCACCGTCGCCGGAGATCCTTTCATGCCGGTCGAAGAAGCGTCCCGGCGGCGCGACTTCACCGTCAATGCAATTCTGTACGATCCTCTTACCGGCGAGCACGTCGATCCTCACGGGGGGTGCGCGGACCTCGAGAGGGGTCTGCTTCGCGCGGTCGACGCTGCTACGTTCGTCGATGACTCGCTGCGCGTGCTTCGTGCAGCGCAGTTGGCGGCGCGGTACGGTCTCACTCTCGATCCGGCGACGATCGAACTCTGCAGGGGCATTGCACTCGACGATCTTCCCGCCGAGCGCATCTGGGGCGAGATGGAGAAGCTCCTCGTGCGAGCCGCCGAGCCGTCGAGCGGACTCGAGGCGTTGCGCGTGCTCGGAGTGCTGCCGAAACTCTTTCCGGAACTGGGCGCACTCGTCGGCTGTCCGCAGGATCCTGTGCACCATCCGGAGGGAGACGTCTGGACGCACACGAAACTCGTCGTGGATGAAGCCGTCGAGGCAAGCGACGGGCTCCCGCGTTCCCATCGAACAACCGTCATGCTCGCGGCGCTGTGCCACGACCTGGGGAAGCCGGCGACGACGCATACGGTCGACGGACGCATCCGTCAACTTGCGCACGACCGCGCCGGCGTTGAGCCCACGCGCGCGATGCTCGACCGTCTGCGCGTGTTCACCATCGACGGATACCACGCCCGCGAGCAGACGTTGGCGCTCGTCGACGAGCATCTGGTCCCCTCCCATTTCTTCAAGGACCGGGAGCGCATCACGGACGGGGCTTTCAGGCGGCTCGCGCGCCGCGTGCATTGCGGGCTGCTGGCGCGCGTTTCGAGAGCGGATTTACTCGGGCGGACGGGAGCGGCGCGCCGGTGCGACGCCGCGGACTGGTTCGCGGGCCGGATCCGCGAGCTGCATCTCGAGGACGGACCCGAGCCTCCGATCCTGCAGGGACGGCACCTGCTCGAACTGGGCGTCCCCGCAGGTCTCGAGATAGGCCGAATCACGAAGGCGGTGTACGAGCTTCAACTCGACGGCGAAGTGCGAGACCTCGACGCGGCGCGCGCTGCGGCACGCCGCGTCCTTGCTGGAGAACCGGCCGGAGTTGACTCGGCTGTGGAGTAGCGAGGACGAGAGTGATACGGCGCCGGCCAGCGCTTCCATGAAACGTAGAGGCTGGGACAGTCAACTTTACCCGGCGAGCGATGCGATGAGCTTTTCCATTCGCCGGCGGCGCGTATCGTCCCGCTTCGCGCTCATGAGCCAGTGCACATGCGTTTTGCGATACGACGGCGTTCGCGACTGCCAGACGCGCCAGGCCGCCTTGTTGGATCTGAGCATCTCGAGCAGGTCGCCGTCGAACTCCTTCTGGAAGCTCTCGAACGAGTAGACGGCCGTCCTGCTCTCGGTCCGCGCGGCGAAAGCAGTTCGTCCTGCATCCGTCATCCGGCCTTCGGCTTCGAGCGCCCGGACTCGGCCGACGTTGACGGCACTCCACGTGCTGCCCTTCCGCCGCGGTGTAAAACGAACCGTGTACCGCTCTTCGTCGATGCGCTTCCGGATTCCGTCGATCCAGCCGAAACAGAGCGCTTCGTCGACGGATTCGGGCCACGTGATGCTCTTCTTTCCAGTTCCCTTCTTGAAATACCCGGCGACAAGCTCGCTCTCCTTCGCGTGGTTCTTGTGCAGCCAGGCTCGCATCGCCGCTGGAGTCTTGAAGTACTTCGGTCCCACAACCGAAGAGTAGCACCTCGATTGGCCTTCGCCGGCTCATCCTTCAGGCAGCCAGCCTTTGCCGATCCGCGGCCTTTCCCTATACTGGCGGCCTACACGCCTTCATTTACCTCCAGGAGATCTTGCTATGAGCTACGAGCGGCAGATGGAGCACGACCTCGCGCTCGATTTTCTTCGCGTCGTCGAGGCGGCGGCAATCGACTCGGCGCGAACGATGGGACAGGGCAAGCGCAAGTACTCCGACCACGTGGCGGTCGAGGCAATGCGCTCGGTTATGGACACCGTGCCAATGCGCGGGACTATCGTCATTGGCGAGGGAGAGCGCGACGAAGCGCCCATGCTCTACATTGGTGAACGGGTCGGACTTGGATGGAAGGACGAGGACAGTCAACACCACGAAGTCGACATTGCCGTCGATCCGCTCGAAGGAACCAATCTATGCGCAACGGGCGCGGCAAATGCAATCGCGGTGCTCGCGGCGTCCGAGAAAGGCGGCCTGCTCCACGCGCCGGACGTCTACATGAACAAGATCGTCGTCGGGCCGGCCGCAAAGGGCAGCGTCGATCTGGATGCGCCGGTGAAGGACAATCTCAAGTCCATTGCCCGCCGATTGCAGCGCGACGTCGACGACCTGACGGTAATGGTTCTTGACCGGCCTCGTCACAAGTCGCTTATCGATGACATTCGGGCGGCCGGTGCTCGAATCAAGCTCATTACGGATGGCGACCTGTCGGCCGGGATCTCGGCTGCGGTGGCGGGCTCCGGCGTTCACGCAGTGATGGGGATAGGCGGCGCACCCGAGGGCGTGATCACCGCCGCGGCGATGCAGTGCCTGAACGGCGAGATTCTGGCGCGTTTCTGCGTCAAGGAAGACCTGAGCGACATCGACGACGCGAGCCGGATCCCCGAGGATGCTCGCGACCGGATGATCGAGATGGGAATCAGCGACCCTAACAAGGTGCACGACACCGACGATCTCGCACCTGGCAAGCGCATGATCTTTGCCGCCGCAGGGGTAACGGACGGCACGATTCTGCGCGGGGTTCGGTTCTTCGGAACCGGAATCCGAACTCAATCTCTGATAATGACGACCGAGTCGCACACCGTCCGGTTCGTCGACACGGTGCACATCGAAGGCGGTCCCGACACGGTCGTGCGGTTCTAGGCGTTGGAGACCCGACCTGCCGAGCACTCGCGGGAAGCAGGTATGAATGCCTGAATCCCGTTAACCCTCCGCAAATCGGTCAGTCCAGCCCCCTATTCCCCCGCGCGACGCCTGACACGCCCGATTCGTTGCCCCACCTGCATTCTTTCTTGCACCAAATCGTGTGTCCGCGCTCCAGATCGGCCACGACCATTTGACCACGCCGGTCACTCCACTCCCACCTAACCTCTTTCCTTTCAACTCGTTCAGGAATCGACTCCGCTGCGGCACGGGATGTGCTCAGGCGGTGGCGGCGCACGAAGCCGCTCTCACGTGGGTCGAGAGCGACGGGAATCGCGCAGCACAGGGAAAGGGTGGAGGACGAAATGGCCACGAACGCAACTTCGATCAAGCAGCAGGCCGGTGTCATACGCGCACTCGATGTCGACGACATGAGCGGATTCGACGAGATCTACTCTAAGCACTACCGTCGGGTCTATTCGATTTGCCTTCGGATGACCGGCAACGTGGCCGAAGCCGAAGACCTCACGCAAGAGGTCTTCCTCCAGCTTCACCGCAAGCTCAAGTCGTTCCGTGGCGAATCGGCTTTCACGACCTGGCTCCATCGGCTGACCGTCAATCACGTGCTGATGCACTTCAGAAAGCGCCGCGTGCGCTCTGAAGTCGGCACCGACGACGGCGAGATGCCGGATCAGGTCGACCCAATCAGCGACAATCCACGGGCAATGCCGATCGTCGATCAGATCGCACTCGACTCGGCCATTTCGAAGCTTCCGAAGGGCTATCGCGCGGTGTTCATCCTTCACGACGTCGAAGGCTACGAGCACGAGGAGGTCGCGAAGATCCTGGGATGCAGTTCGGGCACTTCGAAGTCACAGCTTCACAAGGCGCGATTGCGCTTGCGGAAGTTCCTTCTTGAAGTGGCCGAGGATCAGGCGGCCGCCTGATCCTCGACTCCGTGACAGTTTGCGAAACAGAGCCCCGCCCGGCGATCCCGAGCGGGGCTCTCGCACTTCCATGTCGCGGATACTTCGGCATCGGCGCTCTCTACCTGAGCCAACCGGGAGGAACGTCAGCGCGCCGCGCACGCTCCAGAAAAGTGTCCCAGCGAGAAAGCGTTCCGCGGTGCTGGATCTCGAGGTCGATGAGCCGCGAATTAAGTTGCGCGAACTCCTCGTCGGCCCGGTTATAGGACGAGCCCGAATAGTATCGGCCCGGATACCGGTAATAGCCCCGCTGATCCGCCAGAATTATCCCGCGCCCGTAGTTGTACTCGTTACTTAGCCGAAACTTGCGAGGGTTCGCTTCGCGGTACGCGAGCTCTCCGAACAATGCGTCGATCTGTGCTTGCTCCGAGTCGAGTTCTTCCCTCAGCGCGCGCGCTTCTTCCCGCCAGCGTTCTTCGGTCTCGATTGCAGCGTCATCGCGGCCCGAGTCAACAGGCGGAGTGCCAACCGCAGGTAGCGCGGTAGATGTGCGGCGTTCGGCCTCGGACCGCTCGCGCTCTTCGCGGTACGGCGCGATATCGGCTGTCGTAATGGTGATCGGCTCGTCCTCCGCCGCGCGCGGCGGCACCGATGCGGCGGGAGCGAAGTCCTCCGCGGCGTCGCGGCGGGCGGCTGCTGCGGTCTGAGCCGTAACGACCGCTCCCCTGCGGACCGCCCTGTCAATGAAGGTCGATATCCCCTCGCCATTGAAACGGGCCGTGGCGTCGAGGTCAAGCCTGGAAAGATCGACGGATCGCCGCTCTCCTCGGGACGTGACCCACGTGACCGCCGAGCCCGAAAGCCAGTAGAACTCGCCGATGTCAACCCGTACGCCGTCGCGTAGCACCAACGTGTAAGCCGAAGCCTCGCCGGCCAACACGAACAGGACGAACAGCACAGTAATCAACCGTCGCAAGATCATCGAACGCACCTCCTGGACGGACGAATCGTCCCGAAACTGAATGCTACGCCGGGGGCTGAACTATCTCCACCACTCCCGAGCCTACGTTCGTACTTCGCGAGACGGTTCCGTCGGGCCATCGCACTTCGAGCGACTCGACGATCGACGACGCGCCAAGACCGAAGTGCGGCGCCAATTGATTCTGGGATGACCGGCCGGAAGCCGACGTGACCTCGCGAGTCATCGTGACGCCTCCGGCAACCACTGTCACCCGAGCGCCGATCGCGCCGCGATTACCGTTCGAGCCCACGAGCCGGACGACCAGCGAGTTAGCGCTTCCACCACGATTACGGAAAAGCTCCTCGCGCTTGCCTGGCAGGTTGCCGACGTATAGATCGAGATATCCGTCGCCATCGAAATCTGCGGCAGCCGCCGGCTGTCCGGATCCGGTTCCAGAAACTCCGGCAAGTTGAGTTACGTCGGCGAAAGCCGTTCCAGCGATGTTCCGGTACATCCTGTTCTGCTGCGCGGAAAAGTCGCTGCGGTTCACGAGAAACAGGTCCAGCCACCCGTCGTTGTCGAAATCTGCCCAGACGACGGCTTCCCCGTCTCCCTGCTCGGCGAGTCCCACACTTGCGGTTACGTCCGCGAACGTTCCGTCGCCGCGGTTGCGGTAAAGCCGGTCCGCCGATGCGCCCGCGTTCGTGTTGAAAACGTAGAGGTCGAGCCGGCCGTCGTTGTCGTAATCGCCCCACGCGGCGCCGGCGCCGTTGCCGGTGTCGGCGACTCCCGCGGCCTGCGCGCGCTCGCGAAACGTGCCGTCTCCGTTGTTGCGGAAAAGTCGGTTCGCTTGTCCAAAGTTCGCGACGAAGAGGTCGGGCCAACCGTCGCCGTCGTAGTCGGCCCACGCGCAGCCAAGGCTAGAGGTCGACCCAGCGTCGACTCCGGCGCCGGCCGCGACCTCGCGAAACGTGCCGTCGCCCTGATTCCGATAGAGGAAGTTGCGGGCCACCTGCTGCTGCGTCCCGTTTGCAACGTAGAGATCGACGAACCCGTCACGGTCGTAGTCGGCCCACGCCGCGGAATAGCTCGGCGTAGCCGATCCGCCGCCGACCTTTGCGATTTTCGTGACGTCGCGGAACCTCTCGCCGTTCTCGTTGCGGTAAAGCCTGTTGCCGGCGTCGAGGTTTGCGACGAACAGATCGAGCCAGCCGTCGTTGTCGTAGTCGGCGACTGCCGCGCCGAAGCTGGATGTGGCGGTCTTCTCCAGACCTGATCCGCGCATCTTCGAGAAGACGCCGCCGCCATCGTTCCGGTAGAACCGGTCCTTGCCAAGCGCCGCGACGAACAGGTCTTCGTCTCCGTCATTGTCGACGTCCAACCACGCTACTGCGCCCGGATCTCCAGCATTCGCCACACCGGCGGCCGTCGCGACGTCATCGAACGCAACGGTGGCCGGACCGCGGCCGAAACCGGCCGCAATTGGGGTGAGACAGAACATACTGGCCAGTACGAATGGAGCCGAGTGCCGCACGGCCGAGAGTTTACACCCCATGTCAGCATGTCCGCGCGACCCGCGGATTGGGCGCTCTGGCCACGGCTGCCACGTTCCGTCATCGGCCTGGAAAGCACGGCACGATCACGGCATCAGGGCTTCCCAACTAGTCATCCTTTCTCTATTCTTCGCTGGTTATCCCCCAACGAGCTGTCCGCAGGAGTTGTCGTCAATGCCGAGGTTTCTTCCGTCACGCATCGTTTCCCTGTTCTCACTTTTCGCCGTCGTCTTCTCATTCGTCCTTCCGTCCGTGACCGAAGGCGGCACGCGCTCTGACAAGCGTGTTTTCGCAATCGTCGACATCGATCGGATTGGGCGAGAGCGGCTGGTTCAACTGCAGGCGCTCGAGGGACTGGACTGGTGGATCGAAGCCGACGACGAGATGCTCGTCATCGGACAGCCGGTGATGCTCGCGAACCTGGCGCGCGCCGGTTACGCGTCGCGACCGCTGACGGGCGAAATCGATCAGGAGAACCTCTATCTGTTGCTCGGCCGCGACGCGGAGGCTTCAGGCGCGCGAGTGCTCGTGAGAGGCGGGCGGACCGCTGTCATCGTCGCAACGCCCGAGCAGAAGGCCCGGATCGAAAGCGACTTCGATCGAGATTCGGATGTGGCCCACGGCCACAACGAGGTGCGTGCGTTCGTTCCAAACCTGTCGCTTGCCCATCAGGCAGCCAACTCGCGTTCGCGGCAACCCGAATCGTGGGACGTCGCGATCCAGGCGCTCGTCGATTCCGTCGATGGAAATCGCTGGTTCGGCAACATCCAGACACTCGGGCAGTGGAACCGCAATTCGCGCCAGCCGGGCAACGTGACGGCGCGCGACTGGCTCGTCGGCCAGTTCCAGTCGATTCCGGGCCTCGCGGTGACCACTCAATCGTTCACGATTCCCGGCAGCCCGTCCGTTACTTCAAACAACGTAATTGCCACGCTCACAGGCACCACGCGTCCTGACGAGTGGTACATCGTTGGCGGGCATTTCGATTCGACTTCGCAAAGCGTGGCGACGGCGGCGCCTGGCTGCGAAGACAATGCCAGCGGCTCGGCCGGCGTATTGGAACTGGCTCGTATCTTTGCCGCTCATCCACCCGAGGCCACCATCATCTTCGTGTGTTACTCGGGAGAGGAACAGGGACTTCACGGCGGCACCGCGCACGCTGCGAGCCTCGTTTCGGCCAACAACGACGACAAGGTTCAAGCCGTGCTTACGATGGATATGATCGGATACACGGGGGACGCGGACCTCGACTGCCTGCTCGAGACCAATGCGAGCGGCCAGTTCCTGATAGACGCATATTCGGCGGCTGCCGCACAGTACACGACGCTTCGGATCGTCTCGTCGCTCAATCCGTTCGGCTCTGACCACGTGCCCTATCTGAACAGGGGAATGGCTGCGTTGCTGACAATAGAGAACGACTGGGACAGCTATCCCGATTATCACCGTACGACGGATACGGCGAACAACATCACCATCGACATGGGGCTTCAGACGCTGCGGATGAATGTCGCCGCACTTGCGAAGATGATCGCCAGTGGCCCGGCAGGAACCGGTTCTGACACGATTGGCGTGTACGACCCGGCGACGTCGAATTTCTTCCTGCGAAATTCGAATTCGGCAGGCGCAGCGGATCTGACGTTCGGCTTTGGCGCCGGAGGAGCCGGATACCTGCCGCTCTCGGGGGACTGGAACGGAGACGGATCGGACTCCATCGGGCTGTACGACCCGGTCTCGGGTGTGTTTTTCCTCAAGAACACGAATTCGCCGGGTGGAGCGGATCTGGCGTTCAATTTTGGCCCCACCGGTCTTGGGTGGAAGCCCCTGGTCGGCGACTGGGACGGAAACGGCACCGACACGATCGGGCTATACAATCCAGCTACGGGAACGTTCTTCCTGCGTAACTCGAACGCGCCGGGTGCGGCTGATCTGGCGTTCGGATACGGACCGGCCGGCGCTACGCCCGTCTCAGGCGATTGGGACGGGAACGGAACCGATACGATCGGAATCTACATTCCGGCGACATCTACTTACTTCCTCCGCAACTCGAGCACGCCTGGAGTTGCCGACCTCGTGTTCAGCTTCGGCGCTGGTGGCGCCGGTTACCTGCCTGCAGTTGGCGACTGGAACGGCGACGGTGCCGATACCGCCGGCCTTTACCAGCCGTCAGGAGGTTCGTTCTTCCTTCGAAACGCCAACTCGCCTGGGAGCGCGGCGCTGGTCTTCGGTTACGGGCCGCCAGCGGGGATGATCTCCTTGCGGGGGGACTGGGACAACCTGTAGCAGCGCGCCCTCGGCGCCGCTGCCCGGCGAAGCTCTCACCAGCTCTCCTGGCTGCGATACGAAGGAAAGGCACCGAAGACGCGCACACAATGGCGGGACACGCGGCGGATTCCCTTCTGCAGCCAGTCATTTGCCACGAACTCGCCGGTAGTGCACGGCGACCGCGCCGCAGCGTAGCGGGTACGACGAGATCAACTCGAGGCGTCGCGTGTTGGGTAACCCGCCCTCGTAAAGTTTCGGACCGTGGCCGGCGATCCTCGGGTGGACGAGAAATCTATAGTCGTCTATCAGATCCAGCCGATCCAATTCGGCCGCGAGCCTTCCGCTGCCGAGAAGCACTCCAGCCGGGGTCGCGTCCTTCAGTTTCTGCACGCCCGTGAGCAGGTCGCCTTCGATGTGGTGACTGTTGGCCCACGGGAAGTTCGATCGAGTCGACGACACGACGTATTTCGGCTTTGCCTCGAGTTTGACCGCCCATTCGTGCATCGCAGGCGGCGCCTCCGTATCGCCGCGGGCGACTGCTGGCCAGAAGCTCTCCATCATCTCGTAGGTGATGCGGCCCCAGAGCATGGCCCCACCATCATCCATCAAGCGAGTATAGAAAGCGTGCGTCTCGTCGTCGGCAATTCCCTCCTGGTGGTCAACGCAACCGTCGAGTGTGATGTTGATGCCGAAGGTCAGAATTCCCAATGAGATTTCTCCAAACGGATTCGGCGAACCGCCGGGGCTTCACAATATCGCGCCAATCGCGCATGCGATGGCAAATGTGACCATGACTGCGATCCACAATGCATGTCCGATTCCGGCTATCGACCACAATCGTGACCGCGGACTCGCCTGTCTCGCCCACGACACCGCACCCAGCGCGGCCAGTACGGCCGCCGTTGAGGCAATCAATGCGAGCATCAGCACAAGTTGGCCGCGACTCATACTCCGGTATGGAATCGGTGAACCCGCGATGCTGGTCGAGATTTCCGTGAGGGTCATCACCTGGCCGAAATTCATTCTAGACGAAAACCGTTGTGTGTTGCCGAACGCCAACCGGCAGCAGGAGTGCGCGACGATACCAGACGGTGCAGACGAAGCCTCGCGGCGCGCCCGTCGAGGCCCAAATTCTCCGAATACCTGCGCAAGGCACGCGATGGCTACCCTGAATGCCCACTTCGGCCTGCCGGAACGCGACGGCCAGGCGCGACGGCGTCAAGGGTGGCACGACCACGCCGAAATACGCGCTCCCTCAAGATACTCCCTTCTGTGTTGTTGATTCCAAGTGCGGCCTCCTCCAAGTTTCAGCCTGCCCTATCAGTGGGAAGCAATGAGTTGAACTCTCAAGAAACTCACCCGTAAGTTGTTGATTCCACGTTCGACGGATTCTGGGTTTCAGCTTGCCCTGCCAGTGCGAAGCAATGAGACGAACTCCGTTGAATGCGCTGGTTAGCCAGCCTTTCGTAGAAGCCACGACCGAACACCCAAGACGACTACGCCGATCAAGCCAGCTGCGACGCAGAGGAGTTGAAGGTCACCTGGCCCGACAATACTGAAGAACGGGATTCCCTGGTGCCATGGCGCGAATGGCCAGACGTCGCGATGAAAGATTCCGTCGAGCAGCGTGTGAGACGCGCCGCCGACAAGACAGCCTACGACAAGGCCAGCCTTCGAGACCTCTCCACCCAGAGTAGCTGCGAGTCGTGGCGAAACCGCCCCCTTGCCGACGTATCTCGCACTCGCGGCAGCGAGCCCAATAAGGAGTACGGCCAGGACAAGCGCAGCCACGGCCGACCCCGCAAACGTATGGAAGGTACGATGAATTGGATACTGACGCGTAATCAGGTAGTAGAGCGTCTCGCAGTCAATCAGGACCTGAGTCGCGATGAATCCGATCATCGAGAACCATCGCGGCAGGAGCGACTTTACGAGCAGTCCAGGGCCAAAGTGATACGGCGTGAAGGGCATCGCACTCGTCGCTACGGATGGCTGGCTAACGTCAAGCATCAGCGGGCGCGCGCAACGGCGTCAAGGGCAAACGAAAGAACTCGCCGCGCGCGCTCTCAAGAAACTCCGCCGTAAGTCGTTGATTCCAGATTCGATGGATTTGGAGTGTCATCCTGCCCTGTCAGTGCGAGGCACCGAGATGAACTCCGCACGTGCGACTGATGCCCGCGACGTGTGAAACGCGAATGACGCGGGCGGCCGAACCGGACTCAGCGCGCTCCGCGGTCGCGGACGATGCCCGCGACGCGGTGACCGCGAAGCGGTCACCGACGATAGCCGGGGGTAACGGCGGTGAGCGAAGCGATCCGCCGTTACCCCCGGTCCGCCCACCCAGATCGTCCCGACCGCGGAGCGGTCGCACCCAATGGCGAAAACTCATCGTTGCAGGCAAGTCGAAACGATCCCGATGTGCTTGACCGGAGCGACGGTGCGACCGCTCCGCGGTCGCCGCGTTGGGGCGGGCAATTCCACGGGTCGCGCCGCGGTCGCGGAGGATGGCCGAATGTACGGGTAAAGCCTGCGCGGACGAGACGGCCGTCTCTCGAGAAACTCCCCTATCAGCTCTTGATTCCAGGTCCTGCGGACTCCGAGTTTCAGACTGCCCCGTCAGTGCGAAGCAATGAGATGAACTTGGCTGTATGCGCTAGTTCGGCGCCGATGCCGAGGGTCACGATCGGCTGTAGGCGACGCCGAGCCTGTCTAGCCAAGTGGCAGCAAGCCGTTCGAGGGCAGCTAGCTTGAAGTCTAGCCAGGATTCTCGAATGTCGTGGCGAGCGACTGCGTCTTTGAAGTGCCGAAAGGCCCCCGCACCTCGAATGGCTGCAAGGAGCTCATCTCGAAGAGCCGCGTCATTGACAGATTCTGAGAACTCTTCCATCAGGGCCCATTCATGTATGTCGAACCTGGACGGAAGTCGGACCCAGTCGTCCGACTCGAGAACGTCTCGCGTGAGCACGAGGTTTGCGAGTTGCCACTCGGGAAGGTCGCTCTCTTCGGTATCGCCATCGGAGTCAAGGATGCGAATGTCTTCGAGCGAGATGACGGCTACTTCACCGGTCTCCCTGTTAAGGTAAGCTAGGAAGCCCTCCATCAGGGCATCGAGCTCCTCGGCGACGTTACGCAACGAAACCGCGACGGCCACTCGCAGACACCTCCTTCGAATGAGCGCAGGCGCCGAACGTCAAGCATCAGCGGGCGCGCGCGACGGTATCAAGGTACCACGATCAAGCTGAGGTGCGCGTTCTCTCAAGAAACTCCCCCGTAAGTTATTGATTCCAGGTTCGACGAGTTCCGAGTTTCAGACTGACCTGTCAGTGCGAAGCACTGAGATGAACTCCGGTGGATGCGCTCGTTTGGCGGCATTTCGTCGACGTTCCGTAAGGTCTGGACCACGCCCTTACGATTCAATGAAGCTCGAAGGCAACCAGAATGCGTGCCGAGACACGGATCCTCCCCAATGCCACCGTGCTTTCCACGGAGTCGCCTACGGCAACCCGCCCAGCCAAGCCCGTGTTATTCGCCGCGGAGCCGTATGGCAACTGCTCCTCCGATATGATGACCGCCTTGCCAATGGTTTGCCCGAGTTCCTTCGCCATCGCTGTAGCCTTCTGTTTGGCAGCGCGCACAGCCAACAAGCGGGCTTCATCGCTGTGCTCCCTGAGAGTCGACGAGCGGAAGTCGATGTCATCAAGCCGATCGACGCCTGCCTCGACAATTCCAGTTATCAACCTATCCAGGATCGCCACGTCACGGACGACGATCACAACTCGCTTCGACATGGAGTAGCCGAGAAATTTCCTGGGTTCCGCCGTCTCGTCGTCTTCCTGATATTCCGGTTCAACGGAAATGCTGTCAGTCTGTAAATCGACGCCTTCAACCTTCAATCCTGCAGCGAGAGTGAAGACGCGCTTGACGAGGTCGTCGTTCTTGGTCCTCGCGATTTGAAGGTTCAGGTCCAGCGTCTTCACGGTGAGTCGAAGTTCGGCCTGATCTGGGACAACGAGGACCTCGGCGGTGCCCGTTACTGTGACGAGGGGTATAGATGCTCCATGCTGCCCAAACGCAGTGGGCACATAAAGCACGAGGAGGAGCAAAATCGAGAGTAAGGCTTTCATGGTGGTAGAACTCCTTGGTCCAGATCGTGTTCAAGCACGACGATAGCCACAACGCACATTCGTTGAAGGGCCTTACGCTGGAGGATGCCGTCGAACTATCAGGTTCACCGGGCGCGAAGCCACCACCAAACTCCAGCAACGCTCACGGTGTGCGGCGAGCGCTCCGGTGCAACCGCTTGTTGGGCGCCGCCTTGAAGCCAACGAGGTTGTTCGAACGACAACCATCCCCGAGCGAGTGCGCGAGACCAGTATGCCTTTACCTTACGGATGCGTGCCCGCTGGTACGAAGAGGTTCGAGCATGGCCGAAGGCGTCGGGTCGAAAGTAGTATTCACTAGCGACGCACGCACCAAGGCCGTCATCGGCGCAGTCGGATCGGACGATGCCGTGCTTGGCGCGCACAATTTGGGTCAGAATGTCGAGGCAGATGTAACCCACTGGAACACGGATCGCCGGCGAACCCGTGCCATTTGGATCAAAGGTCGCCGCCGTCAATCGACTGTCGTCAAGGTGGTCAATGAGCAGGCGGATCGCGTGGCTACGCAACTTGACGATCGCAAGCACTGGCGCGACGGGGTTCTCGAGCACGGTTGCGTCGGCCGCCCCATCGTCGTGGTAGTCGCAGTTGAGAGTCGGAGCAGCGACAAGCGCATCAATTACTGCGTCTCGCGACGCGGGTGATCCCGCGATCCCGTGCGGAGCGCAAGACACCATTGCGACGGCGAGAAGCGTAAAAGCGAGAATTCGCAAGTTCCGCACCAACCTTCCAGTGGCGAAAGGTGCCCAACGACAAGCATCAGCGGGCGCGAAGCCGCCACCAAACTTTAGCAACGTTCAACGTCTGCGGCGAGCGCTCCGCTGCAACCGCTTGTTCGGCGCCACGGTACGGAGCAAGAGTCTGATTCGTGAATTCAAACGTCGTCTGGCCGAAGTCCGGTCTTCTACGAGATTCGCGCGAGCATTCGGGGTCCGAGTTCCGTGCCATCGTGGAATGCGAACACAAAGTCCTCCCAACCGTCACGTCGCAGAACCCGATGCGATCCCGTCTCGCGTTTGACCGACCAGCCAATCCGAAGAAGCGCAGCCAGTACCCGTCGTGCCTTGGACGCCTTCCAAGCGCTCACGCCGCGACGAAGGTCAGGTGGTTGAAGTCGTTGGTCCCCTCACCGTGTTCGAGTCGGTCGGCGAGCACGCGCAACGCAAGCGCTTGCACCCTGGCCGCCGCTTCCTCGCGTGTAGCACCGTAGGCAAGAACACCTCGTAGTTCCGGAATGTCCGCCAACCAGCGGCAGTCGAGTTCCAGTTCAAGTTCGATTCGCAGTTTCATATCGATCCGTGCCGAAGTGTGCTCAGGCAGTGGCACTTCTAACCGATTTGCATCGCACATCGACAGCACATCGGCGATAACGCTAGGCGCCGAACGCGCGGGTTCACCGGGCGCGAAGCCACCACCAAACACTAGCAATGTTCAAGGTCTGCGGCGAGCGCTCCGGTGCAACCGCTTGTTCGCCCACATCACGGCTTGTGTGCGTCAACATACGCACGAAGTAGAGCGTTGATTCGCGTTTGATAGCCGCGGCCCTGCATGCGAAACCAGTCCAGAACGTCGCTGTCGATTCGAAGCGTCACTTGGGACTTGGCTTCGACCGGCTTGAGCCCTTTGCGCACAACGGCCCGGGCAAACTGTTTCGGCGTGATCACAGGTACGTCGGACATGTCGATCTGGTCATCGGTGACGACCCGGAGCCGTTCCCAGTTAGTCCCTGATCTGTTTGAAGTAGGCTTCTTCCTCATCACTTGTAGCCTTGCGTGCCGAGATGATTCGAATCAATTCATCGGTCTCTGTGTGAGCCACGGTCAGCACTATTCCGTTGACCACACCCACCGTAATGTAGCGACTTCGCCATAGTCGAAGTTCATAGGCGCCCAACGACAAGCATCAGCGGGCGCGCGCGACGGCGTCAAGGGGAATCGATGAACTCTCGTTGCGCGCGCTCACAAGAAACTCCCCTGTAACTTGTTGATTCCAGGTACAGGCTCTTCCAAGTTTCAGTCTGCCCTGTCAGTGCGAAGCAATGAGATGAACTCCGCTGAATGCGCTAGTTGGGGGGCCCATTGCGAAATGGGCGTTCGGTCACAGTAAACACCAAGTTCACAAGTCGTCGTTCCGCGACTGGTTCAATGCGAATGTCGTCGATTGAAAGGGGCTCGAAGAGCCCTAGATCATTGATACTGCGAACCGAGGCCTCGAGGATGCGGCCATCGAACTGCATGCCCAGGTTATCGAATACGGCTGACATAATCACCTTATCTGAAACGGTCTCGTTGCCACGGAATTCGATGCGATTCACAAGGTAGGCTTGGCCAGCCTGGACTGACACGTGACCCAGAGACTCGCCGACCTCGGCTTTCGCGTCGAGAAATCCGCGACCACGAAAAAACGTTTGAATGCGACCAATAGCCAGCTCGGCGTCAGCCGGGTCAGACCAATCGACACATCCGAGCCTTGCGACGGCGCACACGACTTCGCTTTGGAATGTATTGATTCCGGTGAGGCGAGTGGTGCCGCAGCGTGAACATTCCGGTTCGTCCGATTGAACGTTGGCGTGAACGGTCACAAAGGCGATGACCGAGATCACGCACGCGGCAAAGGTGTGTCGAATGAACCTCATCTCGTGCCTCTTATGGCGTATGGGTGAGTGTGGCCCCCCTACGACCAGGTTCAGCGGGCCGGCGCGAGCCCACTAGCTAACACGTGAGCCTCTGTTGCGCGCGCTCTCAAGAAACTCCCCTGTAAGTTGATTCCAGGTACAGGCTCTTCTAAGTTTCAGCATGCCCTGTCAGTGCGAATCACTGAGATAAACTCCGCTGCACGCGCTAGTTCGGCCTCGCCGCCGCCGAAGCGCGGGAGCTTTCGCCAGAGAAGCACGAGCAACAGGGCAACAGGCCAGTAGAAGACGACCATGGCTGGCAAGAGTAGTCGGGGACAGCCTTCCTTTGCTCGCCTCGACAGACACGGTTGCGAGTTCGGTTCCTCACCGACCAGAGCATTATCTCGTGAATGTCGTGGCAATGTATCCGCCGTCACGATTTACGATTCGGAGAGGAACAGGTACGCCCTTCGGAAAGCGCGCCTTGAGGTCGCTACCACCTGTGAGAAAGAGGTGAAAAAGATCCTTCCGTCGACGTAAGGGCCACGGAGGTTCACCTTCGCCAATGTAGACGAGCGGATACTCCGGAAAGGCTGCATTGTCATCCATGTTACCAGCATGAATGCGAAGCCGGTACTTACCTGAAGTGGTCACAGACCTGATCGAATAGAGAACTGGTGGGTACGGAACGCCGTGCCCGATTACCAGCGAGTTGTTGTCAGTGACGGGGTCGTACGACGTTGGGCTCTCTGAGCTCGCGATATTCGTGACGAGGGCGCCGGGTTCCGCCGTGACCCTGAGATAGAGGTACACGAAAATCCAGTCGTTTGGGTGGATCGGACCCAGCGAGCAACTGATGGTGCCCTGCTCGCCGGGTTGCGGCGTCACACAGGGAAGGTCAATGTCCTCCAGGCCCGACGTTTTCCCCTGAAGAGCCCCGAATACCGTGCCCTCCGGAATCGGATTTGTGAAAGTGACGCTGTCGACAACATCCGGGCCGTTGTTACACACGGCGAGCCCGTAGAAGAAGAATCCCGAGTCATACGAGGGATCAAGAAACGTTCTCTCTTCAACGCTGATGTCCGCAGTAGGCACGGACTTGGTCGCCGAGGACGCACCTGCGGCCCCAGGAATGAACATTCCGAGAGTTACCAAGCTGGCCAATAGCCGGCTTGAGAGTCGTGAACGACGGACAGGTGATGATCTGCGCATTGGCGGGTCCTTCGCAACTGTCGTGATCTTAGCATGGCTCGCCCCTAGCCATCTGTTGTAAGGCAGATAAAATGCTTGTGAAAAAAAGGGGTTGCAGCAGGTATAGGCCGGAATCCTCGGGGTGATCGCTTTGCCAGGACGATCTGCGGCTACCTCCGTTGCGCTCGAGGGCTCTGACGTTCAATCGGCGCTCGGGGGAGCTACCTGAAGCTATCGGTCGCGAGCATTGCGACCTCAGGCCCCGAGCTGTACTAGTCCTGCATCAAGCGCACAGAACCGAATAAAAGTTATACAAACGCACGAAATGCCCTCCAGAGTTGGTGATAATATTCGTAAGTAACGCCGAACACACCACAAAGGAGAGCATTTCAGGTGAATATACGAGACCACGCAACCATCCTCGGGCGCAAGGCCGAATCGGAGAACAGGATAGACCGGCGAGGGCTGTACGTGTCGGCGACGCCGGTGCTCGACGCCAGCGGAATCGCGTACCAGATGAGCGCCCGGGTACGTGCCATCGGCCACGGTGGGATCGAGGCGTTTCACACCCTCGTCTCGCGGCTCGGACTAGTCGAAGGCATCGACGACGCGCTAGACCTGCTGAAGGTCCACAAGCCTTACTTCGAATCCGATCACGTTCTCACCATCGCCTTCAGCATTCTGCCGGGCGGCACCCGCCTCGAGGACATCGAGCGACTGCGCCGCGATCCGGCCTACCTCGACGCACTTGGAGCCAGTCGCATACCCGATCCCACGACGGCGGGCGATTTCCTGCGCAGGTTCTCCGAAGAGGATATTGCAGCGCTTCAGGATGCGATCAACGATGGCAGGGTGAAGGTGTGGAAGGCGCAGAACGCGGCGTTTCGCAAGCACGCGATCATCGACGTCGATGGAACGATCGCCGGGACGCTGGGCGAGCGGAAGGCGGGCATGGACATCAGCTACAAGGGGATCTGGGGTTACGCGCCGTTGATCGTGTCGCTGGCCAATACCAAGGAGGTGCTCTACCTGGTGAACCGTTCGGGCAACGCGCCGTCCCATCAGGGAGCGGTGCCGTGGGTGGACCGGGCGATCGCGCTGGTCGGCGAGTCGTTCGAGAAGGTTTCGTTGAGGGGAGACACGGACTTTGCGCTGACTGGGAACTTCGATGGATGGGACGCAGGTGGGATCGACTTCACGTTTGGATACGACGCCCGGAAGAACGTCGTCGAGTTCGCCGACAAGCTGCCCGAGGCCGACTGGAGGCCACTGGAGCGAGGCAGGAAGGTATCGGGCGCGAGGGCGAGACGCCGTAACGAAAAGGATGCGATAGTCGTTGCGCGCGGCTACGAGAAGATCCGGCTCGAGGACGAGCACGTCGCGGAGTTCAGCTACCGGCCGGTCGCATGCAAGAGGGACTACCGGATGATCGTGGTTCGAAAGAACCTGAGCGTGTCGAAGCAGGACGTCCGGTTGTTCGACGAGATCCGTTACTTCTTCTACATCACGAACGACAAGACGAGGACGGCGGAGGAAGTTGTCGAGTTCGCGATGGGCCGATGCGACCAGGAGAACGTCATCGAGCAACTCAAGAACGGCGTGAACGCGATGCGGATGCCGTCGAGCGATCTGGAGGCGAACTGGGCATACATGGTGATCGCGGGACTGGCATGGAACCTGAAGGCATGGTTCGGACTCATGGTGGAGCACGCGCCGACGCGGCAGGCGATACTGGGAATGGAGTTCAAGCGCTTCGCGCACGGATTCCTGCAGATACCCTGCCAGATTCTGAAGACGGGGCGGCGACTGGTCTTTCGGGTTCTTGGATACGGGGATCAGCTGGAGACCTTCTTCCGGACCTTCGAACGGATAAGGTGGTACGACTTTACGTGACGACGGCAGGGAGTCGGCATTGCGCCGTGGCGACTCTGACATAGGAAAGCGGGAACACAGGCGAACAGGAGGGAGAGGGAGAAACAGGAACAACACGGAACCGGCGCCAAGTCAGGATATGTGTGTCGTTAGACCGCACCAGGACCACACTCGCGACGACAGGAAGCCGCCAGGGAGCGGCTCGCAAGAGTGGCTTCAACTCCAGCTGACATATTCAGCTTATTCGCTTGTTTTAGGACTAGTGGGGACCGATCGTGCGCGTGGGAATGGCAACCCGCAGAACGGTCGACTGTGTCCGACGGTAATGCCGACAATTGCACTAAGCGGTCACTCTGGCCTCGTGAAGTGAGCAGAACTGTGGACGAGATCGACCAATTCTTGCCGAGGGAGAGCTGCTCTCCGCAGCGTGCCTTGGAGAACTGGTCGTCCAATCACTCTCGCCGGCGACGCGAAGCTCCGTCATCGGCTTCGGCTATGGCCCCGTTCGCGGAGTCTTGACAGGAATTCGGTCGCTCGGTCGATCGTCCGGTCGACGTAGCCCTCACTCTTGCGACGCTCCTCGAAGCCGGGACGTCCGCGCTCCATGGCTTCGGAATGTACGGGGACAGCCTTCCTTCGCTGGAACTGCCGTGCCTTGTGATGTTTACGGAGAGTCAAGGGACTTTCACCCCCTCCCGCGATCAGCGGGCCGGCGTTGCCGGCTCTCAAGAAACTCCCCGGTCTCTCCTCTTGTGAAAAGAGACGTAACGGCGCACACGGACTCCCGGTCCGCCGTTTGACGGACGATAGGTTGACGCTTCAGTGCCCGTGGTACCCGACGATGCGAATGCGACTA
>JAJTWZ010000020.1 GCA_021463145.1 Blastocatellia bacterium | reverse complement strand
TCGCACAGACCGTCAAACTCGCAACTCGCCGCGGCCCGATCCAATCCACCCTGGGTTGGAGGTTGCAAGCGGAGGTTCTATCGCTCCGCAGTCGGATCGAGTGCCCAATGACGCGCCCCCGAACTCATCGCGGTGCCGACAATGCGACCGCTCCGCGGTCGGTACGACGCGGCGGGCGGTTCCGCGGGTCGCGCTCTTGCTCGCTGCGCTCGCCGTGCGCGACCCACGGCTACTATATCGACCGCTCCGCGGTCGCGGACCCGTTTGCCTCTCGGAGGGCCAAACTCCAGGCATTACCACGTTGACCGGAAACACTTTTGCTACGGCGCTTAAGAATGGCCCGCGGACCCGAAACGCTGCTCGTTTCGTCCGAGGGGGGCGCCGCAGGCGCGTGGGGAACTGCTACGGAAAACGGCTGGGCGCGGGCTTGTGCACAACCATTGAGCGGCCGATGCTGCGCTCTGGCACCGGGAGCATAGCCCAGCAGTGTGGCTGGGCCGCTCCAGCCAGCTCCCCTTTAAGGCTTCGGCCAACGGCCGTCGATTAAACGGCCTCAGGCAACGGTTCCGTCCGGCACGACGCCGTTCTTCGGCACAACGATAATTCCGTCGCGAATGTAGTAGCCGTCGCCATCCGCGAAGTCGACGCCCGCCTCGTTCAGAAGCTTCACGTTCGCACCGATCCGCGCGTTCTTGTCGATGATCGCGCGCCGGATATGGCAGTTCTCCCCAACGCCGATCCGAATCCTGTTCGCCGCCTGGTCGAATGCGAGCTCGTCCAGCGTCTGGTAGAAATCCGCGCCCATCATCAGAGTGTCTTCGACGACCGAGCCGCGCTCGATGCGGCTGCGGATACCGATGATCGAGTTCTTGATGCGCGCGTCGCTGACGATGCAGCCTTCGCAGACGATCGAGTGGTTGATCTCGCCCCGCAGCATCTTCGATCCGGGAAGGAACCGTGGCCGAGTGAAGATCGGCGCCTCGGCGTCGAAGAAGTTGAAGTCCGGCAACGGGCGCGTCATGTCCATGTTTGCCTTGAAGAAGGCTGAAATCGTCCCGATGTCCTCCCAATAGCCGGTAAACAGATGCGCCTGCACGTTCAGCTTCTCGATGGCTGCCGGGATCATGTCGCGGCCGAAGTCGACTGCATCCGGGAACTCGTCGAGGAGTTGCCTCAGCGCTTCTCGGCGGAAGACGTAGATCCCCATCGAGGCCAGGAACGGGCGTTGCTCGGACTGTTCGGCCGAGAGTCCGAATGCCGTCGTGTCGACGATCATCTCGTCAATGACGTCCTCGCCAGGCTTTTCGCGGAACTCGACGATACGGCCGGAACCGTCGGTCTTCAGCAACCCGAAGCCCATTGCATCCACGCGGTTGGCTGGAATGACCGACACCGTCAGGTCCGCATCCGTCTCGTAATGGCGCTGCAGGAACTTGCGATAGTCCATCCTGTAGAGGTGGTCTCCGGACAGGATCAGCATGTCGTCGTGCCGCCACTCGTCGAAGTGTGGGATGTTCTGGCGTACGGCATCCGCGGTTCCTTGGAACCAACTCGTGTTGCCGTGGGTCTGTTCCGCCGCAAGAACTTCAACGAAACCATCCGAGAATCGGCTGAACCGGTAAGTGCGCGCGATGTGACGATTCAGCGAGGCCGAGTTGAACTGCGTGAGGATGAAGATCCGGATGATGTCCGAGTTGATGCAATTGCTGACCGGGATGTCTATGAGCCGGTACTTGCCCCCGAGCGGGACTGCAGGCTTCGCTCGAAACTCAGTAAGCGGGAACAGGCGCGTGCCCTGACCACCGCCGAGAATGATCGCCAGCGTGTCTCTGTTCGAACCGGTCTCTCTGCTCATGGAGCCTCCACGGAGGGTTCTGGGGAATGGGGCGAAGTATAGCCCATCCGCGAATTTGCCGTGCCGGGGGGACCGATACCGAGTTCCTGGGCTGAATTGTCCAGCCGATCCGGGGCCGGCGGTTCAGCCGAGCAATGCCTCGATCAACGCCTCGCCGTCACACAGGTCCTGGACCAGGACGTCAGGCGAGTACTGACCGAGGGATTCGAGCGCGTGCGGTCCGGTGGCCACGGCTACACATTTCATGCCGTTGGCGCGAGCGGCTTCGATGTCGCGGGGGGTGTCGCCGATGATGACGCAATCCGATGCGACGATCTGCCGGCCGGTCTGCCCCGAGATGCGCTCGATAGCTATTGCCGGCAACTCGTTTCGGTCTTCGTGGTCGCTGCCATAAGCGCCGCGGAGTCTGAAGTGCCGGTCGAAGCCAACGGATTCGAGCTTCACGCCGGCCATGAGCTCGAGGTTGCCGGTCAGGACGCTCAGGTCGAAACGCGGATCGGCGCTCAGCATTTCGAGCAGGCGCTCGGTGCCGGGGCAGCAGGCAAATACCGGGGCCTCGGCCAGAGCGCGGCGTGTCAGGCCGACGAAGGTCTGCTCCCAGTCGGCAAGCTTGAGCCGAATCTCGCTGAAGGGAATGCCTTCGGCTTCGAGCGCTTCACGAAGGATCGAGAGGTCGGTATTTCCGTCGAAGCGCACCTCGTCGATGCGGCCGGCCGTTCCAAACGTCGCTTCGAGCGCCGCGCGGACCTCGCGGCGGTAACCTCGCCCGGGCAGCGAGCGGACCAGCGTTCCGTCGATGTCGAACAGGAGAACGCGACGCGCTGACTCGTTGGAACCGACAGCCAATCCGATATCGGCTATTCCCCGCTCTCGAGGAATCGCTCCGCCTCGATCGCCGCCATGCATCCCGAACCCGCGGCCGTTACGGCCTGCCGATAGATGTGATCCTGAACGTCGCCGGCCGCGAACACGCCGGCAACGGTCGTACGCGTGGACCCGGGGACCGTGATCAGGTAACGGTTCGAATCCATTTCCAGTTGGCCGTCGAAAAGTTCGGTATTCGGCTTGTGTCCGATTGCGACGAATACGCCGCGCACGTCATCGAGAGTTGTGAGGGCGTCCGTCTTCAGGTTGCGAAGTCGCAACCCGGTGACGCCGTCCTCGCGAGTGCCGAGGATCTCGTCGACGGCGCTGTCCCACGCAAAGTCGATCTTCGGATTGTCGAATGCCTTCTGCTGCATGATCTTCGACGCGCGTAGCGTGTCGCGGCGGTGGACGACCGTCACCCTGGAAGCGAACTTGGCAAGAAAAGTCGCTTCCTCCATCGCCGTGTCGCCGCCACCGACGACGGCGATGTGCTGTTTGCGGAACACGGGAAGCGGACCGTCGCACGTCGCACACGCCGATACTCCGTATCCGTTCAGCAGTTGCTCCGACTCGATACCCATCCAGCGGGCCTCGGCTCCGGTCGATATGATGAGTGCTTCGCACTGGAAGGTCTGGCCATCGGAGTCCGTGAGCGTGAACGGCCTTTTCGACAGGTCGACGCCAGTCACGAACGTGCGATGGAATCGCGTGCCGAACCGCTCTGCCTGCTTCTCCATCGCGACCATCAGATCCGGCCCCAGGACACCTTCCGGGAATCCGGGATAGTTCTCGACGTCGGTAGTGATTGTGAGCTGTCCGCCAGGCACTGAGCCGTGAATGAGTACCGGATTCAGATTGGCGCGGCCGGTATAGATTGCGGCTGTGAGGCCGGCAGGGCCGGATCCGAGGATGATGACCTTCTCGACGGTGTCAGTGCTCACGAACGTGCCTCCTTCGGCGAAAGCGGCATTGTACGGGGAGCGCGGTCGAGCGTGCCAGTATCCGAGCGGCAGGCCGTGGCGCACGCGCGAAAGGCCGCCGGATGCCTGGGCGCCCCCAAAGAAAAACGGCGGCGAGCCGAAGCCCGCCGCCGTTCGCAACGGCAGATCCTCGACGGATCAGTGATGTCCGCCGTTGTAGTCGCCCGAGAGCGGACGCGCGCCGCCACCGCCAAGACCAAACGTGTAGTCAGCGGGTCCCGGCGTGTTCGTGTTCCGGAGGAAGAAGTTCCCCGTGTTTGCGTCGTAGATGCCGATCGAGTGAACGTTATCGGCATTCCAGTCGCCCGAAGTCGGATACCAGTTCGATCCGCCCGAGCCGTACCCGAATGCGAGGTCCGCCGGCCCCGAGGCATTCGTGTTCTTGAGGAAGAAAGTGCCAGACGCCTGCACGAAGATGCCGACCGTGTCGTCGCCATCGCCATCCCAGTCGCCAACGACTGGAAGGATCCCGGCGCCGCCCGGTCCGAAGAACAGCGTGACATCGGCTGCCCCCGGCGTGTTCGAGTTTCGGAGGAAGAACGCGCCGTTCGTCGTGTTGTAGATGCCGATGGTGTCGGTGCCGTTTCCGTCCCAGTCGCCCACGACGGGAACATAGTCCGCCCCGCCCGCACCAAACGACAGCGTGACATCGGCGGTTCCCGGCGTGTTCGTGTTACGGAGGAAGAATCCGCCGCCCGTCGGGCTGTAGGCGCCGATGGTGTCGTCGCCGTCACCGTCCCAGTCGCCGACGATCTCGGTCATCGCGGCCGTGCCGAAAGAGACCGTGTAGTCCGCTGCTCCCGGCGTAGCCGAGTTCTTCAGGAACGCGGTGCCCGTGCCCGGCGTCGTGATGCCCGGCGTGTGGACGACCGGCACGACGGTGCCGGCAATGGTTCCGCGCTCGCGGAACGCATTGTTGATCTGGCCGCTCGTCGATCCATTGTTGAGCATCGTGTCCGCGGTGAGGAACGCCGCGGCGCACTCGACCTGGGTCGGGCTCAGGTCATAGAGGAACTGCGCCTGGAGTTGCACGTCGAGACCGGCCAGCGTGCCGACCTGATTGTTGTAGTCGAAGACCGGATGCGACCAGACTTCACCAGCGGAGTGAACCGCCGACGGACGGCTCGCCCACAGCGTGGGGTTGTCCAGTTTGCGCAGATTGGGATGGGGCGTGCCGCCGGCGTTGTAGCTCGTTGCGTCCCATTCGCCAACCGTCACGTAGTAGCTGGAGCCGCCTGGAATCGTCTTGCTGAGGATTCCCGCAAGCACGTCGCCGGTACCTTCGCCGACGCCCTCGCTCGTCTGATTCTGGCTGGTGCCGGGCCTCTGATTCCAGAGCATTGCGTGGCCGAACTCGTGCCAGACGATCTCCTGATCCTCGGCGTCATCGACGCCGCCGGTGCCGAAGCAGAGGTGGCCGGTGCCGGCGCCAGAGCGGTTGTCGCCACTGAAGTGCGAATTGTCGGCCGTCGGGCTGTGCGGCGCCTGATGGCCGTAATACTGGAGCGAGTAATTCATCACCGCATTCGAATTCGCGGGCGTATAGCCAAGACTCTGGAACACGCTCTGCGCGTAGTCGATGGCCCAGTACGGATTCTCCTGGTTGAACTGGGCGGAGGCCGGAGTCAGGCTGCGCCGGAGCGCCGAGAAGTCGAGCGACGCATTCGTCGTGCGGCCGCCGGTCTGGTCCGACGGAACCTGTGCGTACGTGCCAACCAGAGCGGTGTTCGGCGAGTCGTTCAGGTTGTTGAGCGTGACAGATATGTACGCAGGCTCGAGCGTTCCGGCAGACGTGGCGTCAGTGAGCGAATCGTTCGCCAGCGTCACAACGGGACCGGGCTGGAAGACCTTGCCGGTGCCGGTTGCATAGCAGTCGCGCGAGACCGCGGGCTCGAGCGCGCGCCCGGTTGCGGCGTCGACGATCACTTCGTAAACGCCGATGCCGCGCACGTCGACGACAGTGCGCCAGGCCAGCGCGCCGCCGTCGGCCGTCGGCCAGATCCCAAGCTCGGGCGCGGGGACGTGCGTGGTCACGAGGTCGCTGACGTCGACGCCCAGCTTTTCGGCGGCGGTCGCGATTGCGCCGTCGGCCGTCACTTCGGGCGTGAGGTTCGACACCGTCACCGGCACGAATGTGTTGTTGATCGCCCAGACCCGGCCGTCGCGGTCCATGTGGACGGCGACTTCAGCCCCAAAAACCGGGAGGCTCTGGTGGCGCTGCTCATAGTAGAAGTGAATCGGCTTGGTCGCGCCCTCCATCGCCCGGACGAGCGAGAGCTTCGACGTGTCGACGCCGAATACGTGCTCGTTCTGGCTGAGGAACGCGAGGGCTCGATCGCCCATCTTGCCGGCAACGGGCGCCAGGCCGAGATCGCCGAATACCAGACGCGGCGAACCGGTGATCGTGCTGAAACGCGCGAAGATGTGATCGTCGCCAAACATCGGCGTCGCGCCAGGCGCGGCCTTGCTGGCGGCGGCGCCCTTGAACTGGAACCACTGCGCTTCGAACGCAGGCCCCGGCGCTGTCACCTTCTGATCGACAGTGCGCATCTCCGCAACCGGGATCGAGCGCTTCGAGTGCTCGGCAGACCGCTTGGCCACGGCAAGCGGCGATCCGACGACAAACAGTGCGAGAGACACGACGCCGATAGTGGCGGCGTGCCCCGCTCGACTGCGTGATGAATGGACCTTCATTGTGGAAATCCTTCCTTTGCTGCAACGGAAAACAGCGAATGGGTTGTAGGTGAACGGTGAGACCGAGAGAACTGCAAATTTTGCCCGGTTGCCGGGAAAATTCGCAAGTCGAAGGCGAGCCCCTGGCTGTAGCCGGAATCGAGCGGCCCGCCGTCAAGTGGCTCGCCGGATTGCCTCGTACGACTCGATGACTCGAGCGGCGTTCTTTTTCCATGTGTGGCGCTCGACCGCCGCAACTCGGGCAGCGCGCCCCAGACGATCGCGGAGCGCCGGGTCGCCGGCCAGCCGGACGATCGCTTCCGAGAGCGCTTCGTGTGAGTCCGGATCCACCAGAAGACCGGTCTGGCCATCCTCGATGACGTCGCCGATCTGCCCCAACCGGCTTGCGACAATTGCCTTGCCCGCAGCCATGTACTCGAAGATCTTTACCGGCGAATTGAAGAAAGCGCTGCCGTCGGGGTTCGGCACCATCGGGGCAACCGCGATGTCGCTCGCGTCCACGTAGCCCGGCACGTCGTCGACGGGTACGCGATCGGTGAAAACGACTCGGCCGGAGACGCCCCCTTCCTCTGCCGCTGCGCGGGCCGCCGGCAGGGTCTCCCCGAAGCCAACCATAAGGAACGAAGCCTTCGTGGCCGAACATACTGCGGGCGCCGCCCGCATCAGCAATTCCGTGCCCTGGTAATGATTGAAGCTGCCGACGAACCCGACCACGACATCGTCGCCGAAGCCACATCTCTTTCGGATAGCGGCGCCGCCGGCGCCAGGATGGAAGCGGGCAGGATCGACTCCGTTGGGGTTGAGGACTATTCGCTCCGGATCGACGCCTTCCGCGACCAGGGTGTCAACGAGCGCGCGAGACACGACGACGATCCGGTCGGCGCCGCGGCAGTTCACTCGCTCGAACGCCGACACTATCCAGGACCAGCCCGAGACGGGTGCCCAGTGGCGGATCGACCAGATTTCCGAACCGTTCCACTCGAGCACCAGAGGAACGCCGGCGAGGCGAGACGCGGCAACTCCAGCCCAGCTGTTGCGGCCGTGTCGCTGATACAGGAAGTCCGGCCGCACGGCGCGCGTCTCGCGGGCGAGCGAGACGGCGAATTGCAGGTTCTGCCAGATCTCGAACGCGAGCGGCATTGCGTTGAACATCGCGCCGGGCCGGCGCACGTCGACTTCGTATCCCGCGCGATCGATGGCTGGCAGGCTGTCGTTCGAGAGTACTCGCGGACGGTGACCAAGTTCCTTCAGTCCATCGAGAACGCCGCGCATGTGGGCCGATTCTCCCGCCTCCATGACTCCGATCGTCGGAGATGTTCGAACGAAGAGCACATCGAGTGCTCTGTCACCCGATGCCCGCGCATTCGGGAATCGCCGGGCCGCGCGCCCGCAGATGGCGGACACGAAAAAGGAAAGCAGCAGGCCGAGCAGGATAACGGGGCCGGCCAGTGCGACCTCCACAATGGAGCGAGGCGCCTCGCGCAGAAGCACTCGTCCGTACCCGAACTCTTCCACGGCGTGTTCTGTGTCGATCAACTCGACACGCCGCGCACCCGAAAGCAGGCCATAGACGGCCATCCGGAAACGGTCCAGTTGCCAGGCGTTCACGAAAGTGAAGTAGACGAGCCTGTCGCACGGCTGCCGCCGCAGTTCGCGCAGCAGTCTGTAACGTTCCCGGCCGCGGAGTTGCTCCTTGTCGACAATGTCTATGGACGCGCCCGGGTATCGCAGCTCGACCGCGCCGAGACCCGGCTCGAGGCCGCCAGAGAGCACGACGAGTCTGATGTTTCGGACTGCGGCACTCCCGGCCCGGTCCGGTCGCTCTGCCGTTGACATCAGTTGGACCCGCGGGAAGGCCGGAACTCGCAAGCCGGGTACACCGTCGCTTCGAGGTGCAGCGGAAACCGGGCGCGTCCCGACCAGGTGAGTCCGATCGCCGGGTTCTTGTGACCGTAAGACCGGGATACGAACCGCTCCTCGACTGCGAACGACAGGTCCCTGTCGCATTTCACCTCGATCTTCGCGATCGATTCACCTGTCGTCAGATCCTCGAAGTGCACGACGACTGCGTCGACCGGGATTTCGTGGAGTCCGGGATCCCCTGCGGCCACCGGTCCGGCAACTCCCGGAACTGCGATGCGACATCGGTCGTCCACGGTGAACGACAGCGCAAAGTCGTGGATGGCCGAACCCGACAAGTCGTCGATTATGTCGACGATTCCGGAATTGTGAAGGCGGAACGTCCGCTTGTGTGTGACCGGATGCCGCAGCCGTGCGTAGCCGCGGTGATCCGCGATGAGTACCTCCTTCGCTTCGTCAGTAGTCCACGAGAGGATACGCGGGCCGGGATCGGCGCCGAGGGCGAAGATCGCGCCCGGAGGGAAGGGAGATATCTCTTCCCCGTCAATCTCGATGGTGTTGTGCCACCGCGTCTGCCTGAAGCGGTCGCGCCAGACCGGGTCGGCCGTGTAGACGTAGGTGCCGGGATCGGTCAGCAGGGTTCGGCCATTCGTGTAGAGGTCGAACGAAAGAGCGTCGTTGTGATCGTGCGATCCTCTTCCGGAGATGCCGTGTCCGCCGACGTCGATCAGCAGGAAGGTGTCCTCTCCGCACATCGAAACGATTCCGCCGTCCGGGAAGACAGTGGAGGCCCGGCGCGTCTCCGGAGCGGTCATTGCGCGCCACGCAACGTCCCCGTCGCGGCCGAAGAGCCAGATGGCTTCATCGGACAGCTCTCCAGACTTGAATCCGGCGTTGTCGAAACAGACTGCCGCGACCGAAAGCAGATATGCGCAGTCGACAGCCGGGCGTTCGCCCCACACGATGAAACGCCCGTCGTCAGAGTCTCCAAGGAGTGGCAGAGTTCCGTCCGGACGCAGCATGGCGGCCTGCGCGACGCACATGTCCTCGAGGCGCCGCCACACGTCGGCCGGTATCATTCTCCCGGCCTCTCGAGCGAGAAGGACGACGGAAAGCACGATCTCGAGCACGAAGCGGTGGTAAGCCGTGGACGCTTCGTAATCCACGCCGTCCGGATGCACCTGCTTGCGCACTTCGGCGAGGAAGCGCGGCCAGGCGAAGTCGATCCAGGACTTCGACGGCGGAAGGTCAGGCATCGCCAGTCCGATGAAGAGCAATCCAGCGAGGTCGCAGAGGTAATGGTTGCTGGTTACTCGGTGAGTGACCTCCAGGTTGTCGGCGATGAAGCGTCCGTGCTCTATAGCCGTGCGCACGAAGCGCTCACGTATGATCGTTGCAATCTTCGAGTCGCGCATCAGGTGGAAGGCGACGATCAGATTCGAGACACGAATCCCGGCCTCCATCGCATTCGACCAGTTCGGCCCCATCTCTATCGGATTCGCTTCGCACCAGGATGCGAAGTGTCTGGCGAAGGCTTCAGGGTAACGCTCGTCGCCGGTTACGCACCACGCTCTTCCCAGGGCGACAGTGTGCTGAAGTCTGTTGAACTCCCAGACGCGCCGGATGTCCGAGTCGTCCCAATAGAACGTCTGCAGTTTAGTGAAGTGCTCGAGGCGCCATTCGCGTCCCGAGACCCAGTCGGTGCGCCAGGCAATCGGCCATTCGAAGGCGACGGGGTCGCCCGTAAAAGGGCGAAGGAAGCCCCCGATTATCCGTTCTCCCTCGTCGATGGCGCGCTGCGCTACGTCCGGGTGTGCTTCCGCGATCCACGCGCCGTCGAGTCGCGGTGAGCGGAGTCCCGGGGACGGCGGCACGGTGACGAGCGAAGTATCGAGCGCCAGACGAACCTCGTCGTCCGGAGCGGAGGCGTGGGCCTGGCCGTGGAGCGCATCGGCGGCCCGCCTGCGGCGACGCGAATACTCCACGCTCCGCCGTGCGGCCTCGCGGAGCAGTTCAGAGGGCTTCATCCCTCGCGCCTTGGTCCTGAACTGTCGCCATCGTTCGATGGACATGCGCGGGAGGATACCAGAGGACTCCCGGGCTACGTGCCCGGTGGAGAGTGGCCCGAGAGTCGGCTAAGATCCGGCCCGTCGACGAACGCGTCACGGAGGTCATTGTGCTCGAACTCGCTCTCCGCGCGGCCCGGGAAGCCGGTGCGCTGCTACTTGCAAATCTCGGCAGGCGCATCGAGGTCTCTCACAAGGGTCCGATCGATCTCGTGACCGAAATGGACCTCGCGTCGGAAGCGTTGATCACGAACCTGATCTCGACTCACTACCCCCGTCATTCAATTCTCGCCGAGGAGCAGGGTTCGTCGGGCGCTGGCGACGGCGCCGAGTACTGCTGGATCGTCGACCCGCTCGACGGCACGACAAACTACGCCCACGGCTATCCGTGCTTCTGCGTGTCGATCGCCGTCGAGCGGCGCGGTGAAGTCGTCGTCGGTGTCATCTACGACCCAACGCGCGACGAGATGTTCGTCGCCGAACGTGGCGCCGGCGCCACGCTCAACCAGCGCCCGATCCGAGTGTCGGACACGTCGCCGCTCGATTCGGCGCTTCTCGTCACCGGATTCCCGTACAGCATTGCCGAGGAGAAGTTCACGAACCTCGACCACTTTCGCGACTTCAGCCTCGCGGGGCGCGCGGTTCGTCGTGACGGGTCGGCGGCGCTCGATCTGTGCTACGTTGCGTGTGGCCGGTTCGACGGATTCTGGGAGTTGGCGCTCAGGCCGTGGGATACGGCGGCCGGCGCTCTGATCGCCATCGAAGCCGGCGGCCAGGTGTCGAAGTTCGACGGCCGGTCCTTCGACATTCGGACTCCGGAATGCCTTGCCACCAACGGGCGCATCCACGACGAAATGATCGCGGTGCTCCAGAAGCGCCGCCAGTGAGGAGTTCCTAAATGCTTCGAAAGAACGAGGAGTTTACGAGGACTCCGTCCGCCGCGGTCAGGCGGTTCGGGGTGCAGGTACTGGTGGCGTTCGCAATTACCATCGGGGCGTTCGGCGTTGTATGCGCCCAGGCGCGCCAGCAGAACACGATGGAGGAATCTACTCCGGATCCCTCGCTCGAGAAGGCACGCGCAGACGCTCGCGTGCCGGATCCGGACCCGATCCCGGCGGCGTTCCGGCCCGCTATCGCGGCCTTCGAGCGGAAGGGCCTCGGCGTGTCGGCTTTCTCGGAGTATCGCGCGGTCGCCGGGCGTTACCTCGCCGTGATCTTCCAGTATCCGGAGGCGGCGGGCGACAGGGCGGGAATGAAGTCGCTCAAATTGTATTTCCAGCGCGCGGGCAGTTCTGTCGTGTCTTCTTCTGAGCTGTTCGACGAGATGTCGATCGGGTTCGGCACCTACGAGGAGCCCGACCTGGCCTTCGCCGACATCAACAAGGACGGCGTGCTCGAGTTCGTCGTGAGCGCGGCGAACGGTGGCAACTGTTGGGCCTGTTCCAACGTGCGGATTTACGCGCTTGGCGGACCGGCGCCTCGGCTGCTTGTTGCCGAACCGATGACGCTTCGCGACTTGAACGGCGACGGAACCCTCGAGTTGCTCGTCGGCGACGCCAGATGGGAATCCTACGACGACTTCTCGCACGCATCGGCGCCAGGCGGCACGATGGTCTACGAATGGCGGGAGGGGAAATACGTGTTCGCGGGAGCGGATGCGAAGGGTTTCTACGACAAAGAGATCGACAGGTACCGGGGCGAGCTCGCCGAAGCGATCGCGATGATCAACGCAGCGGATGATGCGAGCGACGAGCGGTACCTCGGCCTGGCGCTGTCGATCTACATCGTGCGTTGCTACACCGGCGAGTTCGAGAAGGGCGAGGAGGAGTTACGGCGCATGCTCGTCGACAACGCTCCCTCAGGCGAGATGAGGGTGAAGCGAGCGAGAATCCTCGACGATTTTCTGGCGGGCGAAAGCGCCCGGTGGTTGCGTGAACCCCGACAGGGCGATCCCGTGCCACTTCCGACCGCGAAGCCACGTTGAGGACTGGATCCAGGACCGGCGGAGGGCCGCAACGGGTTTCAATCACGCCAGGCACGCCTCGAGCTCCGTCGTGAGCTCGTCGCGCATGGATGCCGCATCTTTGCCGATCACCACAACCTGTCCGACGAATCCGTCAGCGGCGCGCCCTTGCCATTCGAAGTCCGCGCGGCCGCACGTCACATTGAAGAGAGTCGTCCATTCCGACTCCGTGACGCGGACGATTCCCTTGGCTCTGTAGATGGCCGGCGGCAGTCGCTCGATCCATCGTTCGAGCCTTTCGCGGTCGAAGGCCCGTGGCGTTTCGTACGCGAACGCCGAAATTCGGTCACGTTCCAGGTGGCCGGTAGTCGAATGTCCCGGCAGTTGCCCGGTTGCGCCGGCCACCGCTTCCAGATGAACGGCGGCGGCGGTGGCAAACAGCACCGAAGCATCGGCCACGCCGTGCACCGTTCGAGCGATGTACGCCCTGCCGTTTCTGCGGCGGAGCTCCGCTTCCACCCTGTCGAGCGTCGCGCCGTCGACCAGATCGACCTTGTTCAGGACTATGAAGTCGGCGGCCGCGATCTGATCGGCAGCGGCGGTGCTGACATCGAGGTGCCTGTCGATGTTGCACGCATCCACGACCGTGATTGTCGCATCGACGCGGAGCCCGGCCTGCCTGGTCTCGACCACGATGTTCGGCGGATCCGCGACACCTGTCGTCTCGACAATGATCAACTCGGGCGCGACCGTCTCGACGAGCTCCTGAAGGGCAAGGCCGAATTCGCGGTTCACGGTGCAGCAGACGCAGCCCGACCCGAGCTCGATCATCTGTTCGATGTTCAATCCCTGCAACACCTTGCCGTCGATTCCGATGTCGCCGAGCTCGTTCATGATGACGGCGACGCGTCGTCCATCGAGCCCGCGGTCGAGGATGTGCCGGAGCAGGGTGGTCTTCCCGCTGCCGAGAAAGCCGGTGAGGATGTTGATGCGGACGTCGTCGGCAAGCACGGTCAACATTAGACCACGATTCGGACACGCCTGGCCGGACGTGAATCGAATCGGGGCTCGGCCTGCCGGCTAGTGATTCCGGTAATCCGTCTCCTCGCTCGTGGCCGGTTCATGCCACAATCGGCCCGTGCATCGAGATCTCTTCATCGACGGTAAGTGGATCGACTCCGGCGTTCGGGAAGAAGTCGTCAATCCGTATGACGGTTCGGTCGTCGGTACCGTGGCGGTCGGAGGCGCAGAACACGTCGACGCCGCGATTGCGGCCGCGGCCGTGGCATTCGAAACTTCGCGCCGTCAGTCGGCATATACCCGTCGCCTGCTCTGCCGCGAGATCTCCCATGGAATTCGCTCACGTTCCGGCGAGCTCGCGAACCTCATCTGCGCCGAGGCCGGCAAGCCGATTTCTTTCGCGCGGGGTGAGGTTGCCCGTGCCGCGTCCACGTTCGAGTTGGCAGCAGACGAACTTTCGCGCTTCGGAGGCGAGGTGGTCCCCGTCGACATCGAGCCGGCCTTCGAGGGATACCAGTGCGTGACGCGGCGTTTCCCAGTCGGCCCGATCTCGGCCATCGCGCCGTTCAACTTCCCCCTCAACCTGGTCGCGCACAAGCTGGCGCCGGCGCTCGCAGTCGGCAGTTCGGTGGTTCTGAAACCAGCTCCGCAGGCGCCGCTGACTGCACTCGCTCTTGCCGAGATCGTTTACGCGTTGGGCGCACTGCCGGGACAGTTCAACGTGGTGCACGCGCTTCCAGCCGATGCCGAACGGCTGGCGACCGACGAGAGGCCGGGGATGCTCTCCTTTACCGGCAGCGCGAAGGTCGGCTGGCATCTGCGTTCGGTCGCCGGGCGTAAGCGGGTCACGCTGGAGCTCGGCGGAAATGCCGGAGCGATCGTGAACGCCGATGCCGACGTCGACTGGGCCGTCCGGCGATGCGTGCTAGGAGCATTCGCATACGCCGGTCAGATCTGCATTTCGATCCAGCGGCTACTGGTCCACGACTCACTCCACGACGAGTTCGTCGAGCGGTTCGTCGAGGCTGCCCGAGCATTGCCGGTTGGTGATCCTGGAGCCGCTTCGACGATCGCCGGGCCGGTCATCGACGACGCAGCCGCCGAACGGATCGTGGCGTGGGTCGACGAGGCTCGCGCGGCCGGAGCGCGGATCCTGACGGGCGGTACGCGCGAGGGACGACTCGTGAGGCCGACCGTTATCTCCGGAGCGGGCCCGGACCTGCGCGTAAGCTGTGAGGAGGTCTTCGGACCAGTCGTCGTAGTAGACCGGTTTTCCGATTTCGACGACGCGCTCGAACGCGTCAACTCTTCGGAGTACGGACTGCAGGCGGCTGTCTTCACGCGAGACGCCGGTCTCATCCGGCGCGCATTCGAAACGCTCGAGGTGGGGGGCCTGATCGTGGACGACTACCCGATGGTGCGCATGGACAATTTTCCTTACGGAGGGGTAAAGGCATCTGGACGCGGGCGAGAGGGAGTGCGCTATGCGATGGAAGAGATGACCGAGCCGCGAGTGCTGGTTACGCGCGGGTGAACGCTACGATGGACGTCACGCCGAAGCAGCACGAACATCCACTCCAGGGAACGGGAGCCATCGAATGAACACGTCGAGTCAGCGCCCGCGCGTCCTCGTGATCGGAGGCGGTTTCGGCGGACTCTCGGCCGCGAAAGGGCTCGCGAACTCGGCGGTGGACGTCACGTTGCTGGACCGCACGAACTTTCACCTGTTTCAGCCGCTTCTCTACCAGGTCTCGATGGCTGGTCTTTCGCCGGCGGAGATCGCGTGGCCGCTCCGGTCGATCCTGCGCACGCAGAAGAACGCTCGGGTGCTGATGCTCGAGGCAACCGGCATCGACCTCGCGGCCCGTGAAGTCCGGGTTCGAGACGGCGACACCGGAGAGGACGACGCGCGAATCGAGTACGACTACCTCGTGCTCGCAACTGGAGCGCGAACGACGTATTTCGGTCACGACGAATGGGGGAAATCGGCAATCGGGCTCAAGGACCTCTCCGATGCCGTAGAGATCCGGACGCGGGTGCTGCTCGCCTTCGAAGCCGCCGAACGCTCGAAGGATCCGGACGAACGCCGCAGGCTGATGACCTTCGTGATCATCGGAGGAGGGCCCACGGGCGTCGAGATCGCCGGCGCTCTCGCGGAACTGTCGCGATTCGTCCTTGCCCGGGACTTTCGCGCCATCAACGCGAAGGTAGCCCGCGTTGTCCTCATCGAAGCGGGCCCACGCATCCTCGACTCTTTCAGGCAGGAACTGTCCACAAGCGCGCTTCGGCAACTCGAGGAACTCAACGTCGAGGTTCGCCTCGATACGAAGGTGACTGACGTGACTCCCGACGGCGTGCGGCTCACGAGCGGTGACTTCCTGGAGGCGAGGACCGTGATCTGGGGTGCTGGCGTCGGTGCGACCCCGCTTACCGAGTCGCTCGGCGTGCCGCTCGATCGCGCGAAACGCGTCCTGGTCGAGAAGGATTGCTCGATGCCGGGTCACCCCGAGGCATTCGCTATCGGAGATACCGCGGCGTTCGTGCATCAGGGCGACCGTCCGCTTCCCGGCGTGAGCCCGGTAGCAATGCAACAGGGGCGGCACGTCGCAAAGATGATATCCAACGACCTGGCGAGCAAGGACCGTTCGACGTTCCACTACGTCGACAAGGGCAGCATGGCCACCATCGGCCGTTCTCGAGCGATCGCCCAGCTCGGCAGGTTCAGGATGAGCGGCTTCCCGGCGTGGATGGCCTGGCTGGCCGTGCACATCTTTTTTCTGATCGGGTTCAAGAACCGGGTCGCGGTACTGCTCAACTGGGCGTACTCGTACTTCGTGTACCAGCGCGGTGCGCGCATCATCACCGGCCGCCGCCTGAGGCCAGGAGTCCCGCCGGAGGAGTAGCCGCGGCCTCGAGCAACTCAACCCCGATCCGCTTTGGAACCGGGGGCTCGCAATTCGGGGTAACTTGTGATCAGACTTCGCCTTCGAATTCGATCGACGAGATTGCCGCGTCGACCTCGGCCTGGGCCTGCTGCCGCTTCAACTCGAGCGAATTCTGGGCAGCGGTCAGTTGCTCGAGGCGCTGCTCCTGCGCGATGAGCTTTTCGACGAGCGTGGCGCGCAGCCGTTTCTCGTCGATCCCGTCGCCGATCGACTTGAGGTTTTCGCGAATGCGCTGCTGGTCTCCCGCGATCGCGGCAAGTTCGCGCGCCGCCTCGGCGCGCTCGACGTCGATCTGCGCCACGCGGTCCTTGAGCGTGAGGACGTGGTGGAGCGCCGCCGAAACGCGGTCGTCGAAGAACCGCGCCGAGCGATAGTCGGCCACGAGTCTGGAGTCGAAATTCTGCACACTGAACGTCTGCGAGATCTGAATCCGTTCCGTGACGGTGAACCCGGTCGCGCCCGACTCGGCGATCTCGATGCGGAACCGGTGGAAATCGGGCGTCGTCTCGTGCGGCGAGGGCGTCTCGAACAGGTCCCAGTTGTCGTGCCGGCGATGCTCCAGATACAGAGTTCGTTTGCGCCCGCTCTGGTTCGAAATCGTGTAGACCGTTTGTCGCCGCTCCATCGCAAACGTCCAGAGCACGCCGTGTGCGATGCGCGTGCGGTGGATGCGTTCCGTCCGGGTGTCGGCGACGCCGTCGACGAGGACCGCAAGCTCCACCGAGTAGGGAATGATCCGTGTCTGCGCAGGCTTGATCGTCTCGATCATGGCCTCGCCGGAATAAGTGTCGCCGTCGATGACGGTCACTGGGCCGCCTTCGAGCGTAAGGCCGGTTGTGTTCTCGAACTCGACGGCCGACAACGGGTTCCTCGGGCGATTCTCCGGGTTGTAGAGCAGCACCTGCTGCCCGCCAAACGGCTTGAGCACGATCGGTACGAGGGCCGACTGGTTGCGCTTGATGGTGACCGGCCGCGAGATGGCGTACTGGAAAAGGTCGCCGACCTGCCGTTCGCGCGTCTGCACGTCGACCGAACTGACCATCCGGGGCGCCGGCGCTGCGGGCGCGAGTCCGGCAGTGGGCGCCCCGAGAGAGGCCACCTCGAAGGCTAACGCGTCGACTGGCATGCGGGCGGCGAGTCGGGCAGAGGCCTCCTGCACCGCTGGCGGTGCGATGGACGCCTGTTCCTCCACGGCGACGACCGGACGGCGGACGTACCTGGGCCTGTAGAGATCGTGAACGAAGGAAATCGGCAGCCCTGAGATCAGGGAAAGCTCCACCTCGTCCCAGTCTTCATCCTGGGTGTTGTCGACGACGGCCCAGCCCTGAATCAGGGGCTCGTCGCCGGTATCCTCGCGCGGGAGCAGAATGCGGTAGGTGGCCTTCCACACCGGAGTTTCGACCGTGTAACTGACGCGCAGCCGGCGTTCACCCTCTCCCTGTGCGAACAGCGTGAACTGCCGCGCATCTTGCTTCTTCGCCGCCAGCGTCGTCCGCAGATAGAACTCGAGGTCGCGCCTGACCTTCTCGTCAAGCAATCGGATCGAGCTGGTCTCGACGACGTCGACGCGCAGAGTTTCGCCGCTGTCGGTTAGTACGGAGAGCCAATGGACCGGGACGATTCCGTTGCCGTCATCGCGGTCGAAAATGTCGACGCCGAGAACGCGGCCGCGCAATCGCTCGGATCCGGCCGCAATCTCGATCTCGGCCCCCTGTATCTGAGGAAGGACAGCCAGCAGGCCGCGACCGTCGAGCCCGCCGATGGCGAGATCCTCGAGGAGCTTTCTGGCCGGCGTGAGCGCGTCGTAGGAAATCGAGCTGACGTGACCGCCATCCAGGTCCAGGACCGTCAGCGATTTCAGGACGTCGCTGATGTCCGCGGTCTTGAAGGCCAGTTCGAGTTCCGTAGATCCATCGACGCGTCCTTCCCGTTCGAAGAATCCGACACCGTGCTTGTAGAGCACGACCTTGCGAATCCGAAGTCTCTGGTCCATGTCCCGATGATAGCCGAGTAGGCGATTCTGGCAACTAGCGCGGGTCGCGAGGCGAGTCGCCCCCGCAGCCGGCGCGGTCCGGTCGACAACGGACCTTTCGCCTCCTAGACTCTCACCGATGCGAACCAGACGCACATTCCGGCCGGTCTTCTTCATCGCGTTCGGTTCGATTCTGGTCGGTCTTGCGATCGCGTTGAACGTCGGCTGGGTGATCATTGGCTGGCGACAAGCGGCGATGCTTGTCCTCGGCATCGTATTTTTCCTGCTGATTATCGCGGGACTCGTCCTCAACACGATCTTTCTGGTCCGCGAGATCCGGCGGAACGAGCAGCACGACGCGTTCATCAACGCGGTAACACACGAGCTCAAGACGCCGATCGCATCGATTCGTCTCTACCTCGAAACGCTGAAGAGCCGAGAAGTAGAGCCCGCGAAGCGGAGGGAGTTCTACGACGTCATGCTTGCGGACAGCGACCGGCTGCTGGCCACGGTCGAGCAGGTGCTGCGTGCGGGCCAGGTCGGGGTCAAGAGGCGCGCGATCACGGACGAGAACATCGACCTCGGTGGACTCGTCCGTGCTTGCGTCGAGCTTGCAAAGCTCAGGTACGGTCTCGACGTCGACTCGTTCAGGTTCGCTGAGCCCGAGGGTGCGGACATCCCAACCGTTCGGGGCAATATCGAGGAACTGACAGTTGCGGTGTCGAATCTGCTCGACAACGCAGTGAAGTACTCGGGCGAGTGCGTGGATGTCTCGGTCGAGGTCGCGTCCATCGACACCAGGCGGGCGATCGTCCGGGTTCGAGATCGCGGGATGGGCATCCCGGCTGGCCAGGCCAAGCGGATCTTCAAACGCTTCTATCGTGTTCCGAGCGCGGTGCGGCAACGCATAAAGGGGACCGGGCTGGGCTTGTACATCGTCCGGGCGATCGTCGAGCGTCACGGCGGCCGGGTGTTGGCCGAGAGCGAGGGTGAGGGACGCGGAAGCACGTTCACGATTCAACTTCCGAAGGTCGCGGCATCGTGACGCGCATACTGGTAGTCGAGGACGAGGCCCATCTCGCCGAGGGGCTGACGTTCAACCTCGAGGCCGAGGGCTACGTGGTCGACGTGGCTGACGACGGCGAGACCGCGCTCGAGCGCCTCGCCACGGGCCACGATGTGGCGGCCGTCGTGCTCGACGTCATGCTGCCCGGAATATCTGGCTTCGACGTTGTCGCTTCTTTGCGCGAGAAGGGCGAATTCGTGCCGGTATTGATGCTGACGGCGCGGTCACGACCCGAGGACGTGCTAAGGGGGTTCGAAGCGGGCGCCGACGACTACCTGCCGAAGCCCTTCGAGCTCGCGATTCTGCAGGCGCGTCTTCGCGGACTGCTGCGTCGGCGCGAGTGGTCGCGCGGGGAGCCTGCATCGCAGAAGCCCATCTTGCCGATCGAAGTGAACGGACGCACCATCGACTTCGAAGAGCTCGAATTGCGCGCCGGCGACCAGGTAACGCGATTGACGACGATGGAGGCCGACCTGCTTCGGTTTCTCGTCGAGCGTGAAGGAAGCGTCGTGTCGCGCAAGGTGATCCTGACCGATTTGTGGGGGCTGCGCGAGGATACGGACACTCGCGCGATCGACAACTTCATCGTGCGACTGCGCCGGTACCTGGAAGACGTGCCGTCTCGCCCGAAGCATCTTGTGACCGTGCGCGGCGTCGGGTACAAGTTCGTGGCTTCCGACGGCCGCGGGAGCGAGGCCTGAAGGGGCGCCAAGGAGGGGCGGTGCAGGGACTGCTAGTCGTTCTGTTCGGATCGTTGATGCTTGCGCAGGCCGGAACCGTGCCTGCTCGGTGGACGGACGTGAAGATGGACGGACTGAAGGCTGGACCGCGCACGGTAAGCACCGCGATCGAGCGGCCGTCCGGTGCGAAAGAGCAGGTCGACGAATCCACCTTCGACGGCGAGGGCCGGCTTGTCAAACGCATCGTCTATCGCGCCGGAGTAGTCCTGTACACGTCGACGTTCGAGCATCCCGAGGGCGGGGTGCGAGTCGAGGTTCGGCGATACGCGGACCGTCCGCCGCTCAGCAGGCTCGAGCCGAAGAACGGCCGCGTTCCGCCGCGCTACTTCGACGAATCGGGTGCGGAGCTCTTTTGCCGGACGATCGACTTCGACGCTGGCGGGAGGCCGCTCGCCGAGTTCACGTACGCGGGGCGCGAACCCAGGAAGGGACCGCCGGCTGCTCGCGTCGTGTATCAGTACACGGCAGGAAGGCCGAGCGCCGCGACCTATTTCGAGCGTTTTCCGGAGCAACAGGTGCGCCGCGAAGTGTTCGTGTACGACCGGCAACGAGTCTGGACCGAGACGATCGTCTACGATCCGGTTTTTCCGAGCCCGGAGAAGCGGACGTGGACAGACACACTGGACCCCCTGGGAAACTGGATCAGGAGGGAGGATGTCCGGACTCGGGCAGGGCAGGAGGTCCGGCTCGTCTACGTGCGGACGATCGGATACTGACAGGAAACCTATAGATCCACGGGATTTTCGGAATTGAAAGGACCGGGTCCGCGATTATGTCGCAGTGCCGGGATCGGCCGGCAATCCTGTCAATTCCGAGTATCCTCAAATCCTGTCTGGACGCTCCCCGATCATGCGAGTACCCTTCCGGGTTCGCTTCGGCGTAGATCGAAGCGGCCAAGTAGCCCAATGGCAGAGGCGCATGCCTTAGGAGCATGACAGTGTGGGTTCGACTCCCACCTTGGCCACCACACTCGAACAAAGAGAGGCGCGTCCTTGAAGATCGAAGTCCAGAACCTCGACGGCTGTAAACGGCGGCTCGATATCCAGATCCCGGGGTCAATCGTCAGTGGCGAGATCAAGCGCGCGAGCGCCGAAATGGCCAGGTACGCGAAAGTGCCGGGGTTTCGTCCGGGCCGGGTCCCGGTGTCGGTCATCCGCCAGCGCTTCAAGTCGGAACTTCGTCAGGAAGCGCTCAGAAACCTGCTGCCGTCGGCCCTCGAGACTGCAGTCGAGACCCACAAGTTACGGCTGATCGGGGAACCGGGTGTCGCGTCGCTCGACTTCGCCTCGGACGATACGCTCGACGTGGTCGTGCTGGTGGAGGTAATCCCGGACTTCGAACTTGCGGACTACAAGGGGCTATCGATAACGAAGCGCGTCTACACGGTGCTCGAGTCTGACGTCGACGCGGTCATCGAAAGGATGCTCGAGGACGCCGCGCAACTCGTCGCCGTTGACGACGAGGGCCGCGTCGCGGCCGACGGCGACTTCGTCTCGATCGACGTGATCGGCAAGCACCTCGACGAGGGCGAAGGCCACGAGGGCCACGAGCACGAGCCGATCGAAGCGAGAGACCATTCGATCGAGATCGGGCGAGAGGGCGTTCATCCCGAGTTCAACGAGGCGCTCAAGGGCATGAAGGTTGGAGAGGAGAAGACCTTTACGGTGGCCTACCCGGACACGGGTGCGCCTGGAATGGCCGGCCATTCGATCGAATACACGGCGAAGCTCGTGGCGATCCGCGTTCGCGAGGTGCCCGAGTTCAACGACGAGTTTGCGAGCGAACAGGGTAACGGCCAGTACGAGACGACCGAGAAGTTCCGGGCCGCGATCCGCGCCGACCTCGAACGGTCGGCCGAAAACCGTACGAAAGCCGAGCTCGACGAATCCGTGGTCGAGGCCCTGATCGATGGCAACGAGTTTCCGGTGCCTGACGCCATGCGCGCCCAGCAGGCGAACTCGCGGATGCAGCAGATCGTACGGGCCTTCGAGCAGGGCGGAATGGATCCGCGAGGGATGTCGTTGGACTGGGCCGCGATCGGCAACTCGGCGCTTGCCGGGGCGGAACGGGATGTCCGCTCGATGCTGATAATCGAAAAGATCGCTTCCACCGAAAAGTTGGATCCAAGTGACGACGAGTTCGAGGCCGAAGTAACGCGACTGGCCGAGGCCCTTGGGCAACCGGTGGAGCAGATGAAGGCCCGCTTGACAAAGGAGGGGGGCGCCGATAGCATCCGCCACCATCTTCGTAGCCGTAAAGCCCTGAATTATGTTATTGATACGGCGACGGTGAAGGTCGAAACGGTCGAGGGACTGGAGCCAGGGAAAGGCACTGGCGGAGAGCCGAAGTCGACGGATGACGCAGGCAGCGCCGAGGAAGAGAGCGGCTCGTAGGGAGCCGGGACACGAACAGCCGTCGCATTGGATCCGCCGGATCGGGTGACGGGCAGGAATCGGACAGGAACACACGGATGAACGCTCCGCACGCTGCATTGGTCCCGATGGTCGTCGAACAGACGCCGCGCGGTGAACGCGCATTCGACATCTACTCTCGGCTGCTCAAGGACAACATCATCTTCATCGGTACGCCGATCGACGACATGATCGCGAATCTCGTCGTCGCACAGTTGCTTTTCCTCGAGGCCGAGGACCCGGACAAGGACATTTCCCTCTACGTGAACAGTCCTGGTGGATCGATTACCGCGGGGATGGCTATTTACGACACGATGCAGTTCATCCGGCCCGACGTGACCACGATCTGCATCGGGCAGTGCGCCTCGATGGGCGCGCTCCTGCTTACGGCGGGAACCAAGGGCAAGCGGTTCGCCTTGCCGAACTCCAGGATTCTCATTCACCAGCCCTCGATCTCGGGGATTGGCGGGCAGGCTACAGATATTCGGATTCACGCCGAAGAGATCATGCGGATGCGGGAAATGACGTCCGGTATTCTGGCCAAGCACACGGGCCAGCCGATGGAGCAGATCGAGCGCGACGTGGAACGCGACCGGTGGCTCGATGCCGAGCAGGCTCGGGAATATGGCCTGATCGATCAGGTGATTTCGCATCGCGAATAAGGTTGAATCTGCCGGATAACGTCCGGCACGAGTGGAGCGGAACGAATGGCGCGACTTGGAACCGATACGCTGCGCTGCAGCTTCTGCGGGAAGAGCCAGAACGAGGTCAAGAAGTTGATCGCTGGCCCGACCGTGTACATCTGCAACGAGTGCATCGACATCTGCAACGAGATCATCACGGACGACGTCCAGCAGGAGGTGTCGACCACTCGCGCGCCGCTCCCAAAGCCGATCGAGATCAAGGGGTTCCTCGACGACTACGTCATCGGCCAGGACGACACCAAGAAAAAGCTCGCCGTAGCGGTTTACCAGCATTACAAGCGGATCGAGATGATCCGCCGCAAACAGACCGAAATCGAGATCCAGAAGTCGAACATCCTCCTGATCGGTCCGACGGGCACCGGGAAGACGCTTCTCGCTCAGACGCTGGCGCGGATGCTCAACGTGCCTTTCACGATCGTCGATGCCACGACGCTTACCGAAGCCGGCTACGTCGGCGAGGACGTCGAGAACATCATCCTGAAACTCCTGCAGTCGGCCGGCGGTGACGTCGACCGCGCGCAGCAGGGCATCATCTACATCGACGAGATCGACAAGATCTGCCGGAAGGACGAGAACCCCTCGATCACGCGCGACGTGTCGGGTGAAGGTGTCCAGCAGGCGCTCCTGAAGATTCTCGAGGGCACGGTGGCGAACGTGCCGCCGCAGGGCGGCCGGAAGCACCCTCACCAGGAGTTTTTCCCGGTCGACACGACGAACATTCTCTTCATCTGCGGCGGAGCCTTCGTCGGACTCGACAAGGTCATCGAACGGCGGGTGGGGCGGAAGGCGCTCGGGTTCCACGCGAATGTGCGTTCGGGCCGCGGACGGCGCGTCTCGGAGCTGCTCAGGCTCGCGGAGCCGGAGGACCTCATCAAGTACGGGCTCATTCCGGAGTTCGTCGGACGCCTGCCGGTCGTCGGTTCGCTCCACGAGCTCGACGAGGCGGCGATGATCGAGATCCTCACGCAGCCGAAGAACGCGCTCACGAAGCAGTATCAGAAGATGTTCGAGTTCGAGGGTGTACGGCTTCGCTTCGTCGACGACGCGCTCGCTGCGGTCGCGAAAATGGCTTGCGAAAGGAAGGTCGGAGCGCGAGGGCTGCGGATGATTCTCGAAGAGCTGATGCTCGATGCGATGTATACCCTGCCTTCGCAGAAGAAGATCAAGGAGTTCGTCGTTACGCGCGAGATGGTGGAGACGAAGCGAGCGGCGTTCCCGATCCTGGAAAAGGCGGGGTAGGGAGGGGCCGGCTCTTCCTGGGTGTCCGCGGCCGCTGTGTGACTGGAGTCCGGATGTTGCCGGAACCGCCCGCCGCGAGTGGGCGAGTCCGCGACCCCGGAGCGGCCGGCAATATGGCCGTGGGTAAGTTGCGGCGTGTCCGCAATAAGAAAGGAGTCCGACACCGGCCGTTCCCGGTCGCGGAACACCGGACACGACGCGGGCGGCACCAGCCGTCACTCGCGCTTGCCGGTCCGGGTGTTACAATGCAGTCCGCGCCCCGAACAGGCTCGCATGCGTGCCGAATCTGCGTTCGCTGGCGCTCGAGAGAGGTTCAATGCAAGAGTTCAACGACAGTACGCCGACCGATGTCGTGCGCCTCCCGATGGTGCCGATTCGAGACGTCGTGGTGTTCCCGCACACGATGGCGAGGTTCGTCATCGGCCGGCCGGCATCGGTCCACGCGCTGGAGACGGCGCTAGCCGGCGATCGATTGATTTTTCTCGCGACGCAGCACGACGCGACGATCGACGAGCCGACACCTGACCAGGTGTTCGAGGTCGGCACCGTTGCCCGCATCAGTCACTCCCTTCGCCTCCAGGACGGAAACATCAAGGTAATGGTCGACGGCACCGGCCGAGGACGCACCGTTCGCGTCGACACGGACCCGAAGGCGGGATCATGGTCGGCTACCGTCCGTCTCGCGACCGCGTCGACCGAGCCGAAGGCGAGCTTCAATGCGATTCTCGGGCGGTTGGGCTCGCTCGTTGACCAGTACGTGCGCCAGGCGAGCGATCTCCAGAATCCCGAGTCCATACAGGCGGCGCTCCGTATGGACGAACCGGAGCGCATCGCCGACACCATTGCGTCGAATCTCAAGATTTCCGTGGACGAGAAGCAGTCGCTGCTCGAGGTCTATCCCGTGCGCGACCGTCTCGTGCGGCTCATCGATCTCATTGAAGTCGAGCTCGACAAGCTCCAGGTGGATCGCTCGATTCAGGGCCGCGTGAAGCGCCAAATGGAAAAGGCGCAGAAGGAGTACTACCTCAACGAGAAGATCAAGGCGATTCACAAGGAGCTCGGCCGGAAGGACGAGAAGGCCGAACTCGACGAGCTTCGCGCGAAGATCGAGAACGCCGGAATGTCCGAGGACGCGCTCGCCAAGGCGATGACCGAGCTAAAGCGGCTCGAGCAGATGCCGTCGATGTCCGCCGAATCCACTGTCTCGCGCAACTACCTCGACTGGCTTCTGGCCGTGCCGTGGAAGGAGCGCACGGAAGAGACGCGTGACATCCACGTCGCCGAAGAGGTTCTCAACGGCGATCACTACGGCCTGGAGAAGGTCAAGGAACGCATCCTCGAGTACCTCGCCGTCCGTCAGCTGGTTGCGAATCCGAAGGGTTCGATACTCTGCTTCGTCGGACCTCCGGGCGTTGGAAAGACGTCGCTCGGCCGGTCGATCGCGAAGGCAACGGGACGCAAGTTCGTCCGGCTCTCTCTTGGCGGAGTGCGTGACGAGGCGGAGATTCGCGGCCATCGCCGTACGTACATCGGTGCGATTCCCGGACAGATCATCCAGATGATGCGAAAGGCCGGCACCGTGAATCCGCTGATCCTGCTCGACGAGGTCGACAAGCTGGGGATGGATTTCCGTGGCGATCCCTCGTCTGCTCTTCTCGAGGTGCTCGATCCCGAACAGAACCATTCGTTCCACGATCACTACCTCGACGTCGAGTACGACCTTTCGAACGTCATGTTCATCGCCACGGCGAACGTGCTCCATTCGATCCCGCCCCCGCTGCAGGATCGGCTCGAGATCATCCGGTTGCCCGGGTATACCGAGCGCGAGAAACTCGAGATCGCGAACCGTCATCTCGTGCCGAAGCAGCTCGAGCAATCGGGCCTCAAGCCCGAGCAGGTCGAGTACACGACGGACGGAGTGAAGACCATCATCGAGTACTACACGCGCGAGGCCGGCGTGCGCAGCCTCGAGCGCGAAATCGCTTCCACGTTCAGGAAGATCGCGCGTCGCGTCGTCAGCTCCGAGGATCCGGAGAACTTCAAGGTCACGGTGAATGGCGACGTAGTGAAGGAGTACCTCGGACCGACGCGCTTCCGGCCGCAGATGATCGGCGCGACCAACGAGATCGGGCTATCGAACGGGTTGGCCTGGACCGAGGTCGGTGGCGAGGTGCTGCAGATCGAGGCAACGCTCATGCCCGGCCGCGGCAAGATCTCGATCACGGGCAAGCTCGGCGACGTCATGCAGGAGTCGGCGCAGGCCGCGATGACGTTCGTTCGCTCGCGCGCGATCGCGTTCGACCTCGCGAGCGACTTCTACCGGAACTTCGACTTCCACCTCCACGTGCCCGAGGGGGCGATTCCGAAGGACGGTCCCTCGGCCGGCGTCGCAATGGCAACGGCCATCGTATCGGCGCTCACGCGCACGGCGGTGCGTCGCGACGTTGCGATGACGGGCGAGATCACGCTCCGTGGCAAGGTTCTTCCGGTTGGAGGCATCAAGGAGAAGCTCCTGGCCGCGCATCGCGCGGGCATTCCGACCGTGCTCCTGCCGAAGGACAACGAGAAGGACCTCGTCGAGTTGCCGGAAGACGTCCGTGGCGCGATGCAGATCCACCTCGTCGAGACGACCGACGAAGCCCTCCAGATTGCACTCGTCGAGTATCCGGTGCAGGAAGACTCGTTCGCGAAGGTTCCGCTCTGGACGGCGCGCCGTCCCGAGGTTGGGGCCGAGGGACGGGCGGAATAGCCCACGGATCGACACAGAAGGCCACAGATCCGATCTGTGGAGATCTGTGTCGATCCGTGGTCGCAGATCAGTACCGCGAGCGGTAGCGAGCAGGTCGATCGTGCGGTGCTCGCTCGGCACGGTCGACCCGCTCGCTACCGCTCGCGGTACTGATCCAACGAGTGGACGGCTCCCCTGATGAAAGTAACCTCCGCCGAGTTCGTAACCAGCGCCGCCGGACCAGAGGGCTACCCCAAGGAACGCCTGGCCGAAGTGGCGTTCATGGGGAAGTCGAACGTCGGCAAGTCCAGCCTCCTCAACAGCCTTCTCAACAAGAAGCTCGCCCGCACGAGCAACACCCCGGGACGCACCCAGCTCATCAATTATTTTCGCGTGAATCGCGCGATTCTGTTCGTGGATCTCCCCGGATACGGTTACGCGAAAGTGCCGATGGCGATAAAGAAACAGTGGGGCGCGATGGTGGAGAATTACCTTGCGAATCGAAAGGAGCTCGTGCTATCAATCCTCATCCTCGACTCGCGGCACGCTCCCACGGCAAATGATCTGCAGTTGAAGTCCTGGCTGGAGCACAGCGGGTTGCCGTTCATCGTTGTTTCCACGAAGGCTGATCGTCTCTCCAACAACCAACTCCGGAACTCACTGCGCACCACTTCCGAGAGCCTCGGCATGGGACTCGACTCGATCCTGCCGTACTCATCGATCACGGGGCGGGGCGCCGACCGGATCTGGAAGGCAATCACCGATCGCACCGAGCAGTTTCGACCTGACTGACGTAACACAGTAGTCGATCGACGAAGGAGCAGGCGCTCCTCCACATACGACGGACCGCACGCCTGCCCTGCCACCGACCTCCCAACCCAGGGAACATTCCTCACACAAGCGGAGTTTCAGGAGCGCCCGCGCTTTTTCGAGGTGTTTATGTCGTCTGAAGAACCAGTGCACTCAGAAGAACCCGAACTGATGGACATCGCCGAACTCAAGGACATGTCTATCTCGAAGCTCACGACGATCGCGAAGACGCTCGACATCGCCGGGGCCACGGGAATGCGGAAGCAGGAGATCATCTTCAAGATCCTGCAGGCGCAGACCGAGAAATCGGGCCTTATCTTTTCGGAAGGCGTCCTCGAGACGCTCCCTGATGGCTTCGGCTTCCTGCGCGCGCCGGACTACAACTACCTGCCGGGGCCAGACGATATCTACGTCAGTCCGTCGCAGATCCGGAAGTTCGACCTCCGCACGGGCGACACGATATCCGGACAGATTCGTCCGCCGAAGGAAGGCGAGCGCTATTTCGCGTTGATCAAGGTCGAGGCGATCAACTTCGAGCCTCCCGAGATGGCTCGCGAACGGGTCTTTTTCGACAATCTTACGCCGCTCTACCCGAACGAGCGGCTCAGGATGGAGGCAGAGAGCGACAATCTTTCGTCGCGAGTCCTCGACCTGGTCGTTCCGATAGGCAAGGGCCAACGCGCCCTCATCGTCGCTCCGCCGCGCACCGGCAAGACGATGCTCATGCAGTCGATCGCCAACTCGATCACGCGCAATCATCCAGAAGCGACGCTCATCGTTCTGCTCATCGACGAACGCCCGGAGGAAGTCACCGACATGCAGCGCTCCGTGCACGGCGAAGTCATCAGCTCGACGTTCGACGAGCCGGCGCAGCGCCACGTGCAGGTCGCCGACATGGTCATCGAGAAGGCGAAGCGGCTGGTCGAATACGGCCGTGACGTCGTCATCCTGCTCGACTCGATCACGCGCCTCGCGCGCGCCCACAACCAGGTCGTGCCGCCGTCCGGCAAGATCCTTTCGGGCGGCATCGATTCGAACGCGCTGCAAAAGCCGAAGAGGTTCTTTGGCGCCGCTCGCAACATCGAGGAGGGCGGCAGCCTGACGATCATCGCGACCGCGCTCATCGACACGGGATCGCGGATGGACGACGTGATCTTCGAAGAGTTCAAGGGCACGGGCAACCTCGAGATCCATCTCGACCGCAAGCTCGTCGAGAAGCGCATCTTCCCCGCGATCGACATCAACAAATCGGGCACGCGCAAGGAAGAGCTGCTCATGCCGGCCGAGGATCTGGCGCGAATCTACGTGTTGCGCCGCGTGCTCAGCCAGCTTTCGCCCGTCGAGGCAATGGAACTGCTGCTCGACAAGCTCGGAAAGACGCGATCGAACGCGGAGTTCCTCGACGCGATGCAGAGTATGTAGAGAGAGAGTGGACAGGATTAACAGGATTTTCATGATTAACAGGATTCTCTTTGGTTGGCTCGAATGCCGACTTCTCAACCCAAATGGAATCCTGTAAATCCAGATAATCCTGTAATCCTGTCAGCTCTTCTCCCCGGAGCGCCCCGTGCGAATAGTTTTCGTAGCTTCCGAAGCCAATCCCTGGGTGAAGACCGGTGGTCTTGCCGACGTGGCTGCGGCGTTGCCGAAGGCTCTGCAGAAGCGCGGCCACGACGTAGCGCTGATTATGCCGCGCTACGATGCGAAGCAGATTCTGGAGCGGGCATGGCCTGCGGGCTTCGGCGTCCAGGTGCCGTTCGACTATCGCGACCAATGGTCCGACGTCTACTTCGACGAGTCGACAGGCATTCCGACGTTCTTCATCGATGCGCCGCAGTACTTCATGCGCGGCAAGAAGTCGCCATACGGCGAGTATGACGACGGCGAGCGCTTTGCGTACTTCTGCCGCGCGGCGGTCGAGACGATGCGCGTGCTCGGACCGGCGCCCGACATCGTCCAATGCAACGACTGGATGACGGGCCTCGTGCCGGCTCACATCGAGGTGACCTACGGCGACGACCCTTACTGGCAAGGAGCGGGCACGCTCCTGACGATCCACAACCTGGCGTTCCAGGGACTCTTCGATCCGCGCGACGTCCCCAGGTTCGGCTTCTCGCCGGCTACGTATCGCACGGACGGCGGCTTCGAGTTCAACGGAACGGCAAGCATGCTCAAGGCCGGCCTGCTCGCGTCGGACATGATCTCGACGGTGAGCCGGAAATATGCGGAGGAGATCCAGACGCCGGAGTTCGGCTTCAAGATGGACGGACTCCTTCGGGCGCGTGCGAAGGACCTCGTCGGCATCCTGAATGGCGTCGACTATGACGACTGGGATCCGCGGCACGACAAGCATATTGCCGCGCCGTTCTCGGTCGACGACATGGAAGGCAAGCGAACGTGCAAGATGGACCTGCTCTCCCGGTTCGGCTTGCCTTGGGAACTCGACCGGCCGATATACGGCATGGTGTCGCGGCTGTCCGACCAGAAAGGCATCGACCTCGTCGCCGCAACCGCGACGCGGCTGATCGAAGGCGGTGCATACTTCATCCAGCTCGGGTCGGGGTCGCGCCAGTACGAAGACATGTTCCAGGCGATGCGCGACACGTACCCGACACGCGTGGGCACCTACCGCGGGTACAACGATCCGCTCGCGCATGTCATCGAGGCCGGCGCCGACGCATTTCTCATGCCGAGCCGGTTCGAGCCGTGCGGGTTGAACCAGATCTACAGCCTCCGCTACGGGACGGTGCCGATCGTGCGGGCAACTGGCGGTCTCGACGACACGATCACGCACTTCGACCGGGCCTCGAGGCTCGGGAACGGGTTCAAGTTCTATGAGTACCGCGAGGATCGGCTGATGGAGACGCTCTACGAAAGCCTGCTTACCTGGCAGAACCAGGAACTCTGGGGGGACCTTCGGCGGAACGGGATGAGAGACGACTTCTCGTGGGAGCGTTCGGCGCTGCAGTACGAGCACCTGTTTGCCGAGATCCTCGAACGGGTACGGGGTTGAGCCGGGAAGCCCCCGGACTTGTTCGGCGGAAGACCACAGATTGACGGATTGAGCCAATCCGACGGTTACGAAGGTGCGGTATTGCCGCGGCCGGATCCGTCCTCGATTTTCAGATCAATGGAGTGCGTAGCCCTGCCCCATCCCGAGTTTGCTAGAGTGTCGGCATGTCTGAGCGCTATCGCAGTCGCGAGTTCGTCCGGTGGAGTGACGTCGACAAGGCGGGGATCATCTGTTACGGGTCGTACGTCCGGTTCTTCGAGATAGCCGAAACCGAGCTGTTCCGCTCGGTCGGCTACCCGTATTCGACCATGTTCGACGACCTCGACATCTGGCTTCCCCGCAAGCTGCTTCACTTCGAGTTCCACCATCCGGCGCTTCTCGACGATCTGCTCGACGTCGAGTCGTGGATAGGACGCGTCGGCCGTACGTCATTGCAGCTCGATTTCTCTACGTCGAAGTTTGCGGACGGCAAGTCGACGGTAACGGCTACCGGGCACGTCGTGATGGTTGCTACCGACCGCGAGTCGATGCGTCCCGTCCCGATCCCGCCGCCACTCGTCGAGGCGATCCGGCCATTCGTAGCCGAACCGGCCGCTCCACGCAATCGCTGAAGCGGACCGGCCGGTAAGCGCGATATGCGCAGTCGCGAGACAGTCAGCGTCGATGCAACCGGAGAATTGCAGCGACTCGATGTCGCAGTTCAGGCACGACCTCTTCCTCGAACCACGGGTTGCGGCGCAACCACATCAGGTTGCGAGGGCTCGGATGCGGCAGCGGCATGATGCGAGGGCCGAAGTCGCGCCAGTTGCGGACGATCTCCGTGAGAGATCCACGCGCATCCGGGAGGTGGTACCGCAAAGCGTACTGCCCGATGGCGAGAGTCAACTCGACGTTCGTTAGCTGGGCGAGCAATGGGGCGCGCCAGGCAGCCGCACACTCGGGACGAGGGGGCAAGTCGCCGCCCGGTCCCTTGCCCGGGTAGCAGAAGCCCATTGGAAGCAGCGCTATCTTTCGCGGGTCGTAGAACTCGTCTCGCGACAGTCCGAGCCAGGTGCGCAGCCGGTCGCCGCTCGGATCGTTGAACGGAATTCCCGAATCGTGAACGCGGCGGCCGGGCGCCTGGCCCGCAACAAGGATGAGGGCCGAGCGATGCGCCTGGACGACGGGTCGGGGATTGTGGGGAATATGCCCGGCGCAGATGGTGCACGCGCGCACCTCCGAAAGTAGTGAGCTGAAGGACTGCACGCGAAAGGATCGAAGCGCGCACGCGCCAGCGTCAAGCGGCGGCGTGGGAAAAACGGTGCGATCGGGCGCAACGGCGAAAGGAAGCAGTTCCCCACACCTCAGCTGCGAACCCACGGCAATTGAATGGGCGGAGGGTGGGCGTACACGCACGGCCGTGCTTCGTGTCAGCCGGGAATTGCGCGAGGGCGAGTCCGCGACCGCGGAGAGGTCGATAAAATGGCCGTGGGTCGCGCGCGGCGAGTCCGCGACCGCGGGGCGGCCGAAAAAATAGCCGTGGGTCGCGCGAGGGCGAGTCCGCGACCGCGGAGCGGCCGACAAAATAGCCGTGGGTCGCGCGCAGGCGAGTCAGCGACCGCGGAGCGGTCGATAAAATAGCCGTGGGTCGCGCGAGGGCGAGTCAGCGACCGCGGAGCGGTCGATAAAATAGCCGTGGGTCGCGCGCGGCGAGTGCAACGAGCCACTGCGCGACCCGCGGACACCCCAACCCCAACGCGCCGACCGCGGAGCGGTCGCACAGGTTCCCAAAGGACGCGATTCCTCCGCGCTTACCGCGTTAACGACGGTGCGACGGCTCCGCGGTCGGTCCGATCCGCTGGGTCGGTGGGACCGCTTCGCGGTCATGCCTATCCGGAGTGATCCTTCCGATCCGGAGCCGTCCTTCCGATCCAGTGCCGTCCTTGTCGACCCGATGCCGTCCTTCCGATTAAGAGGATCGGAAGAGGTGCGGAGAGGCCAGTGAATCATTACCCCATTGGCCTGCGGCGTACCCCCGGCAATGAATCGGGCGGAGGGTACGCGTCAGCGCCCCTCCGTGCTTCAATGCGAGACACTTACCGCACCGTGAACTGGCCTCGGAGTGTCGTCCCGGGCGCGGCGCTGTCCTGTTCTATGTACGGCCGATGACTTGCTCCGATGATGTTTCCGTCATCGGACACGATCAACCGGTAGTCACCGGGCTCTCCAACGATATCGAGGAGTCCGTCGAACGCCAGCACCGGACCGCCAATCCGTATGAACTCTCCAACGATAGTCGTCACGGATCCGTTGCTCGCTACCCGTCCTCGAATACGGCTCCGGGACCGGAACTGGTCGCCGAAAATCTGACCGTCCGGCATGAGGGTCACCGTATAGAAGCCCCCGCCGTTGGTCATCCTGGAGGCAGTGAACGTGTTGCTCGTTCCATCCGAAATGGCGATCGTGCCGGTCGCCGTCTTCTTGTCCACGCGCACCGAGAGCGTCGTCTCGGCGCTGAGCGAAAGCAGGGCGCCGCCGCCATCGTTAGGGACGAGTCCCCGGTAGTACTGGAACTGACCCATCGGCGTCCCATCGCAGACGTAGCCGGCGATCTCGAGGCTGCCCTTGATCGGACTGGGTCCGACCGCGATCGCGACGAACGCTCCGGTGTCCGCGCCGTCGGGAGCGAGGACGTGGCCGACATAGTGCGTCATCGCTCGGATCCTGGTGTCGAAGATCACGTCGGCGCGGCCTTCGATGCCTGCGGAGAGGACAAACACACCGACGAGGAAAGCAACGATTGAGCGCTTGTACATGTGGGGCTCCTTTCCCGAGAACAGAGTCTCAGTGGCCTTATCTTAACTCTGCCCAGGCGGCAAGATCCTTAATGCGATCTAGTAAAACTCTAATGGCGTCCGACAGGCAATGGGCCCGGCCTTCCAGAATCCGCCGGCACGGACCGGACTGGACGAATCCGCCCTCATGACCATATTCTCGGAGAGCTTTCCACATTTCCGATCATTTTCCTGACCGGCCTGTCGAAAATCGGCGAGAAATCGCCGATTTTGGATGGTGCCGGAGTGCCTTCAACGTGGAACGCAAGTTGCTCGATTCCGTCTGCACCCGCTCTTCGGGTCTGACCGAGGCTTGGCTTACCGCCTGGCTCACAAAACCAAAGGGAGGACCTCATTTTGAGACTCAATCCTGTTCACCGCGGACCGGCCGGCCGTCGAAGCGCGTTTCTTGCGCACTTCACGTTCGCTCTGGTCTGCCTGATAGTTGCGAACGTCGCCGTTTTTGCTCAGGGCGTCCGCGGCACCATCAGCGGTACCGTAACGGACCCGAATGGAGCCGTTGTAGCCGGAGCCACCGTCCAGATCGAAAGCGTCTCCTCCGGGAAGATCCTCAAGACGCTGCAGACGGGAGAAGACGGCAGTTTTACTTTCCTCGAAGTCGACCCGGACAACTACAACATCGTCATCACGGCCACCGGCTTCGCCGAGACGCGACTCCTCGATCTGAAGGTCGAGCCCAACCGCAACGTGCGGCTCGACGCGACGATGAACGTCTCGGGATCGACCGAAACGGTCGAGATCACGGCGGCGACCGAGCTCATTGAGAAAGAGTCGTCTACGCTCGGCACTACCGTCGATCGCAAGCGCGTTCAGGGCCTCCCGCTCAATGGACGCAACGTTCTCCAACTCGCGACTCTGCAGCCCGGCGTTACCCCGTCTGGAGGTGGATTCGGCAGCGGCACGGGCTTCAGCGTCAACGGCGCCCGCCCGGTCGAGAACAACATCCAGCTCGACGGCGCCAACAACAACGAAGTCGCCACGGGCGGCACGGTCGGCTTCCAGCCGCGTCCTGATGCCGTTCAGGAGTTCCGTCTTCTCACGTCGAACTACGACGCCGAGTTTGGACGAAATTCCGGCGCAATCGTGAACGTCGTTACGCGCAGTGGAACGAGCGAGTACCACGGCAATGCGCGCATATTCTGGCGCCCGACGGTCCTCTCGGCCGCGCGATACTTCGACAAGGCCACGACGAACCCGATCACGATCAAGAATGCGGATGGGGATTTCCGCCGACCGTTCGAGCGCAAGGAGTTCGGCGGAAACCTCGGCGGTCCTATCTGGATTCCAAAGCTCTACGACGGTCGCGAGAAGACTTTCTTCTTCGTCGACTACGAGGGACGTCGCCAGAAGGTCGGTGCGACCGCCACTCTCTCCGGTCTGCCGCTGGCGGCCGAGAGACTCGGCGACTTCAGCGGCCTCGGCCGTGTGATTCGCGACCCGGCCACCGGCGATCCGTTCCCGGGCAACCGGATTCCGCTCGACCGGTTTTCCCCGATCGCTGGCTACTACACGCAGTTCCTCCCGGTTGGCGATGCCACCGGCCGCGCGACCGTGGGTGGCGACAACATCACCAACTACGATCAGTGGACGATGAGGTTCGACCACTACCTCACCCAGAACCAGACGATCAACTACACCTTCAACTACTTCGATCAGGCTGGCATCAGCGCTTTTGCGTTTGGCGGCTCGTCGGTACCGGGCTTCGGATCGACCGATAAGGCGACGACCCAGAACCACATCATCCGCCACACCTGGACGATCACTCCGACGCTCGTAAACAGCTTCGCGGTCAACTACTCCCGGAACAACTTCCCGGCGGTACTCCCCACGAGCAAGGTTTCGCCGCGCGACATCGGGTTCACTGGCAACTTCATCATCAACGAAGACCTTGCCGGCGCACCGCGCATCACGCTCAACGATCGAGGCCTCGTCCTCGGCAACACGATTCAAGGACCGCAGATCCGAATTCCCGAGAACTTCCAGATTCAGGAGTCGGTGAGTTGGTCGAAGGGCGACCATCGGTTCAAGTTCGGATTCGATGGCACGCTGTACCTGCAGGACCAGGCGTTCCTGTTCATCAACCAGGGCATCTTCACCTACTCGGGCCGCTTCGGTGGAAACACGACCGGTGACGATTTCGCCGATCTTCTGATCGGTAACTCTCCGATCGCATTCCAGACCGGCAACGCCGGCGAGCGCGATTACGAGCAGAAGTACGTGGCGCTGTTCGGTCAGGATTCCTGGCGTCTGCGCGACGACCTGACCCTCACGTTCGGCGTTCGCTACGAGTACACCTCGCCGATCACGGACGAGCGCAACCGCGTGTCGTACTACCGTCCTGGATCCACGTCGCAGTTGCTCGTCAACGGCGGCCTGATCGAGCCTCAGACCGGCGCTGTCATCGGTGTCCGGCCTGGTGGACGTCCGCCCAACGGCATCGTCTTCGTTGGCGATCCGGACAACGTGCTCGGCGGAACCGTTCCTGACGGCGGTGTTGCGAAGGACTTCAACAACTTCGCTCCCCGCGTCGGTCTCGCCTACGCGCCTTACGCCGAAGACGGAATCTGGCGCAAGCTCCTTGGCGATCGCGAGACGGCCATCCGCGCCGGACTCGGCGTCTACTACGGCTATATCATTGGCGACACGGCGCTGCAGCAGTTGAGCGCGCCTGGCTTCAATGCGACTGGAGCTTTCTTCTTCCCGGGCAGCGGTACGCTGGCCGATCCGTTCGCGCCGGACCCGTTCCCCAATTTCCGGGGTGACCAGGGCACGTTGCCCAACCCGTTCGCGACGGAGAACGTGTACGTCACGGCTCCGATCACGAATACGGCCCAGCCGATCGATCCGAACATCCGTACGCCGTACACCTACCAGTGGAACCTGACGGTGGAACGTGGCTTCCTCGAGAACTACGTCGCTACCGTCAGTTACGTCGGAACGCGCGGGCGAAAGCTCTATACGCGTGTCGAGGTCAATCCGGCGCTCGGAACCTTCTTCCCGACCCAGAGGGCGATTCCCGTCCCGACGGCGTCGAACGCGAACTCGCGTCGCGACAACGACGACATTCGCGGCGGAATTCAGCAGCTCAGCTCGGCGGCAACGTCGGACTATCACGCCTTCCAGGCGCAGCTCCAGCGGCGCTTTGCGGACGGCCTCACGTTCCAGCTCGCGTATACCTGGTCGAAGTCGATCAGCGACGCGGACTCGCAGCGCGGATCGCTCGACATCATCGATCTCAGCTTCGGACGCAGCCTTTCCTCGTTCGATGCCCCGCATCGATTCGTCGGGAACTTCATCTGGGAGCTTCCGTTCTGGAAGGGAACCACTGGCGTGACGAACCGGCTGGCTGACGGCTGGGGCGTTGGCGCGATCGCAACTTTCCAGTCGGGAACTCCGTTCACGGTTGGAAACCTGTTCGACACGCTTGGCACGGGCGGCGGCGTTTTCAGCTTCGCTGACAACGGTGCTCCGTTCGTGCTGCTGGATCCTCGGGCGAACGACTCGCGCGCGTTCAATGTGGACGCGTTCCGCTCGTTCGGCGACCCGGCTTCCGGCTTCGTGCTGGCGACGGACTTCCGGCGCGGTACGCATGCCGCCAACGAGCACCGTCTCAACAACGGTGTCAACAACTGGGACCTGATCGTGTCGAAGAAGACGCGACTCTGGGGCGAGACGTCGAACCTCGAGCTTCGTTTCGAGGCCTTCAACGCCTTCAACCATACCCAGTTCAATGCGATCGACCTGAACCTCGGCAACATCGTGCTCGACCCGAACACGGGGCGGCCCGATCCGCTGAAGAGCTCGTTCGGCAAGTACACGGGTGCTGCCGAGTCGCGCGTCATTCAGCTCGCGGCGCGAATCAACTTCTAGGGATTCGGCAGCTGCCTGTTCGGTCGCAATCGGGCCGGCGTTCTTTCGGGAACGCCGGCCCGGCTGCATTTTGGGCTGAAGTGGTCAAGAAGTCTGCTCGCGGACTGTCGCGACTCTCATTGGACTGACTCGCGCGACGATCGGTCAAAGAAGGGAAGTGAGTCCGGATCTTCCTCCGCCGTTCCTGCAGTCCCGTCCGCTAGCTCAGTGGGATGCGGGCTCGAGTGCCGTATAGACCCCGTCGGGTTTGAGTCCCAGCCACGGATCGCTGGCTGGCGTCTGGAACACCTGGTCGTACACGACACGGTTTATGGCTTCGAAGGACGCGTCCGGGTTCGTCATGAGCACGCCGAGGATCATCGGATGAATCCGGTAGCGGTTCAGGATCGTGTCCTCGGTGACCGACCTCTCGAAATTCAGCCGCAAGGTCGCGAAGTCGGTATCTGCGCCGGCCTTTCGCGCCATGAGAGCGACACCGCCTGAGTCGAGTCGACACTCCTGGTAGACGAACGGCACGATCGCGCGGACCGTGCGGTCGAATGCCGCAGTCACGTCCGGCAAAGGCGCGAGGTCGATCTCTCGCACGATCGGCCTTTCGATGGCGCGCTTTCCGACAACCCGGACCGCCGCTTCCGTAGCGGTCGGCGCGGCCTGGTTGTCCTGAGGGCCGGGAGCCGGCGCGGGCCTCGACGCGACGTGCGATCGGCGCTGCGTTGGTCCCGTCCTCGCCGCTGGTCTCGCCACGGCGGATTCAGCCTCGAGGCTGGCCGGTAGCATTCCAGCTCGATCCGCGAGCGCGTTCCATTCCGATTCGGCCGCGACAGCACGCGACTGCCAGTACGCCATCTGCGCGTCGCGCCACTCACCGTTCGAGAACGTGCCGACACGAGCCGCCTGCGAGCCGGCGATGTCGAGCTCGCGAAGGAACGCATCGGGACCGTAGAGACCCGGGATCACGTCGACGACACGGCCATTCGTGTCGAGGACGTAGTGCGCGCTGTTTCCGGTAATCGTCGTCTCGATCGTCCGTCCGTCGCCGTAGTCGATCGTGATCCGCGGAACGGGCCGCTCGGTCGACCAGTGCAGCACGAAGCCGTTCGCCATCCGTGCGCTCACTGCGGCGTTCGCGTAGAGCACTGTCCGGAAGAAGCGGCTGTTCGCGCAACTCATTTCCTCGTCGAGGCGGCCCAGCAGGCGCAAAGAAAGGACCGGCTTGCCTTTCGCGCGGGCCTCGGCGATCGCGGCATCGAGGCCGGTATGCCAGAACAGTCGCGAGGCGTAGGCATCGCGCTGTCCGGCCACGCGATCGACAGCCGTCCGAAGAACCTCCCAGTTCGCCGGCGCAGGTCCGCCATTGCGTACGACGTCGAGGGAATCGCGATTCGCGTCGAGCAGGGCCGCGAGGCCGTCGGTTCCGCGCGAGCGGAGTGCGTCGATCGCCGGACCGGCCACGGACGGATCCGCGTTGACGGCCTTCGCAACGAGCGAAGCGAGCGCCGAGGAGTCAGCGCCTTCTGACGAGCCCGCAAAGGCGGGCTGGCCAAAGACGCCGATGACCAGCATCAAGATCGTGTATTTCATTTTGCCAGGGCTCCTGAAGGAATGGCTTGCCGCACGTTGTGCGCCTGCGGCGCTCCGGAACGGGGGCTTTGGCCGCCCGCGTCTCCGGATGACTTACACGCGCGCAAAGGCGACAGGATTCTCGGATGTTCGGCACGGGGGAATATTCTTCCGTGGCCGGACGTGGGGCGAGCGGCCAACCGTTGCGGCTCCTGGGCCCGATCCCGGCGGGCGATCGCTATCGGTCGTTCATCGGGCCCCCAAGCCTTCGACATCACTCCAGTCAGCGATTCGCGACTTTTTCAGGAGCGACCTTTCCAATTTCGCGGATGGCCACTTCCTGGAGGTCTTCAGGGAAGTCCGAAAGCTCCCACATACGTCGAACCTCGATGAAACTCACTCCATCCTGCGGGATACGCCTGGCCCACTCGACAGCTTCCTCGCGAGAGTTCACCTGGATGATCCAGTAGCCACCTATCAGTTCCTTCGACTCCGTAAACGGTCCGTCGACAACGTGAGCTTTCCCGCCTTCGAACGTGACGCGGGCGCCTTCCGCCGACGGCTGCAGCCCGTCGAGTGCGAGCAACACGCCCGCCTTCCCGAGTTCTCCGTTGAACCGGATCATGTTCTCCATCTGCTCCGTCGTAGGCATCTGGCCCGCCTCGGCGTGGGCGCCCGGGTACATCAACATCATGAATCGCATCGTCGTTTCTCCTTGGTCGGATTGGTCGAGCCATTCGAAGCGCTGAGCCTCGGAATTCCCGCTCCGTTTACACGACGAGCGGCCGATGGGAATTTCGACAGGACGAGAGCCGAGATTTTCTTCTCGGCCGATTCTAATGCGCGGATTGCCGGAAGTACCGATCCATCCAGTAGGGCAGGATGTAGTCCACCCCTGGCGACGCGATCGTGCCTCCTCCTCCGCCGAATGCGAGGAACGGGCTTCGCTGCCACAGAAAGTCCGTTCGCACCCGATCGCGAACCGGGATCGGCAGGCACGCCCGATCCTCCCCGCACATCGCCACCTCGGTCCGCAGGTCCACCCACTCGTCGCGGATCGGTCGCTCCAGCCATTCGTCGAGTAGACGGCGCGTCTCGGCATCTCGCAACTCGTCGGGCCCGTCGATCGCCAGATCGACGGCATTGAAGTGCGCGTTCCCGTGCAGCGCCGTCGTCTCACGCAACAGGCCGTAGGCGAGGCGATACGAGCCGCGCGCCTGCGAGCCGGCCTCTTCGTAACGCAAGAGCGAATACATCGACAGATACGCGAGATTGAACTTGAAATAACTGTCGTGGTCGTTCAGGCATTCGAAGCCGATCACGAGCGGTACCGATGACGCCGATTCGCTCCGGCCGATCTCGTATGGCAGTGCAAACACGGACGGATGGACCAACCGGCCGACCTGGAGCAGCGCGAGTTGCTGGTCCGGCCGGCCCGCGAAAGTCGTCGAGATCGCGCCGTCCGGCATCCGGACCGTCCAATCGTTCTCGAGGAGGTACTCGAGCAACTCGGTCGCGATCTTCCGCGCGATGGTCCGGACCTTGGGGTGAGCCGCTTCGTCGATGAGTTCGTAGGCGACGCCGAGGCCGAAGAACACTCCGATGTACTGGTCGCGCGACGTGTTTCCAATCCAGTAATAGTCGACGCCCTTCAGCGTGGACCTGTACACGCCGTGACCGGCTTCCTCCGTGACGATGGCGCGCCGGTCTTCGATCTCTTCCCACGACACGCTTACGCACACCCGCGCGAGCACGCCCGACTTCGTGACCTTGACGAGCCTGCGTAACGCCTTGAGGCCCTTCACGACGTTTGCAAGCGCGTCCGGCGAGTTCGTCGCGCGGAATCGGTACGCCTCCGCCGCGACGTAAGCGCCTGTCCACAGCGCGGAGTCGCCGCCGCGCGAATATCCGCGAATTACGTTGCTCGTTGGAGTGTCGAATACCGGTCCGAGGACAGTTCCCTGCGGAAGGCACTGAGCCTGTATCCGGGCGGATATCGCGACGGCGTCCTGCTCGGCCGCACGAACGCCGGTTGCGAGGGCCGCAATGACGAGGAAGAGCGCAATCGATCTTCGGATTTTCATGGTCAATCGGTATGAGGGCCAAGGCGCACCCTCACGTTGCACAACAGAGTAGTCGGGACACGCAAGATCGACAGCTCCGGCAGGATCGAATCCGAATCCCGTCACCGCTGACGCTCCTGACAGTACTGTAATCCTGTCCACATTTCCTCCGTCTCTGGTACTTTCATCCGGTGACGCTTGAAGCGCTTGGCATTCCCGGATTCTCCTACGCCGACCTCTACGAGCCTCGAAAGCTTGCGGAGTTGACAACTGCATTTCGCCTCGAAGTGGCGGCACTCGATCCTGAACTGGCGGCCGCGTGGGAAGCATACGCAAGTGGCGCCGAGCTGAAGCCGGCGGAGGTTTCGGACGTGCTCGTGCGCATGGCGCCACGCCTCGCGGCATTCCTCGAGCGGATGTTCGGTGTGAGCGAAGACGCCGGCGCGCTTCGAGAGGCGGCCCGCGACCACGCCGTAGTCTTCGAGTTCAAGAAGCAGTTCGTGCGGCGGCGGGTCCACAAACGCTTCGCCAGGGAAGACCCGGAGATGGGGCTCGCCGAAGCGAGCGCCGCGGTTGACCGTATCCTCGCCGCAGTGCTGCGCGAACGCCCGGCCGATGACGAGGTCGCGGTTGCAAGAGCCGTAATGGAGTTGCTCGGACTCGACGCGGACATCCGAAAGCCGGGCCCGGATGGCGACACTGCGTCGAGATCACGCGTGCGAGCGCTCGCGACGAGACTCGAGGTTGCGCCTGTTTCGTCCGAAGACGCCGAACTCGCCGCCATCGATGCGATCCTTGATCCCGTCGAAGTCTATTGCCATCACCTCGCTCAGCTGCACGCTGGCGACCATGGCTATCGGCGTTGGGCGTCACTGCGCGTGGCCGAGCCGATGGACTATCAGCAACTCGTGCAGATCGAGCGTCCGTTTACGGAACTTCCCGAGTTGATTGCAGCGCCGGAATCGCGGCGCCGCCGGCGCGACGGATTCGAGCTCACCGACCGTCGAATGCCCCGCAAGCTCGCGCTCGACGAAATCGATTACTGTCTCTACTGCCACGAGCGCGAGAAGGACTCCTGCTCGACTGGAATACGCGAGAAGGATTCGACCGTCAGGAAGAATCCGCTCGGGATTCCGTTGGCCGGCTGCCCGCTCCACGAGCGGATCTCCGAGATGCATCTGCTCGAACGGGACGGCGAAACGATCGCGGCGCTCGCCACGATAATGATCGACAACCCGATGTGTCCGGGCACCGGGCATCGGATCTGTAACGACTGCATGAAGAGCTGTATCTTCCAGAAGCAGGATCCGGTGAACATCCCACAGGCCGAGACGCGAGTGCTGACCGACGTACTGGAGCTTCCGTGGGGCGTCGAGATTTATGGCCTGCTCACACGCTGGAATCCGCTGAACATACGCCGTCCCCACGCGCTGCCTTACAACGGCATCAACGTCCTGGTCGTGGGAATGGGGCCGGCCGGCTATACGCTCGCGCATTACCTCGCAAACGAGGGATTCGGCGTCGTTGGCATCGACGGGCTCAAGGTTGAGCCGCTGCCGGACGACTGGACCGGGGCCGCCGGCTCCGTCCCGCAGCCGATCCGTGACGTGCGAGAGATCGAGTGCGAGCTCGACGAGCGCGTGTTGTCGGGCTTCGGCGGCGTCTCCGAATACGGCATCACTGTCCGGTGGGACAAGAACTTCCTCACGCTCGTGCAGCTTACTCTGGCGCGCCGGCGTTCGATTCGCTCCTACGGCGGTGTCCGTTTCGGGGGGACCATCGAGCTCGACGACGCCTGGTCCATGGGATTCGATCACGTCGCGTTCGCCTCGGGCGCGGGCCGGCCGACGATCGTCCCCATGGTGAACAACCTGATGCGGGGCATCCGCAAGGCGAGCGACTTCCTGATGGCGCTGCAGCTCACGGGAGCGTTCAAGCGCGAATCCATGGCGAATCTCCAGGTGCGCCTGCCGGCGGTCGTCGTGGGCGGCGGGCTGACGGCCATCGACACCGCTACCGAGTGCCTCGCTTACTACGTCGTGCAGTGCGAAAAATACGCGGCGCGCTTCGCGGAGCTTGCGGCGGCCGCACCGGGAGGGGCCGAACAGGTTCTGCGAGGATACGACGCCGAGGAACGGGAGGTGGCGGACGAGTTTCTGCTTCACGCTCGCGCAATCGCTGCCGAGCGCGAGCGCGCGGCGGCTGCCGGCGAGTCGCCGGATTTCGCGTCGCTCTGCCGCGCGTGGGGCGGGGTCACGATCGCCTATCGAAAACGGCTGCAGGATGCGCCGGCGTACCGTCTCAACCACGAAGAGGTCATCAAGGCGCTCGAAGAGGGCATTTACTTTGCGGAGATGCTGGATCCGCGTGAGGCCGTCGCAGGCGCTCACGGCGCCCTGGAGTCCGTCGTCTTCGAGCGGCTCACGCTTTCCGGCGATGGAAAATTCACGCCGACCGGCGAAAGGGTGACGCTCCCGGCGCGATCGATGATGGTCGCTGCCGGAACGCACCCGAACGCCGTCTACGAGAAGGAGCACCCTGGAACGTTCGAGCGTGACCGTTGGGGAGAGTACTTCGAGACGTATCGCGCCGAGGTTACCGAAACGGATGGCGTCCGTGTCGAAGCCGACAAGTCGGGCTTCTTCACTTCCTACTGCAAGGATGGCCGCACGGTGAGTTTTTACGGCGACAACCATCCGATATACGCAGGCAACGTCGTCAAGGCGATGGCCTCCGCGAAGGACGGGTATCCGCACGTCGTCCGGCTGTTTGCGGACCGGCTCGAGAGACTCGATCCTACTCGGCAGGTCGAGCGCGACGATGCACTCCGCGGACTCTTCGCGAGACTCGACGACGAGTTGCTCGCCTCGGTCGTCTGCGTCGAACGACTCACGCCAACGATCGTCGAGGTCGTCGTACGCTCGCCGCTTGCGGCCAGAAAATTCCAACCGGGTCAGTTTTATCGCCTGCAGAACTTCGAGACCCGGAGCCTATTCTCCAACGGCACGCGGCTGATGATGGAAGGCATTGCACTTACTGGCGCGTGGGTTGACCGTGAGAAGGGACTGTTGAGCTTGATCGTGCTCGAGATGGGAGGCAGTTCGCGGCTGTGCGCCCGACTCGCGCCCGGTGACCCCGTGGTCGTCATGGGCCCGACCGGGACCCCGACTGAAATTCCCACTGGAGAGACCGTGCTGCTGGCCGGCGGCGGGCTTGGCAACGCCGTGCTCTTCTCGATCGCGAAGGCACTGAAGGACCACGGCAACCGCGTGCTCTATTTTGCCGGTTACAAGCATCCGGGCGACGTGTTCAAACGCGACGAGATCGAAGCCGGTACGGACCAGGTCGTCTGGACCGCCGATGTCGAGCCCCGGATCGAGCCTCGCCGCGACGGCGACCTGAGCTTCACTGGCAACATCGTCGAATGCATGGTCGCTTACGCGAACGGCGCACTCGGTGCGCCTCGATTCCAGTTCCACGAGGTGGACAGGATCATCGCGATCGGCTCCGATCGGATGATGGCGGCGGTAAAGGCGGCTCGTCACGGAGTGCTGCAGCCATACCTGAAAGCCGGGCACGTGGCGATCGGATCCATCAATTCGTCGATGCAGTGCATGATGAAGGAGATATGCGCACAGTGCCTGCAGAAGCACGTTGACCCCGAGACCGGCAAGGAAACGGTCGTCTTTTCGTGCTTCAATCAGGATCAGATTCTCGACGAGGTGGACTTCGGGAACCTCGCCGCGCGGCTGAAGATGAACAGCGTCTCCGAGAAACTGACGAACGCCTGGCTGACGCACGTCCTGGCCGGCCTCGAAAGCCGTAAGGATTGAACCGGTACTCGGAGGGCTGACGCGGTTGCCGCGAATTTTACGGCCGGCACGCCAGTTCGTCCGTCAGCCTTTCGCGAATTCCCGGCTACTCCAGATGAGTCGGGTCAACGTGCTTCGTGCTACCACCGGCCGACGATTGGAACGAGGCCGGGTCGTCCTGCGACGGACGAAGTGGCCTTGGCCGATGCCGTGTTCTCCGACGCCGTATGGATGGTTGCCGTCGCCGCGTCGTAAACGCCGACGGTGTCCTTCCCGTCGCCGTCCCAGTCGCCGGCAACCGGCACGAGGTTCGGCGCGCCAAACGCGAACGTCGCAAAGGCCATTGGGTTCTCGATCACGTTCGACAGGAAGAACGTGCCTGACTTCGAATCGTAGACTCCGATCGAGTCCTTGCCGTCACCATCCCAGTCGCCGGCGATCGGAAGCATGTCCGAGGCGCCGAACGTTGCCACGATCGATGCGGGTCCCGCGGCGTTCGTGTTGGTAATGAAGAACGTTCCTGACTGCGGCGCGTAGACGCTGATCGTATCCTTGTTGTCGCCGTCCCAATCGCCGGCGATCGGTTTCTGGTTGGGGGCGCCGAAGGTGAACGTCATCGTGGCAGCGCCCGGTTCGAGCTTGTCGGACAGGAAGAACGACCCGTCGGCGGCCTGGTACAGGCCGAGCGACGTGACGCCATCGCCGTTCCAGTCGCCCACCACCGGAACCATGTTCGGGGCGCCGAACTGCACGGCCTTCGCTTCCGGGGCACCGGTCACGCTGACCCAGAAGGTTCCGGCCGCCGGGTCGTAGACGCCGGGCGTGTCCTTCTTCGAAGCAACGGGCGCCGGGCCGGTGTTCGTCGCAGGCTTGTTGGCGGTCTCGGTTGCCGGGGAGCACGCGGCCGTGGCGACTGCAATGGCCAGTGCTCCGAATCTCAGGATCGTTCCTGCTGCCTTCATTCTGATTGCTACCTCTGGATCTGAATGGCGGCACGCTTGTCGCGCGCCAAAGCCGGGCAGTATACCGCACTCGGGGTTGCATCATCCCTTCGGACACTGGCGAATTAGGGGGTGACGAAAAAATGTGGCCGCTTGTCGCTCCACGAATGATCCTGTCAGCCGCCTGGAGTATGCTGACGGCGCCTGAAGAGTTGTTCTGTCCTGCTTCGAAGTTCACGCCCGGCCGTTAGGGACTGGCGGGACGCGTCGAGCCTGATCTGCCTGTGTTCCGGATCGTCCAACTGGCCACGTTTCTGCTCTTCGCCGCAATCGTGGCGGCGTGCTCCGAGACGCCACCGCCACCACCGCCGGGCAATCCACTCGTGATCGCGCCGACGCCCGCGGTAGAGATCTCTCTCCCGGCGCCGACTACGGCCGATCTCATCGACAACATGCGCAGGGCCGACCTCGTCGCCGCAGTGGAAGTTCTGCGGCTGGAACCTGTGTCGAGTCAGGCCGCCGCACCGTGCACGCTGCAGGGCGTCACCTATCGGATCGTCGAGGTCCTCAAAGGCGAAACCGCTTCCGAAGAGCTTCGCGTGGCACATCCCGTCTGTCTCGGCCGCCCATTCGTCGACAGCCGCGCGATCGGATTGTCGGGCGCTTACTTCGAGCCTGGAAGGAAGTTCGTCCTCTTCCTCGAGCGCGACGAAACCGGACGGATGCGCTACGGTGCGGATGCGTGGATCTCGGACTACTACGTCTGGGACGACCGCAACGGCACGCTGGTGGACGGTGAAGAACTGCGCGGCTACATCGAGCGTGCGAAGAAGGCAAGCGGAGGATCCGGTCCTTCCGGCGACCCGTTCTCGCGCGGGCGGCGCAGGCGTTGACCGCCTGCGTCCGGCGTGACGGACCTGGGTCGAACCGCTATGCTGAGCCGGTACGTAGAGTGTGAAGCGTGCTCTACGTCCAGCTTGTCAGGCGTTTTGATCCGAGCGGCTGCGCTTGATCCCGATGAGGAGGGAATCCGATGTTCTGCCCGCAATGCGGCTCGAGTCCGGCCGACGGTTTGAACTTCTGCAACTCCTGCGGCGCGAACCTGAAGGCAGTTCGACAGGCATTGACTGCAGGACCGCAGCCGAATGACGACGGGATCTCACTCGGTCAGACCTGGCTTGCGACGATGTTTCTCACGGGGCCGGAACGCCGGGCGCGCGAGGAGGAACTCGAACGCCGGCGTGGCATCACGCTCGAGCACAAGGGCGCACGGAACATCAAGAACGGCACGGTCACTGCCAGCGTCGGCCTCGCCTTTACGATCGTTGTCTTCGTGATAATGCAGGGGATTGTCTCGAGCGCCGAGTTGAATCCCGTTGCGGTGGCCATCCTGAGCCGGGTGTGGGTGGCCGGGCTGATTCCGATTCTCGTGGGAATCGGACTCATCCTGAACGGATTGGGATCGAAGCGATGGCTCGCGAATCCGGCCTTGAAGGGCGCTGAGAACGGGTCGACGGACAGGCAGGCCGAGTGGCAGGACCGTCAGGACCGCGCCCTTGCAGGCCCTCCCGACAGTGTGACCGAGGCGACTACCCGCAACCTCGAGGTTCCGCCCGTGAATCGCTGACCGAGCGGGCGGGAGTTGGAAAGGCGAGCCCGTTTCGTGGGCCGGCATCTGGTCCGCAGCATAGACCTGGTAATGGAGTCCGTCGCATCTGTGCTGCTTTGACAGTTTACCGGTGCTCTCGCATACTCGGTGGGCCGTGGACATCCAGCGAGCCATTGACGGACTTTCCAGGGGCGAATTCGAGTTCATCGACCTCGGCTGTGGCACCGGCGGATCGACGGATCACTGCATTCGCCGGTTCGGCGCGAAGTCGTCGCTTGGACTGGAACTGGACGCAAAGGACGTTGCGGGAGCGCGCCAGGCAGGTTACCCGGTCGTCGAAGCTGACGTCGTCGCAACCACGGTACCGGACCGTTGCGTGCGATTCGTTTCGGCGATGGATTTCCTCGAGCATCTGCCTGGCGACGCCATTTCCTTCGACGTGCTGGAGCGATTCGCACGCGCCGCGCGGGACTTCGCCTTCATTCGACATCCGTCCTTCGAGGAATCCGAATACCTCGAATCGGTGGGCCTCCGTCTTGCCTGGACCGACTGGACCGGACATCCGGCAATGATGCGGATCGAGGACTTCGAGAGGTTCTTCGAGCGAATGGGGTGGACCGAGTACGCGATAGTGCCACGACTGCTTATTGCCGACTCTTCGTTCGACCAGATTATCCCGATCACCGCTCCCCGGGATACGGTCACTTACGACGAGGCGGTCCACGGGCCGAAGCCGTTCGTCCGATTCGACCGGCCGATCTACACGCAATTCGATATCTTCGTCAGGCTGAACCCGGAGATGACCGACGACGCCTGGCGAGCCATCGTTTTTTCGGATCTTTACGAGAGTTCGCCGCAATGGCCGATTCGAATTGTCTCGTCACGGAAGCCTCCAGCCGGCCCATTGGCGACGGATCTCGGCGGCTATGATCCTTCCACGTCGATCTGGAGATTGCGCGGCCGTGATGGCTCGGAGAGGACGGCGAAGTACGGAGCCGAAGGCCGCGGCTGGCTGCCATTGGTTGGAGACTTCGACGGCGACGGACACGAAGGGATTGGCGCCTACGATCCGGCCGACGCCAGCTTCTTTCTCCGGAACTCGCAGGATGCCGGGCTCGCCGACGTTACCTTGTCGTTCTCGTCGCCCGGGGGGCAGCCAACCACCGGGGACTGGACCGGGTCTGGAATTTCCACGATCTGCGTTTACCATTCCGATGCGTCGCGCTGGAAGGTTCGCCATTCCAACGGACCCGGTCCTGCGGACGAGGAGTTCCAGTTCGGCCCTCCTCAGGAGAACCGGCTTGCGATTGCCGGCGATTGGAACGGCAGTGGCCGCGACAAAGTCGGTCTCTACGATCCGGCAGATGGCGCCTGGTATCTGAGGGGCGAAGGGAGTTTCGACAGCGAGGACACGAGCTTCGTATTCGGTCCGCCAGGCGGTCTGCCCGTTGTCGGCGACTGGGATGGCGACGGTATCGACTCTATCGGAGTCTACGTCCCGGAATGGGGCCTGTGGATTCTCCGCGACACGAATACCAACGGGCCGGCCGACAGGATCGTCGCCTATCGCATCGACAACTCGCGTCCTCTCTGCGGGAACTTCTCGGATACCCATCGCTCGTAGAGTTCGAGATGACGCTCCGCTTCCAGGGTGTGGGCGAATCTGGGAGCGGTTGCCAGTCCTTCGTTCCGCATCCTGGCGTATCGAGTTGGATCGCCGAGCAGGTCGAGAATTGCCGTTGCAGCGGCGGCGGGATCGCCTGGCGGCACGAGCAGCGAATTTACGCCGTCGACGGCATACTCGTTCAATCCGCCGAAATTCGTGAGGACCGGGACGGCGCCACAGGCCATCGCCTCGAGTCCCGGCCGGCCGAAGCCCTGCCAGAGCGAAGCATCCAGCACGACATCCACTGACGACATCAGTTCCGCGACCTTGTTCTGATCGTAGATGCGGCCGGCGCAAGTCACCTCGAACGGCAGGCCGGGCAGCTGCTCACGCTCCGTCCCGTAAAGAACGATTTCGACATCGGGCCGGGCCTCCTTCACGCGCCGGAAAGCCTCGACGGTGTCCGGAAAGCCACGGCGGGCTACTTCCGGCCCGATGGCGGCTACCGAAAGCACCCGCGGATGCGTTGCCGGTTGAGTATCCCTCCGATAAAAGACGCCCAGATCCAGTCCCAGCGAGACAATCTCGCAGCGTGGGCCGTGCGCGTCGACGAGGTTCGCCAGCCATCTCGACATCACGATGTGGTGTTCGGCTCGCGAATACGAATGGATGACGTTGTTTCGATTGAGCCAGTCCGACTCCGGGTAGAACCACGCCTCGTAGTCCTGGATGTAGTATGCGGAAACGAAGTCGTATCGCTCACGCAACTCGCGCAGATATCGATGAGCCGTGACCCAGAAGGTGGCGACGACCACGTCGCTCTCGGGAAAGTTCTCGATGAGGTGGCGGCGGTTCCTGTAGACGAGGGGCTGCAACCACAGGTTCTGCTTTTCGGGAGTGTCCTCTGGCGACTCGGTGACGATCCGGACGTCGTGACCGGCCAGCAGCATCTCTCGCGCCAGTTGCACGATCTGGATGACACCTCCGGAAAGATGGAGACTGGCAACCAGAAACGTGATCCTCAGCCGGTTGCGGTCGAGCGAAGGCAGGGACCGAATCGTTGCTGAGGTCGGTAAGGCCAGCCGTCGCTCGTCGAATCGCATGAGCGGATTGGCCGCGCGGTTCTGCAGGAACGAGTCGTATTCCGGCTTTCCGCCGATTGGCGATCGCCCGGGAAGCAGAACCGCAGCCGACGACGCACGCTTGCCATCGCCGACGGCGTGCAGGGTCGCGCTTGTCGAGAGCCGAGACGATCGGGCATCGATCAGATCGAGGTTGTCGGCATCTTCTCGACCGATCGAAAAGCGCAACAACCGGTCGCGCGTAGGCTGGAGTGGATCGCGCCGGGCATATCTCCCCCAATCGCGATCGTACGGAACCGACCAGCGAGCGTCGAAGATCGCCCGGTTGTGCTCGTAGTAGCGCTTCTTCTTCAGCTCGTCGTACGAAGCCCAACCCTTGTGATAGATGAAGGCATCGTCGGCGGCGACCACGCGCAGCCCTGCTTCTGTGAATCGCATGCAGAGGTCCGACTCTTCGCAGTACGCATTCAGGTACGCCGGATCGAACGTACCGAGCAACTGCGTGGCCGAGCGTCGCACGAGCATGCACATCCCGACGGCCGTTGTGAGATCCGGGTAATCGCGCGGAGACGACTCCGCAATCGCCTTCGCCATCGTCAGCAGGTTCAGCCCTGGCGCGAATCGGACGGAGGTGTTGCCCGATTCGTTCGTGAGCGGATTTACGATCGCGATCGCCGGATCGCTCTCGGCACAGGCAACCATGCGCTCCAGCCACCCAGGGGCAACTACGGTGTCCGAGTTGAGCAGGACAATGTAGTCGGCGGAGCAACGCTCGAAACCAAGGTTGCAGTTGGCCAGAAATCCGAGGTTTTCCTCGTTGCAGACGAGCTCGAAGCGCGAGTCGTCGGCCACCAGCCGTCGCAGCTTCTCCTGCGTCGCATCGCTTGACCTGTCGTCGAGCAGAATCGCGCGAAACGGCATTCTGGTGAATGCCCGAATCGACCGGACGCAGTCGCGGACCAGATTGAAGTTCTCGTAGACCGGAATCAGGATGTCGACCGTCGGCTCACTGGTGCGAGGTCCGGCTGGAATTGCCCCGTCGGGCGGCAGCGCCGCGACGATCTCGTCCCGAACTGCCCGCCACCATCGGTCTATGCGCACGAGCGATCCGATCGTTCGCGACATGTCGACGTCCAGGTCGAAATGCGCAACGAGTATCGCCTCCAGCATCTGCCTCGTGAACATTCCATCGTCGACCAGGTGGGAGTCGAGCAGCGCTTCACGAATGTAGTCACGCAACGGACCGCGGAACCACGACGCCAGCGGCAGACGCGGACCGCGCGAGCGGTCATCGACGACGTCGTCGGGCAACAGTCCGCGCAAGGCTTCGCGCAGCACCAGGTTGCCCTGATCGCGTTCAACCTTGAACCGGTCCGGCAGCCGGAAGGCATATTCCACTAAGCGGTGGTCGAGAAATGGCGCCCTCAAATCGATGCCTGCGGACCTCGCCTCCGCACCGGCCGTCATCAGGTTTCCCTGGCCGAGCCGCAATTGGATATCGATGGCCATTGCCCGACGCAGCGAGCCCGGAGGGCCAGCATCGATGTCTCCTTCGATCCGCTCGAGAGATCCGCGGAACACTTCGAGCGACGGACGACGGTCCGGATTCAACAGGCACCACAGGAACTCGGGCTGTATTGAATACGGGATTCCGCTGTGCGGGCTTGTCAGGTCCAGGACCGGAGCCGGCGCGTGGATTCCGGCCCGGACGGCCAGAGCTTCTCGCAAGTTGGACAAGCTGCGGCGTCGCTCGGATCGGGCGCCCGCTGGCAGCGTGGGCTCGCCGAACACGAAACGGCGATGAGACTTACGGCCGCCAAAGAGCTCATCCGCGCCGAAGCCAGTGAGTACTATCCCAACACCGGTTGCTGCAAACTCCGAGAGCAGTCCCGCGACCGGCGCCGAATCGTCAGAAGCCGGCTCATCGGTGCTGCCGAGCGTCTGGTCGAACCCGGCGATGTAAGCAGCCTCGTCGAACTGAGCGGTCGTATGTTCGGCGCCGATGTGCTTCGCAACACGGCGAGCGGCGTTCAATGCTGTCTCGCCGATACCTGGAAGCAGAGGCGAGAACGCCCGGATCGAGCGATTCGAGTGCCGCGCCGCAAACGCCGCTACTGCCGACGAATCGAGTTCTCCGGTGAGCCAACATCCGGCCGGGCCGTCGCCCGTCTGCCCGAGGACGGCGTCGTCGAGCAGGTCCCTCACTTCGCCCGCCGCGCTGGCCATCGTCAGACGGCAATCCTCGTCCTCAAATGGGAAGTCCCAGTAGCGCGAGACGCTCGTCGCGCCAGACTCGGCTGACCATTCGAGAATGTGCGCTGCTGGCAAGCGCTGTGCGCCCGCGACCAGCGTTCTCGATAGAGGCGTAAACCCACAGTAGAGGTGTGCCCACAGGGCCTCTTCGTCCAGTTTGGGCAAGAGAAGGCCGGAGCGCGCCAGTGACCGTAGTCCGGTAGAAAAAGCCAGTGCGGGAGCTCGTGCCGTGAAGTAGAGCGGCTTGACCCCGAGCCGGTCGCGAACGAGGAATGCCTTTCCCGCTCTCGCGTCCCAGAGGCAGAAGGCCGCGGCTCCAACAAGTCGCTCGGCGACGCCTCGAATGCCCCACTCCTCGTATCCGTGGACGACGGCCTCGGCGGCGTGACCGGTCGCAAATCGATGACCGGAGCCCATCAGGGCGTCACGCAGTTCCCGCCCGTTGAAGCACTCGCCGTCAAACGCCAGCCAGATAGTGCCATCCTCGTTCGAAACGAGCTGGCGGGATTCGGGCAGGCCGCCGATTGCCGGCCCGCACTCGCCGATTGCGATTCTCTCTCCCGATAGTCTGCGTCGAGCTGTTCGATCGTTGCGGACGAGGGCTTCGACCATCGCGTCGAGACGCGCAAACCGGCTCTGAGCATTCGGCGAGGTTGTGTCGCTCAGTAGGATGCCGGCTATCCCGCACATACAGACTGACCTCTCCCTCTCGCGACACCGGGAATTACGTGCGTCCCTCCGGGAATCGGGACTCCTTGACCAGGGAGTGCATCGATGCTCGGGAGAGCCGTCCTCCCGCCTGGGACGAACCTGCCGCGCTCGGGGGGGGAAGGGCGCCTCACCTTACTCCCCCTTGCCCTTCCCCAGCAGCCTCCGTTTCATCCGAACGTAGCCACCGAGCGCTCGTCCGCCGCGGCTGGAGAACACCTCATCCAACTTCTGTACCGCCTGCGACGCCCGGGCGTCGGCCTCGAGGCACCGATCGCTTGCTTCGGAAAGTTCCGCCCTCAGCGTGGCGACCAGTTGCTCGAGATTTTCGATGTGTTGCGCCGATGTGGTTGCCGAATCGTGCATGCCGTCGACGGTGACCTGGAGATCGTCGGCTCGAGCCCGCTGTTCATCGCGCATTGCATCGAGATTGCGGGCGTGCAGGCGCGTCGCCTCGATCGCGGCCTCCAGATTCTCGACGTGGTCGTCCGTCAGCTCGATCCGCTGCTCAAGCTCGGCAACCGTCGCTTGCAGGTGGTCAACGGTCAGGTCGCGCTCGCGAAGGTCCCTCTGCAGCTTCTCGCCAATGGCCTCACGCTCGTGCAATTCGGCAGCCAGGCTGGCGACTGTCTCGCTGAACTCTTGCCGCTCCCGTTCCCGATCCGCCGTAACGGCGAGGAAGAGCCGGTCAAGGCTCTGGCGCTGCGCTGCGCCTTCCAGCGCGACATGCATTGCGAGGGCGGTGAACTCGGCGTTTCCGGCGCCCGGCGGACGGAACTCGACCGCATACGGCCGGTTCGAGGCAACGGCGAGCGTCCGGTACGCGGGATCGCCCTCCCCGACGCCAACGGAGATCGGAAAGAATGTCGCGTCTGCTGCGTCCGCGGCAGTGGGTTCGGAATGTTCGAAGAGTTCGAGCGACGCCATGGACTGCCACACGTGCAAGTGCTCCACCGGCATCGTGGCCACGTGGGCGAACACGCGTTCGAGCCAGCTGCACGTAAGCGCCAGATCGGGCAGTCCGTACTCCAGGTGCCGGCCAATCTCCGGATGATCCACTCCGCGCGAAGAGCGATGCAGCCCATTGACGGCGCGCTCGGCGGCAACGACATTCGGCCCGTCGAACGGCGAGGACAGCACGACGCCCAGGCGTGCGACCCGTCCAAGCTCGAGCACGGTGCGCTCGCGCGCCGACGGTGGGACGAGTGGAAGCGCATCTATCGCAACGACAGCGTCGAACGCCGCATCCTCGTATGGCAATGGCAATGACAAGGACCCGTCAATCCAATTGAGCTCGACTGCCGGCGCAGGCCCGGCCGCACTGGCTGACAACGATTGTTGAAGCAGCGACTCCAGGGCCGGGCTTCGACGGCCGAGGGCGAGCACGCGCGATGCCGAAGCCTGACGGCCGTGACGCAGCAATCGTTCGAGAGCGGCAACTACGGGGCCGAATCGCGCGTGAAGCCGCCACGCCGAGAGAGGATTGGCCCTCGAGGCCGCCACTGGCGGCGCAATTGACCGCTCGAACAACGCTTCGCTGCGCGAAGGCGTCGGGGCTGGCGGTGCGTTGTCGGCAGAGGGCTTCGTCTGATCCATCGGAATCCTCTCGGACTACCAGTAACTCAGGACTGCGTGCCTTTCGTGATGATGTCATGCCATTGGGCGGTCTCGAAGCGACGCAGGGCAATGAAAACGTCGATCTGGCCGTAAATCGGCCGCGGAAACTCGATCGACAGCTTCGGACCGTGAATTTCTGCGTCGTAAACGCCCTGGTCAGGCGGAGCGGCAAGCGGAAGGATGGAAGCCGCGTCGCTCGAAAGCGCCGGACTGCGGTGAGACACGTGGTACTGCTCCAGACCGAGAGATTGAAGGATGCTGGAGATCTGGTCCACGCGCGGGTGCGTCGGATACCACGACCAGTCGTGCCAATAGTGCTTGAGGCCCAACGCTCGAAGATATTCTTCATCCTCGTAGCTCGGCATCCGGACGAATATGAAGTCGCGCGCCCAGCGAGCGGAGCTCGCCAGCACGTGGGAGATGGCTTCGAGTCCCGGCAGCAAGTGAATCGAGTCCATCAGCGAAACGAACGAGAACGAGTCGTCGGGGAAATCGATGACGGAGAGGTCAGCCGTCACTGCATCGCCGCCCGCAGCCCGGACTCGCTCGGCTACCGCGATGTTGTTCGAAACCGACAGTCCCCGGCCCCCGAACGCTTCACGGCAGAATTCCATCGACCTTGCGTCCACGAGCGTAAAGTCGATGAAGTCGTACTCGCCGTGCACCGGCGGGGTTTGCCGATTCTCGTTCGGCGACCGGTACGCGACCGAAACCGCCGACTGTTTCCCGGCAGAGCCCGACTCTTCGACGAACGACGGAAGATCGGGCTTGGTCCAGGCCGTCCTGCGCCTGGGGAGTTCGTACTCCACCGCCGTGTAGCCGTCCACGACTTCATCGACGCCGCCGAGCAGCCGGACGACGCCATTGTCGAGCCACAAGGCGCGGGAACACAGCCGTCTAACCTGGTCTGGATTGTGAGAAACGAAGAGTATCGTCACGCCACGCTGGCGGAACAGCTCGATCCGTTCCATGCATTTCAACTGAAAGCGCGCGTCGCCAACCGTGAGCGCTTCGTCCACGATGAGGATGTCGGGGTCCACGTCCGTCGCGACTGCGAACCCGAGCCGCGACGCCATTCCCGACGAGTAGTTCTTGAGCGGCACGTCTATGAAATGTTCCAACTCGGCAAACTCGACGATGTGGGAGAACCGCTCGTCGAGCTTCTGCCTCGGGAACCCGAGCAGCGAGCCGTAGAGGTAGATATTCTCCCGGCCCGTCATCTCGGAGTCGAACCCGGCGCCGAGCTCGAGTAGCGGCGCGATGCGTCCACGCACGTCGACCGTTCCGAGCGTCGGCGACAGCACGCCGGCGATGACCTTCAGCACTGTCGACTTGCCGGCGCCGTTGCGGCCCACGATGCCGAATGCCTCGCCGCGCTGGACGTCGAAACTCACGTTGCGGACCGGCCAGAACTCCTCTACCTCGACGGGACGGCGCTGGATCCATCGGATGGCCGTCTCTCGCAACGAGAGAACGACCTCCTTCTGAAGCGACAGGCGGACCGACAGGTCGTCGATGCGAATCGCGACCCCAGAGGCCGCCGCCTCCTGAGCTGCTGCGGACGGCGTGCCCGGCGCGGCTGACGTTGAGGGAATGCTCGGTGCGGCCATCGCGTGCTTCCGGTCAGATGAAGTTGATGAACCGGTCTTCGTACCGGTGGAATACCATCCAGCCAACGATCGTCGCCCCCAGTCCGTACAGCAACGAGGCGCCGAGCGCCGCTGGCGCCGGCAGGACACCTTCGTAGATCGGGGCGCGAAAGACCTCGAGCATGGTCGTCAACGGATTGAGCGCCAGCAGGAAACGGAACTGCTCGGGCACGACCTTCGCCGGATAGATCACGGGCGTGACGTAGAAGAGGATGAGAAGCGCCGAGTCGTAGAACCACCTCACGTCTCGATAAAAGACGTTTGCCGTCGCAAGTGCGAGTGAAATGCCGTAGGTAAACAGCGAGATCGACAGGATTCCGACCGGTACCACAAGGAGCGCCGGCGTGAGTTTCGCTCCGGTGAAAATCATGACTGCCGCAAGTGGTATGAGCGAAAGCCCGAAGTTGACGAGGTTGGCCAGCACCGAGGCAAGCGGGAAGATCGACTTCGGCACGGCAACCTTCCGAATCAGGCCCGACGACGCGACGATGCTGTTGAGCCCCTGCGAACTGCCGAGCGAGAACAGATTGAAGAAAAGAAGCGCGGAGATCACATATAGCGGATAGTCCTGCTCCATCCCGAATACTTCGCGAAAAATGATCGAGAACACGATCATGGAGATGAGAGGATTCAGCAGCATCCATGCGAAACCGAGCACGGAGCGCTTGTACCGGACCTTGATATCGCGCACCACCAGATTGCGGAGCAGTTCGCGGTATCGCCACAGCGATCGAACCTGGCCGGCGGTCGTCATGTCGTGAAAAGTTGCGGAACTCAAACGCGCATTATAGCTACGAGGCCGCTCGAATGGGCAGAAAAGGCGGTGACGCCGTGCTCCGAGTGGAAGGAGTCGCCAAGATTTCTCCGCCGCATCCATCCGATTGAATGGTTCGTCGCGTAGTCCTGCTGCGATCCGGTCAGCCAGGGCGACACTGGTATCATTCGGAGCGGAGCGCGACTCATTCCGAAGCGGTACGTGGACGGGAGCGGGGCGTGTCAACTATAGTGCTGGACTGCACTTGCTGCCCCCGAGGTCGTCTGTCGCAGAGTTTTGGAGGCGTTGATCCTGGGTATCGTGAGCCACGACGGTCGAGAGGGGAGGTCGCCGTGCCTTTCCGTGGTCATTCCCGTCTACAACGGTGAGGCGACGATCGCGGCGTGCCTCGAGTCTATCGTCAGCCAGAGTCCACCGTTCGACTTCGAGGTCATCGTTGCGGACAGTTCGGCCGACTTGACGGCTGCGATAGTGGAGAAGCAGTTTCCGCAGGTTCGTCTCATCAGGCTCGGCCACAGGGCCTATCCCGGAACGGCGCGCAACGCCGCGATCCGCGAGGCCCGTGCCGGGCTGCTGGCGATGATCGATGCGGACTGTGTAGCCGCACCCGACTTGCTCGAACGGGTGGTAGAGGCGCACAGCACCGGGGAGTATGCCGCCGTTGGAGGCGCAATCTGCGACGGTACCCCCGGAAGTGCGAGCGGCCTCATTGGCTACCTCCTCGAGTTCCGTGAGTTCATTCCGACATCGCCGCGCCGCGAGGTGTTCACGATTCCGACCGCGAACATCTGTTACCGCCGGGAAGTATTCGAACGGTTCGGGCTCTTCGACGACGTGAGGGCAAGCGAAGACCTGCTCTACAACTGGCGGCTGTCGATTGCGGGGGAGCGGATTCTGTTCGATCCGGGCATCAGGGTGACGCACCAGAACCGGGTCGGATGGAGAAAGGTCATCCAGTACCAGCGGACGCTTGGCAAGAGTTCGGCGCTTGCCAGACACAGGATGAACCCACCGTTCGAGGTCATTCGCGCGTATCCGGCGCTTGGATGGCTGATGCCCTACCTGATACGGCATCCCTGGCTTGGCGTCCTGGTGCCGCCTGTGAGGCTTGCGCGCGCGCTCGTGTGGCTGGCGCGTCACGACTTCGTCCTGTTTTTGAAGCTGCTCGTGCTGTCGCCAGGCTACCTGGCTGGTGCGTTCGTTTGGGCGTCGGCTTTCGTGCACGCGTTGCGCGAGGTCCGTGGCGCCGAGCGTGAAACCAGGACCGAGTTGCTTTCGCCGAGACAGATCGAGCGCTCCGAGCACACGACGGCAGGGCAGGGGTAGCCTGGTATTGGAGTGACGGCCCGTCTGTTGTACAAATGAGGCCACGTCACCCGGGTTCGACTGTCGACCCACTCATCCAGGCCCGGAACGTCAATCCGACATACAAAGGAGGAGGCCCTCATGTCCTCGCTCTTCCGCCGTTGCCCGGTCGCTCTGGCGATCATGCTTCTCTCGTCGGTTGCCGCCAGTCCGGCATTCGCGCTTCCACAGAAGTCCTCGAAGGAGGGCAAGATCCTCGTCGAAGCCATGGAGCTCTCGAAGCGCTTCGAGGCCGCCTTCAATTCCCGCAACGCAGAAGCGGCCGCGGCCTGCTACTGGAACGATCCGCGAGTCATGCTCGTCGGTCCGGACGGCACCGTCGCGATGGGAATCGATGCAGTGAAAGGAGTGTACGCCGGTCTGTTCTCGGCGGCCGAATCGCTGAAGCTCGAGACCGTCGACGGCACCTACATCGTGCACGGCGACGTCGTGCAGTGGATCGGGCACGTGCGCGTGACCGAAAAGATGAAGGGCGCCGCCGAGCGAACCTACACGCTGCGGGCCGTCGACTGGCGCCGTAAGATCGGCGGAACGTGGGTCTACGTTTCCGACACGGTCACCATGGAAGAGACGCCCGGAGCGGCGAAGTCGCTCTACAAACGGCTTGGAGGTTACGACGCGATTGCCGCGGTCATCGACGAGTTCATCAAGCGGATGGACGGCGATCCGAAGATGAAACGTTTCCTCGCGGGGCTCAGCCAGGACAGCGCCGGCAAGCTCAGGCAACACATCGTCGACCAGGTATGCGCCGCCGCCGGTGGGCCCTGTATCTATACAGGGCGGGACATGAAGACGGCCCACAAGGGAATGGGCATCAGCGAGGACGACTGGAACACGGCGGCCGGTCACCTGGTTGCGGCGCTCGACGCATTCAGCGTCCCCGAGGCCGAAAAGAAGGACCTGCTCGCCATCGTGTCCTCCGTCAAGGCCGACATCGTAGAAAAATGACAGTACCGCGAGCGACACCGAGCGGGTAGTCCGTGCATAGGCACCGCGAGCGACAGCGAGCGGGCAGTCCGCGGATGGCTCGCCATCACGGTCTACCCGCCCGCCACCACTCGCGGCACTGCACTTACAGGATCGCGAAGTCGAACTGCTCCTGATGCAGTTCGTGATCCACCTTGAGCCGAACCGGCGAAGAGAAATGCGCCTCGATCTCCTCGAAGATCGCCGATTCGCTCGAGCGCAAAGCCTGCGCGACACCCGGGCTGACACGCAAAGTCACGTCGTCCGCCTGTCCGTCCAGGTGCTTCGAGATCCGTCGTGCCTCGGTCAGGATCTCGAACGCCATCGTCTGCGTCGACTTCACGAGCCCGGCTCCCTGGCAGTACGGGCACGGGCTGCAGAGCGTGCGCTCCAGACTCTGCTTCACACGCTTCCGCGTGATGATTATGAGCCCGAAGTCGTTGAAGCCGAGCACCTTCGATGGCGACCGGTCCGCCCGCATCTCCGCTTCGAGCGCCTGCGTGACCTTCATCCGGTTACGGCGCTCCTCCATGTCGATGAAGTCGATGACGATGATCCCGCCCAGATCGCGCAACCGGACCTGGCGGACGATCTCGCGTACCGCCTCCATGTTCGTCCGCGTGATCGTGTCTTCGAGCCGGTCCGACTTTCCTACGAACTTCCCGGTGTTCACGTCGATCGAGACGAGCGCCTCGGTCTGGTTGATCACGATGTAGCCGCCGGACTTCAGCCACACGCGCGGCTTCACGGCCTTGTCGAGCTCGGCCTGCACGCCGTACGTCTCGAGGATCGACTCGTCGCGAGTGTGGAGCTTCACGCGCCGCACGAGCCTCGGCTGCACACGGTTGACGAAGTCAACGATTCTCGCGTACTCGATCTCGTTGTCGACACGGATCGCGGAGAAGTCATCCGAGATCTGGTCGCGGAGGATGCGCTGGACGAGGTCGAGGTCGCGGTGCAGCAGGGCCGGAGCCTTTCGCCGGTCCGCCTCGCGCTTCAGTTCCGCCCACGTCCGCTGCAGATAGCGCATGTCGTCGAGCAGGTCCTCGTCCGACTGTCCAATTGCAGCGGTTCGAGCGATGAATCCTCCCGGTCCGCCCTCCTTCTCCTTCAGAGCCGAGACCGTCTTCTTCAAGCGGGTGCGCTCGCCCTCCGAGGTAACCTTGCGCGAGACGCCGACGTGCGTGACGGTGGGCATGAACACGAGGAAGCGGCCCGGAAGCACGATGTGCGACGTTATGCGCGCACCTTTTTTCGCGATCGGTTCCTTCGCGATCTGAACCGTGATCTCCTGTCCTTCTCGCAGCAGTTCGCTGATCAGCGGTTCGCTCCGCCGGCTGCGCCCGTTGCCGGACGCCGGGCGCTCGCGCTCCGGCCGGTCGGACCGCTCGCCGCGATCGTTTCGCTCGGTGCGCTCCTTCTTCTCCGGTTCCGGTGACCTTTCCGCGGCTGCAGCTTCCGGCGTTCCTCCGTCACCCTCGCGAGGGCCCGACGACCGGCGCCGTCCACGTCCTCCCCTTCGCGTCGACATCTCGGCGCGGCTTGGCGAATCGGAGACCTCTGCTTCGGCGTCGGCCAACGCCGACTTGCGCGCTTTGCCTCGCGGGGGCTTCGATGCCGCCTTCGCGGAGGGAGCCTTCTTCGCGCGGGCCTTCTTCGGAGCCTCGTCGCCGGAAGAGTCGGCGTCCTTGTCCTTCTTCGCGGCGGTCTTCTTTGCAGCCGTTTTCGGCGCGGCCTTTGCCGCCGGTTCGGCCTTCGCCTTGCGCGAACGTCCCTTTGCAGGGGCGGCCACGGCGTCGAGCGCGGCGTCGACCGATGCCTCGAGGTCGTCTTCGTCGCGGATAGCAACGAGCATCGGCGCCGGCATCTCTTCGACCGGTGCTTCATAGGTCGGGAAAGACGGTGCGGACTCGACGATCTGAGGCACATCCCTGCGCGCGCGTTCTCGCGGCGGCGCGTCGTCGTCGGAAACCCGCTCGAAGTTCGACGCCCCAGCCTCGAGAACCGAAGGCGCTGTGTCGGCGAATTGCACTTCCTCGATGTGCTCGTATGCCGTCTCGATCCGCAGGCGGCTGGCATCGTCGTCACCGAACGAGTCCAGCACCTGCGCCTTCTGCGGCACGTCGTACTCGTCCATCCCGGGCGCCACTTCGTCGCCGCGGCGTCGGCGCCGGCGGCGGCGCCGACGCCGGCCACCTGCCGCATCGGCGTCGGACTCGTCGTCGTCATCGTCCTCGTCGTCGTCCCGTACAGCCTCCATCGGCGCCGGCGTGTCGGCCGGAGGGAATTCCGCGTTGTCTTCTTCTGCTTCGGGCACCGCTTCCGGTTTCGAGTCGCGCGCAGTCCGGCGATCGCGATCTCGATCGCGATCACGCCCGGACGAGCGTCCGGCCGTGGTCGCTTCGGCTTCCGCCGCCGCCTGCGCCTCGTCGGCTGCATCGGCCGCTTCGCGCTTGCCGCGCCCGGCGGAACCGGGTGCGTCGGACTTGATCTCGATCGCTTCGTCTTCGAGCACGTCGAGGAAGTCCGAGACGTAGAGGAACGCGTCGCGTTCGAGGCCGATGTCCACAAAGGCGCTCTGCATACCTGGCAGCACCTTCATCACCCGGCCTTTGTAGATATTTCCGACTACGCCGGTGTTCTCGTTGACCCGTTCGACGTAGAACTCAGTAACGACGCCATCTTCGAGGATGGCGACCTTCTTTTCGTGCGCGTTCGCACTGATGATCAGCTCTTTGGGCATGTTCTCTCCTGAGGAGGATTTTCAACATGGACCCGTTTCCCTTCATCTATCCGCGGCCGCCGCGGCTCGAACATCGGATGTCTCGATTGGGCTCGTTTCCACGCCATCGCGCCAGACGAAAAGGCGGCAGCGTCGCAGACGACTCGAGAGCGACTGGCGCTCCTTCGGGTCGAGGCGATAAATACTGCCGAGAATTTCGTCGGGCCGGGCGCTTCCGGAATTCGTCAGCTCCAGGATGAGACGTACTTCGCGGTCGCCGTTCGATCCTTCGAACCGGCAGGCTTTCGCGTAGTGGCGGATGTCGATCTCTTTGGCGCGGCCCTTGCGAACCCGCTCGATGACGAGCGACTGGCGGGCAAAGAACTCCTCGGCGAGCGCGCGGTGCACGGCGTCGATGTCGAGCCCGGCGAGATCGTCGCGCACCGCGGCAAGACGTCTGGCAGCTCCGGCAATCACCGGATCGTCCAGACGCGCTGCATACTCCGCGCGGTTGATGATCTTCGTCAGGGCTGGACTGCCCTGGGGCAGTTCGCGCATGGCCGTGAATCGCATGCCGCCCGGAAGGACGGCGTTGATCCGTTCGAGGAATGCCTCGGGCGTGAGCTCGACCGGTGAATCGAAGTCGAGCCACTCCGCTTCGCCGACCGCACCGACGCCGAGCGCCGGGCCGTAGGCGAGCAGAGGCATCGGATGGAATCCGATGCTGTACCCGAGCGGAATGCCCGCGCGTCGAAACGCGCGCGGCAAAGTCCGCGCAAGATCCAGGTGAGAAAGGTACTTGACCGTGTCGAGCTTCGTGTACGAGGCGCGGTAATGACGCAACGCTGGGGCGCTGCTCGCGTCGGACGTGTCCGCTGACAGGTCGGGGGTCCAATCCGAAGTGCTCGCAGAGGGCGTGACGGCGAGCGCTCGCAGCGCCTCGTCCGCCTCCACGTGCATGTGGCGGGCGCGCGCCAATTGCTCGCGCGCCACGGTCAAGTCACAGTCCAGGCCGCACGCATAGCAGAGCAGCGGCTTCGAAGTGACACGGTCGAATTCATTGTCGTTCGGCGCGATTGCCGTCGGGCGTCCGTCCACGATCTGGACGGGAAGCATGCAGGGCGGCGACAGGCGCCCCTTGATCGCCTTCCGAAGCTCGATGGCCTGGAACCGCTTCTCGACGAGAGTGTCGAGGTGGTCCCACGGCAGCGGCGCCATCGGCGAAGTACGGTGATCGTACCCGGTGTAGACCGGGAACTCGCGAAGGTAGACGCGGTAGTCGATGCCTTCGGCTTCGAACGCGCGCATCCACCGGTCGTAACTGAAATGTTCGGTCCAGCCGTCGAATCGTCCGCCCTCTCGCCACACACGCTCGATGACGCGTCCGAGTCTGCGGTCGCCCCGAGACAGCACGCCCTCGATCATCGACGTTTCGGCGTGGTGGTGCTTGTAGGTCAGGCGGTAGCGGCGGCACAGCGCGCCGAGCAGTTCCTGGCGACGCCGGATCTCGGGAAGATCGACGACTTCGCTCCACTGGAACGGCGTGTGCGGTTTCGGCACCAGAGAAGAAGCGGATACGGTCACCTTCACCGGCCGCTTGAACTCGGTGCGAGCGAGATCGACGATCTTCTTGCCGAGTTCCGCGATGCCAATGATGTCCTCGTCGGTCTCGGTCGGCAGGCCGATCATGAAGTAGAGCTTCACGGCTTTCCAGCCGTGCTTGAACGCGGTCCGGCAACTGCGCAGCACGTCTTCCTCGGTGACGTTCTTGTTGATGACGTCACGCATTCGCTGCGTTCCCGCCTCGGGAGCGATCGTCAGCCCCGTCACCCGCTGCTTCGCGATCTCTTCGGATAGCTCTTCCGTGACGCCAGAAGCGCGAAGGCTCGAGACCGACCACGAGACGTCGCGTTTGGCGAGTTCGTCGCCGAGCGCCTTCACGAGAGGAGTGAGGCACGAGTAGTCGGCAGTCGATAGCGACGTGAGCGAGGCCTCGTCGTAGCCGCCCTGTTCGAGACCGCCGATGATCGTGTCGACGATCTCCTTCGGGTCGCGCTCACGAACGGGACGATAAATAGTTCCGGCCTGGCAGAAACGGCATCCGTCGACGCATCCCCGCGCGATCTCGACGGCGATCCGGTCGTGCACCGGTTCGGTGAATGGCACGGGCGAGCTCGACGGGAACGGAAACTTCGAGAGGTCTTCGACGAGCTGGCGCCGAACGGGATACGGAACGCCCGGATCGTCCGGCTCGTCGACGATCTGGATGCCTGTGTAGTCCGACTCGGTGACGGTGTAGAGAGCCGGCGCGTAAAGGCCTCCGATCTGCACGAGCTCACGGATCATATCGATACGTGAGCGGCCGCCCTCAGCCTTCAGCCGCTCCCACGCGCGGATGAGCGCGGGGAAGGCTTCCTCGCCGTCGCCGATGAGGAAGACGTCGATGAAGCCGGCGATCGGCTCGGAACTGTAGACGGTCGGGCCGCCCGCGATCACAAGCGGGTGATCGAGCGTCCTCTGCCCGGAGTGGATTGGAATGCCGCCGGTATCGAGCATCGTGAGGACGTTCGTGTAGGTCATCTCGTACTGCAGCGAGAAACCGACGATGTCGAAGTCAACGAGCGGCGTGAAGGATTCGAGCGAAGCAAGCGGCAGGCCCGAGGCGCGCAGTTCGGTTTCCATGTCGGGCCATGGGCAGTAACAGCGTTCGGCCGACCAGTGCTCGGGACGGTTGAGGAGCTCGTAAAGAATCTTCAGCCCGAGGTGCGACATCCCGATCTCGTAGACGTCGGGGAAGCACAACGCGATGCGGGTACGGATCGCTTCGGGATTCTTGGAGGCGGCGTTCCATTCGCCACCGACGTACCGGACAGGTTTTTCGACCCGCGGAAGGATGTCGTCGAGGGCGGAGCGGTAGGCGTCGTACGAAATCGTCATTACTCTGACCGGAGGCGGCTCAGTTCACGAACCGCCGCAGACGCACGCTCAAAGCGAGTCCGAATCCCATGAACATCATCAGCAGAGAGGAACCCCCGTAACTGAGGAGGGGAAGCGGAATACCCATGATTGGCATCAAGCCAAGCACCATACCTAAGTTGACGAATATGTGAAAGCCCAAAAGCGCCGCAAGTCCCATGACGACAAGGGATCCGAAGCGGTCGGCCGACAGCTTCGCGATGCCGGTGAGCCGCCAGATGACCGCTCCGTACAGCAGGAGCATGGCGAGCGCGCCGGCGAAACCGGTCTCTTCGGCGACGATGGAGGCGATGAAGTCGGTGTGGCGTTCCGGCAGGAACCCGAGCCTGCCCTGGGTGCCCTGGAGCACGCCCTTTCCGAACGTGCCGCCCGAGCCGACGGCGATCATCGACTGGATGGATTGATAACCCTGGGCGCGCTTCTGCTGCCGGCTGACCTGGTCGGTGTCGCCCGCCATCAGGGTTACGGCCATCTGGATGCGCTCTTTGTGATAGGTCTTCAGGACGAAGCCCCAGGCAAGGACGACGGCGACGATGGCGCCGGCAACGGCGACTATCAGCATCCTCTTCCGCAGTCCGCTCAGGAAGAGCATCGTCAACAGAACAGGGAAGAAGGTGAGCGCGGTGCCCATGTCGGGCTGCAGAAGAATGAGACCCACGGGAAGGGCTACGATGAGGCCCGCGATGGCGATCTCGCGCAGGCTGAGGGAACCGCGGCGAGGTTGGTGGAGGAAACGGCCGAGCATGAGGATCGTCGCGAGCTTTGCGAACTCGGAGGGCTGAAGGCCGAAAGCGCCGAAGCGGATCCACGCGCGGGCGCCGTTGACGACGGAACCGAAGATGAGCACCGCGACGAGACCGAATATCGCGAGGCCGTAGAAAAACGGGGCGAACTGGAGCCACTTCCGGTAATCGGTGAGCGCGAAGGCGGCCATCATCGCGAGGCCGACAGCCATGAAAAGGAGCTGGCGCTTCCAGTAGGACTCGTCCGGTTGAGAGCTGTAGATGAAGACGGTGCCGAAGCAGACGAGCACGACGGGGACGACCGCGAGCGCCCAGTCGAAGTCCCGCACCATCCGTGAATCGAAGAGGGTCATTGCTGAGTTGCAGGCAGACTCTCTATCGTAGCGATTCTCTGACCGGCCGGCTACCGTGGAGGCGTACCGGCAGTGTTTCGGTCAAAAGGGGCGTGACGTGCCTGTGGCTCCAGCCACACTGCGGGTAACGTACGCGCACTGTCGATCGTACGTCGCCGGTGCATCCCGAACGATTGACTCAGCGCAGAGCGCCAGTCACGTGTCCGGGCTCTCGAGCCAAGCCAGGTCGGCGATGTCCTGCGGCCTGCCGGCGGCTCTCTTGTTGTCGATCAACTGTCTTCGACCAAGAATCGGTACGTCCACGCCGTCGATTGTCGCCGTGTCCCGGTTCTCTACCGCGTGATCGAAGCCAACACCGTCAATGGACGTCAGGATGTCGATTCTGTGCGGGGCGACTCCGATCTGGAGAACGATCCCCGGCTTGTGCAGGTCTTCCACGCTCACATCCTCCAGCGGTGCGCCGAACGCGATCAGCGCCGACCTGACGCGTAAGGCGTTCTCGGACGAGCAACGTACCCAGATGTCCAGGTCGCCCGTTGCGCGAGGCAATCCGTGAAAAGCGAGTGCATACGCCCCGACGACCAGGTACTCAACTTCGTGTTCTGATAACGCGGACAACATGTCGCGAAAGTCGGGATTCAACATCTCGATCTCCTCGGAATGCCCAGGCATCGAGTGCGAGCTGCCACATCATCGCCAGCCGCTCCTCACCGGTCACGCGGGACAGGTCAGCATTGGGCCGTTGGCCGGAGCTCCTGGAAACAAGTACTACCGTGTTGCGATCGCGCACGGCTCACTTGTACCACGTCACGTCAAGATGCTCACGCGCCCCGCGACCTCAATCCCCCGCCTATGCTGAGCGTGTCGATTCCTCTGCTGTTTGCAGCCAGGGAGTTTCCCCGAGAGAGCGGCCTGCCTGGATCTGTCCTTCCCGCTTGACGCCGTCGCGAGCGACCGCCGATGCTTGACGTTCGTAGACCTTGGGGTCCGGAGAACGATTATGGTTCGGAGCGGTACAGAGCGAGTGCGGCCGTTCGTGCCGGCGATGGATCCCGATCTGTCGAAGCGGTTCTGGGAAGCACTTGGCTTCGAAAAAGTGCTGGATGGCGAGGTTGCGATCTTCAATGCCGGATCGGGTGGATTCATCCTACAGCGCTACTATCAGAAGGATTGGGCCGAGAACTTCGTGGTGCAGCTAATGGTCGACGATCTCGACGAGTGGTGGGCCCACATCGTCGGTCTCGACCTGCCAGCGAAGTTCGGGGTACAGCCGCCCAAGCCGCCCGCGATGCAGCCCTGGGGGCTTCTTACCGCATATGTCTACGATCCGTGCGGTGTGCTCTGGCACGTAGCTGAGCGGCGCGAAAATACGATTCAGGATTCGTGAACCGGAAGCATGGTGGAAAGCCTTCTTGGTGCGAGAACGCGCGTGTGCCATGGCGAAGAGCGACCTGCGCGAACCGGTTTCCCGGGCCCGATTTTGACGGCGAACGAACACGGGAAGATCACGCTTCCCCTCGCAACCCTGTCCTTACGGCTCCCGGGTGGCCTGCACCGGCAAATGGTGGTATCCAGATGCCATGAATTCTGAACCCACCCCCGACAGAATCCTTCAGACCGGCCTCGGTTTCTGGCCATCGAAGACGCTGCTGAGTGCCATCGAGCTCGGCCTTTTCACTGAACTGGCGCGCGGAGCGCGGTCCCTTGGCGAACTGCAGGCGCTCCTCGGCCTGCACGACCGAGGCGCCCGGGACTTTTTCGACACACTCGTGGCGCTCGGTTTCCTCGAGCGCAAAGACGGCCATTACGCGAACACGGTGGAAACCGGCCTGTTTCTCGACCGCGCGAAACCGTCGTATATCGGCGGCATCCTCGAAATGGCGAACAGCCGGCTGTACGGGTTCTGGGGAGGCCTCACCGAAGCGCTGGAGACCGGCCTTCCACAGAACGAGGTGAAATCAGGCGGGCCCGGGCTCTTCGAGACGATCTACTCCGACCCCGCGCGGCTCGAGGGGTTTCTCGCCGCGATGACCGGCATCAGTCACGGCTCGAACATTGCGATCGCTCGGCAGTTTCCGTTCGCTGACTACGCTACGTTCGCCGATGTCGGGACCGCTCAGGGCGACCTCGCGGCGCAAATCGCGCTTGCGAACCCGCACCTGCGCGGCGTCGGATTCGACCTGCCGGAGGTGGGGCCGATCTTCGAAGAGTACGTCGCCGGGGTCGGTGTTGCCGGCCGCGTCGAATTCGTATCTGGCAGTTTTTTCGATCGGGAACTGCCGAAAGCCGACGTCATCCTGATGGGCCACATCCTTCACGACTGGGACCTGCCGGTGAAGAAGATGCTCATCGAGAAGGCTTACGCCGCGGTTCCTGCCGGCGGTGCACTCGTCGTCTACGAATCCATCATCGACGACGATCGCTCGAAGAATGCGTTCGGGCTCATGATGAGCCTCAACATGCTCATCGAAACGCCGGGCGGGTTCGACTTCACGGGCGCCGACTGCGAGGGGTGGATGAAAGCCGCGGGATTCCAGTCGACGCGGGTGGAACATCTCGTAGGCCCGGATTCGATGGTGATCGGGATCAAGGCGACGTGAAGACGTTGGCCGGCGTCGCAATGCCGCTGGTGTCCGCGGACGTCACCGTTTGGCCGCCTCGCCGGCGGGGGAGTTGCGGTCGCTCCACGAGAACGTGCTCCGAGTCCATTGAGAGAGCAACGCCGAGATCCTGCTCGAGGAAGAGACGGATGCGCGCGTGGTCGCGATTAGTCCACTGATTCACATAGATGGCACCGCCAGAATTCGACGCAGTGGATCGTTGAAGGCACCGAACCTGCAGTGGATCGCTAAAGGCTTCGAACCTGCATTGGATCGCTGAAGGCTTCGAACCTGGGTAATGTCGCCGCGGTCGGCATCGCGATCAACCCGCATGATTCCGGAACGTCGCCAAAGGCGCTCTATGACCGCGGAGCGGTCAGAGGAAATAGCCGTGGGTCGCGGGAGCGAGTGCAACGAGCGCACGCGACCCGCGGTACCGCCGCCAACCTCGGTCCGACCGC
>JAJTWZ010000002.1 GCA_021463145.1 Blastocatellia bacterium | reverse complement strand
CGAGGTAATACCACCGACTGGAGAGCCGGATGCGGGAGATCCGCCAGTCCGGTTCGGAGGGAGGGGGCGCCCCGTGGCGCTCCCTACCCCTATTGGTGCTTTCGCGCCTACGGCGCTCCAGAAGAATGCGATGCCGACTCGTTCATGCGGCATTGCGACTCCAGGAATACGGAGAGGTTTCGTAACGGCCGCGGGTCGCACGCGGCGGCTCCGGACTGAAATCGTGGATGGCCCACCAATACGTGGAAACCTCCTTGCGTGACCACCTGGCCCATCCTGGCACGAACCGAAATCACGAAAAGTCCCTTATTACCCCAAAGTTGACAGATCCGCTCACGCCTTCCTAATCTTTGTCTGGCGTCGCCACCCACCCCCCGGCCGCCGCTGTCTTCGCCCGCCGCCCCGGAGGAGTTCAACAATGCATACATCCACCCGGCTCTGCGTCATCCTTCTCGCCGTACTGCCGGCGACGACTTTCGTCACCGCTCCACGGCCGGCGCTCGCTCAGGCCGGGCTCTCGCTCGCCGTCACCCAACCCGACGGCACGGCCGACAAGATCGCCGCCGGACGCGACTACGCCACCGAGACCCTTGGCGATCCGTGGGACATGAACAACGTCGAAGATTTCAATCTCAACGAGTCGCTCAACATCTCGAGCCCGTCCTACTCGGCCGGCGTTTTCTCGTGCACGGCATCGTCGAACGATCCGAGCCTCTTCCTGCTCGATCCGGGCCTGACCGGGACGCAGCGCAACGGACGCACGGGCAAGTACTTTCCAATCGACACGACGACGTATCGCTACCTGACGGTAAGGATGAACGTGAGCGTCGCGAGCTCGATGCAGGTTTTCTGGTTCACGGGATCGTCGTTCGTCTCGAATTTCGCCGGATCCAGCTTCGTAACGACGGCGCCGGGCTGGCGTATCTACACGATCGATCTCGCGACGACCGGTATCGTCGTTGGCGACGTCGCTTCGTGGGCCGGACAGCCCGCGACCGGGCTTCGGCTCGACCACACGGCCGCATCCGGCTCGACGGTGCAGATCGATTGGGTCCGCCTCACCGCGACCGGAGACGCGTCGACGACGTTCACGTCGGCGTTCGTCGCAAGCGATCCGGGCTCGAACGCCGTGGTCAACATGTATCTGGACGGCGACAACGACTTCAACAACGGCACGATCGAGAGGATCGCGACCGGCCTCCGCGAAGACTCGGCCACGACGGCGCCGGTCGAGCTGTCGCGATACGCGCCGGGCGACTACTTCGTGCACGGCCGGATGTCTCGCGACTACGCGACGATGGTGCTCGACGACCAGTGGGACATGTCGAACGCCGCCGACGTCGCGTTCACGAGCGGCATGTCGGGCACGAGCGTCTCCGGCGGCGTCTTCACCGCGACGTCTAACACCTCCGATCCATTCTTCAACCTGAACGTCCCTATAACCGTGCCGGCGCAGATCGATTCGTCGATCTACCGCAGCGTGTCGTTCCAGCTCACGCTCTCGAGCGCGTCGACGGCGCAGGTCTTCTGGCAGACTCAGGACAACGCCGTTCATCCGTCGGCGCCGTTCGCCGCTTCGGCCGGCTCGAACATCTACTCGGTGAACCTGAGCACCGACCCGTCATGGACAGGGCAGATCAAGCTTTTCCGCATCGATCCGGCGAACGCGTCCGGCATTTCGATCAGCGTCGACTGGGTGTCGGTGAACACTGGAACGGCCGCGTTGCCGGGCGCTCCGGCCGTGATCACGACCGTGTCGGGCGGGCCGCTCACGATCAACACGCCACCGATCTGCCACGTGCTGCAACCCGACGAAGCGGGAGGCCTCGACTTCGCGTCCTTCATCCGTAACAACCCTTGGAACATGGCCGAGGCCTCCGACGTCCAGCTTACGACCGGACTCGCCGGCGGATTCCCCCAGTTCCTTCCCGACTCCACCGCGAATGGCGTTCGTGGCGATCATCTGCGCGGGCAGAACGCGAGCGGCAACCCGGATCCGGCCGTTTTCTTCCTGTTCGAAGACCTGGTCAGCCCGATCGACGCCAACCGCTTCAGGAACCTTACGTTCAGGATGTCGGTCACCGGCGCGCGCAACATCGGCAGCGGTTCGGTGGCCCGAATCTTCTGGCAATCGACGGCGGCGGGAACCGGCGTGCAGACGTCGGACGACATCATCGTCAATTCCGGGTGGAACAGGTACGCATTCGACCTGCCGGCGATCGTCAAGGACCCCGGCGACCCGAACAACAACGGCACTCCCTGGAGCGGGACGATGAAGTACTTCCGCATCGATCCGCACGAGTTCACCACCCAGCGCGAGTTCTTCGTCGACAACGTCAAGATCGCGGCCGACGACGAGTCGAACGGCAAGTTCGCCATCGTCTGGAACGCAACCGATCCGGACGACGACGCGACGATCCAGTTCTTCCGCGACACGGACGCCGCCGGCTTCGACGGCACCGCGATCGTGTCGGGAATTTCCGAGGACGGCGCCGGCAACACCTGGCTCTGGGATACCCGTGGAGTGCCGAACGGCACGTATTTCGTCTACGCGGTTATCTCCGACGGGCTCAATACGACGCGGCGTTATGCGACCGGCAGGTTGAAGGTCGACAACTCGGCTGCGGGCGACGTGACTCCGCCTGTCGGTGCGCTCGAGACAGTCAACACCGTCACGAACGCGAGCGGCCCGACTGCGGTGACGGGATGGACGCTCGACAACGTGCAGGTCGCGTCGGTGCAGTTGCTCGTCGACGGCACTCCTGTCGCCCGCCCGTCGACCGGAGTCTTCCGGCCGGACGTCCGCAACCTGAATCCGAGTCTGCCGGACTGCTCCGAGGGCGGCTTCACGATGACCTACGACCCGTCCGCGCTAGGGCCCGGTACGCACAGTCTGACTGTCGCCGTATACGACACGGCCGGGAACCGGACGCTTCTGGGCGGGCCGGCGGCCGGCGCCGAGACACCCGGAATTTACGTACCGGCGAGCGGTGCGTACTTCCTTCGCAATTCGAATTCGTCCGGCGCGGCGGATCTGGTGTTCATCTACGGCCCGGCGGCGTCGACGCTGGTTCCAATAGCCGGAGACTGGGACGGCGACGGCTTCGAGACGATCGGGCTGTATGCGCCGTCGACCGGGGCGTTCTTTCTTCGGAACTCGAACACGCCGGGGCCGGCCGACCTCGTGTTCACGTTCGGGCCTGGAGGAATGGGCTGGGTGCCGGTGGCCGGCGACTGGGATGCGGACGGCATCGACACGATAGGCCTTTACGTTCCGTCGACCGGCAACTTCTTTCTCAAGAACACGAATTCGAACGGAGCGGCGGACCTGACGTTCGGTTACGGGCCGGCCGGTGCGACGCCGGTTATTGGCGACTGGAACGCCGACGGACGTGACACGATCGGCATCTACACGCCGGGGACGGGGTCGTGGTTCCTGCGCAACACGAACACGCCGGGCGCGGCCGACCTCGTGTTCAATTACGGTCCGGCGGGCGCTACGCCGCTGACAGGCGATTGGAACAACGACGGGACCGGCACGGTGGGAATCTACATCCCGGCGACCGGCGCGTGGTTCCTTCGCAACTCGAACTCGCCGGGAGTGGCGGACCTGACGTTCTCGTACGGTCCACCGAACGTGACGCCGCTCGCCGGCGACTGGAACGGTTCGACGCCGAAGCGGTAGCAGAGTGCGGGCGCGGCTGCGATAATCCGCGCCCGGACTCATGGCAGAACGCGACGACACCGAGGCGCTGAGGCGCGAGAATGCGGCGCTGCGAGCGGAACTGACCGCGACGCAGGCGATACTTGCCGAGAAGGACGCGCAGTTGCAGCGCATCCTCAGCACGCTCGGGTGGCGATTGCTCTCGCAGTACGGACGCTTCAAGTACGGTGTGCTGCTGCCGGCGCTCGAGCGCTTGCGCCGCCGCTCGTCCGCCGGAGAACTGCCCGCCGCGGCCGGCGCTCCGGTTGCGAGCCTCGCTCGCGCGGTCCGGTCGCCGTCGTATGCCGAATGGGCGGCTGGGGTGGAAGCCGTGCGCTACGATCCGGTCCGCCAGTTCCGGCGTGCGGAGGCGCTACGGTCGCGGCCGAGGATTTCGGTGATCGTTCCGGTCTACAACGCGCCGGAGGAGGTCCTCGACGCGGCGATCCGTTCGGTTCGGGAGCAGTATTATCCGGACTGGGAGTTGTGCCTTTTCGACGACGCGTCTCCCGCTGCGCACGTCCGGCCGTTGCTCGAGCGGCACGCGGCCGGCGATCGGCGAATCCGCGTTGCGTTCGGCGAAGTGAATGCGGGGATTTCGGGAGCGGCCAACCGGGCGCTCGAGCTTGCGACTGGCGAGTACGTCGCCTTTCTGGATCACGACGATGCGCTGACGCCCGACGCGCTCCTGGAGATGGCTGCGGCGATTGGCGCGACGGGCGCCGACATCCTCTATTCGGACGAGGACAAATACGACTCGCGCGGGCGCCGCCACGATCCGTTCTTCAAGCCCGACTGGTCGCCGGATCTCTTCCTTTCGATCATGTACACGTGCCACCTGACGGTGATGCGGCGCGAACTGGTCGAGCGGATCGGCGGGTTCAGGGCCGGCTTCGAAGGCAGTCAGGACTACGACCTGTGGTTGCGCGCGACCGAGGAGTCGGATCGGATCCATCACGTTCCGATGATCCTGTATCACTGGCGGCAGGTGGCTGGATCGACTGCGGTCGACGTCGGCAACAAGGGCTACGCCCACGATCGGTCGAAGCGCGCGATCGCCGAGGCGCTCGAGCGGCGGGGGATCGCGGGCACGGTCGGCGATGGACCGGTGCCGACGTCGTTCCACGTCGTCCGGCACGTGGTGGACGAGCCGAAGGTGTCGGTGATCGTGCCGACACGCGACCGTGTGGACCTGCTTGCGCAGGCGATCGAGGGGATCGAGAAGAATACCGATTACGGAAACGTCGAGATCCTGATCGTGGACAACGGCAGCACGGAGGGGGAGACGCTCGAGTACCTCGCCCGCTCGCCGCATCGTGTGTTGCGCGACGGCGGTCCGTTCAACTTCTCGAGGTTGAACAATCTTGCGGCGCGCGAGGCGTCGGGCGAGCTGCTGCTCCTGCTCAACAACGACACCGAGCCGATTTCGCCCGGGTGGATGCGGGCGATGGTGGAGCACGCGATGAGGCCCGAGGTCGGGGCGGTGGGCGCGAAGCTCCTGTTCCAGAGCGGCAAAGTGCAGCACGCGGGTGTAGTGCTCGGGATTGGCGGCGTTGCGGGCCACTCGCACAAGTATTTTGCGGGCGACGCGGCGGGGTCGTTCCAGGCGTTGAACATGTTGCGCAACTACAGCGCGGTGACGGCGGCGTGTCTGATGTTGCGGAAGGCGGTGTTCGACGAGGTTGGCGGCTTCGACGAAGAGCGGCTTGCGATCGCGTTCAACGACGTGGACTTCTGCCTGCGGATCCGCGAGCGGGGATATCTGGTGGTATGGACGCCTTACGCGCTCGTGACGCATTACGAGTCGGAGAGCCGTGGATACGATCTCAACCCGGCGGAGATCGACTACATGATCGCGCGATGGGGCGACGAGCTGTTGAGGGATCCGTACTACAGTCCGAACCTGACGCTGGTGCACGAGGATTTCAGTGTGGACGTGTCGAAGCCGGACGGGGTGCGTGCGGTAGCGGGGCAGCGAGCGGAGGACGGTCTGGAGGTGGCGGTCGGGGTTGACGGAGCGGGAGAGGCGCGGGGGTGTGGGGGCACGACGCGGGAAGGCGGTGCGCCTGGGGGCGGCGCGTTGGAGAACGGCGCGGATTCGGTTGCGGAGGCAGGCAACCGTGGCGAGCGCCGCGCGGTTGCGAGTTTCCGGTCTGCGTACGACCGGCTCGCTGGATTTGCGTTCGAGGTCGCGGACGGATCGCTCGAGTGGGCGCGAACGCGCGCGGGTGACGCGCGCTTGAGGGTGACGCTGCGGGAGTGCGAGGCGGTGGGCGCGGAGCCTGGAGAGGTTGTATGCGTGGCCGACTCCCGGATCGGCAGTGCGACGCCGGCAGGGGATCTGTTCGTACTGTTCGACGCCCCGCTTTACGAGTCGAAGGCGGCGTATCGGGTCGAGTTGTCGGTCGAGGGCGGTGCGACGGCGGTAAGGCTGCGGGCCGCTGGCGGGTCCGTTCCGGCGTATCGACTATTGTACGTGTGAACGTGCGTTCGGGTAGAGGGGTACGCGGAGCGCCGGCGGCGAGCCGGCTGTAGCCCCAACGACCGTCGTTGCCATCGCTGCCGATCCAAGGGAGCCGAACGAGTCGGAGCGGCCGACGAAGCGCCTGATCGCTGCCGACCCTCGAAAACAGCGGTCTGACCGCGCCGGCCGCCGAGCGGTCCAACGGCCGGTAGCGAGATGTGCGAAGGAGAACCGCAATCTTCTGGAATTGAAGCGACCGTTGCGTGGTCGCTTCATCCTCGTCACGAATTACGCGGGTTGCGCGATTCTTGCCGCACTCGCCGGAGTTCGGGGGACGCCACCGCCGATTGCAGGTCAAGCCAAGAGCCAGCTTGCAACCCGTGACGATCGGTCAAAGATTGAACCATGTCGTCTGCTGCGCAAGGCCGTCGTCTGTTGCGCGAGAACGCTGGCTAGTTGGAAGCCTTGCGCCAAAGCCGACATCTGGCTATAGAATGCGGACGAATTGGCCCGGGGTGATCCGGTCCTCCGGACGCACTGGCGTGCGCATTCGCCCGTTCTGCCTTGTTCCGTTTCATCCTGCTGTATTCGTTTCTACCGAAATTCCACTACTCCGGTCGTGGAGCCGTGTAGCGGGCAACGCTCCTTACCTGTCGACCGATGGTGTGATCGGCACGATTTCGGAAATATTTCCCGTCTCCGTCGTGAGGCGGCCCACTGTTAGTTTTCCCTTGTCTACGTGCTGTGGCCGCTTTGGCGACTGCTTCATACGATCCGGCTGCTCCGGTTAGGTGAGTCGATTACTCGGGTCCCCGTCGTGGAAATCCTTGTCCTCGAGAACGGCCTCCGGGGAACCAACTCAAGAACAAACCTGGCGAGGCTCCATGAATAGTAAATCCGTTCTACTGATCTCCGTTGGTCCAGTTCAGGGCTTCATCGCCGCGTCGCGTCGAAGTCGCGATCTGCGCGGCGCTTCCTGGCTGCTGTCGGAGTTGTCACGGACTGCTGCGAGGGCGGTGCGTGACCTGGGTGGCGAAGTCGTGTTTCCGTCATCGCTCGAAGACGATTCGCCGGCCGCCAACAAGATCGTGGCGGTCGTCACCGACGCCCCGGTGGCCGGCGATGCCGCTTCCAGTGCGGTTCGGAGGCGTATTGTCGAAGCGGCTGACACATCACTCACAGCCTGCCGCGAGTTGATCGATTGGGCTGCCGCGATCCGCCAACTCGAGGACCTGCCCGAGGTGGTCTGGGCGTTCGCGCCAGTCACGTCTGGTTACGCCGAGGCGCGCAGGACGGCCGAAAGTCTGCTTGCAGCGCGCAAGAGCCTGAGGGACTTCCGCGCACCAACGTGGGGATCGGAAAAGCCGAAGTCATCGCTCGACGGCCAGCGTGAGTCGGTCATCGACGAGTCGATATACCCGAGTCGCCGCGATGGCGATGAGAAGCGTTTGCGCTTTGCAGGACAGGCCGCGCGATTGGGCATCAAGGGCTCCGAGAGACTGTGCGGGCCGGGACTACTCAAGCGTCACCTTAGATCGGGCGGCAGCTTTCCGAGCACGAGCGGCGTGGCGGCGTCTGGCGTCAATCGGCGCCTCGTGCGTGACCACGCCGTGGATCGCCAGAACTACCTGGACACACTGGAATCGCTGAACGCGGAGTACACGCGCGAACCATTCGACGCCATTGTTTTCGTCGAGGAGCAGCTAAAGGAAGTCGTCGGTCCAGGAGAAGTGAGCCAAGCCCAGAAGGCACTCCACGACCTGATCAGATCGACAGAGGTTCGCCGGCCAGTTCCCTACTACGCGATTCTCGCCGCCGACGGTGACCACATTGGAGCACTCATCGAACGGCTGGAAACAGTCGAGGATCACCAGCGATTGTCGCAAGCGCTTGCCGGCTTCTCCAGCAGCGCGAGCCGAATAATCGAATCGGCTCACGGGTCCGTCATCTATGCCGGCGGCGACGACGTGCTGGCGCTGCTTCCACTTGACACCGCACTCGCTTGCGCCTCTGAACTGGAGCGCGAATTCCGGAGTGCGCTCTCCATGTTCGTCGCGCCCGCCGGTCATCCGCACACTATCTCTGCAGGACTTGCCGTTTCGCACTATGCCGACTCGCTTGGCGACGCACTTGCGCTTGCCCGCGCGGCGGAAGCGGAAGCGAAACACGTCCACGGTCGCGGTGCGATCCACGTGGTCGTCTCCAAGCGATCCGGATCCGATACGGGCTTTGGCGGGAAATGGGACTCGGCGATCGAGATTCTCGAACTCTTCACGACGCTGCACGTGCACGACGAGATTCCTGACGGCTTCGCCTACCAGTTACGGGACGTGACAAGGCGGCTCGATCCATCTGGGAACTCGACGAAGACTGGCCCGGTCGAAGTGCTCCTGGAGCACGAGGCTCTTCGGCTGATCGGCCGGAAGAGATCGGGTGACGGCTCGAGGAAACTGGCCGAAGATGTTTCCGCGGCACTTCGGGGGCGAGTCGCAATGCTGGGCTCGGATGCGCTTCACCGCGCCCTGATCGTTGCGCGTATGTTTGCCGACGCGCAACGCTCGGCGGGCAATTCGGCGGCTACTTCGACCAAGGAGGTTGCATCGTGACGACCGGAACCTGGACCGCTTGGATCATCGAACCGCACGACCCGCTGATTGCGCGCGACGGGCGTCCGTTCACCGACGATGGCGGCTCGACCGCCCGAACGCTTCCGTTTCCGTACCCGTCGACTGTCGCCGGCGGCGTTCGGACGCGGAGCGGACTCGACGAGAGGGGCTGTTTCGCCGCCTCTAAAGACGAAGTCCTGAAATATTCCTGCCTTGGACCGATGCTGGTTGCACTCGATGCCTCGGGACAAGTCTCGCGATACTACGCGCAGCGACCAGCGGATGCCGTCGCGTTTGATGAAGATGAGCCAGGAACCGGACGCCTCGCGATCGAGGCCGCTGCGCCGCGCGCGATCCCGGATGGCGCGGCGACTGACCTTCCGGACGAACTGGCGCCGGTCGGGCTGCCGTGGGGCACGTCGACGCACAAGCCTTCGTCCAGAGCGCCCAGATTCTGGGCGTGGGACCACTACGCGAGGTGGCTGGAGACGGCTGAATCGTGGACAGGGCCGGCGGCGGAGATCGGTATCGACGGTCCCCTTGTCGACGTTCGAACGCACGTCGGCATCTCGCAGGAGACGGGGGCCTCCGTGGAGGGCGTGCTGTTCTCGACTCACGGCCTCGAGTTTGGCCGACGCACGGCGGACGGTGTGACGGAGCGGCTCGGAATGGTCGTGCTGACGGACGCGCCGAATGTCCGCGATGGGCTTGCGCCTCTTGGCGGCGAACGCAGGTTGGTCGAGTGGCGACGCAGTGGTGTATCTCTGCCCGATTGTCCCGGGCCGATCGTCGATTCGGTGGTTGCGTCGGCGGCATGCAGAGTCGTGCTGCTGACTCCCGCGGTGTTCGACGAGGGATGGAGACCGGGTTGGTTGCTCGAATCCCAGAATGGCGTGGGCCCCAGACTTATAGGGGCGGCCGTTCCGCGTTTCGAGACGGTTTCAGGATGGGATATGGCGGCGAAGGCTCCAAAGCCCACCCGGCGGCTTGCGCCGGCCGGCAGCGTCTATTTTCTGAAGCTCGGCGGCAGTCCGGACTCGATCCGTCAATGGGTGCGGTCTTTATGGATGAAACCCTGCAGCGACCGCGACCAGGATCGCCGAGACGGATTCGGACTAGTTGCGGTTGGAAGCTGGAGTGGGGAGGTGGCGGAGTGAACTACCCGGACGTTCGAAAGTCGTTCGAAGCACGCCAGTCAGAGTCGATCCACTGGAGCCAGCGACGTGAGTACCGGCTCATCAGTCCTCTTTATGGAGGAGGCACAGTTCCTGAGGAGCCCGATCCGATTTCAATCGTCAGGGTTGCGTCGATACGTGGACATCTTCGCTTCTGGTGGCGCGCCACGTGTGCACGGCGATTCAATGGCAGTCTCGACGCGATGCGGCGGCAGGAAGGTCTGATCTGGGGAGCAAGTGCTGGAGGCAGCGGCAGGCAGTCGACCGTTTCTATCGAGATCACAAAGGCGAGCGAGCCGAATCCTCGGAAGACTTTGAAGGCCACAAACAAACGAGGTGAGGAGGTCAATCCCGGCGATCCATCGTCGGAGTATTCGTATGTGGCATTTCCACTTCGCGGCAAGAACGGTAGGCCAGTTCTCGGTATTGGATTCGAAATTCTCATCTCGATCCGTCCGTCGGCTGGCGTCGACCTGCAGCTTGCTCGTCAGGACTTGGAGTCTGCCCTCTGGGCTTGGGAGACATTCGGTGGAATCGGTGCCAGGACTCGGCGCGGGTTCGGAGCACTTCAGGTTGTTGCAGTTGACGGCAACCCCGTGGGGCTCGAATCGTGCGAAAGCGTTTGGCGTCGTCTCGCGGCCGGACTCGAGCTGCACGTGGCGAATGGTGTTGCTCCAGCTGGTGTGCCTGTTCTGCCGGTGTCCCTGGAGCCGGGCTGCAATTTCGCAAAGTCATTGCCGAAGCGCACTCCAGACGATGCCTGGCGCACCGCCTTCCGTGCGCTCGCGGACTTTCGTCAGCCTCGCAGGTTTAATGCAGACACGAAACGTCCCGGTCGAACTACCTGGCCGGAGCCGGATGCCATTCGGAAGAAGGCGAACAAGCACGCTCCGAATCACGCGCCGAGACGGACTGCTCCGGACAAATTCCCACGAGCTGCATTCGGACTTCCGATCATCATCCAGTTCAAGGACATCCGGGATGGCGATCCGAAACAGTCCACCTTGCGACTTACCAAAAACGACCGTTGGGCAAGTCCGCTGTTGATAAGGCCGATCATCTGCAATGGCGGCAACGCTTGTGCGATTGCCATCAAGCTGGAGAATTCTTCGCCCTTCGCCGACGGCTTCGATGACCTGTTGCTGGAACTCGAAGGCAACCCGAAAGGTCTGCCGGTCATTCACGAACTTTCGCATTCGGACGCCGCGACGATTCTCGATCCTGACAAACGCCCGCTTCTCGGCGATGACACCGACGTCGTCCGGGCTTTTCTTCGCTTCCTCGAGAACCTGGAGTAACGAGACCCATGAACGCACGACTCTTGCTGATCCACGCACTCTCTCCGCTGCACGCCGGCACTGGCCAGGGCGTCGGCGCCATCGACCTTCCAATCGCGCGGGAACGCGCGACGAACCTGCCGTTTCTGCCGGGCTCGTCGATCAAGGGGGTTCTGCGCGATGCGTGCGGCCGCGGCGTCGCGACGAGCGGCGCTGTCGACGCGATCTTCGGACCGACGCGCGACCAGGCGGATGCCCACGCCGGTTCGGTCCAGTTCTCTGACGCCCGGCTCGTCCTGTTTCCCGTCCGGTCGCTTTCGGGCACCTTCGCGTGGGCGACGTCGCCTATGGTACTGGCGCGCCTGCGCCGCGACGCCGTCGCGGCCGGCCTCGCCGGATTGCCGTTGGACGTGATCACGCCCGGCGCGGAAGCGTGCGTCGTGACCGGCGAATCGTGCGTCTCGAGCGGCGGCTTGATCGTTCTCGAGGACCTGGACCTGACCGCCGTGACGGAAGGTCTCGACGACTGGGCCGCGTGGCTGGGCTCGCACCTGTTCCCTGGCGACGACGCTTGGGCCGGACGGCTCCGCCAGCGGCTTTGCCTGCTGCCCGACGACGTCTTCGACTTCCTCGTCGAGACGGCAACTGAAGTCACGGCCCGAATCGGCCTGGACCAGAATACGAAAACGGTGTCGCGGGGCGCGCTCTGGTACGAGGAATCTCTGCCATCCGAATCCGTGCTCGTCGGAATCGCCGTGCACACGCCGGTGGGGAAAACGAACGGCGTGGACGTCTTCGGGACGATCCGGTCACTCGTCGAGGCCCCGGTGCAGCTCGGCGGAAAGTCCACCGTCGGCCGTGGCCTGTGCCGCGTGACGATGGTCGACGGGGAGGCCGCACGATGAGCGCCACTCGAAGTCGAGCTTACGCAACGAGCGCCTTTCAGCATATCAACGCGGTCGCGAAAGAGCCCGAGGGAGATCGGCGGAAGTACGGTACGATGGTCCTTCACTTGCCGATCCTCATTCGAACGGCGGGATTGGCTCAGGCGATCGCCTTCGTGTCCGCTCGCGGTAACGAGGCGCAGAAGAAACTGATTCCGCATCTCGAAAAGACGCTCGGGCTGAATGGCGGCGCGCTCGAAGAGAAGAGCCGCGTGGCCGCACTGGCCGAGTACCGGGATCTATCTCGTCGAACGCTCGAAGCACTCGACTGGTACAAACGGTTCGTCCAGTCGGTGCTGAAGGTCGAGGCCTCCGACGATCTCGGGGAGGACTCGCAATGAGTCGGCGAGATGCGCTTGCCAATTCAAGACCCGGTCCGTCCACGCACGCCGGACTCTGGCTGGATCGATTCGTCGATTCGCTCGACAGGAAAGAGGCAAGTGTGAAGTCGGCGCACGTTGCAGACGTCTGTTCGCTCGTTCCTGGCGACGACTATGCCGCCTTCCACGAGCGCTGGAAGATTGCGCTCGAAGCCGCGGGTGCGAAGCACCGGACGGCAAGAGTCAAGGGCAGGTTGGCCATCGGACTCGGCGCTGACGGCGTGCTCGAAACGTCCATCTCCCTGCACCGGACCTGGGGTGTACCCGTGATTCCGGGCAGCGGCTTGAAGGGTGCTGCCGCGGCGTTCGCCAGGATGCAACTCGATCCGGACGAGTGGGGCGAAGAGTCCGACGCCTACCGCTCGGTCTTCGGAACGCAGAAGCAGGCGGGCGCCGTCCGTTTCTTCGACGCCTTGTGGGTCCCAGGAACAGGCCACGCCGGCCGGCCTCTGCATCCGGACGTGATGACCGTCCATCACCGCGACTACTACAGCGGAAAAGACGTGCCGCCGGCGGACTGGGACAGTCCGGTCCCAGTGAGCTTCGTGACGGCGACGGGCTCCTTCCTCGTCGCTCTCGCCGGCCCGGACGACGCCGTGGCCACCGCGTTTGACATCCTCGAGCTCGTGCTCGAGCACGCCGGTGTCGGCGCGAAGACGTCGAGCGGTTACGGCCGGATGACGCTCGAGCTGCCTCCGCGGGATCCGTCAGAGATGGAGGCCGAGGATCTCGTTTCCGAGATTCAGGCTACGTTCGCCCGTCGGAAGCACAATCAGGAGATGGATCCGAAATTCAAGAAGTGGCGGACTCTGCCACTAGCCATCCAGAAGCGGGTCGGGCTCAGCGTCCTCGAATGCGTCAAGTCCCTCCCGAAGGATGATCGAAAGGCCGCGCGAAGCAAGGTCTGGTTCAAGGAAATGACTGCCGGTCTCGAGGAGACGTCCTGATGAGCGACCGCACCGATCTACCCGATTGCCACCCGACGGCTTTCGAGCCGGGAGCGCCGCCGTCCGCTGCCGGACCGAAAGGGGCGCTCATAGTCACGGTCGGCGGATCCCCGCAACCGATCGCCCGGACGATCGAACGCCATCGTCCCGCGTACATCTGCTGGATCTGCTCGCAGAAGTCCGTGGAGCAGGTACGTGACGTCGTCGCGGCTGTGGGGTTCGATGCCGAGTTCCCACGGCCTGCCGATCGAAAGGAACTCGTCGAGGACGAAGACGAGATCGTGAACTGCTACGTGACGGCAACCCGTGCCGTCGGCCACGTGCTCCGAGAGAAGGGCATCGATCGCGATGGCGTCGTAGCCGACATCACCGGCGGCACTAAGCCTATGGCGGCGGCGTTGGCGCTTGCTGCTGTTACCGAGAACATTCACATCTCGTACGTCGGCGGCACGCTCCGCACGAAGGACGGCGTCGGTCAGGTCATCGACGGCGCGGAGGTCGTGCGAGTCGGCGATAGCCCATGGAAACTGCTCGCCGTCGACGAGCTTCGTCGCATGGCGAGTCGCTTCAATCGATACCAGTTCGACGCCGTGGTCGAAGTCGCTTCGTCGGTCGTCGCGCGTCCAGGCGTCGGCGCGGACCTTCGCCGCTTTGCGGAGATCGTCAGCGACTTAGCCGCGGCGTACGCCGAATGGGACCGGTTCAGTCACAAGAGCGCAGTCGAGAAGCTGAAGTCAGTCGTCACGGCAGCGGAGGCGCCGATTGCGCTCGGCCACTTTAGCAAACACGTCTCGTTTTTCGCAGCGGTGCGCGGGAACCTCGAATGGCTGCAGCGAATTCAGGAAGCCAGCCACGGGTTCGAGCAGTTGCTCATAGAGGAACTATTTGTCGACCTCGTCGCCAACGCCCGGCGCCGTGCCTCGGAAGGCAAGTACGACGATGCCGTCGCCCGGCTCTACCGCGCGGTCGAACTGCTGGCGCAGATCTCCCTCCGTCGCCGCGGGATCGAGAGCACGGGCAAGGTATCGCCGGAGAGGATTCCCGAATCTATTCGGGACGAATACGTGTCGCGCTATTCAGGCTGCGATGGGATGCTTCAGCTTCCGCTTTACGCATCCTTCGGACTGCTGCAAGCCTTCGGTGACGATATTGGCGTCCGCTTCGCCGATCAGCGCGAGGAGATCGAGAAGGTGATCTCGGCGCGCAATCGATCAATTCTCGCGCACGGCACCAGTCCGGTCGGCGAGGTCTCTTTCGGAAGCCTGCTTGCGAAGGTCCTCGCACTCCACGGCGCCGATGCAGACGTGCCGTTCCCGACGCTGGCGCTCTAGCTCAATGCCAGGTACATCTCGAAACCCCGCGCTTAAACCGCCTTCTCGCGACCCGAGGCGCCACATCCTGCTCTGCGTCGCCGGGATGACGCCGCAGGTCATCACCGAGACGCTCTGGTGCCTGACGCAGGAAGATGGCCTGCGGCAGCCCGTCGACGAGATCCGCGTCATCACGACGCTCGCAGGACGAGACCGGGTCGTCCGTTCCTTGCTGGATTCGAAGAAGGGGAAATTCCACGCCTTCTGCAGCGACTACGGAATCGAGCGAGGGACGATTCGCTTCGACGAAGCGTGCATCTCCCTGCTCACAGCGCCGGGCGGCGAGACGCTCGCCGACATCCGCACTCGCGCACACAACGAGGCAGCTGCCGATCAGATCACGGCGATCGTTCGCGACTTGACCGCCGATCCCGGGACGGTCCTGCACGCGTCGGTCGCAGGTGGCCGCAAGACAATGGGCGTCTTCCTCGCCGCGGCCATGCAGCTGTTCGGTCGCGCCGACGACCGCCTGTCGCACGTGTTGGTGAGTGAGGACTTCGAGTCGCACCCGGACTTCTATTACCCGCCTCCGAAGCCGCGACGGCTGACGATGCGAAAGTCCGGTAAGCCGGCCAGGACGGTCTCCACGGCGTCCGCGGCGGTACACCTCGCCAGGATACCCTTCATTCGAGTACGCGGATTCGCGGCGGACCTCCTGGCGAATGCTGGCGCGTCCTACGGAGAACTCGTCGGACAGGCTCAGGCGGACCTCAACCTGATCGATGAGGAATGCGACGTGCGCGTGGATGTCCGGACGCGCAGTGTGACCGTTCTCGGCAGGACGGCGAAGCTCACCCCGCGCGAACTGTTCGTCTATGTCCTCTACGCCAGCTACCGCAAGGGTGGCCGAGGCCGGGACGGCGCGGTGTCGGTCCACGACATTACCGTCGAGGACATCGACTCTGCGTTCGAGATCATCGCCGGGAGACATGGTATGACGGTCGAAGCCGCGTTGGAGTTCGTGCCGGGGTTCGGATTCCTCGAAGGAGTGCGCCGCGATGTCGCTGTCTCGGACCTTAAGTCCCTTCCCGAGCAGTTCAGGCAGATTCGTTCTAAGATTGCCCGTAGCTTAGACGCTGCGCGAATACCCGATCGATTTGCGCTCTCGAAGGATGGTGATGCGTACGTGATTCGAGTACCCGGCGCTCGGCTCCAGGTCTGACGGGCTGGAAAGCTTTCCGAAATCGAGCCGCAAGCATGCCGGTTCACATAGCGGCTGACGCGCGATGCACACTCGGTTCATCTCGAAGGAGGTGATTCGGAGATGAACATCAACAAGCTCAAGATCAGCCATCACGCCGAGCGGCGGATGGCACAGCGCAACATCGACATCGGCGACGTGGCCCTTGTGCTCACGTTCGGCCGTGGCTTCCACCGCGCGGGCGCCGAGTTCCAGGTGCTGCTGCGCCGAGACATCCCGCAGGGGCTCGAGAAGACCCTCGAGCCGCTCGTGGGAACCGTCGTTGTCATCGAGGACGGTCTCGTTCTGACCGTCTACACCAACGTCAACGCGCCGAAGGCCATCAAGCGCAAGCCGAAACGGTCGGCGGGGCAGGTTCACTGGAGGGCAGCGGGCGATCCGCTCGCCGCTTGACCGGAGTGTTCATACGATGAACGAACGTCACCAACCATCCCGGACCGGGGTCGCCGGCGCGCCGGCGCCCCGTCCGGTTTTCGCCCGCTTCGAACTCGCCTGCGCCGACAGGCCACCGGTCGAGCAGACCCTCACATTTGGAGAGACGGTCCGCCGTGCTGCCATCCGGCTCCGTGCCGACACGTCGCACTCGGAGTCCATCACCGGCAAGTCTGTTCACGGCGTCCCGCTCGAAGGTCATCGCCACGCTTGCTGGCTGCCGGTCGACGAGGATGGCGATGGACGGATCGACCACGTCGTCGTCTGCGCGAGTGGCGGGTTCGATCCGGCCGACGAGGCGGCGCTGCGATCGCTGAGGTCCATCTTCCGAAGCGGTGTCCCCCCGCTGCGCATCGCCCTCGTCGGCATCGGCTTCCCGGACGCACTGAGTCCCGTTTTGGGACCCGCGATCGAGTGGCGTTCGGCAACCCCGTTTGCCCTCCCGCGCTTCGCGAGCCGCGGCGCGGGCAAGCCCCCGCGACCGCGCGATCTTCCCGAAGCGCAGCTCCGGCGCGAGCTCGCCAACCGCAGTCTGCCTGAGCCGGTGGCAGTCGAGGAGATCGCTGCACTGCAACTAACGTCCGGCCGGGCAGTTCCGTGGGATCGATTCACCACGGAACGGCGAAAGGGGAGCCGCGGATTCGGGCTCGCCGGCTTCCGCATTCGGTTCGGCAAGCCTGTCTCCGGTCCGGTGACGCTCGGCTTCGGGTCGCATTTCGGACTGGGGCTCTTCCTGCCTGTCCACACGGAGGATCCATCGTGATCGTCGCACTCGCGGAAATCGGCCGGCTGCTCGAGGGCGGCGAAGGGCTCTCCGAGCTCGTTGAGCCGCTTAAGGCCGACGACGTGGTCGAAGTGCACCTGGCACGGGTGGATCAGAAGCTCGCAGTCGTCGACGTTCGACTGGCGGCGTTCGATGCATCCGACTCCGCCCGCTACCTCTACCGGAAGGGACCGGCGAACGCAGCCGGTCCGAGTCCGAGCTATGCACTGTCGGGGCCGGACCCAAAGAGCAAGCGGGGAGCGCGAACTGCTGGGGAAAAGGCAGTGTTCACGGTCGAAAGGAAGCTCGGCGGCTACTTCCAGGGAATGGCTGCCGGCGCCCGTGAAGATTCTGGCCGATCGCTGGCCTCGGAAATAGCGAGTGCACTGGAGGATCCGTCCGTCGTCGAACGCGTGGCGAAGCTGGCCGATGAGGCCGTCGGCGGCAAGACGAAGCGACGCGCCATCCTGGCCGTTGTCGTCGATGGCCGCTACCCGGAACAGGTGCCCGAGATCTCACGCTATTTCTGCCAGATGGCCGATCCGTCCACTGGCAAGCTCGGCGGTAACGATGCCGTCGGCGGACCCGGCCAGTGCGCCTGCTGCGGCCAGGAGAAGGACAAGCTCTTCGCGTGCCGCCCCCAGACCCTCGGCTGGTTCTCGCTCGACAAGCCGCAGTACGCGGCCGGCGGACAGATGCACGGCCTGGAAGGCAATGGACGCTGGATCGTCTTTCCCGTCTGCGCCGCGTGCGCGCTCGCCGTTCGCAAGGGCGCCGGAGCGGTCGACCGTCGTTTGAAATTCAACTGGTCGGGCATGCGCTTCCTGATCGTGCCGGATCTGGCGAACTGGAATTCGCCCGTCGCGGCGACTTTCCTCACGTCGCTCGAGTCGCTGCAGAACGACACGTCTCCCGAGGCCCAGCACGACCGCGAGATGATGTTCGCCAGACGCATCGCGCGCGACGGCATCGTAGCGAACGTCAACTACCTGTTTTTCGACCAGGTCCAGAGCCGTGTCGTCCTCGTCGCGGCAATCCAGAACGTCCTGCCGAGCCAGCTCTCGCGCGTGGCGGCGGCTGCCGATCGAACTGCGGGCACTCCGCTCTTCGCCCGGTTCGGCGAGTGGTCGAGAGCGGGGATCGAGGCGATCCGCGTCGACTTCCGGCTGTTCTTCAGCCTCCACCGGGCCGCACTTCGCGGCACGAAATACGAGGCAGTGCGCGACGGGTTTCTCGCCTCGGCGCGTCGCGTCTTGCACGGCCGCCCGTTCGATCGTGGCGCGTTTTTCGCGACGACTCTCGAGTTCATCCGTTCCGAGGTTCGGGACTCCCTTGCCAGCGGCCGTGAGCCCGACCTCCGCCTTCCCGTCCACGCCGCGCTTGCCGCCGCCTTCTGGCTCGTCGAGCTCGGCCTGCTTCCACCCGGCGCCGGCGCCCCGGATGGCGTGCGCCACATCCCCGGAGACCCCATGACGGCAGCTCCAAAGACCAACGATCCCGACTTCGATTCGAAACTCGACGCCTTCTTCGAGGCGTTCGGGTCCTTCTTCCACAACGACGCGCAGAAGGTCTGCTACCTGATGGGACTGCTCTGCGCACAGGTGCTCTCGGCGCAACGCAAGCGGCTCGACAACCGACAGCCGTTCTTCCGCAACCTCAAGGACCTGGCGCTCGACGAGGCAGAGATGCGAGCCCTCTATCCGCAGATGAAACAGAAGCTCGTCGAATACGAGCGCGATCACTTCTGCTGGCGGATCGAGGAGGCCATCGCCCGGCGCTTCCGTTCGGCCGGTTCGCCCTGGCGGCTGCCGAAGAGCGAGATCAACTTCTTCTTCAGCCTCGGACTCTCGGAGGCCGGGCTCTTCATTCCGTCGAAGGAGGCGGACGACCAGTAATGAACGACCAGACCATCACCCAACGCACCGAACTGCTCTTCGTCTACGACGCGACCGGCAACAACCCGAACGGCGACCCGCTCGAGCTCAATCGCCCGCGCGTCGATCCCGATACCGGTCACAACCTCGTCACCGACGTTCGGCTGAAGCGCACGATTCGCGACTTCCTCATCGAGGAGCGTGGATACGACGGCTCGGACGGCGCGCCCGGCGATGTCTACGTCCGGGAGTTGCCCTCGGACAGTGGAAAGGGGCTCAAGGACGGGAAAGCCCGCACGGCCGACTTTGGCAGCAGCGAGGACGAGGTTAGGACTAGAGCAACCGCGACGTGCATAGACATCAGACTGTTCGGCGCGACGATGCCGATCGCGAACAGTTCCGTCACGCTGACCGGTCCCGTCCAGTTCAACCTCGCGCGCTCGCTCAATCGCGTGCGCCTGTTGCACGTCAAGGGCACGGCCGCGTTCGCCTCGTCGGAGGGCAAGAAGCAGTCCAGCTTCCGCGAGGAAGACCTCGTCCACTACTCGGTCGTGCCGTTCTACGGCGCCATCAGCCCGGGCGCCGCCCGCGACAGCCGGATGACGGACGCCGACCGCGACCTGCTCTTTGACGCCTTGTGGACGGGTACGAAGCACCTGCACAGCCGCAGCAAGCTCGGTCACGTTCCGCGCCTGCTCGTGGCGGTCACCTATTCCGACGGCTCCTCGTTCGCCGGAGAGTTGCAGCGCGGCCTGCGCCTCGTTCCCAACGACGACATCGCCGACGAGCGCGACATCCGCTCGGTCGACGACTACACGGTCGCGATCGACGGGCTCGTCGCACGGCTCGACAACGCTTGCAACGGAAAGCCGCCGTTCTTCTCGCCGGTCAAGATCGCCTCGATCGGAATCGCGCACGATCCGGCACTCCGTCTTACGCTCGACGGCGAGCTGGTCAGCGACCTGGCAGCCAGACTCTCCGAACGGGTGAAAGTGCCGGTGAATCCGCTCTTCGGAGGGGCGTAAGCCGTGCGCGTCCTCGTTTTCGACATCTGGGGTGCGACCGCCCACTTCCGTCGCTACGACACCACGTCGTCGCCGCTCACGTGGCCGTTCCCGCCCCGCCCCACTGTCTTCGGACTGCTCGGCGCCATCTCGGGGCTCGACAAGCGGACGTACCTCGACCGGTTCCAGGACGCCGGGGTCCGCGTGGCGGTCGGGATCGCTTCGGCGGGCCGCGCGGTCCGTGTCCCGTTCAACGAGCCCGATACGAAAAAGCGGAAGGACGGGTACATCGAGGGCCGCACCCGGATCGGCCGCGAGCTGCTATTCGACCCTCGGTATCGCCTCTTCGTGTCGCTGCCGGATCGCGAGTTCTTCGACGACCTCGCCAGCCGCATCCGCGAGCATCGCTGCGAGTACACCGTCTCTCTCGGCCAGGCCTGGAACCTCGCCGACTTCCGGTTCGTCGACGAGCGCGACGCAGTCCTGCGACCGCTCGACGACGGCGGCGAGTCCGTCGCCACGGTCGCACCGGCGGCCGGATTGCGCGCCGGGGACGGACGGGCGTTGCTCGTTCGCCGCGTGCCTCGCCACATGACTTCGGACCGCGTGGTTCGCGAGTACGCGGACGTCCTGTGCTCGGAGCCCGGGCGCGAGGAGCACTTTCGCGTTTTCCCGGTCGAAGGCGCGACCGTCGAAGTACTCGACTGCGGCGATGCGGGCGTCGCCGTGCCTTTATGAGCCGCCGGGCCGATCTTCGCCTCGAAGCCCATCCGGGCGAACCGTTGCTTGTCCATCTTGCGTCGGTCGGCGCGGCAGCTCGACGGCTGGCCTCGTTCTCGCCGGTATTCTTCGATCCGATACCGTGCGCAGCGATTGCGGCGATCGCGCACCTTGCCGGGTTCACGCACGACCTGGGGAAGGCCACCGCGTTTTTCCAGGACTACCTGCACGCTCCGCCCGATCGAGCCCGCCAGCTGAAGGCGGACCCACGGACGCGCCACGCCCTGCTCGGCGCGGTCGTCGCCTGGGCGCTGTACGGCCGCTCGGACCTCGCGCGATCGCTCGCCGGCACGCCAGCCGGGGCGCTAGCCTCCATCATCGCGCCGTGGGCCGTGCGCCGGCACCACGGGCGGCTCGGGTCGCCAGGTGACGATCTCGTCATCGGAGATCGGGACGTGGACATTCTCCGGGAGCAGATCGAGTCCGCAATGGGGCCGGAGTTGGACCTGATCCTCGCTGGCGCGGGCAGGCGGACCGGACTCGGCATCGACCGGCCATTGACGGGTGATGAACTGCTGGACCGCTTGCAGGACCTTGTCGACGACCTCGGGATCGAGGCCACCGGTCTTTCGAATTCCAGCCCGTCAGCTGCACTCGCGACGACGGGACTTCAGGGCCTTTCCGCGTGCCTCCTCGTCCAGCGCGTTCTCTCGGTGCTTCTCGAGGCCGACCGCTCCTACAGTCTGAAGGAGCTGAGATCGCCACTGCCGGACCGCGGCGTCGGTCCGGCGTGTGTCTCGAGATACCGCGCGTCGCGCTTCGGCGCAGGGAAGTGCGAGATCGACCAACTTCGCGCTCGCGCGGCTGCCGAGGCGATCGAAACACTCGAAGCAGCGGCTGAGGACGCATCCGTCTTTCGCCTAACCCTTCCGACCGGCCTCGGCAAGACACTCGTCGGCCTCGACGCCGCCGTGCGTCTCGCGGCGCGGCAGCAGTGTGCCGGTCATCGCCAGCCCGCGATCGTCTACGCCCTTCCGTTCGTCAGTGTGCTCGAGCAGACCGAGGGCGTCCTCGAGACCGTCGCCGCGACCGCGCTCGGCGGTCCGCCGATTCCCGGAGACGTGCTGGTCAGCCATCACCATCGCGCCGAGTTTCGCTATCCGTCCGGCGGGGAAGATGAATACACCCCGAACCAGTCTCAACTGCTCGTCGAGGGGTGGCGGTCGTCGATGGTGCTGACGACTACCGTCCAGCTCTTCGAGAGCCTGTTCTCGGGGCGAACGCGGACCACTCGGAAGCTCCACCGGCTTGCAGGCAGCGTCGTCGTGCTCGACGAAGTGCAGGCGCTGCCGTTCCGCTTCTGGCCGGCGATCCGCGAGATGCTCGCGGCGCTCGTCGAGCGGCTCGGGGCGAAGATCCTTCTCGTTACAGCGACCGAGCCCCGGTTCCTCGAGGCGCGAATCCCGGCCGTCGAGCTCGTTCCGCGGTACCGCGAGTATTTCGGACAGCTCGACCGTACGCGCACGCACCTCGACATGGAGCCGCGCGACCTCGAATCGCTTGCCACGATATTCGCCGCAAGATTGCAGGGCGACCACGCCGGCCAGTCCGCTCTCGTTGTCGTCAACACGGTCGCGGCAGCCATCGATCTCTCGTCGCGCCTCTCGGCGCTTGTCGGTCCCGGCGTCGATGTCGTGTCGCTATCGACGAACCTCGTTCCGGCCGAGCGCGCGCGCCGGATCGCCGATGCCGCACGGCGTGACCGTCGCCGCCCGCTCGTCCTCGTTTCGACGCAACTCGTCGAGGCCGGCGTGGACCTGAGCTTTCCGGTCGTGTTCCGCGACCTCGCGCCGGTCTCGTCGATCGTGCAGGCGGCCGGCCGTTGCAACCGGCACTGGGAGAAGGCCCGTGGCGACGTCTACGTCTTCACGGCTGTCGGCGCAGACGGCCGGCCGTTCGCAGACGTCGTCTACGATCCGGTCGAACTGTCGGCGACACGCGAGGTGCTCCGAAGGCTCGCCGGCGGCACCCCTATCGACGAACCCGGGCTGCTTACGGCCGTCGACGCCTGGTTCGAGAGGATGCGCCCGAGCGGTACGGCGGAAAGCGAGCGAGCGCTCGCAGGCGCCCGCCGGCTGTGTTTCCGCGTGCGGGGAACCGGCGGGCAGGTCCGGGAAGAGCTCGAGTGCGTCCGGCTGATAGAGGATCGCGACACCGCTGAGGTGTTCGTGGAGATCGACGACGCCGCAGAAGCGGCCTGGCGCGAGTTCGAGCGACTCAGGCGGCAGCGTCCGGATCGTTGGGCGACGCTCGAGCAGAGGATGGACCATTCGGCCGGCCTGCGCGCGGCGACGAGGGCGCTTGCACCCTGGCGGCTTTCGATCGGCAAGGGTCACTTGGGCGATTTGGACAGCGGTGGAGAGATCGTGCGCGTAGTGCGCGCGGACGTGGTTTCCAGGTACGACATGGCGACGGGTTGGCGGCGCGCGGGCGCGGTCCAAGCCTCACCGGCAGAAGGAGCAAAGGAATGACGACGCAACTGGCGGCGGAGTCGGGGGCCGAGCTCGTCCCGGCTCGCATGCTGAACGAATACGCCTACTGCCCGCGGCTCTGCTACATGCAATGGGTGCAGAAGGAGTGGCGGCACACGGCCGACACGCTCGAGGGCCGGTACGTGCACCGGCGGGTGGACGTGGAGGCAGGCGGCGTGCCGTCACCTGACGAGATCGCGGACGGAGACCGCATCCACGCGCGTTCCGTGCTCGTCGGCTCGGAGCGGCTCGGGGCGATCGCGCGCGTGGACGTGCTCGAGTCGGACGGCGCCGACGTGACGCCCGTCGACTACAAGAAGGGCACGGCGCCAGACCTTCCGGAACGGGCGTGGGAGCCGGAGCGCGTGCAGGTCTGCATTCAGGGGCTGCTGCTGGCGGACAACGGGTACCGGTGCCGGTCGGGCGTGCTCTATTTCGTGGAATCGAAGCAGCGGGTTGAGGTCGAGTTCGACGAGGCGCTCGTCGCGCGGACGCTCGAGTTGCTCGGGCGGGTGAAGGCAATGGCCGAGGGGGGTGTGATCCCGCCACCGCTGGCGGACTCGCCGAAGTGCCCGAGATGCGCGCTCGTGGGGCTGTGCCTCCCAGACGAGACGAACCTGCTCGCGGGCCGCGAACCGGGCGAGGGTTCCGCCGGCCGGGACAAGGGAGTCCCGGTTCCCGCGCGGAGGGCCGAGCCCCGGCGGCTGGTCCCGTCACGCGACGACCGGTTGGCGGTCTACGTCCAGGGGCAGGGGCACAGCCTGGGGCTGGCGGGCGAGAACCTCGAAATCCGTGAGAAGGGAAAGGTCGTCGACACGGTTCGCCTTCTGGACGTCGCGCAGGTGAGCTTGTATGGAAACGTGCAGATAAGCGCTCAGGCGCTTCGGGAACTGGCGTCGCGGGACGTGTCGGTGGTTCACCTGAGCTACGGCGGCTGGCTCGCGGCGGTGACGTCACCCCCACCGCATAAGAACGTGGAGCTACGAATGGCGCAGTACCGCGCGGCAACGGATGAAGAGGAGAGCATTCGTCTGGCGCGATGCTTCGTCTCTGGAAAGCTGCGCAACCAGAGGACGCTGGTAAGGCGCAATGGCCGCGACGTGGACCAGATACTGGTTGGAAGGCTCCGGGCATTGCGTCGGTCGGCGGAGCGTGCGACGACCGCCGAGTCGTTACTGGGAACGGAGGGCGCGGCGGGAAGGGCCTACTTCCAGGCGTTCCCGTCGATGCTCCGGGGCGAGACCGGGCTGTTCGACTTCGAGGGACGCAACAGAAGGCCACCGCGGGATCCGGTCAACGCGATGTTGTCGTTCGCGTATTCAATGCTGGTCAAGGACGTGCTTGTCACATTGATAGGGGTCGGATTCGACCCATACCTGGGGTTTTACCATCGTCCGAAGTACGGGCGGCCGGCGTTGGCGCTCGACATGATGGAAGAGTTCCGTCCGATAGTGGCGGACTCGGTGGTGATTGGTCTCGTCAACACGGGAGAGATCCGGCCAGTTGACTTCATTGAACGGGCCGGGTCGGTAGCGCTGACGGAATCCGGGCGCAAGCGGCTCATAGGAGCATACGAGCGGCGGTTGGACCAGACCGTGATACACCCGATCTTCGGGTATACGGTGAGCTACCGTCGAGTTCTCGAGATCCAGGCCCGTCTGCTCGGACGCGTGCTACTTGGCGAGATAGAGCGGTATCCGCCATTCTCCACGAGGTAGGAAAAGGAGGGAGCGAGGATTGAGGACCTTCTATCTCGTGACGTACGACATCTCGGATCCGAAGCGGTTGCGTCGGGTTCACCGGGCTATGCGCGGGTTTGGCGACGCGCTTCAGTATTCGGTGTTTGCGTGCCGGCTATCGCCTGGTGAACTGATTGTGATGAAGGAAAAGCTTGGGATCATGATTCACTCGAGAGAGGACAGCGTCCTGATCGCGAATCTGGGAATAGTGGACGGCCGGGGAGGCCGGGCAGTATCGTATCTGGGTAGGCGGCCTGTAGGACTGGAGCAACAAGACCGTCTAGCCGTGATTGTATGAGTGAGAGTGAGACTACGAGGGACCGGATGGAAGCCAATGAGCGCGAGCGGCGAGGTGGTGCCAGAAAGCCGGCACCCGCTCGCGAGTTGGAAACCATAGATATACCACGACTTACTGTCGCGCCGGAGGTGAAAGTACCGAACGGATCGACCGACGCTGCTGCTAAAAATGCAACCTCTCGCAAGGCGGCCCCTAAACCCTTGACTTGCAAGACGTTATACCCGCGCCGTTTCCACGTCTACCCAGACGTGGCCCCATTGAAACAACAGGATCTGGTCATCCTCGTTGTAGATGGTCATGGTGGTTTCCACGTCTACCCAGACGTGGCCCCATTGAAACCGGATCCGACCGTCCTCGCGAATGTCGGCCGTTCCGAGTTTCCACGTCTACCCAGACGTGGCCCCATTGAAACGAGAACGTCCGGCGGAGGCGGAACGCCGTGTCCTTTCGTTTCCACGTCTACCCAGACGTGGCCCCATTGAAACGGGCAGATCCGGGGTAGTAGGCACCACCGGCCCCTCGTTTCCACGTCTACCCAGACGTGGCCCCATTGAAACGAGACTGGCGACCACCTGCGGCGGTACTGTTTGAGCGGTTTCCACGTCTACCCAGACGTGGCCCCATTGAAACCGCCACCAGCGGCCGTCCGGGAGGTTGCGGTTGTCGGGTTTCCACGTCTACCCAGACGTGGCCCCATTGAAACCTTCTGCCGCGATTCGCTGCCGTTCGGCCGCTTCCGGTTTCCACGTCTACCCAGACGTGGCCCCATTGAAACACTTTCTGGAGGGCTTCCTGATACTCCGGGTCTTCCGTTTCCACGTCTACCCAGACGTGGCCCCATTGAAACGCAGTATCCATCTCATCATTTCACGTTGACCTTTGCGTTTCCACGTCTACCCAGACGTGGCCCCATTGAAACACCTACAGCGTTTACAACCGTAGTTTCCAACAAGTTTTTACGGGTTTCCACGTCTACCCAGACGTGGCCCCATTGAAACAAAGGTTTTCAGCGTGAGACGTTGCGCTTCTCGCATGTTTCCACGTCTACCCAGACGTGGCCCCATTGAAACATGAAGATGGCGAACGGACCGGGCGCGGGCGTGACCTGTTTCCACGTCTACCCAGACGTGGCCCCATTGAAACCCGTGGCCCATGCAGTAGTCACACACGCCCTGCTCCAGTTTCCACGTCTACCCAGACGTGGCCCCATTGAAACCTACAAAATCCCAGGCGATACGGCGTTGGAGCGCGATGTTTCCACGTCTACCCAGACGTGGCCCCATTGAAACCGAAAAAGAGCCCGCCGAGGCCTGCCGACATGCCGGGTTTCCACGTCTACCCAGACGTGGCCCCATTGAAACCGCTCGATCTCGGCGATACGGTCACGACGCGCAATGTTTCCACGTCTACCCAGACGTGGCCCCATTGAAACGAAGCGTCGTCATGACTTCGGTTCCTCCCCTTCCACAGTTTCCACGTCTACCCAGACGTGGCCCCATTGAAACAGCCCTTGAATAGCTGGCACCCGGAACCATGAAGCCCCTGTTTCCACGTCTACCCAGACGTGGCCCCATTGAAACAAGTACTGCGACGGTTCCAGCCCCACCCACTTCAACGTTTCCACGTCTACCCAGACGTGGCCCCATTGAAACAGCTCGTAGGGCATGCCGTCGAAGCTCACCTCGGGACGGTTTCCACGTCTACCCAGACGTGGCCCCATTGAAACAAAGCCACGGTTGACGCGGCAATGGACGACGCCGTAGTTTCCACGTCTACCCAGACGTGGCCCCATTGAAACCGGCCGCGGTTGCCGCCTGTGGCGCGAACGGGTCCCGGAGTTTCCACGTCTACCCAGACGTGGCCCCATTGAAACTTCGAAGTCAGGTCGAGGATGAAACGGACACCCGGGTTTCCACGTCTACCCAGACGTGGCCCCATTGAAACTCGCAACCCTCACAATCCTCTGTACACTCTACTGCAGTTTCCACGTCTACCCAGACGTGGCCCCATTGAAACGTCAGAACAAGGCGTACGGATGATGATGACATGGTTGTTTCCACGTCTACCCAGACGTGGCCCCATTGAAACGGATGGCCCTGCCGCGCTACGGCGCACGCACACCAGTTTCCACGTCTACCCAGACGTGGCCCCATTGAAACCGGACGAGCTCGGCCGTGGGGTGGAGGGAGAGGGCGGTTTCCACGTCTACCCAGACGTGGCCCCATTGAAACATCTGTGGTGGCATCTGCGCGAGCCGTGGGATTTCGGGGTTTCCACGTCTACCCAGACGTGGCCCCATTGAAACAAACTGTAGGTGGGGTGTTTTTGGATGCTGTGCTCGGTTTCCACGTCTACCCAGACGTGGCCCCATTGAAACTAAGCGAGCGGATGGCGGCGGGTAAATCGGTCGGGCGTTTCCACGTCTACCCAGACGTGGCCCCATTGAAACGCCGGCGAGGCCGAGCGGTTCGCGGCCTCGGCGTCGGGTTTCCACGTCTACCCAGACGTGGCCCCATTGAAACGCCGCGAACGTCCGGTCAACTACCGCAGCCCGCAGAGTTTCCACGTCTACCCAGACGTGGCCCCATTGAAACGAATAGACGCCTTGCGTACTGCGTAGCTGATGTGCGGGGTTTCCACGTCTACCCAGACGTGGCCCCATTGAAACAAGCTACGTATCTCGCGCCGGATACGAGCGGCGCGGGTTTCCACGTCTACCCAGACGTGGCCCCATTGAAACGACGGAAGAGCCAGCGCGAGCGGCGACCAGATTGCGGAGTTTCCACGTCTACCCAGACGTGGCCCCATTGAAACAGGAAGCCAATGCGAACGCCCGCGCACCCCACACGTTTGTTTCCACGTCTACCCAGACGTGGCCCCATTGAAACACCGACACGCCGAGGGCGAAGGTCGCGGTCATCGAGTAGTTTCCACGTCTACCCAGACGTGGCCCCATTGAAACCCGATGCCGGTGCTATTCGCCAAGGCGCACTGCGGAAGTTTCCACGTCTACCCAGACGTGGCCCCATTGAAACATTTTCAAAACAACCTTTCGCCAATTCAGGCTTGGAATGTTTCCACGTCTACCCAGACGTGGCCCCATTGAAACGCCATCGCGTCGATCCCGGATGCAGCACGGCGCGCGGTTTCCACGTCTACCCAGACGTGGCCCCATTGAAACGTAGTCCGTCAGCGTCGGTCGTATGACTGCGTTCCACGTTTCCACGTCTACCCAGACGTGGCCCCATTGAAACATGAGTTGCTGCACTAGATAGGTCATCCCTCCTCCCGTTTCCACGTCTACCCAGACGTGGCCCCATTGAAACGCGATTCGCCCCAGCTTTGGAAATCGCTTCCATGGGTTTCCACGTCTACCCAGACGTGGCCCCATTGAAACCGGAAGAAGTGACTTTCGACATTGTTCTAGTCTCCATGTGTTTCCACGTCTACCCAGACGTGGCCCCATTGAAACATCGATCTGCACGTAAAGCTCAATCAGTCGAATTCCCGTTTCCACGTCTACCCAGACGTGGCCCCATTGAAACCAATGGGTGCCAAGCGCACGGCATGGAGCGGTATTTGTTTCCACGTCTACCCAGACGTGGCCCCATTGAAACTTGTCGACCGCGTTGCGATGCGCCTCGAGTATCCGCGGTTTCCACGTCTACCCAGACGTGGCCCCATTGAAACAGCTTGGGCGAGACCGTGGGCGGCAGGGGCAGCGCGTTGTTTCCACGTCTACCCAGACGTGGCCCCATTGAAACATGTCTCGGTTGATCCTGTTTACGAGGATGTTGCGGGTTTCCACGTCTACCCAGACGTGGCCCCATTGAAACAGGTCTCGGTTGATCCTGTTTACGAGGATGTTGCGGGTTTCCACGTCTACCCAGAGGTGGCCCCATTGAAACGAGGTCGTCGCATCGCCCATCGCCCAGTCATCCGCTAGTTTCCACGTCTACCCAGACGTGGCCCCGTTGAAACGCGTCCCGCGCATCCCATTCCTCGCACCGGACCTGCGGTTTCCACGTCTACCCAGACGTGGCCCCATTACACGCAAAAGGCCGAGTGACGCCAGGTAGTTGCCGAGGCTGTCGGGAGAGAGGCCAGGTAATGGCACTACAGGGAGGCGGAGTTCCGTCCCTAAAGCAAGTTCAACTTCTTCAGTAGAGCGAATTCCCATCAACTCTTGCCCTCTCTCTTGAACCCGATGCGCGCCCTCGGCTTGGTGGGAGGGGACATCAGTTCCCGAAGCACGTCGAATACAACCCTGAACTGCCCGTCGTAGTTCTTCTCGAGCTGATTGACCTTCCTGGAGAGCTCGGCGTGCTCCAGCAAGACGCGCCGCATTCGAACGAAGGCCCGCCTGATCTCGATGTTCACCCTTACTGCCCGCTCGCTGCGCAGGACGCTCGAGAGCATCGCGACACCCTGCTCCGTGAATGCGTACGGCTCGTATCGGCGGCCTCCGCGGCCACCGGGATTTGAGGTCACAAACTGTGACCTCAAGTGGTCGCTCTCATCCGACGTGAGTTGAAACACGAGATCATCAGGAATACGCTCGCGATTGCGTTTCACTGCCTGGTTCAGTGACTTCACCGGCACCTCGTACAGCTCCGCCAGCGTCTCGTCGAGCATCACTTTCTGACCTCGGAGCTCGAGAATCGATTGCTCGATATGGGTTGGCACGTCAGCGACAATTGCGCACCTCACCGGGCCGGAGGTCTGCGCTCGGCCCCGAGCTTGCACGCCAGTCCGCGATGCGGACGAGCGCTTCGAGATACGCGAGGGCGAAGGGACCGAGATGTCTCGGTTCGCCCTCCGGCACAGCGCCGGAGTCGCTCCTCTCTTCCGGCCGCCAGGGACCGAGCAAGTCGGCTACGAGGCCCGTCCAGCCGGGACCGGTCATCACAAACTCGTCGCCCTCCCATCGTCCCTCCGCACCGTCCTTCGCGATCGAGAAGTCGAGCGGCCAGACATCCGTTCCGATCTCCAGTGGCCCGGTATCTCGAACGCCAAATACGTCATCGCCTTCAGGAGTCGTCGAACGCAACACCGTACGCGCCCTCCCGTGATGGGTGGCCGCCAGGTACACCGCCAGCGCGGGATACGGCTTCGTCTCGCTGTCGCTGTACTTCCTCCACATCGTGAGTCAACGTCTACCCAGACGTGGCCCAGCGCTAGCGACGGGTCGGCGGTGCGATGGATGGGCGTGCGACGGGCGCACTGCCCGCGGCCTGCGCTCCGGGGTACCCCTGGCGTGGGGGCGCCGTTGCACCGCGATGTTGTCGCCGCCCGCCGCTCGCCATCGCCCGCCGTTCTGGTAAGATGAGCGACCGTTTTGACGGCGGAGCAAGCTCCCATTGCGAGGATTTCCATGATCAAGACAATCGAGTGGACCGACGACGGGGTCGTGATGATCGACCAACGCCTCCTGCCGACCGAAGAGGTCTACCCGGTCTTCCGCACCTACCAGGACGTCGCCGAGGCCATAAAGGTCATGGTCATCCGCGGTGCGCCAGCCATCGGCGTCGCCGCCGCGATGGGAGTCGCCGTCGGCGCAAAGGCCATCGACCCCGCACTCGACCCCGCAGGCTTCGACGCCGCCCTCGAGCCCGTCTACGAAACCCTCGCCGCGACTCGCCCGACCGCTGTCAACCTCTTCTGGGCAATAGAACGAATGCGCCGCGTCGCCGCGGACGCCCGCGCCGCCGGCGCCGGTAACGCCGCGCTCGTCGCCCGCCTCGTCGACGAAGCGAAGGGAATGCACGACGAAGACATTGAGGCCAACCGCGCAATGGGCCGCTTCGGCGCCGAACTGATGCCCGACTCCGGCGTCATCCTCACGCATTGCAACGCCGGCGCGCTCGCGACCGCCGGGTACGGCACGGCGCTTGGCGTCATCCGCGCCGCGGTCGAAGCCGGCAAACGCGTCGCCGTCTTCGCCGACGAGACGCGGCCGTTCCTCCAGGGCGCTCGCCTCACGGCGTGGGAACTGCACAAGGACGACATCCCCGTCACGCTCATCACCGACAACATGGCCGGCCACTTCATGAAGGCCGGGAAGATCGACTGCGTCGTAGTCGGCTCCGACCGCATCGCCGCAAACGGCGACGTCGCGAACAAGATCGGCACGTACTCCGTCGCCGTGCTCGCGCGCGAGAACAACATTCCGTTTTACGTCGCCGCCCCGACGTCGACCGTCGACCTGAACTGTCCGACGGGTGAGGAGATCCCGATCGAGGACCGGCCTATCGACGAGGTCACGACAGTCGGCCAGCGCGTCCTCGCGCCGGAGGGCATCACGGTTGCAAATCCGGCCTTCGACGTCACGCCGAATCGTTACGTGGCCGCGATAATCACCGAGAAGGGTGTCGCCCGCGCGCCGTACGAAGTCAGTCTTCACGCGCTCGTCTGCGGCAAGGCGGACAAGGAACAGGCCCAGGGCGTATGACGATCGAAGAACGCATGGGGCAGTTCCTGTTCATCGGCCTGCCAGGGCCGGCTGTCGACGCGGAGACTCGTCAACTGCTGGCCGCGACGCAGCCCGGCGGGGTGATCCTGTTTGCCCGGAACCTGGAAACTCCGGAGCAGGTGGCGGAGCTGAACTCCCGGATCCGGGCCGTCTCGAAGATCCAGCCGCTCATCTCGATCGATCAGGAAGGCGGATCCGTCGATCGCCTCAAGGCGATTGGCCATACGTGGCCTTCGATTCCCGCGGTGTGCGAGTCCGACGACGTTGGCCAGACGAACAGATACGGGGTGTTGTCCGCAGAACTGCTGCGCATTCTCGGGTTCAACATGAACTTCGCGCCAGTGCTGGACCTGGAAGTGCATCCGGAAGCCGACAACGCTCTGAAGGGCCGGTACTTCGGACGGACCACTGCGGAAGTGGTCAGATTCGCCGGTTCCTACATCGAGGGATTGCAGACCGGCGGCGTGATGGCCTGCGGAAAGCACTTCCCGGGACTTGGCGATTCGACCGTCGATTCGCACAAGTCGCTGCCGGCCGTCGAGCGATCGGGCGAGGTCATGCGCACGCAGGATCTGCTGCCGTACGCGGAGCTCACGACGCGGCTCAATTCGCGGCTCGACGTCGTGATGGTCGCGCACGCGTGGTTTGCGGCGTTCGATTCCGAGCGGATCCCGGCGTCGCTGTCGCCTGCCGTGACCACGACGCTGCTGCGCGACGAGATGGAGTTCAAGGGGCTGGCAATCAGCGACGACATGGAGATGGGCGCGATCGCGGAGATGGGCGACTTCGGTGAATCGTGCGTTCGCGCGATCGAAGCGGGGAACGATCAGATCCTCGTGTGCCAGTCGGCGGACCGGGTCCGGGAGGCGCACGAGGCGCTGGTACGGGCCGCGGAGTCGGGGCGTATCAGCCCGTCGCGGCGCAAGCGCGGACTGGACAGGATCGCGCGGGTCAAATCGATGCTCGCGGTGCCGCTCGCGTACAACGAGGGGACGTGGGCGCGCGCGCAGGAGAAGCTCGCTGCGTTTACGGCGCAGCTGAGCGCCGCGCGGGCGCATGCGTAGCGGCGGGCGCGTGGCTCGGGAGGGCGCGGCGTGCGCGCCGCACCCGCTCGCTGCCGCTCGCGGTACTGATCGCCGGGGCGCGCGCTGCGGTCGTGGCAGCGGTCGCCGGGGCGAGCGCTACGCTCGTGGCACAGGCCCGCAGGGCGAGCGCCACGCTCGTGGCGAAGGTCGCCGGAGCGACAGCCCCGATAGGCACGAGCGCTCGCCGCTCCAGAGTGCACCTTGCGCGCCGCACCCGCTCGCTGTCGCTCGCGGTACTGATCGCCGGGGCGCGCGCTGCGGTCGGGGCAGCGGTCGCCAAGGCGACTGCTACGGTCGGGGCACCGGTCGCCAACGCGGCTGCTCCGATAGGCACGAGCGCTCGCCGCTCCAGAGTGCACCTTGCGCGCCGCACCCGCTCGCTGTCGCTCACGGTACTGATCGCCAGGGCGCGCGCTGCGGTCGGGGCTGCGGTCGCCGGGGCGAGCGCTACGCTCGTGGCACAGGTCGCCTGAGCGCGCGGGCGCGTATCCGGGCAGACTCGCATGCGATCAGTACCGCGAGCGACAGCGAGCGGGTGCGCCCTGCGACTCCGCGAGTTTCGCCGTATCGGCCCGGTACCACTCCGGGCGCCGATCCCGTCAAATCGTAAAGCGTCTTCAATCGGATGACACTCATATGAAACTTCACGCACTAGTCGCACTGGCCATCATCGTCTGCTTTCTCGGCGCAACAGCCTGTTCGTCCGTCACCGGCGGCGACGCGGTCGTAATCGCCGTCGAGTCCGCGCCAAAGAGCCTCGACCCGCGGCTCGGATCGATCGATTCGGTCTCGGCCCGGCTTCACCAGATGGTCTTCGACTCGCTCGTCCGCAAGAACGAACGCTTCGAGTACGTGCCCCACCTGGCCGAGTCCTTTACCCAGTCAGACGACGCAAAGACCTTCACCTTCAAACTGCGTCCCGGTATCAAGACGCACTCCGGCCGTGACCTCACCTCCGCCGACGTCAAGTGGACCTACGAGTCGATCGCTTCGCCCGATCTGAAGTCGCCGGTCGCCGCCGCCTTCGGCCGCATCGCAACCATCGAAACGCCAGACGCCCTCACGGCCGTTTTCCAGTGCCGTGAGCCGTATCAGGCGCTGCTCGGCGACCTGATGGCGGTTCCCGTGATGATCGAGTCGCCCGCCGGGGCGCTGCCACTCGGCACCGGCCCGTTCAAGGTGATCGAAGCCGGCGAACAGACGGTAGAACTCGAGGCGCACCCGGGCTACTTTCTCGGCGCGCCGAAGGTCTCGCGCCTCCGCGTTCGGGTGATCCCCGACAACAACACTCGCGAGCTCGAGCTCAAGTCCGGCGGCGTCGACCTGGCGATCAACTCGGGATTTGCGCCCGATACGGTCGCGAAGATGCAGACGGATTCGGATCTTCAGGTCGTCAACGCGCCGGGCACCAACATCGCGCACATCGGATTCAACGTGAACGACGAAGTGCTGCGCGACGCGAAGGTGCGCCGCGCGCTCGCCCAGGCGCTCAATCGCGATCAGATCATCGCGACGGTAATGCAGGGCCAGGCTCGCACGGCCGATGGCATCATGCCGCCCGAGTCTTGGGCCTACGATGCGGAGGCGCCGAAGACGACGTTCGACCCCGAGGCGGCGAAGCGGCTGCTAGACGAGGCCGGACATCCGGATCCGGACGGCGACGGGCCCGCCTTCCGTTTCACGATCGGGTTCACTACCACGAACTCCGGCACCGCGCCCGCGATAGCCCAGATTGTGCAGGAGCAGTGGAAGGCGGTGGGAGTGGGCGTCAACGCCGAGCAGTTCGAGCGCGTGACGTTCTTCGACAGGTTGGGAACGGCCAACTTCGACTCGTACTACATCGTCAGCGTCGGTGCAAACCAGACGCCCGACGTTTTCGCGTGGGCGTACTACCCGTCGTACTGGGGACCTGACCGCAAGGAGCTCGACGCCGCAGCCGCCAAGCTCAGTGCGGCGGCCGGCGATTCGGCGGCCGATCCGGCGGCGGGCGAGTTGATGGCGATCCTGGATCGGAGAGGGTACTGCCCGTCGGCCGAGCTCGACAGCCTGATTGCGAAAGCGAAGGGTCTTTCGGGCGCCGAGAAGCGCACGGCACTGCTGTCGGCCTGCGACCTGCTGACGTCGCGCGGCGCGGGGAACCGGATGAGGTACTGCAATCCCGCGCTTGCCGAAGACATACTGAAGGCGGAGCGCAGCCACGATCGAAGTGAGCAACTGGAGATCTACAAGCGGATCCAGAAGACGATCGCGAGCGAGCGCCCGCAGATCTATCTCTGGTACACCGCCAACGTGATCGTCGCCCGCAAGCGCATCGGGAACATCGACGTCGACCCGTCTGGCGCGTGGTACTTCCTGCAGGGAATCACGTCCACTTGACGCAGTCGATCACAAATCGGCCGCTGGCAGCGGCAACGATGAACGCGGATCGGTCCTGAAGAGCAGACTCGGATGGCCAAGCATCGGCCCGAACGCTCCATCCCCGATCCGCGCCCATCCGTATCGGCCGGCGGTCAGTCGCGCATGTTCACGAACTGCAGTTCGATGTCCAGATCGCGGCCGCGAAGCTCGGCGATCACCGACTGCAGGTCGTCGCGGCTCTTGCCCGTCACGCGGACCTGGTCGTCCATGATCTGCGCCTGAACCTTCAGCTTGCGGTCCTTGATGATCTTCACGATCTCGCGGCCCTTGTCGGTCGAGATCCCCTCCCTTAGCTTCACCGTCTGACGGAACGTGCTGCCGCCCGCCGGCTCGATCTTGCCCGGGTCGAAGACCTTCGGCGAGATCTTCCTCTTTATCCCGCGCTCGATCAGCACCTCGTACGCAGCCTTGATCCGGTCCTCGGTCGAAGAGCGCAGCACGATGCCTTCCTCGTTCCGCTCGATCTCCGTGCCCGTGCCCTTGAAGTCGTAGCGCTGCGCGAGCTCCTTTTTCGTCTGCTGGAATGCGTTGTCGACTTCCTGCTTGTCGACCTTCGAAACGACGTCGAACGACGGCATGATCGGACCCTCACTTTCGCTCTTTTTCGGTCCGGCAGGATACCAGCTTTCGGGGGTAGAATCCCTGCCGTGGGCGCGCAGATCGAAAGGCTTCCGCGACTCGGCGTCGGACTCTCGGGCGAGTTCGGTTCGTCGGCGAAGGGCATCGACGTGCTCGAATTGCGCAGCGACCGGCCCGATCTTGTCCATTTCTTCGAGTACGGGGCGGACCTCGATCGCGGGCTCGACGAGCACGTCAGGCTCTGGGCCTCGAAGGGACTGCCTGCGACGTACCACTTCCTCGACATCAACCTCGCCGAATCCGAAGACGTCGACGAGCGCTGGCTGACGGCGACGGCCGATCGCGCGCGCGCGATCTCGGCCGCCTGGCTGTGCGGCGACGCGGGCCTGTGGCACGTCGGCGCGCGGGAGCGCGGTCACCAGGTGCTGCTGCCCCCCGTGCTGTGCCGCGAATCGGCGATCGAGACGGCGGAGAACATCGTCGAAATACAGGAGCGGACCGATTTCGCGGTGCTGCCCGAGAACCCGCCTTCGGTCGTCTATCTCGGCCCGATGCACATCCTCGACTACTTCGCGGAGGTGTCGGCGCGCTCGGGATGCGGACTGCTGCTCGACTGCGCGCACCTTGCGATTTTCCAACACCTGCGCGGGCTCGATCCCCTGGCCGGCCTCGACGGGTTCCCGCTCGACCGAGTAGTCGAGATGCACGTCGCCGGGGGGACGGTGAGGCACGTAGACGGGTTCGAGTACATCGACGACAGCCACTCGCCCGATCCGGTGCCCGCGACCTGGGAAATCTTCGAGCACGCCATCGCTCGCGCGCCGAACCTCAAAGCCGTCGTCTACGAGTGCGAGTACAACGAACGGTCGCGGTGCCTGCCGGTGTTCGAGCGCCTGAACGCCGCATTCCCGGCCGTCGAGCCCGCAGCGGTGGCCACTTGAGCCACAGGGCGCTCGAACGCGTTTTCGTCCGGATGCTGTTCGATCCGGCATTCGTCGCGTCGGTACATGACGACCCGTTGCAGGCGCTCGATGGGCTCGACCTGACCGATGCGGAGATCGAGAACCTCGTCGCGACGGACCGCCGCGCCTGGGGGCACGATCCTCTGCGGCGGCTGCGGACGTTGCGGACTCTTGTCGACGAGTTCAAGGCGTCGTCGACGATGCTGCTCGCGGCGACGCGGTCGGTCGCTTCGCTCGACGCGTTCTTCTCGAGTATCGAGTTCCACGATGCAATCCAGTCGCGGCGTTCGCTGGCAGGAGCGTTCGCGGAGTTTCTCGATCGGATGAGAGCGGAGCACGACCCCGCCGACGGGTTGCTCGAGGACGTCCTGCGGCTCGAGGCGACGATGGCGCGGTGCCGTCGCGAGCTCGACCGGGCGGACCCCGCGGAAACTTTCGCCGGCCCGTTCGACCCGGCGCGGACGGCGATGCTATCGCCGGGACACGCCGCCGGTCGATACGACGCAAGCGTCGTCGAGGCGGTCAACGCGGTCGAGCGCTATCTGTTCGAGGTCGGGCTGATGCCGGCTGTCGCACTATGCGACGACGCACCGCGCCTCGCGGGATTACCGGAACCGGCGCGCACACGGGTACATCTGCTTGCCCTGCCGGCGGACGGGTCGATCTCGCTGATGCCGGTGGATGACGACTACGGCGCGCTGCTCGTCGCCTTTTCCGGAGGGCCGCGGCGTATCGAGGACGCATTCGGGGAGGTCGAAGGTGCGTCGTACGACGATCTCGTCACGATGACCGAGTCGCTCCTTGAGGAAGGCGTGTTGAGAATTCACTGACCACTGATCGGCGCGGGCGCTCGCGTCACGGTGTTGACTCTGGAGTCTTCGCACACCGGAACCCGAACACGAACCCGATGATGGTCGGGGTCATCTCCAATCGGTTCGACACGCGGCACGACACGGCCCGCTCGTTCCACGACCCGCCACGCATCACGCGCGCGGCGCCGCGGTCCGGCCCGGGCGGGTTGTTCGGCGGAACGCGACGGTAGGCGTCCGACGCGTACCAATCGGAGCACCATTCCCAGACATTGCCCGCCGTGTCGTGGATCCCGAATCCGTTCGCCGCCTTCGATCCGGCCGGTGTCGTGCGGATGAGCTCGTCGACGACGAAATCGTATGTCGCGTCGTCCGCGCTCAACGTGTCGCCGTTCGGAAACAGCGCGCCCTCGAGGCCGCCGCGCGCCGCCGCTTCCCATTCGTGTTCGGTCGGCAGGCGCTTTCCGGCCCAGGCGGCGTAGGCCGAGGCGTCATTCCAGGTAACGGACGCAACGGGATGCCGCTCGCGTCCGGCTCCGGCGTAGGTTCGCCACTGGCCTTCGGCGACGTATCCCGATTCCGAGACGAATCGAGCGAACTCCTCGTTCGTGACCTCGCGGACGTCGATGAAGAAGGGATCGAGCACGGCGGTGTGCGCCGGAGCTTCGTCGGGCTCACCGGAATCGGATCCGATCCGGTAAGTACCGCCGTGTACGAGCACCATTCCATCGGGGGCCGGTGTCGCCGGATCGGGCAGCGGCGGTCTCGGCCGGGGGGCGACGGGTTCCGGAACCGTCGAGCAGGATGAAGCGAGAGCCAGAATCAGTGCCGCCGTCAGGACCCCGGCGCGAAAGGGCAACTCTACTCACCAACCTTCTTGTAGGACGTCGGAACGCGGAACATCTCCGGGTCCACGGTCAGCGATACGTTCGACAGTGTGTAATGAATCGCCGTCTTCGCCTTGTTGGCGGATGCCGGTATGTCGAGCTTCACGATCAGGTTGCCCAGCGCCGGGGCGATGTTGACCTGAACCGGTTCGGCGCCCGGCTGAGACAATAGAAGGACGTTCGTTTCGAAATCGCCGACCTGTTCCGTTCCGGCCTCGGTGATTGTCGTCGTTTTCGCAGCGGCGATGACGGCAACTTCGGAGAAAGGATCGTTCAGCCCCTGGATGCCGAGTTGCGACTTCGTAGTCGGCATGTAGAACCAGAACTCGTGTGAAATGACCGTGATCTTGTCGTCCTTGTGGAGGATTGCGACGACGGGCGTCGTGCCGCTTGCCGACACGCCAAGGAACCAGCTCTTGGGCGCGTTGGCCTCCATGAGAAAGTCGTCCCCCAGGCTGGCGCACTTTCCGCTGACGGAGCCGCCATTCTCGGTTCCGCTGAGACTGGCGCTGAAGTCGGGCTGGTTCTCCAGGATCGGCACGTACTTTTCACGCGCCGCGCCGGTACTCAGGCGCCCCGTGCCGGAATCCGACATCATCTTGATGAGCACGCCAAAGCCGGCGACAACCAGAATCAGGAAGGCGATTGCCGTTACAAGTCCCGCGGAAATCCGCTTCCTGGGCTGCACCGTCATCGAGGCCGGCGGTCCATAGGACGTCTGTTGGGAAGGATACTGGCGCTGTGGCGGCTCGGGCGGGTAAGTAGGGGGGTGATCCGGATGGCCGGGAGGAGTCGCTCGCGGCCTATACTCGGGCTGCTCGGGTACGGGCGGCGCCGACATCGTCCAGGGCTGATCGACGGGCGCAGGCGGCTGGGCTTCCGCCGCCTGCGGAGTCGTCGGCTGGAAGTCTCGCGGAACTTCCCCGAGCGATATGACCATTTCACCCACCGGCGCCGGCGGCGAATCCCAATCGCCGGACATGGAGATGACCGGCTGAGGTTCGGGAGAAGAGATGGCCGGCAGTTCGGCGCCTTCGTCGTAGGACGGCGCCGGCGGCAACGGTTTGACGCTGGGCAGCGAGCCGAATGCCTCTGTCTGGTCCCAACCGATCTCGTCAGGCGTGTCGCCGCCAGTGTAGATCGTTGCTCCCTGGCCGGCATCGCCGATGACGTTGCCAAGCGACAGCGGTGTGCCGCACCTCGGGCAGAGAGTGTCGGTGAACTGCGTCAGGTAACCACATCCTGAACACTGCACTCGATAAACGGACATCGCGAAAGCTCCTGGTGAGAGGCGGGGACGACCGCGCCGAGTCTAACACGCGCGCATGCCGGCCGGTACACCCCAGTCGGGAAGACCGCTCAGAACTCGATCCCGAATCCGCTTATCACCGTCACGCGGTAGGCCCGGCCTTTCAGGACGGCGATGGTAAACGTCCCGTCCCGGTTCGTCCTTGCGGAAGTAGAGAAAGTTGCCCCAGGCAATCCCTCGACATTCGAGCCCTGAAGGAAGACGAACGCGTTCGCAAGCGACTTTCCGGTACGGTCCAGCACCGTGCCTTCGATGGTGACGGCGTCCGGAAGGTCGGGGACCGGCACGTCGACGTCCACGTCTCCGTCGACCGGAATGGGCGCCGGGGTGGCCTGGAAATCCAGGCGGCCGAATGGCGTAGCGGACGACGATCCCGCACTGACGTCGATGGCCAGCGACGCGGACACGAGGACCGAGCCGCCCACGGGAAGACTGGTTCTGTAGGACCGCGAAAAGCCGAACAGCGACGACAGGGCCGAGTACTTTGGAGAAGAGCCAGAGGTTGAGCCGACGAAGATGCGTTGACTGACGTCTCCCGGATACGACCCATCGGCGAAAAGCCGGAAGCCCGGGTCGAGGATGCTGCCGGAGAGTCTCGCGAGCGCGGGGATATGGAGAGATACGGTGCCGGGAATCGCGATCCGGCCGAGGTCGATCGACGTCGACGTTCGAGAGGATCCGTCCACCTGCGATCCGGCCGAGAGGGTGACCGTGTAGTCGCCGGGCGGAACCTGCAGGTCGAACGGGATCGGATCCGTGTTCGTGACGGCGCGGTCGGCAAAGAGGGTCGCCGGCCCGTCCACCTGAGTCAGTTGAATGCCGACCGTAATCCGGTTCGACACGGAAGGCGACAGAGACTCGATGCCTGTGACGACGATTGTCGAATCGACGGCCTGTGGCAGCGAGTCGTCGGGGATCGCGAGTTGTATGGTGCGCGAGTCGCGTCCGATGGTGAACTCGCCGGGGAGGTCGACACGTTGGGAGAGGTTCGAGAGGAACGTCAGGGGGTTGCCGAAAGAGACCGCCCGGAATGCGGTGAAGCGATACGTGCCGGCCGGGAGCAGCAAGTGATGGAAGGAAGTGGCTCCGTCGCCATTGTAGGTCGTGTTCTGGCCGGTAGTGGCGCCGGTCTGTACGTTCGTGGCCAGCAGGGTGACGAACTGGTCGTTTGCACCTTCGGGCAGTGGAGGATTTGCGACGACGGCGACGGCGTCGAAAGCCGGTTCCGCCGTCGAAGACGGCCGCAATGTGAGTTTCGCATCCGCAAGCGCGTCGATTGGGCCGGCGTCTCCGGTGGAGATACGTTTGGCTTTCGAGGGAGTGCGATTGGTCCAGGCGATGAGGAACCCGTCGCCGGTCCGGACGAGGTCGATCTCGGTGGCGCCGCCGCCGCCGTTGCGGATGCGAACGCGCCGGGACTGGTCCTGCGGGAAGTAGGTGGCGATGTCGATTCCGGCGACGGATCCCTTCTGCAGGAGCTGTGCGCCGTCCGACTTCACGGTGGCGCGTCGATCGCACGGGATCCAGGGACCGCCGTCGGAGACATCGACGCGGGGTTGTCCGGTGAATGGAGTCGACTTGACGGCAAGAGTGAAGAGCAGGCCCGCCGGGGTCACTCGGACGTTTGCGAATGGGCCAGGACCGGCGGCAGTCGCGGCGGCCGTCTCGGCGCGTGGAATGCAGACCGACGCCGCGACTAGGAGCGACGCGGCGAGGCGGCAGATCCGGCGATTGGAAGTCGCGCGCACGGCGGAAATATACAGCGCGCGACCGTGGTGCTCCAGCGAGAGGCCGGTGGTTGTCCTTGTGGGGGATCGGTACCGCGAGCGGCAGCGAGCCGGTGTGATCCGGCGGTCCGCCCGGCGTCGATGCTCCCGGCCGCGCCGGAGACCTCTGCTGGCGCAGAGATAACCGGCGAGGCCGCGAGTGCCAGGGTCCACAGGAGTTTCAGACTCCTATGGACAGACGTTGTTGCTGAGTTTGCGGTCCCGGACCACGAACTTCCGCCTCGGACTGCGGTCGTTCACCTGGACAGTTCCACTGTTGGAGCCGAAGTTGAGGTTTGCGTTCATCGAGAAACGCGGATCGTCGTTGTCGGAGGCCACCAGCCTTACGCCGGGTGTGTACGACACGCTGGATGCCGTGCCGCAGATGACCTCGCTCGTCGCGGCCACCGTGTAACGCCAGTAGCCGTAGTTGGGGGACATCGGGTCGGTCACTATCGACCAGGTGTCCCCGGTGTAGTCGTCGATTGCGCACGCACCGAACGCTCCCGCCGTTCCGACTGTCACGTTGAACGTGCAGGAAGCAGCGTTGCCGGCCGCGTCCGACACGTTGCAGGTTACGACAGTCGTGCCCTCGGGGAACGTGGAGCCTGAGGCCGGCGTGCAGACTGCCGCGCCGACGCCAGGGCAGTTGTCCGTCACGACCGGCGCCGGATAGTTCACCACGGCCGACAACGTGCAACCGTTCAAGACCGTGCCAGTCGTCGTGATGTCGGCCGGGCAGGTGATCGTCGGCGCCTGGGTGTCGTTTACCGTCACCGAGAACGAGCACGACGCCGTGTTGGCGGCCGCGTCGGTCGCCGTGCAAGTAACCGAGGTGACGCCGACAGGGAACGTCGATCCCGACGCCGGCGTGCATACTGCGGTCACTCCGGGGCAGTTGTCCGCAATGACAGGCGCCGTATAGTTGACCACGGCGGAGCATTGTCCGGCATCGTTCGACTGGGTGACGTTCGCCGGGCAGGTGATCGTCGGCGCCTGGGTGTCGTTTACCGTCACGGTGAACGTACAAGAGCCCATTCCGCCGTCGGTGCACGTGACTGTAGTCGTGCCGATCGGGAAAAACGCCCCTGAAGCCGGCGTGCAAGTGATTGGGCCGCAACTGCCCGTCGCCGTCGGAGCCGGGTAATTCACCACCGCTCCGCACTGGTTCGTATCGTTGGCCTGGGTCACGTTCGCTGGACACGTAATGGTGCAGCTGCTCACGCACGCTTCGACCAATACGTCGTCGATCGCCCATCCGGCGCGTTGAACGGTCGTGTCGCTCGACAGACCGAAGAACACTTCGACCGTCAATCCCGCGAAGTCCGAGATGTCGGCCTTACAGAGCTGCCAGCCGGCAACCTGCTGGATCGTGACCAGTGGACCGGAGCCAACGGAGGCTATCATATCTGCTTCCAGGTGCTCCCACAGGAGGCGGAAGTTGCCCGGCACGCCTACCTCGCGGATGTAGACCTGGCCGCGATCGAAAGTCGCGGTCTCGAACTGGTATTTCTGGGCCCACGACAACTGAATGGGCCCCGACGCCGGCAAAACGATATTCGGCGAGAGCAGGACCGTTGTGGAATTCGCTTCATATGTGTTGTCCAGGTCCGTCTTCCACGCGTTCGTACCGCTGTTCGCGCCAGTGACGGGCGCGAACGTGGGAAGGCCTCGCTCCCACTCGTCGCCTGCTCCCGAATGTGTGAACCCGCCGCCATCGGTCTCGAAATCGGAGCTGTAGACGACCGTCGAAGGCCCGCCGCAAAAAGTCGTTGTGTCTTCGCAGATCTCGATGCTCCAGCCCGTGAGCGTGCCGCCATCCGAGCTTACGTCGTCGCGCACCGTAAGCGTCCAGGTGCCGCCAGCCAGCGTTCCCTCCCGCCATCCAAGCCTGTATTCGCGTTCCGGCTGGACGGCCATACCGCTGAGGATCGTGTACGAACTGACGGGCACGGCCGCATCGTCGTCGAGCGTCAGATCCATCGTCGCCGGGCCACCAGGGCCGACGTCGGTGAAGAGAACGATCGTCGAACCGTCGGGCGACGTCAGGTCGACGTCGACATCCTGAATGTACGCATGGTTGAGGCTGATGTTGACACGCAGCTTGTCTATCCGCGGATTTCCCGGAACGGTCAACGTGGACGTGACGAAGCCGGGGCCGGTGGGGATAGTGGCCGGAACGTTTGTGCTCGTGTAGGTAGTACAAGTTCCTGGCGAGACGCGCGGGAACACCGTCACGCTCAGGCGATAGGTTCCGGGATTGATCGCCGAGTCAATGTAGATGCCGTATGTCCCCGCATCTTTTACAGTGTAGAAGAACGCTTCGGAGTTCGGCGAAGCCCCGCTTGCGTCGTTGACGAGGAGAATGGTCGAATCGAAGGCGCCGAGACCAAGACGTGGATTCCACGAGAGGAAATCGCGTTCGGGGTCGGCATCGAGGCTCAGGAACACCGTGTCGCCGGCGGCCAGAGTCACGGCAAAAGAGTCGATATCGAGACTGCCGCCATAACCCGAAATCCATCCCGAAGGCGGAATAGGCTGGCCGGGGAAGACGTCGTTCGGCTCGGTCTCCAGCGTCGGGGAGCCAGATCTCAACTGGAAGTAGAGGTCGTAGGGACGGAGTTGTCCCGTGGCCGAAAAGTGACGAACACGGAGGTAATGGGTGCCTGACGCCGCAAGCGTCGCGCCGGCGATCGATGACGACAGTGCCCCGAACGAACCGTCGTTGTCGTCGCTCTCGATCACGGTGGTACCGTCGGGCTGGAACAGATCAAGCACGCTGTCGGTACTGCCGTTCGACGAGAAGCTGGTCGCCACGGCAGCGTAGACACTGTCGCCAGCGGTTCCGGTGAAGGAGTAGTAGTCGAAATCGCCGAGAGTTGGCACGGTCCCACGGATTCTGGCCGAGGTCCCGGCGATTGGAGTGGCGGTCGCAGCCGTCCCATTGGGCTCGACTTCCTCGTCGAGCGTCGTGCTCGGATAACGCGACGGGTCGATGGTCCCGCCTGGACGGCGGTGGTACTCCCCGACTGGAATCGTCTCCAGTTCGGACTTTGCGTCCTCGGGCGATTCCTTTCCCTTGGAAGAATCCGATGACGGATCGGACTTGGAAGCGCGGGTGCCCGCCTGGCGAGTTGCCGGCGTGAGCCGCGTGGATCGCGGCGATGCGGAACCGGCGGCGAACGCCGCGGGCAACGTGGCCGCGAAGAACGCGACCAGCAGGAAAAAGCTCACGACTCGACAACCGCCGCACCTGGAAGTTGCGGAGACTGGCGGCCGTTCGAATGGAAACCGGATAGACCTATCCATCTGGGGCACCTCGAAATATTGCTTTCTGTGTATTTCGCCTGGCCGCAGGACTGCGATCAGGAGCTATGGACCTGGCACGCTACCGGAAATCCGAATCGGCAGTACACCGGACATCTGCCCGGGACCGCGGCGCGTGCCAGACGCAGGTTACCCCACGAGGTTACCTTTACGAAACGCGGATCGTTCCGATATCGGAAATAAACGCGTCCCAGGATCCCACGCTGCTGCCACTCGTCTTTCGCCCGCCTCACCACGGGACTTCAGTCACCGGCGGTGACGGTGGACCCGGCGGTCAGAACTCCCACTTCAGTCCGGCAATTGCGTGATTCGCTCTGAAGTCGGTCACGGTGTAGCGGTGATCGTCGTAGTCGTACAGCCGCCATTCCAGGACTCCGGAGACGCCGCGCCCGATTGCGACGCTTGCCCTGGCCGAAGCCTGGTGATAGTGCACCGGCACGTCCCCCGCCGTCGACACGAGACTGTAATAAGCCGAGACGGTCACGCGATCGATCGGCGTCGCCGTCAGATCCGCCGTCAGAAGCGATTCGTCGTCGCGGAACCGGAACGACACACGTTCCTGGCCGAAAACCGTCGCTCCCGCCGGGTCGACGAATTCACGCGCCGTCAGGTACGTCACGTCGGCGCGACTCTCCACGCGATCGAACGTCACGCCCCACGCAAGCCGCGTCCAGGGCGAAACCCTCACGGTCAGGCTCGCGGCGCGAGACCTCAGGTCCTGCACGGGAGGCTCGCCGTCGAACAGGCGGGTGAATACGGGATTGTCTGGATCGTCGGCGATGACGTCGCGGCCGGCAATGACACCGCTCCTCAGAGTTCGATCCGTCGCGCGGACCGATCCCCCGATCTCCAGCCAGTCGCACGGCGTCCAGGCGCCGCGAATCCGCAGGAGCCGGTAGTCGCCGGCGCGGTCGAAAAACAGGGCGCGATCGTCGAATCCGAAGTTCGCGTTCGGCTCGCGCCCGTTCTCGTACTCGACGAAGACTCTCGCGTCGCGACGCAGCCTGTAGCTGCCACCCGCGAGGAATGCGTCGTAACGGTCCTCGTCCGAATGCAGCACCGTCCGCGACGTCGAGAACTGTTCGGACGGAGGCGGCAGCAGGAATCGGTCTGTCCGGTCGTAGTCGTAGCGCCGCCTCGCGAACCGGTAGCCGGCGCGCACGACCGCGTCCTCGGCGAGGTCGTATTCGACCGTGGTCTGGTTCTCGAGCCGCGCGTCGCGGTACGACCGGTCGCCGATGTCGGTTGTCGCGTTCGCGGTGTCGCCGCCGAACGTCGAAAGGCCCGTACTCGTGCCCACGGTGCGCGTGCGCCGGTAGCGAAACGCGTTCGTGAAGCGCACCCGGTCGTGCACGCGAACGTCCTGCGTAGTATCGATGACGAAAGCATGGCCGTCGTCGGTCCCGGTCGCGTCGATTCTCGAGAGATCGCTGCCGATCGCGTCTTTCGTCTCGACGAGCGTTCCGATGGTGTCGAGCCCGGCGTAGGACACGCGCGCTGTCAACCGGACCGGTAACCACGGCCTTGCCGTCGCGAGCACCCGGGCCAGCGGTGACGTTGTCTGAGTCGTGCGCGTCCGCAGGAATCGGGCGAGAGTCTCGGGATCGGTAACCGTGAACGGGTCGGCCGTGTCCGTCTCGTCGTCGGCGTAGCGCCTGACGCCCTGTTCGACGAAGAGGAAGTACTTCGGGAAGCGCAGCGCGACGGCGCCGCGGGTTTCGTGGACCGAGTTGTCGAGCCGGCGGTTGAAGACCAGCGATTCTGACGACAGGTCCGTGCCGAGCCCGAGTCCGGATTGATGCGACCGGCGGTAGGCGAACGAGCCCTCGATCCGCCGCTCTGGGAAGAAGGTCACGTCCACCCAATCGCTCCGTCGCGTACGGTCCCAGCCGTGCGGCGCGAGCAGAACGCCGTTCTCGAAGCCCGGGTTGGCGAAGTCTGGCTGGTAGTTGTAGGTGTCGATGCCGGAGAACCGGTAATCGGCGAGGTAGATGCCGCGCTTGGCGGCGCGAACGCGTCCTGTCGACGCCGGTTCGCCGCCGCCACCGAGTCCTTCGACGAGGAGCGAGTCGAAGAACCGTCCGGCGTTGTCGGGCGATCGCAGCTCGACGCGCGAGAATCCGAAGCTCGGTCCGCGTGGCAGATCCACGATCGCGCGATAGGCGTCGCGGCTGCCATCGAGAGCGGTGAACCTCCACCCGAGCTCGATCGATCCGGTCAGCTCGTAGCCGCCGAGGGTCGGGTGAGCGGGTGGTTCGTAGGGCAGCGGAAAGTCGTCGTCGTCACCTTCGTCCTGCGGCGGCGCCACGGGTTCCTGGGCAAATGCAACGGCACACGCCATCACGACGAGTCCCAGTGCCGCGAGAACTCTGCGCAACCGCGCCAGTAGGCGCTCGCACGCGTCCGATGAACACGGATCGGGCAGATCCGGTCCGTGATTCTCCCTGAAAATCCGTGGTCCCATCTCTGCCCCCCTCAATTCAGGAACACCCGGCTCGAGTTCGAGCCGTGGATCTGCGTGTGGCAGTTCGTGCAGTTCCGGAACCGCGGATTGCCGAGGTCGTGCGGGAAAACGCCAAGCGCCGGATCCTTCGACAGTCCGATCTCGCTATGGCACTGGATGCAGAGCTGGAAGACGTTCGACCGCACGAGCATCCGGTTGTTGACCGAACCGTGGGGCGAGTGGCACGTGACGCAGCCATCTTCGGAACGTTTCAGCGCGAGGTGCTCGAATACGAACGGGCCGTGCTTGTCGGCGTGGCACGAAGCGCAGAGGTTGTTGAGGCCTTCGGCTGAGCGGCGGGCTTCGGCGGTGTTCTTCTCGCCGTGTCCGGAATGGCATTCGCGGCACGTGATGCCGCCCTCGAGCACTTTGTGGTGAAACGGCTTCCGGAACTCCGGCTCGACGTCCTTGTGGCATTTCAGACAGAGGGCCGCGCCGTCGCGCACGAGCATCCACGGATTGGTCTTCTCCTGATGGGGGGAGTGGCAGTCGTTGCAGCCGACTGCGTCGGGGTCGTGCTCGGTGTGGTAAGGGGCGCGGCGTTCGGCCTGCTCGACGTGGCACTTCGTGCAGATCGCCGCCACTTCGCGAGCAGGCAGTTTTCGCGGATTGACGATCATCGCCGGATCTCCCGCGAGTTTGGTGTGATAGCCACCGGGGCCGTGGCAGGCTTCGCAGCCCTGCTGCTCCGGTCCGAAGCGCGGGTCGGTCAACAGGGCGAGGTGCGGAGTATCGCTGAAGTGATCGAGCTTGTCGCCGTGGCACGCGCCGCACACCTGGGCGCCGACGAGATAGTTGTCGGCGGGCAAGGCAACCGGCGTCGGATTCTGTCCGGCTACCTGGGTCGCGGCTACGATCGAAAGTATGCCGAACGCAATTGTGCTCAGGGCTGCGAGCGAGCGACGGGACGAGCTTGGCACTCTGGCCTCCGAATTCGGATCGACTGGCGGGAGGGGAAGGCCCGCCGATCCTATCAGACGCCGCAAGCACGGCGACAGACGTAGATCGGTACCGCAAGCGTTAGCGCGCGGGTCACGCTCGAGGCCGGCTGGGCCGTGACATACCCGCTCGCTGGCACACGCGGTACTGATCCCGTGTACAGGCGAGGGCATCCGGTCGTGCGTCCGTCCAATTCCCGGGGTGCGCCTGCGCAGCGGGTCGTGGAGACGCCGCGCTCGGGATCAGTGGTTGATTCGCGGACGGGTATTGTCGAAGATGTCGCCTCGCATGCGGATTCACTACCCAGGACAGAAGCGTAACGAAGACGCGCGCATCGCCGCGGTACCGGATGCGGCGAAGCGGCTCCGCGCTCTTGGCGCCGGCGTTTCGGTCGACGCGGGGTTCGGCGACGCGCTCGGCATCCCGGACGCGGAGTTCGCCGAGGCGGGAGCGACCATCGCTCCCGATCCCGAAGCGGCGGTCGCCTGCGCCGACCTCGTCGTCCGGCTGCACAAGCCATCGGTCGAGGAAGTCGCGAGGCTTGCGCCCGGCAGTCTGCACGTCAGTTACACGGATCCGTTCAACGACGAGGCGCTCACGCGCGCGTTTGCGGACCGCGGCGTTTCGGCTGTCAGCATGGAGATGATTCCGCGCACGACGCTCGCGCAGAAAATGGATGCGATGAGCTCGCAGGCCAGCCTCGCCGGCTACGCGGCGGTCGTGCTGGCGGCCGAGCGGTTGGACCGTATCCTTCCGATGATGATGACGCCTGCCGGCACGATCCAGCCCGCGCGCGTCTTCGTCATTGGCGTTGGCGTCGCCGGCCTGCAGGCCATTGCGACCGCGAAACGTCTCGGCGCACGTGTCGAGGCGTTCGACACGCGGCCTTCGGTGGAAGAGCAGGTCCGCTCGCTGGGCGCGAGGTTCCTGAAGGTCGACCTCGGTGAAACAGGCGAGACCGATCAGGGCTACGCACGGGAGCTTACCGGTGGGCAACTCGAGCGCCAGCGCGAGGCGATGGCGGCAAAGTGCGCCGAGTCGGACATCGTCATCGCCGCGGCGCAGGTCTTTGGCCGGAAGGCGCCGATTCTCGTGACGAGGGACATGCTCGCGCGGATGCGGCCGGGCTCGATCGTCGTCGATCTGAGCGTCGACACTGGCGGCAATGTAGAAGGCGTGATTCGCGACGAGGAGATTTTCGCCGGCGGCGTACGGATCGTCGGTCACTCGGGCTTCTCGCGGCGCGTCGCCGGCCACGCGAGCCAGATGTACGCGGCGAACGTCGTGAACCTGATCGAACACTTCTGGGACCGCGAATCGAAACGGATGCGGATCGACCTCGAGGACGAGATTCTGCGCGGGTGTGTGATCGCCCACGAAGGGCGCATCGTCCACGAGCGGTTCCGCGACGGGAGGGCCGAGTCGTGACAATGCTCATTTTCATCTTCGTGATCTCGATCTTTCTCGGTGTCGAGCTCATCGCGAAGGTCCCGTCTCAGCTGCACACGCCGCTCATGTCTGGCTCGAACGCGATATCGGGGATCACGATCGTGGGCGCGCTGCTGGCTACGACCAGCGATTCGTCCACCTTCGCGACGGTGATGGCGGTGGTGGCAACGGCCGCGGCGACGGTGAACGTGGTGGGAGGCTACCTCGTGACGGACCGGATGCTCGCGATGTTCCGCAAGAAGGACGGGAGCGGCCGTCGATGAACTTCGAATCGCTCATCGACTGGGGCTACATCGCGGCAAGCATCCTGTTCATCGTCGGGCTGAAGCAGATGAACGCGCCGGAGACGGCACGCCGGGGAAACGCGATTTCCGGCGTTGGCATGCTGATCGCGGTCGTGGCGACGCTCCTGTCCCGCGGACTCTCGTTCGAGTGGATCGCGCTTGGGGTGGTGATCGGATCGGCGGTGGGCGCGTTTGCGGCTTATCGCGTCAGGATGACCGCGATGCCCGAGATGGTCGCGCTCTTCAATGGTCTTGGGGGTCTGGCGAGCCTGCTCGTCGGCTGGGTGGAGTACGACCGGAATCCGGCGAGTCCTTTCGCCACGATAGTCGCGATATATCTGACGGTCCTGATCGGCGCGGTGACTTTCACGGGCAGCGTCGTCGCCTACGCCAGGCTGGCGGAGACGGTATTGTCGGGAAAGCCGTTCCTGTTTCGCGGGCAGCAGTTCGCCAACGGACTCGTCGTAGCGGCGCTGGTGCTGCTTGGTGTGGTGGTGTGCGTGGATCCGGCAAACGCATATCCGTATCTGCTGGCGGCTATTGCGTTGTCGCTAGTGCTCGGGGTGATGTCGGTCGTACCGATCGGCGGGGCGGACATGCCGGTGGTGATCTCGCTGCTGAACAGTTACTCGGGGCTGGCGGCGGCTGCGGCGGGATTCGTGATTCTGAACAAGGTGCTGATCGTGAGCGGCAGTCTGGTCGGCGCGAGCGGCATCATCCTGACGTCGATCATGTGCAAGGCGATGAACCGCTCGCTCGGCCACGTGCTGTTCAGCGGATTCGGGGCCGCTTCGCCGGCGGCTTCGGGAGCGGGTCACGGCGGCGTTGCGTCGGCGGTCACGGCGGATGAGGCGTACTACGTGTTCGAGGCGGCGCGGTCGGTTGTCTTCGTGCCGGGATACGGGATGGCGGTTGCGCAGGCGCAGCACACGGTGAAGGAGCTCGGTCAGTTGCTCGAGGCCAATGGCTGCGAGGTGCAGTTTGCGGTGCATCCGGTGGCGGGACGGATGCCCGGTCACATGAACGTGCTGCTTGCGGAGGCCGACGTCCCGTACGAGCAACTGGTTGAGATGGACGACATCAACCCGGCGATGCCGGCGGTGGATCTTGCGGTAGTGATCGGGGCCAACGACGTCGTGAATCCGGCGGCGCGCGACGACGCATCGAGTCCGATCTACGGGATGCCGATCATCAACGTCGATTACGCGAGGACGGTGTATGTGCTGAAGCGTTCGATGGCGGCTGGATTTGCGGGGCTCGAGAATCCGCTGTTCTTCAAGCCGAACGTGCGGATGCTGTTCGGCGACGCTAAGGCGAGCATCCAGGCGATCGTGGCGCAGTTCAAGGGGTGACGGCCGTGGTGTGCCGTGGCCGAGTTGGCCGGTGGGGGCTCGACCCGCTCGCTTGCGCTCGCGGTACTGATCCCGAGCGCGGCGCCGGTGCGACATCCGGCGTCGTGGGGCGCTCGGCCGAGCGAGTGCCACGCGCGCATCCCGAGGCGGACGCGCGACTGGATGACAAAGGTGGAGCCGGCCGAACGTGCGTGGGCGGATGAGATCCGCGCCCATCTGTGTCACTCTGTGGACCATGCTCATACCGCGTTACTGGAAGCGCCTCGAAGAGAAGACGATTGGACCCGGCGGCAAGGAGTTTCTCTTGTCCGTGTGGGGCTGCTCCGCCGATAGCCGTGACGACGCGGCCGACGATGCGCAGCGGCGGCTCGAATCGTGGAAGCGACGGATTCACGATGGTTCGGCCGGGGATCAGGGCTACGGGTACCGCCGGAACACGCTTCGCGAGCCGATCCTCGAGGAGATCGCGGGCGACGATGGCTCGACCGTCGCCTTCGTCTCGCGAAACAACTACGGCTGTCTCGTGCTGAATGCGTCCGGAACGCTATTCGTCGACGTGGATGTGCCAGAGGATACGGTTGGCCGGCGCGTATTGTCGCTGTTCGGCGGTTCGAAGGCCTCGCCGGAGGAGAAGGCGCTCGCGACGATCCGGACTGCTCTTGCCGCTCGCCCGCTCGAAGGATTCCGGATCTACCGGACGGCAGCGGGATTCCGGCTGCTGGGAGTGACACGTACCTACGAGCCGGACAGCGCCGCGACGCAGGAGTTGATGAATTCGACCGGCGCGGACAAGGCGTTCCGGATTCTCTGCCGGGTGCAGAAGAGTTTCCGCGCGCGGCTGACACCCAAGCCCTGGCGGATCGGTGTCGGACGGCCATCGTTCAGCTTTCCGTCCGACGACCCGGGCGCCGACGCGGCGGTTCGCAAGTGGACGGCGAAGTACGAACCGGCGGCCGCGGCCTGGGCGACGTGCCGCTTCGTCGAGCACGTCGGGCCGACTTCGGTACACACCGATATCCGAGACGTGCTCGCCCGGCACGACGACGCAACCGGCGCGATGTCGGGGCGCAAGCTCGCGTAAACGGCTCGCGCGAAGCGCCTTGGAGTGCGGCGTGAAGCGCCGCTTTCAGGGAGCGGGGAGAGGAAGACGTTCGGGGTCACCCAGTCCGTTCGGGTGGCGGAAAGAAACAACCGTTCGGTATCGGAAAGTGGAATCCGTCCCGGTACGGAGAAAGGGAAGAGGCCCGAGTTCCCGCAACCCGCCCGATTCATCGACGGCCAAAGCGGCGCTTCACTCCGCACTCCAAGGCGCTTCTCACCTGCCCGCCGTCGGCGCAGCGGTTGCCATGAGCGCCGGATGCCGCTACAAGTCGGGCACTCTGACGTCAATTCCTCCACACATGTTGCGACGCGTCCTTCGACTGCTCGGCGTCCTCGTGATCGCCGCCGGCCTCGCGCCGATTGTTACCGCCGGCACGCCGGTGACGTGGGATGAGGCGTCGAGCCCCGCGGGCATCGAGCTGAAGGAGGGATGGCGATACCGGAGCGGCGACGATCCGGAGTGGGCCGCTACCGCGTACGACGACGCGGATTGGGAAGTGCTCTCCTCACCCGCGCTCGCCGGCAACACCCCGCCCGCGACGGGCTGGACGGGCATCGGCTGGTTCCGGATGCACCTCGACGTCGACGCCTCGGCGGCTGGCCGCCCGCTGGCGCTCGAGATCTTCCATCTCGGCGCGTCGGAAGTCTTCGTCGACGGCGAACGCATCGGCGGATGGGGCACGGTTGGCGCCACGACAGACGCCGAGCAGACGCTGCAGCCGCGCGGACGGCCGATCTCCGTGATCGTTCGCGACGCCGGACCGCACGTCCTCGCGATCCGGTACTCGAACGCGCTGTCGGCGCCCGGTACCTCGTGGACCGCCGGCTGGCTCGGGGCCTCGTCGTTCTCGCTAGGTTACTTCGCCCGAATCCGCACGATCCCGCAGTCGGTGGACTCGATCCTCGCGGCGTCGCGCGGCGGCGTGGGTTTCGGCATCGGTGCCCTCATACTCATGGCGTCGCTCGCACTCATCCATCTGCTCCTGTTCGCGTTCAATCGCTCGGGACGCGGAAACCTGTATTACGGGCTCTTCGCGGCCGCCTCGGCGGTCCTCGTGCTCGTGAATCTCTTCCGGAATCAGGGTTCGTACGGCGTGGAGGCGATGCTCTGGTTTCTGCTCGCGAACCGGATCATCTTCCCGGTCCTTCTCGTCACTTTCTGGACGTTCCTCTACGCGAGCTACGGCGCGCGGATTCCGAAGTACGTCCCGTTCGCGGGTCTCGTCTGGATCGCGGCGAACGTTGTTTCGTTGCTCTTCCCGCCGGCGACGACGATTGCGAACGGCTTGTCGCTGACGATCTCGGCGGTCGTCACCGCGGACGGCCTGCGCGTCATGGTCCAGGCAATACGGCGGCGGGCGACGGGCTCGCTGATCGTCGGGATCGGCGTAGCGTGCTTCTCGCTGCTGACGCTTCGCGAGTTGCTGCGCGTGGTCTTCGGAACGTCCTACTTCACGGCTGACGGGCTCGTCGAGCCGGTCGCGCTCATCGGGCTCATCCTCAGCGTCTCGATCGCGCTTGCGCGCAACGTGGGTCGCACGCACCACGCGCTCGAGGAACAGATTGTCCAGGTACAGGCGCTTTCGGAGGCACGGATCGAACAGGAGCGGCGCGAGGCCAATCTCCGCGTCGAGCAGGAACACGAACGCGCGCGTGTCGAGGCGCTCGAAGCCGAGAACCGGCGCGTTGCGGCCGAGCTCGAGGAAGCCCGTCAGCTGCAACTTTCATTGCTTCCGACGACGTTGCCTGCGGTCGCGGGGCTTTCGGTGGCGGCCTTCATGCGACCGGCTGCAGAAGTCGGCGGCGACTACTACGACTTCGCGACCGGCGACGACGGAGTGCTCACGGTCGCGGTCGGCGACGCGACGGGGCACGGACTGCGCGCCGGATCGCTCGTGACGGCGACGAAGAGCCTGTTCGTGGCGTACGCCGACGAGCCGGACCTTGGGCTGATGCTCTCGCGGACAACGAAAGCGCTCAAGCAACTGCGGCTGCAACGGCTTTACATGGCGCTCACGGTTGCGAAGTTCGACGGCCGGCGGCTGCGCGTCGCGTCGGCCGGCATGCCACCGGTGTACGTCTTCCGCGCGGCGACGTCGGAGGTCGACGAGATCGTGATCCGGGCGATGCCGCTTGGCAGTGTCGTGACGTTCCCGTATGCGGAAGTCGAGGTTGCGCTCGGGCGTGGCGACGCCGTCGTGTTCATGAGCGACGGGTTCCCGGAGCGGATGAACGGCGAGCGCGAGATGCCGGGGTTCGATCGGGCGCGTGAGGTGCTCACGGCGGTCGGTCACGGGACGGCGGCGGAGATCCTCGACGGGTTCGTCCGCGACGGCGATGCGTGGGCCGGCGATGCGCCACAGAACGACGACGTGACGTTCGTCGTGGTGAAAGTCGAGGGGTGAAGAGGAGAGCCCGTAGATGAACGCAGATGTTCACAAACAGACTCTGTGATGATCGGCGTGAATCTGTGGACTTCACCGATCCCGTTCGAGCCCGGAACGACGCGCCTGCTCGACCGTGTCCCACAACCGCTCAAACTCGGGACGTACCGAAGTGTCTAGTGACTCGCCAAGACTTCGCGGAAGGTCCAGCTTCGCCACGAGCTGTTGAACGTCGGCCAGATCCTGAAGACGGTGAGGAGCCGACAGGCCCGACGCGAGTTTGAGCTCGACGAGCGCGCGAAGCTCGATGACCGAGATTCCGTCGGTCTCGAAGGCGACGTCGGCCGGGTTCGGAAAGACGACGGGTTTCGGCTTGCCATCCCCGGGGTACTCGCCTTGCGTGATGAACTCGATCCGGACGCCTGTGATCGTATCGACGAACGACTTCATCGCCCCTTCGAAGGCGGGGCGATAGCCTCGCCCGGCGAACTCGCTCCGAAACCGGTCGAGTCCTTCAGGCGTGAGGAGAACGTCGATGTCCTCGGTCGGACGTATGAATCCATGAGCCACGAGCGCCATGCCTCCGATGACCGCGTAATCGATGCGTTGAGCGCCGAGGCGTTGGGTCAGGCGGGCGAGCGTCTGATGGACGGGCCCGGTTTTCATGTAGAACTCGTCGATGCTGGAGATAAGGCCGCTGTAATTTCCATTCATCACGCCTGCCTTGCCGCCCTGGATGTTATCACTCCATACCGCCGACCGCGCGCACTTCCGTCCCCGGCGGAACTTCTTGCCGGAAGGCATATTGCCTGCTGTGCGGTAGCGACCGGTCGCCCCGTCATTCGGAGGTTGGAGCACGCCGGAGACGACGAGGTAGTATCCGTTTCGATCGTTGCTTCACTGCCGGTGGCGGCCAATCTGATCCACGCTCGAGGAGGTCCGAATGCGGTTCATGTTCGTGTCCATCGTTTTGTGTCTCGTGATTGGCCCGGTGTCGGGCCTGGCCCAGGACGCCAAGCCGGCTCCCGTTGCCGACCCGGCGCTTGCGAAAAAGTACGGCGCCGACGAACGGGGCATGCGGACGTTCGTGCTCGTGATCCTGAAGACGGGGCCGACGCGCGTGCCCGACGGGCCGGCCCGCGACGAGATGTTCAAGGGCCACTTCGCAAACATGGAGCGGCTGGCGAAGGAAGGGAAGCTCGCGCTGGCGGGACCGTTTCTGGAGAAGACGGGATGGAGGGGCATGTTCGTCTTCGCCGTCGACACGCAGGAGGAAGCCGAGAAGCTCGTCGCCACGGATCCGGTGATCAAGACGGGCGAAATGATCGCGGAGTACCACATGCTCTACGCGTCGGCTGCCCTTATGGCGGTGGGCGAGTTGCACGAGAAGATCGCGCCGAAGTAGGTGGCGGCCTTGCGTGCAATGCGCGAAGCGCTTTGGAGTGCGGCGTGAAGCGCCGCTTTGGATTGGGATGGCAACGGCGACGAGGCGAACGGTGCATCCGGTGAACCTCGAGTACACATCGCTTAGGCACTTCAGCAAGCGCCTGGCCGAGCTGGCCGCGCTCAACGACGTCCCGTCCGATCTTGCGGAGGCGGGCGTCGGGAAGGAATCGGTGAAGTCACGTCTCGTGTACGCGAGCTACGTGGTCATGCTCGTCGCGCTCTGGCAGGCGTTCTGGGAACGGCTCGCGGTTGCGTCGTTCGAGGCTTTCGCGGGACGGCACGCGGATCCCGAATCGCTCGACGCGCAGCGAATGCAGCTCGACGAAGCCCTGAAGCGATTCAACACGCCAAGCGCGGCGAACATCGACCGGCTGATCCGGCTGTCGACCGGGATTCCGCACGTGTCGAACGCGTGGGTGCTGCCGGACATGTCGAACGCGGAGATCCGGCGACGGCTCGACGCAATCCTCCATTCGCGGCACCGGATCGCCCACACGGAGATTCGGGAATTGACATTCAGCCGCGAAGAGAATCTCGACCGGATGAAGCTCCTCTATGCCCTAGCGGAGATCAGCAGCGACGCGATCGCCGCACACGTCGGGAAGTCCTGAGTGGCCGACTCGACCCCGATCACGTTTCAACTGGAGAACGTCGACCCGATGAGCAACGCAACCTCTTCCGCATCCGATTTCGACTTCCTGATCGGGAGTTGGCACGTCCATCACCGTCGCCTCAAGGAGCGGCTCGTCGGCAGCTCAGAGTGGGTGGCGTTCGAGGGCACGACGAAGGCACAGAAGATTCTGGGCGGGATGGGAAACATGGACGACAACGTCCTCCACCTGCCCGAGGGGACGTATCGAGCGGTTTCGCTGCGGACGTTCAACCCGGCGACGGCGCACTGGTCGATCTGGTGGCTCGACGGCCGGAGCCCGGACCGGCTCGACATCCCGGTTGTCGGTGGATTTGCCGATGGCATCGGGCTCTTCTTCGCGGACGACGTCCTGAACGGCACTCCGATCCGGGTGCGTTTCCGATGGTCGATCCCGGCCGACGGCAATCCACTCTGGGAACAGGCCTTTTCCGCCGACGCCGGCACGACCTGGGAGACCAACTGGACGATGGTCTTCCGGCGCATGGCGGGAATCGATTAGGAGGCGGATCTCCATCTTAACGCTCGGGCAGCCACGTTCTGAGTCTCCCGGTTGCCCGGATGGATGCACCGGGGTAGCCTATCGACGGGTAGCGCCAACGGAAGGAATCCGATGCACAACGAGTTCACAGCGGTCATCGAGAAGGACGGGGATTGGTTCATCGGCTATTGTCCGGAGATTCCCGGTGCCAATGGCCAAGGCGCGACGGTCGACGAGTGTCGGGCCAGCCTCGCCGACGCGATTGCACTGATCTTGGAAGACCGGCGCGAGGATGGGCTTCGCGGAGTGCCGGACGATGCCATCCGCGGTGTCGTCGTCATTGCGTGAAGCGCAGCAGCCTGCTGCAGCACCTGCGCCGGCACGGATGCGTTCTCAAACGGGAAGGACGCGCGCATTCGTTGTGGACGAATCCGATGACGGGCGAGGTCGAGGCGGTTCCTCGCCACGTCGAGATCGCTGACCGTCTCGCCCGGAAGATCTGCCGCGGACTGTCCGTTCCTGAGCCTGGTAGCTAGTTTCGGCGCATTTCATCAGACCGCGATGCGCCTATCTGCAACGATGACATTGCGGACGTTCAACCCGGCGACGGCGCAATGGTCGATCTGGCCTGAACGGCGCTCCGAACCGGGTGCGTTTCCGATGGTCAATCCCGCCCGACGGCAACCCACTCTGGGAGCAGGCCTTCTCCGCCGATGCCGGTACGACGTGGGAGACAAATTGGACCATGGTCTTCCGGCGCATGGCGGGAATCGACTAGGGGGCGCTCCGCAAACGCCGCTCCGGCTGGCAGTCACGTGGATCTCGAATCGGTTCCGCCGCCGGGGTGGGTGCCGGCGCCGCAGACCTGGAGCGCGTGCAACCTCTTCAGGTCTCGTCGTAGGCTCGAAGGAATTCGTCGCGTGAGACTGCTGCCTGCGTCAGGCTGGTCCTCAGGGAGTAAGACTTGATCCGCGCGTGGTTGGGCATCGTCAGGGGAGTGCGGCTTCCGTCGGCGTTCTGCCGGATCATCGCAATGTGGTTGCCCTCGCGAACCAGCCGAAATCCAAGCCTCTCGAAAGCCTGGCGCACACGCGAGACGGGTGCATCAACGGGGAATTTTCCCATCAGACGGCGATTTGCGTGTCCGCCACAAAGACATCGAGTACCGGATCTTCTGACTCGAGCTCCGCCATTCCGAAGGTCTCGATGTGGAACTCGATAGCGGAGGTGACGTCCGTGAGCGCCTCCTCTCGTGTCTCACCCTGGCCGACGATGATTCCTCGGAGTCCGACGGGATAAGCAACGAAGCCATCTGGGTGCTTCTCGACGATGATCTTCAGATCCATGAAGAGTTCTCCTTCACCGGTTCTCAAGCTTACCACGCCAGTGCTGATGCCTTGCGGTCGTCAGGATGGAGAGTGGCAGAGCTCACTTGAGCCGCGAAAAGAATCTCGACAGGATGAGGCTCCTCTACGCCCTTGCGGAGATCAGCAGCGACGCGATCGCCGCACACGTCGGGAAGTCCTTAGTAGCTGAGTCGCCCCGATCACATTCGAACTGGAAAACCCGACCCGATGAGCAACGCAACGTCTTCCGCATCCGATTTCGACTTTCTGATCGGGAGTTGGCACGTCCATCACCGTCGTCTCAGGGAGCGGCTCGTCGGCAGCTCGGAGTGGGTGGCGTTCGAGGGCACGACGAAGGCACAAAAGATTCTGGGCGGGATGGGAAACATGGACGACAACGTCCTCTAATTGCCCGAGGGGACGTATCGAGCGGTGTCGCTGCGGACGTTCAATCCGGCGACGGCGCAGTGGTCGATCTGGTGGCTCGACGGCCGGAGCCCGGACCGGCTCGACGTCCCGGTTGTCGGTGGGTTTGCCGACGGCATCGGGCTCTTCCTCGCGGACGACGTCCTGAACGGCACTCCGATCCGGGTGCGCTTCCGATGGTCGATCCCGGCCGACGGCAATCCACTCTGGGAGCAGGCCTTTTCGGCCGACGCCGGTACGACCTGGGAGACCAATTGGACGATGGTCTTCCGGCGCATGGCGGGAATCGATTAGGCGGCGGATCTCCATCGTACCGGTCGGGCAGCCGCGTCCCGAGTCTCCTGGTTGCCCGGATGAATGCACCGGGGTAGCCTATCGACGGGTAGCGCCAACGGAAGGAAATCGATGCACAACGAGTTCACAGCGGTCATCGAGAAGGACGGGGATTGGTTCATCGGCTATTGTCCGGAGATTCCCGGTGCCAATGGCCAGGGCGCGACGGTCGATGAGTGTCGGGCAAGCCTCGCCGACGCGATTGCATTGATCCTGGAAGACCGGCGCGAGGATGGGCTCCGGGGAGTGCCGGACGATGCCATCCGCGGTGTCGTCGTCATTGCATGAACCGCAGCAGCCTGCTGCAGCACCTGCGCCGGCACGGATGCGTTCTCAAACGGGAAGGACGCGCTCATTCGTTGTGGACGAATCCGATGACTGGCGCGGTCGAGGCCCACGTCGAGATCACCGATACAAGCGACTGTCCTAGAAGGAAAAGCCCTACCGCGACGTCGGCGCGCGGCAGGGCGTAAATGGCCGGAAGGGTCTTGCGGGGCGCAGATTCGTCTCTGTTCCCCACGAGGCTACGCGGCTCAACTCAGGAGAAACGGAATGCGTACCTTCGGGCGGGCCCGTTGGAAGAGCCTAGATCCCAAAGGTCTGTCTCAAGACAGCGCCGCCGGACATGACTCCCACGCACTCCGATATAGGCGATCGCTACATATCACGTTGCAATAAGGTCATTCAACGTCGGTTCGCAACTCCAGTTAGTACTCCGATCGGAATGCTCGCGTGAGTCATGTACAGTGATCTCGCGGATTCCTGACGTCGGACGCGTCGGCTCGCCGTGCATCTGCGATCGGCGGCACGTTCAGAAGTCGCCTTGATGGCTACTTCGTCGACAAATTCAGGTACTCCCACACGAAGTCCTAGCGGGCGTTGCTCGATCAGTTCATGAAGCACAGCCTCGCGCCTTGCCGGCCACAAAAGCCCTGTTATGTTATGGTTACAAAGGACATGGACATCAAACATGATTCGTGTGAGAATCGCGCTGGCGCGCCGCCGTCACCAATGGGACGGTACCAATAGTGGTCTTACAGGTCACGACGAGATTCTACGCGACATGGAAATGTTCACGTTCTATGAGTTCTTTGCCGGGGGCGGCATGGTCCGTGCCGGTCTGGGCGATGGTTGGCGTTGCTTGCTCGCAAACGATTTCGATCATAAGAAGAGTCGCGTCTATGGCGACAACTGGGGCGAAGCCGGGCTTATGGAGTCGGACGTTCGCAAGCTGACGGTAACGGACCTGCCTGGACAGGCAAATCTCGCGTGGGCGTCGTTCCCTTGCCAGGACCTCTCTCTCGCCGGTAGCGGGGCAGGATTGAAGGGCGACAGGTCAGGAACGTTCCGCCCTTTCTGGAAGCTCATGAAGGGTCTCGTTAGGAACGACCGGGCGCCGCACATTATTGCCCTTGAGAACGTATGCGGGACGCTGACCTCGCACGGTGGGAGGGACTTCGGAACGATCTGTTTTGGCTTTGTGGAGGCCGGGTATCGCGTAGGCGCGCTCGTAGTTGATGCCGCTTTGTTCGTCCCCCAGTCGAGGCAACGCCTTTTTATCGTAGGAGTGCGGCAAGGAATTGAGTTGCCTCCGGGACTTTCGGTGCCGGAACCTACGACGCTCTGGCACAATGCTGCGCTTCGGCGCGCCTACGGAAAGCTCTCGGGTCTTGTGAAGTCCGATTGGATTTGGTGGAATCCGCCGACGCCGGAGAGACGAAGGAGTAGCCTTTCCGACTTGATCGAAGAAAGTCCAACTGATGTTAGTTGGTTCACGGCAGAAGAAACCGCAAGACTCCTTTCTCAGATGAGCGACGTAAACCTTGCGAAGATCGAGAAGGCGAAGCTAATTGGGCGACCGATGGTAGGGGGCGTCTACAAGCGGACGCGGAAAGACGAGTACGGCCGCAAGGTTCAACGAGCCGAAGTGCGATTCGATGACGTAGCCGGCTGTTTGCGCACACCGGCCGGTGGATCTAGCCGGCAGGTGCTTGTCAAGATCGACGGCGACGACGTTCGGGCGCGGCTTCTCTCAGGCCGGGAGGCTGCTCGACTCATGGGTTTGCCGGAAACCTACAAGCTGCCCACGAATTACAACGAGTCATATCATTTGACCGGGGACGGAGTTGTCGTCCCGGTCGTGCGTCACCTTGCGGAGCATCTTTTCGAGCCCATCCTTACCAACGCAGGGGTGCTGACGATGGTCGCCGCATGAGCGTCATCCCGTGCGAGAAAGACCCGGAGCGTCAGCGGCAGATTGAGGAGTACGCAGAAGCCCTGAAAGCCGAAGCCCACAGGCTAGGCGCGCATGGAATGTCCGAAGACGCGTTCTATGAAAGCGGTCTGTTCCGTGGGGCGATTGAACGCATTCGCGGGCAATTCTCGGCCACAATGCTTGAGAAGCGCGAATTTGTTAAGCACGTCCTGAACTACATGCAGGACCGGGGGCATATTGTCGACTGGGACTCAGCCGGCGAAAACAATCGCTTCGATTACACGGTCCACCTTACGAATGAAAGAGTGGCGGCGATAGAGCTCAAAGGATGTCTCGACGGCAATAACACGAACATTTTCGAACGCCCACAGCAAGCTCACGAGTTTGTACTCTGGAGCATCTGTACGAATCCTGCCTCTGACCCCAGACATAACGTTTGGTCGGGGCTGAACACTCGATTGAGTGCTGAGATCATCACGAGACAACAACGAGTGGATGGGGTAGTTGTCTGGGATATGCTTTGCGGGTCGATCGACCGCCCATGCCCTAAACTCGTCGGCGCAGAGGACCGGGTCACGACGACCGCAAATTACGTTCTTCCGCCCCCGTGTCTTTACGTGTTCCCGGCGACGACGCCACACCCACGGAACAACCGAAATCCGACGGCGCAATCACTTGATGACGTTCGAATGCTGAAGGCGCTTCACGAGTGCTTCGGTGGAAGAGACGACGAAGTGAATTACGTGGACTTCGACGTTGAGTACCGAAACGCCGACACGGTTAGAAGAACCCGAGTCCGAAGGGGCGGCCAGGTAGTGAGAGAATCGCGACTGATTGCAATTCGACGGTCTTAGCTGTGGAATCGCGGGCTCTCAGGCGAAAGATTATGCAGGCGGTCACGAGCAAGGACACGGGTCCGGAGCTGTACGTCCGGCGACTGCTGCATTCGCTCGGTTACCGGTATCGACTGCATCGAGCAGACCTCCCGGGCTGCCCTGATCTGGCGTTTCCGACCCGCAGGAAGGCTATCTTCGTCCACGGTTGCTTCTGGCACGGTCATGGCTGCGAGCGAGGGGCGCGAGTTCCCAAATCGAACACCGACTACTGGAAAGGAAAGGTTGCGCGAAATCGGGCTCGCGACCTGAGAACCGAGTCGGCCTTGCTGGCGATGGGTTGGGAACCAGTAGTTGTGTGGGAATGCGAGTTACGTGATAGGGCCGTGCTGACGGCTCGCCTTACTCGATTCTTGAATAACGCGTCAGGCTGAATTGACGACTTACCTGTTTAGCTTCTTCCGGTCCTTCAGGATCTCGCGGCTGGCGTTGGCGCCGGGGAGGCCGGTGACGCCGCCGCCGGGGTGGGTGCCGGCGCCGCAGAGGTAGAGGGCATCGATCGGGGTACGGTACTGCGACCAGCCGAGTAAAGGGCGGAAGGTCAGGAACTGGTCGATCGTCGTCTCGCCGTGCAGGACGTGGCCGCCCGTCAGGCCGTACGACGACTCGAGGTCGGCCGGCGTCAGGACCTGGCGGTTGACGACGAGGGACGCGAAGTTTGGCGCGTAGGTCGAGAGGTGTGAGGAGACGGTGTCGCCGAGCGCTTCGGCGTGGGCGGCCCAATCTCCGGCCTTCAGCTTGTACGGCGCGAACTGCATCGTCACCGACATCACGTGCGAGCCTGCAGGCGCGAGCGACGGGTCCGAGACCGTCGGGATCGTGCAGTCGAGGTAGGGTTCCGTGGAGAACTCGCCGTACTTCGACGCGTCGAAGGCCTTCTCGAGATAGTCGATGCCGGGGCCGATGTGGATGCGGCCGGCAAGATGGGGGTGGCCGCCGCTGGCGGCCACCGAGGACACAGAGGAAGAGGAGGGCACAGAGAAAGAGAAATCGGGAAGTCCCGACAGCGCGTAATTCACCTTCGCCGTCACGCCCGCCGTCCGAAAGTTGCTGATCTTTCCAGCGAAGTCCGGATCGAGGTCGCCCGGATCGACGAGCTCCAGGAAGGTCCGCTTCGGATCGGCGTTCGAGACGACCGCTTTCGCGTGGATCTCCTCACCGCTCTCGAGCACGACCCCGACCGCGCGGTTCTCTTTCACGAGAATGCCCGCGACCGGCGCGCCCGTTCGCACCTCCGCGCCGAACGACTTCGCCGCACTTGCGATCGCATCCGACAACGCTCCCAGCCCGCCACGCACCGTCTGCGCCGGCGCCACGGCCTGGCCGTCGAGCGCGGCCTGCAGCAGCAGCGGCAGCGCCGTTCCCGCCGACCACGGCCCGGCAAAGCTGCCGTAGATGCCGCGCGCGGCGACCGTCGCCCGCAGCAGGTCCGTCTCGAAGAATTCCGAGACGAGATCCGCGACCGCCATCGGTCCCCACCGCAGCAGCCGGTACGCATCGCGCTTCCCGAGCCCGCGGAAATTCTTGCCCACCTTCAGGAACGCGAGCGCGTCCGCGGCCGACGGCTTGTCGATCGACGGCGGCGTCGTCCGCAGGATCGGACCCAGCACCTTCCCGATTCGCTCGAACGCCGTCCGGAACTCCCGGTACCCCGCGGCATCCTTCGTCGAGAGTTTCGACAGCTCCGTCGCCGTGCGCTCCGCGTCGTCGTACAGGCAGAAGCCTTTTCCATCCGGATCGGGCGCAAACGCCCGCACCGCCGGTGTGATCCACTCCACGCCGTGCTTCGCGAGCCCGAGGTCCGCGATGATCTTCGGTTCGAACGGCCCGCCCGCGTGCGCGAGCGTCGGACACCGGAAGCCCGGCGCCAGCTCTTCCGTCCGCGCCGCGCCGCCAAGCGCGAGCCGCGACTCGAGCACGAGCGGCTTCATGCCGGCCTTCGCGAGATACGCCGCCGTGACGAGGCCGTTGTGACCGCCGCCGATGATGAGGATGTCGCGCGTCGTGGCCATCAGACCTTGCCCGCCTTCCAGTCCGCGAGCAGCTTGAGCGCGCTGTTGCGTCCGGGCGCGCCCATGATGCCGCCGCCGGGATGCGTCGCCGACCCGCACATGTAGAGGTTCTTGATCGGCGTCCGGTACTGGGACCAGCCCGGCGCGGGACGCAGGAAGAAGAGCTGCTCGAGCGACAGCTCACCCTGGAAGATGTTGCCCTCCGTCAGCCCGAAGTCACGCTCGATGTCGAGCGGCGTCAGCACCTGCCGGTGGAGGATGTGCTCGCGCAGGTTCGGCGCGTACTCCGACAGCGTGTCGACGACCGTGTCGCCGAACGCCTCGCGCTGCTCGTCCCACGTCGGGTCGCCCTCGCGCAGCTTGTACGGCGCGTACTGCACGAAGCACGACATCACGTGCTTGCCCGGCGGCGCGAGAGAGGGATCCGTGAGCGTCGGGATGACCACGTCCATGTACGGCCGGCGCGAGAAGCGCCCGTACTTCGCGTCGTCGTACGCCCGCTCCATGTACTCCACGCTCGGCGAAATCGAGATGGCGCCGCGCAGGTGCGCGCCGTGGCCCGGCAAACACGTGAACTCCGGCAGTCCGTCGAGCGCCATGTTCACCTTGCCCGACGAGCCGCGGAACTTGTACCGGTTGATGTCTTCGACGAAATCCGACGGCAGGTGCTCCGCCCCGAGCATCTTGATGAAAGTCAGCCGCGGATCCACGCTCGACACGACGACCTTCGCGCGGATCTCGTCGCCGTTCTTCAGCACGACGCCCGTCGCGCGGCCGTTCGCGTGGAGGATCTTTTCGATCGGCGCCTCGGTGCGGATCTCGACGCCGGCTTCGCGCGCCGCATCGGCGATCGCGTTCGAGATCGCGCCCGTGCCGCCTCGCGCGAATCCCCACGACCGGAACGCGCCGTCGATCTCGCCCATGTAGTGATGGAGCAGGACATAGGCTGTCCCCGGCGAGCGCACGCCCAGGAACGTCCCGATGATCCCCGACGCCGACATCGTCGCCTTCAGCACGTCGGTCTCGAACCACTGGTCGAGGAAGTCGACGGCGCTCATCGTCATGAGCTGGACCTGGTTGTACTTGTCGTCGGCCGAAAGCTTCTGGAAGCGGCGGCCGAGGAACGCGAGGTCCTTGAGACCCTTCGGCCTGAGCGACGTGGGATCGGGCGGCGTCATCTCGAGGATGGGTTTGACGAAGCGGCCCATCTCGACCATCGCCTTCCCGTACTCGTCGTACGCCTCGGCATCGAGCTTCGAGTGGCGCGCGATCTCGCGGCGCGTCTTGCCGTGGTCGTTCACCCGCCACAGGTAGTCGCCGTTCGGCATCGGCGAGAACGTGCCGTCGAGCGGCAGGATCTCGAGACCGTGGCGCGGCAGGTCGAGCTCGCGGATGATCTCGGGCCGGAGCAGCGAGACGACGTACGAGCAGACCGAGAACTTGAATCCGGGGAAGACTTCCTCGGTGACGGCCGCGCCGCCGAGCACGTGGCGCCGCTCGAGGACGAGCACCTTCTTGCCGGCTCGGGCCAGGTACGCCGCAGTGGTGAGGCCGTTGTGACCGCCGCCGATGATGACGGCATCGTACTGTTGAGTCATAGGTTCGCGCTGTCGATGCTTGCTGAGGCGCCGGAAGGATACTTATACTCGGCCGCTCTGACAACTCGCGGTCGAGGTACCCACATGCCCATCGGAACGGCGTTCCACGAGCGGACTTTCCCGCTCTGTGAGAGCCTGAATTACCGGGAATGGTCCGGTTTCTACGCGGTCAGCTCGTACGAGCCGCACCACGAGCACGAGTACAACGCGATCCGGAACGCGTCGGCGCTCATCGACATCTCGCCGCTCTACAAGTACCGCATCACCGGGAAGGACGCGACTCGCCTCGTCGACCGCATCATCACGCGCAACGCGCAGAAGATGCAGGTCGGACAGGTCTACTACACGCCCTGGTGCGACGAGCACGGGAAGGTGATCGACGACGGCACGGTCTCGCGCCTCGACGAGTACACGTACCGCTGGACGGCGGCCGATCCGAGCATCCGGTGGTTCCACCAGAACGCGCGCGGGCTCGACGTCACGATCGAGGACATCTCGGAAGAGACCGCGGCGCTCGCGCTCCAGGGACCGACGTCGGGCGGACTGCTCGTGAAGGCGGCCGAAGCCGACGTCGAGAACCTGAAGTACTTCCGCGTGACGAGCGGGACGATCGCGGGCGTGCCGGTCGACATCTCGCGGACGGGCTACACGGGCGACCTCGGCTACGAGGTCTGGATGCCGTGGGACAAGGCGGTCACGGTCTGGGACGAGCTCGTTCGAGTGGGGGAAGCTTTTGATGTCCACGCGGCCGGCATGCTCGCGCTCGACGTCGCGCGGATCGAGGCCGGACTGCTGCTCATCGACGTCGACTTCAACAATGCGAAGCGCGCGCAGATCGAAGCGCAGAAGTACACGCCGTTCGAGATGGGGCTGGGCCGGCTCGTGGCGAAGGAGAAGGCGCGGTTCGTCGGGCAGGCGGCGCTCGCGGACGAGCGGAAGCGCGGGCATGCGCGCGAGATCGTCGGGCTGGAGCTTGACTGGGGCGGGATCGAGGCGGTGTACGACAAGTCGGGATTGCCGCCGGCGATGCCGTCGACGGCGTCGCGGGTGGCGGTGCCGGTCTACTCTGGAGGGCGGCAAGTTGGAAAAGCCACGTCGACGACGTGGTCGCCGGTGCTGAAGAAGATGATCGCGCTTGCGACGATCGACCGCGGGCACTTCGGGGTGGGGACGAAGCTCGAGATGGAGATGACGGTGGAGGCGGTGCGGCACCGGGTACCAGCGGAAGTCGTGAAAACGCCGTTCTTCAATCCACCGCGGAAGACGCAGACGCCGATCGTAATCCGATGAAGAGTTGACAGGATTACAGGATTACAGGATTAACAGGATTCCTATAAGTCTCTGTTCTTCCTGTAAATCCTGTAATCCTGTAATCCTGTCAACTCTTTACTCACGAAGGAGGAGAGTGGGATGAAGGACGTTCTTGATCTCTACGACGCCTCGGCTCCCCTTGAGGAAGCTTCCACGATTCCCGCGCCCTGGTACGTCGACCAGCGAGTGCTCGACCGTGAGATCGAGACGGTCTTTTCGCGGACCTGGCAGCTCGCGGGTCGCGCCGACCAGCTCCGCGAACCCGGCCGCTACGTCACCGTGGAGATCGCCGGCGAACCGATCGTCGTCGTTCGCGGTTCCGACAACATCCTCCGCGGATTCTTCAACGTCTGCCGCCACCACGCCGCCGCCGTCATGGAAGAACCCGAAGGCGAAGCGAAGTCTCTCCGCTGCCCGTACCACGGTTGGACCTACGCGCTCGACGGACAGCTCAAGGGAACGCCCGACTTCGTGGGCGTCTGCAACTTCGACCGAGCGGAGCACGGCCTCATGCCGGTTCAGGTCGCAGAGTGGGAGAACTGGGTCTTCGTGAAGCTCGACGAGGGCGGGCCGTCGCTTCCGGAATTCCTCGGCGACGATCTCGCTTGCGAGATCCGTCCGCTCGGCCTTTCGGTACTGCACTGGTTCGAACGGCGGTACTACACGTTCGAGTGCAACTGGAAGGTCTTCGTCGACAACTACCTCGACGGCGGGTATCACATTCCGTACCTGCACAAAGGCCTCGACAGCGTGCTCGACTACTCGAAGTACACGATCGAGAACGGCGCGCACCACTGCCTGCAGTCGAGCCCGATGGTCTCGGAGGGCGCCGAAGCAGAGACCGGCGCGGTGCGCGTCGGCGAGCGCGCGCTCTACTACTGGTTCTACCCGAACTTCATGATCAACTGGTACGAGGGCGTGATGGACACGAACCTCGTGATCCCGCGCGGCGTCGACAAGACCGAAGTCATCTTCGACTTTTACTTCCCGGACGTCTCCGAAGCCGCGGCGGAACGTAACCGCGCGAGTATCGACGTGGGCCAGCGCATCCAGGACGAAGACACAGCCATCTGCAAATCCGTCCAGCGCGGCCTCACGTCACGCGCCTACGTCCGCGGCCGGCTGTCGGTGCGCCGCGAAGCCGGCGAACACCTCTTCCACCGCCTCCTGTCCGCTGACTTGAAGAAGGAGAGTTGACAGGATTACAGGATTTTCAGGATTGACAGGATTCTTCAATTGTTCAAGCAGTCCTGTTAATCCTGAAAATCCTGTAATCCTGTCAACTCTTCAGCCGTAGCAGCGCGAACCCGACGAGGCCCGCGACGGTGGAGGCCGCGAGGACGCCGACTTTCGCCGCGTCGAGTGACGCAGCATCGTCGAACGCCAGGCTCGCGATGAAGAGCGACATCGTGAACCCGATCCCGGCGAGCCAGCTCACGCCGTAGAGATCTTTCCACGTTGTCCCCGCCGGTAGCGACGCGAGGTTGAGCCGCACCGTCACCCACGACGCGAGCATGACGCCCGCCTGCTTGCCGATCAGCAATCCGAAGAAAACGCCCAGCGTAACGCGACCGAGCAGCGGCCCACCCGTGCCGCCTCCGAGCGACACGCCCGCGTTTGCGAGAGCGAAAATCGGCATGATCGCGAAGGTCACGAGAGGGTGCAGCGCCCGCTCGAATCGATGGAGTGGCGACTCGGCGTGCTCGCACGCGGCTTCGAGCTGCTCGAGGGCGCCGTATCGGGCAGCTTCGTCGTTTATCGTGTCGTCGACGGCGCGATCGATCTCGTCAAGCAACGCCTGGCCGTGCGCAACGAACGACGGGGAGTCGATCCTTGCGCGCGTCGGGATCGTCATCGCCAGCAATACGCCAGCCACCGTGGCGTGGACGCCCGACTCCAGGAACGCGAGCCACACGACGATTCCCACGAGCCCGTACACGAGCGGCCGCCGCACACCCGCGACGTTCGCGATCGCAAGCAGTCCGAGCCCCGCGCCGCCGGCCGCGAGCAGTCCCCACGAGATCGTGTCGGTGTAGAAAATCGCGATGACCAGGACCGCCCCGAGGTCGTCGATGATCGCCAGTGCGGTAAGGAATACCTTGAGCCCCACGCTCACCCGGTCGCCAACGAGCGCGAGCACGCCAAGCGCGAACGCGATGTCGGTCGCCATTGGAATGCCCCAGCCCGAAATGGACGGCGTTCCGAGAGCAAAAGAGGTGTAGATGAGTGCCGGAACGGCCATCCCGCCGATCGCGGCGGCGATGGGCAGCGCCGCCTGACGGGGTGACGCAAGCTCGCCGGCGAGGACTTCGCGCTTGATCTCGAGTCCTACGACGAAGAAGAAGACCGCCATCAGCCCGTCGTTGATCCAGTGAAGCAGCGATTCTTCGAGCACGTGCCCGCCGAGTCCTACCGACAGCTTCACTCGCCAGAGTGCTTCGTAACCGGCCGACCATGGCGAGTTCGCCCACGCGATCGCTATCACCGCGCAGGTAAGGAGCACGATCCCGCCCGAGACTTGCAGCCGCGCGAACTCGCGAAACGGCCAGAGCAGACGGTCCACGGGACGATCGGGAACAACTGGCGGAAGGGACGTCACGCGCGGCAGTCTGCCACAATCAAGCGCGACCTCCGACCGTCCGGCGCAGGACGCTGCGGACTCGAAGGGCAAGGTCGCATCCGACAGCCCGGAACCGGTGACCGGCACGATCCTTCGAAGCGGCCAAATCCGCGTTGCCCTCTCCGTTTCCACTTGGCTAGAATCCGCACGCTTTTCCCCGTCTCGTCAATCACCTCGTTGCAAGGAGCCCATCCCGTATGAAGATCGGAGTCCTCGTCGGCCGCGAGGCCACGTTCCCGCCGGCGCTCATCAATGAGATCAACTCGCGAAATGCGGGTATCACGGCCGAGTACATCCGCCTTGGCGGCGTCCAGATGGCCGAGCCGTGCGAATACGCCGTCATCATCGACCGCATCTCGCACGAAGTGCCGTTCTACCGCGCCTACCTGAAGAATGCGACGCTCGCCGGCACGATCGTCATCAACAATCCGTTCTGGTGGACCGCCGACGACAAGTTCTTCAACTACGCGCTGGCGACCGACATGGGCATCGCCGTGCCGCGGACCGTGCTGCTTCCCCAGAAGGATTACAAGGAAGGCGTCGTCTCCGAGTCGCTGCGGAACCTCAAGTACCCGCTCGACTGGGAAGAGATCATGGACCACATTGGTTTTCCCGCTTTCATGAAGCCTTACGACGGCGGCGGATGGCGAGGGGTCTCGCGGATCAACAACTGGGAAGAGCTGTTCGAAAAGTACAACGAGAGCGGAACCGACTGCATGGTGCTGCAGGAGTACGTCGCGTTCGACCATTACGTCCGCACGTACACGATCGGCAAGAAGGACGTGTGGCCAATGCCGTACGATCCGATCCACCAGCGTTACCTCGTCGTCCCGGACTACCTCGAGCCGGACGTCCACGACCGCTGCTGCAGTGAAGCGATTGCGATCTGCGAAGCCCTCGGCTACGACATCAACACCGTCGAGTTCGCGATCAAGGACGGCGTGCCGTATGCGATCGACTACATGAACCCGGCGCCAGATGCCGACTGGTGGTCGGTCGGATCCGTCTACTTCAAGTGGATGGTCGAGAAGGTGGCGGACCTGGCAATTCGCACTGCCCAGGAGGGCAAGTCGTCGATCGGCGAGCTTCGCTGGAGCGAGTTCCTGAACATGCGTGTCGTCGGAAAAGGGGAGTAGGTCATGGCCACCGAACCCGGCCGGTCCCAGGCTGCGGCGCTGCTCGAGAGGGCGGTCGATCGATTTCACGCGATTCTCGCGGACGGCGATACCGCAGCCCGCAGCGCCGAGTACATGCGCGACCAGTTCGAGCGCGCCAATCTCATCTTCGGGGGCCGTCCGCTGTCGCCTTACCTCCGTCCGCACTTCGTGGTCGAGTCCGACTGGACTCGCATCCGGAAGGTCTGCGAGGCTATGTGGTCGTGCGTTCAGAAGGTCGGCAACGCCGCTCGCGCCGACATCGCCCTGCAGGACGAACTGGGGCTGACTGAGGCCGAACGCCGCCTCGTCGAGATCGATCCGGGATACGACTACATCTCTCCGAACGCCCGACTCGACTCGTTCCTCACTTCCGGGGCCTACTCGTTCGTCGAGTTGAACGCCGAATGCCCGGCTGGCATCGCCTATGCGGACGTCGCGACAGCGATATTCCTCGAACAACCCGCGATGAAGGCTTTCATGCGGGAGTTCGAGGTGGAATCGCTGCACGGGCGCGACCGCCTTCTCGGAGTGCTCGCGGACGTGTGGAAGCAGGTGCGGCCCGACGGCGGAACGCCGAACATTGCGATCGTCGACTGGGAGGGGCTGCCGACCCAGGCCGAGTTCGAGCTCTTCAAGGAGTACTTCGAACAGCACGGCTATCCGACGATCATCGTCGATCCGCGGCACCTGACCTTCGAGGGCGGGCGCCTCCGGCACGGCGACTTCGAGATCGACGTCGTCTACAAGCGGGTGCTGACGAACGAGTTCCTCGAGAAGATCGACGAGCTCTCGGCGCTCCACGACGCTTACGCCACGCAGTCGATCGTCATGGTGAACAGCTTCCGTGTGAAGTTCGTGCACAAGAAGATGTTCTTTGGCGTGCTCACGAGCGAGCGCTACGCCCACCTCTTCACGGACGAGGAACGCGAAGCGATCGCGGCGCACGTGCCCTGGACGCGGCGAGCCGAGGACACGCGCACGACCTATCGCGACCGCGAAATCGACCTCGTGACGTTCGTCCGCGAAAACCGCGATCGGCTCGTGCTCAAGCCGAACGACGACTACGGCGGGCACGGGATCTACATCGGATGGGAGTCGGACGAAGCCCAGTGGTCCGCCGCGATCGACGCCGCGCTCGCGGGCGACTACCTCGTGCAGGAACGCGTGCCGACGGCCAGGGAAGTCTTCCCCGCGATGGACGACGATGGCGGGTACGAGCTGGCCGAGCAGCTCGTCGACCTCGACCCTGTGCTCTTTTTTGGAAAGGTCGGGAGCGCCTTCACGCGGCTTTCGACATCGTCGCTCTGCAATGTCACGTCGGGGGGCGGCATGGTGCCGACGTTCATTCTGAAGAGCTAGCAGTTACGCCCGCCGACGACGTTACCGGAGGCAGAAATGGCTGACTTCACGTTGGGGATCGAGGAGGAGTTTCAGATCGTCGATCCGGTGACTCGAGACCTGCGCTCGCACATCACCGAAATGATCGACGAGGGTCAGATGATTCTCGGGGAACAGGTGAAGCCCGAGATGCACCAGTCGATGATCGAGGTCGGCACCGGCATCTGCGCGAACGTGCAGGAAGCGCGGGCCGACGTCATCCGTCTGCGGCGGACGATCTCGGAGCTTGCGGCGAAGAAGGGGCTTCGGATCGCCGCGGCGTCTACTCATCCGTTCTCGGACTGGGAGTTGTCGGAGATCACGCCGAACGAGCGGTACTACATGCTCATCGAGGAGATGCAGTACGTCGCGCGCTCGCTTCTGATCTTCGGTATGCACGTCCACGTGGGCATCGACGACCGCGACGCCTCGGTGCACCTCATGAACGCGGCGCGGTATTTCCTGCCGCACGTGCTGGCGCTGACGACCAGCTCGCCGTTCTGGGTAGGCCGCCAGACCGGTCTGAAGAGCTACCGCTGCGAGGTCTTCAAGAAGTTCCCGCGGACCGACATTCCGGACTACTTCAGCTCGATCGGCGAATACGACTCGTACGTGAACCTGCTGATCAAGACCGGTTGCATCGACAACGCGAAGAAGATCTGGTGGGACGTCCGTCCGCATCCGTTCTTCCCGACGCTCGAGTTCCGGATCTGCGATCTGCCGTCGAAGGTCGACGAGGTCGTCACGATCGCGGCGCTCTTCCAGGCGATCATCGCGAAGCTTTACAAGCTTTACCGCCAGAACATGGGTTTCCGGCTCTACCGTCGCGCGTACATCCAGGAGAACAAATGGCGCGCGGTGCGCTACGGGCTGGATGGAAAGATGATCGATTTCGGGAAGCAGAAGGAAGTGCCGACGCGGGATCTGATTCTGGAGCTGCTCGACTTCATCGACGACGTCGTCGACGAGCTCGGTTCGCGGAAGGAGATCGAGTACGTGCACACGATCCTCGCAAACGGCACGAGCGCGGACCGGCAGTTGCGCCGCTTCGAGGAGACGGGCGACCTCAAGGCTGTCGTCGACGGGATCATGGCCGAAACTGTCGAAGGCGTTGTCGACGGTGCGGCCCTGCCTGGCCCGCAGAAGGCGTAGGACTGGCTGGAGGTATGGCGGACTCGCGCACGTCGGCGTACATATGCGACGTGTGCGGGTCGGTCTACGCGGATGCCGGGATCGCGGCCGCGTGTGCCAGGCACGAGCCGGAGGCGGAGACGATCGCGACTGGAAGCCTGGTGCGACCGCTGGACGCTGGCGCGGGAACCGGGCTGGGCTGGGTGACGGGATCGTTCCTGCTCGGGATGGGGGATCCGAGGGGTGAGGCCCACGTGCGGTACTACAGGGCGAGCTTCCTGTGGGGACGGGCGGATTTCCGGGCGTCTGACCTCGAAGCGATAGGCGTCGTCACCGAATCGGAGTGGCGCGAGGCGGTAGCGCGTGGAGAGCAGTAGGAGCCTTTTCTCCTCGAGATCTGTGCGAAGCGCCTTGGAGTGTTGCGTGAAGCGCCCCTTTCAAGGGAGGAGGCGGTTCGAGGTTGCGCAACTCGTTCGATTCAGCGACAACCAAAGCGGCTCTCCACGCCGCACCGCTTCACGCTGCACCCCAGGTCAGCCGGAGCAACGGTGTTTCCTGTCAAGGTGGAAATACCTCGAGTTTGGCCTTCCGAGAAGCAAACGGGTCCGCGGTCGCGGACCACCCTGCCTCTCGAGAGGCCAAAGCAGCAAAGCGCGCTCAACGCCCGGAACGCACTCGCGCCGCCTCCTGCGTGAGGCGCCTTGCAACGAGGCGCTGCACGAAAGGTGCGTGCTTAGGCGCCGGCCTGGATCCTGACGGTCGTGAAATGGAAGCGCGGGAGCCGTCGGCGACGGGTTGAACACGCGCAAGAACGGGAGCGGTCGAGCTTGAATTGGCTGAGTTCACCGTGCACCTCCACCGGCTCGCGCCGGTGAGTGGTTGGTGTCCGAATAACCCCACAGTTCGGAAACTGGTCCCGTAGGGATACGCCAAACCGCCTGGCAATGTCAACGACTTTATTTTACAGGCGGTTGACCGGGTGCGGGTGAGAGATCACTTGAAGTGTTTGGAACTGGCGCTGCCGCGCATTCAAGAGGTGCCCACCTGTTACGAAGCCCCTGTCGGAGTCAGGTGTTGTGGTTAGTGACAGCGTCCGCGACCGCGGAGCGGTCGCACGGCCCGATCGCAACGGACGTCACGCGAATGTCGATCAGCGGCCAATACGGAATGGTTGCTTCTTGCGCGCGCGTCTAGGGCTTACGATGCGACCGCTCCGCGGTCGAGACGCCATGGCCGGCGGTTCCGCGGGTCGCAGCTTGGCTCGCTGCGCTCGCCTGCGCGCGACCCACGGCTATTTCATCGACCGCTCCGCGGTCGCGGACGACGCGGCCGCAGGGCGTTTCATCCGAGTTGGTGCGCCGCAGGCGCGTGGAGAACTACTAAGTCACCCGCCAGAGTTTTACGCGTCGCATCGGGGCCGGCCCACAGATGACCAGTTTGGCAGCCGTGCCCCTGACCTTGGGAGCCGGGGATCGCCAGAAGGCGGAACCGGCGTTAGTCCTCCGACTTTTTCGGGGCGGGCAACGTGCCGATGTTCAGGGTGAGCTCGTTCTGAGGTGGCGCTTCCGGCGTGCCAGGGTGTCCTGGCGGAGGGTACACCTTCGGCCCCGCCGCTTCATCCGCCACAGGATCACTGCCGAGCGAGTGCGTTGGCTGGGCGGACGGCGGCGCATATCCCGCCCCCAGCTTGAAGTCGAACGCCGACAGCGACTTCAGCGTGCGGGTCATCCGCTCGTTCAGCGCGGTTTCCGGCAGCCCCTCGCCGTCGAGCTCCGCAATGACGACCGTAATGTTGTCTTCGCCGCCACGCGCATTCGCAAGATCGACGAGCCTGGAACAGGCGTCCGATAGAGTCGCTGTTGTGAGGATGGCGTCTCGCATCTCGTCGAGCGTGACCTTGCCCGAGAGTCCGTCGGAGCAGAACAACAAGAAGTCACCGCGACGGAGCTCGACCCTCTCGATGGCAACGGCGACCTCGGGCCGTGCTCCCATGGCCTGGAGAATCACGTTCCGCTGAGGATGACTCTCGGCCGCCGACCTGTCGATCATCCCGACCTCGACGAGCGATTCGACCATCGACTGGTCACGAGTGACCTGGCGCATGTGGCCGGCCCGCAGCAGGTAACCGCGCGAATCTCCGACGTGGGCGAAATATGCGTCCGAGCCGACGATCCAGGCGGCGGCAAGGGTCGCGCCCATGCCCTTGCACGACGGATTCGTCATCGCCTCGTTGTGGATCTCGAGGTTCACCTGCTCCACGACGCCGCGCAGGGCGTCCTTGGCAACGACGAACGGAGGCGCCTGGACAAGCCCGTCTCGCAGGCTCTCGACGACGATACGGCTCGCGACTTCGCCGGCTTCCGCTCCACCCATTCCGTCGGAGACGACGAGCAGCGTGCCGCGATCGGTGAGGACGTGGCCGTCGAGCGCCTGTCCCTGAATCTCGGCACCGGTCGTGATATCGGCGATAAGGAATCGATCCTCGTTGTTCGTCCGCACCGAGCCGACGTGCGAGAGACCCGACAGGGCCACCTTGACCCTGGATAACTTGGGTGTGCCGTCCAATCGAGGACTCCTGCCGAATCTGTATGACCAGTGACTGGCGTCACCGACGTGTGCGCACATTATAGATGTCGCGACAGGATTGGCAACGGATTGACAACGGGTTGGCCGGGAGCGGCTTCCCCATCCGCGCCTTACGCCGCTGGCGTCTCGACGATCAGCGTCACCGGACCATCGTTTACGAGTTCCACGTCCATCATCGCCTGAAAAACGCCGGTACCCACATCGAGGCCCCGCTCGCGCGCCATCGCGACGAAACGATCGTAAAGCGCCGCTGCCCGCTCGGGCGGCGCCGCATCTATGAACGACGGCCGGCGACCCTTTCGCGTGTCGCCGTACAAGGTGAACTGCGAGACGACCAGCAATCCGCCGCCGACGTCCTCCAGACCGAGGTTCATCCTGCCCTCCCGGTCGGCAAAAATCCGCAGCCCGGCGATCTTCTCGAGCAACCACCTGGCTTCCGCTTCACCGTCGTCGCGACCCACGCCGAGCAGTACGACAAGTCCGCGCCCAATCCGTCCCGTCACCTCGCCATCGACGCGCACCTCGGCGCGCGAGACCCGCTGCACGACGGCCCTCATCGCGACACGCCCTCCTCCTCGGCATCCACCGCCCCGGCGACACCGGCCTCGCCGAGTTCGCGCGGCACGAGCACGTCGAGCAGTCGCTGCCGCTGTTCCTCGGACAACGCTTCGGGACGCGCCAGTAAGGCAGCAAGCCGGTCTTCGCGCGGGTCAGTGACTGGCGACGACGTCCACAGCCCGATCAAATACAACGCGATACAGCCGAACGCCACGTAGCCGGTCTCGCGCGCGTACGCCTCGCTCTCCAATCCTCCGAGCGTCACGCCGCGAAGCACCGACTGAACTATCGACTTCGTGACCGAGTCCGTTGGCTCGAACAGAGATGCGAGCAGCAGGTACTTCACCACGAAAGCCGCGAGCAGCAGTCCTCCGATGCTCACGACGAGGCGGCGCGGAAGGATTGTCGCAAGCAGCGAGTTCCAGAGCGCGAGCGCGAAGACGACGGCAAATACCGCGAAGAAGAGCGGATCCTCCGGCATCACGGCATTGAATACCTGCACCGTGGCAGCGAAAAGCGTGAGAAGCGTCAGCCCGTTCGAAAGGTTCACTTCGGGTGTTCGATCCGGACCGATCCAGTCGCGTCCGACGTTCAAAAGCCCGGATCGGCCGAACAGCAGCAACACCGCCGAAGCGAGCAGGAGCGTAGTGAGCGGCGGCGGTACGAAGCGCAGCGCGTGATCGAGCGCAGCGAACCGAAACCCGCCGAACAGGGCAACAGTGAGAAACACGGCCGGCAACCCGATGTGACGCCAGAGCAGGGCGCTCATCTCGAGTGCTCCTCTCCGCTGCCTCCGAACGGGTTCAGGTCGCCAGCAGTTGAAGTCAGACCTTCGCGCAGGCGCTCGCGAAGCCGCTCCGCCGACGTGAACGGCAGGTTGAGCGTCGGATCAACCATCGTGAAAGTCCTGTTCGGCGAGTTGGCGAGACACCGGTCAATTGCCGCCAGCGCGGCGGCGAACTCCGTGTCGTCGTCGTAGACGTGGCCCCGGCCGAGTTCGTAATGGGACGCCGCGATCAGGAACTGCGACTGCGGGTCGCGCGATGCGGCGTCGGCGCGGGCAAACCGGTCGATCGCGATGCGGAACTGACCTTCACGGAAGGCTGCGCGCCCGAGATCGAACTGTGTCCGGTCGATCTCGTAGAGATTGGCCTGCACGGCCGCGTTGGTTCGCAGTTCGGAGATGGACCGAGGCTGCGTAGCGTATATCCAGACGAGCCCGACGCAGCCTGCGACGGTAACGACTGCCCCAATCCATGGAATGATGCGCTCCAAGTCTTACGCCTCAGGGGACCCAGATCATGGGCACCATCGTCATCACAATCACGTAGACGATGAGCGTAAGCCCCGACCCCGCCACGACGAAGTCGCGGAATCGGTATCGTCCCGGTCCGTACGCCATGATGCAGGCCGGTTCCAGTGGCGTCAGGAACGAGCACGAAGCGGCGAACGCCACGACCATTATCAGCGTGCGCGGGTTTATACCGATCGATACCGCCGTGTTGATCGCGATTGGTAAGACGACCAGCGCCGACGCCTGATTCGACATTGGCTGGGTGAGGAATACCGTGAGGGCAAAAAACGCCGTCATTACCCAGAAAACGCCGTGCGGACTGACGTAAGAAACCACGATCCCGGCTACGTACGCCGCCGCCTGCGTTTTCTCCATCGCGAGGCCGAACGCGATCATGCAGGCGATGAGAACCATCATCTCCCAGTTCACGCCCCGGTAGCCCTCCTCGGGCGTCAGGCAGCCCGTCAGGAACATCAGCACGGTCCCGAGCACGAACGCGATCGAGAAAGGCATGACCTTCAACGAGCCGAGAATGACAACAAGCACGAAAATCGCCACGGCGTAACGGGCACGGTCCTTCCGTACCAGGATGTTCGACGGCAGTTCGCCGAGCACGATGAAGTTGTTGCGATCGAGCGCCATACGGCCGATCGACTCGCGCGCGCCCTGTACCAGGAGAACGTCGCCAGCCCGGAGTTTCGTGATACTCAGCTTGTTACGGCGCACGCCGCCGTGATGGTTGATCGCGAGGACGGTGAGGTTCTGCCGCTCCCGGAAATGGGACTCCTTCAACGTGCGCCCGACCAGCCAGGAACCCGGAACGATGGTGATCTCGGCGAGTTCGACGTCTTTCGAAGTCAGGTCCGGATCGCGCAGTTTCACGTCGGGCTTGATCTCGATGCCCGATGTGTCCTTGATGCGCATAATGTTGGCGACCTTGCCCTCGACGAGCATCAGGTCGCCGGCCTCGAGGATGAGGTCGGGCCGTGGCGAAAGCGTCTGCGTCTTGTCGCGGATAATGCCGAGGATGTTCAGGTCGAGCTTCTCGCCGATTCTCGCGTCCCGCACGGCTCGTCCCACGAGCGCCGAGTTTTCGAGTATCAGGAGTTCGCAGAGGTACTCGCGCATCTTGTAGTCGGAAGTGAGCTCGCCGCCTTTGTGCCGCTCGGGAATGATCCTGCGACCCAGGGTGAAGACGTAGAGAAGTCCCGCGATCGTGAGCACGATTCCCACCGGCGTCATTTCGAACAGAGAGATCGGAGCCTGGCCATATTCGGAAAGCCGTCCCGAAATGACGAGGTTCGTCGACGTCCCGATGAGCGTGACCGTGCCGCCCAGAATGATCGAAAAGGCGAGAGGCATCAGGACCCGCGACGGGCTGATCTTCATCCGCTGCGAGATGCCGACGGCGATGGGCAGAAAGACGGCCATCGTCACCGTGTTCGAGATCCAGAACGAGATGGCCGCAGCGACGCCGAGCAGCAGCGGCACGACGGTCCAGGGCCGCTGCGATCCGACTCGATAGATCTGGTTGCCGATTTCGGCCGTGATTCCGGTGCGGATCAGGCCAGTCGTGAGCATGAAGTCGGCGATGAGCAGCAGCACGGTTTCGTCGCCGAACGCGCCGAGGGCTTCGCTCGGCGTCAGGATCTTCAAACCGAACGCGCCCGGCACGACGAGGGCGAGCAGCACGAGGAGGCCTACGACGTCGACGGCGAAAACCTCGGTCGCGAACAGCGCGAGCGCGAGCAGAAAGAGGATGAGGACGTAGGCGATCTCGAGAGTCATCTTGGAACCTCGCGGCGGGCCACCGTGAGCATACGACATCCGTTGCGGAGCCGGAATCGGACCTGTCGCCCACGGAGCGTGTCATAATGCCGGAGCCTCCAGTTGTCGCCATGAAGCTCTGCGCCGTCATATTTGCCGGAATCCTGATGTGCGGCGGGTTCGTGCGCGCGGATGACGCGCTCGAGAACGGCGTATCGTACGGAGCCGTGTCGACTAGTTGCGGCGCGGCCGACGAGCGCGAGTCCTGGAAGGCTGCCGACGTCGAGTTCTCGGGAATCATTCCCAATCGTGGCCTCGGACCTGATGATTTTGCCGGCGGCGGGCTGAAGATCGAAGTCGATCCGTCGATGCTGCTGATCACTGACGACCCTGTCGGCGTCGTCACTCGGGCCGCACGGAACTGGACGATTCCGGGCACGTATCTCCGCTTTCAGATCGTGGGGCCGGGCGAAGGTGGCAATCTCATCCGGGCGGAGAACATTCGCCAGGCGGCTCGCGCGACGGTCGGACGCCCCGGCTGGGGCGCGGACGCGTTCCTCGACATCGTGCTCGACGTGCCGTTCAGCCGTGGCGACGAGTCACTCGTAGCCGTCCTGACGCACGAAATGGGGCACTGGCTCGGTTTCGACCACTCCTTTCTGGGGTCGACGGTGATGTTTCCCGTCCTGACCGATCGAATCAACTGGGTGGATCCCGACCAGACGGCAAAGGCGGTCGCCAGGTACACGGACGGTCCCAACTCGCTTGCCGAAATTCGCGGCCGCGTGACGCGGGGCGGCGCGGGACTGTCAGGCGCGCGCGTGAATTTCCTCGGATCGAACGGGCGAACCGCATTCGGCACGTTCGCGGACGAACAGGGCAACTACCACACGCCAGTCTGGCCGGGGACATATCGCCTCGTCGTCGACCCGAACGACGGCCCGGCTGTAGACGGCAATTTCATCGGGACGTATCCGGGCGGGCCGCTCGACTTCATTACGGTCGAGTCGCCGGACGAGATAATAGTGGACGCCGGCGAGGTCTCGACCGCGAACCTCGACGTGCCGGTGGGTGGCGACACGGCCTTCAAGATCACGACGGCCGAACCGACGACGTGTTCGCCCGGGGGAGGTGTCCAGACGGTCCGGATCTACTACGAAGGCGCGGGCCTCGACGAGATCGAGGCTGTCGAGCCCCTGAGTGACGACATCACGATCATCCAGGTGACGGGAGTCGTGGGGCTCCTCGAGGCGTTCTTCGACGTCGACCGGGATGCGCTGCCCGGCCCGCGCGCGTTTCGAATGCGAAAGACGAACGGCTCGTTCACGATCGTGCCGGGCATCGTTGGCGTTGTCGCGCCACTGCGGCTCACGGCTCCGGCCTACGAACTACAGGCGGTGTCCGGATCGCCGGTGACGGTTTCTTGGGTCGATTTCGTGCCGCGTGGAGCGGTCGCGCAGTTCGTACTGAGCGTCTCGCAGGACGGTGGTCAGGTCTGGAGCGAGATCGGGCGGGCCACCCCTCAACAGTCGTCTATCGAATGGATACCGGATACGGATTTCGTGACCGCGGCGCTTCGTTTCCGCATCGAGGCGCTCGACGCCATCGGAGCGGTGCTCGCGATCGACGAAACGATCGTAAGCGTTGGACTTGGTCTGCCGGCGCGCGGCGGGGCAGTGGATCGAAGTCCTAGAACGGTCCGCGTTGTTTCCCCGAACGGCGGCGAGACGCTCATCGCCGGTGAAGCGACGCGAGTGGCGTGGACGATCGAGAATCCCGACCGCGTCTCGGAACAGTCGGTCGAGGCGAGTCTGGACGGAGGAGCGCACTGGACCGCCGTCGGAGATCTCACGCCCGTCGCGCGCTCGATCGAATGGATTCCGGAGGGACGGGCCAGCGCGGAAGTGCTGGTGCGCGTTCTGGTCCGGGATTCGGATGGAGTCGAGACGGCGGACGCGAGCGACGCTCCGTCGCGGCTTCGGGCTCGTCCGGTCGTCGAGTCGGTGTCGTTGAAGGTGAAGGGGCCGAACCTCGTGCTCAAGGTCAAGGGCGAGGGATTCGCTCCGGGTATCGCCGTCCGGATCAACGACCTGACGGTGGATCTGGCGGCCACGGTCGCGTCGTCGGGGGCGCAGTTCAAGATGAAGGGGACGGCCGAGGCGCTTCATCTGAAGCCGCCCGGTCAGCGCAACCGCATCGTCGTCGAGGTCGACGGTCTCGTTTCGGTCGAGGCAACGTTCGTTCACTGAATCGGATCCGTTGCAGGCAGTGCGATGGCGGCGAGGTCTTGGGACTGGCGTTGCGGCCTGTGCGTCAAGGGGGCGGGAGCGGTGGCGTCGCTGCCTGGAGACTTCGTGGAACGCGACGGCTGGCTGGAGAGTTTGTTACGATGGCAAAGGCTGTGAAGAGAAGCGATTCCAGAACGCGATTCCTGTCGCGACCGGCCGGCGTGTTTGCCGTGCTTGCTTTTGCGTGCACCGGAGCGCTCGCGCAGGCGCGGGGCATCGGGACGCCGCCACCGGCCGACGAGCAGCGGAGGATCGTCGCCCTTGCGAGTTCACGCCTGGCCGCCGGTGAGGCAAGTTTCACGCGCGGCGACTTCGAACACTCGCGCGCGGCGTTCGACGACGCCGTCGATGCGTTCCTCGATTCCGGCTTCGATCTGCGTTCGGACCCGGCGTTGATGGCCGCGTACCGCGAGACGGTCGAGAAGGTGAATCGGTACACGACTATCGGCGTGAACGCGGAGGGCGACTCCGTCTGGCCGCTGCAGGCGTACGAGGCCACGAGGGAGGATTTCCGCCAGGAGGACCTCCCGACGGACGCGGACCTTGCGCTTGGCGGGGACTTGGCCGACGCCAGGTTCCTGGTTCGAGTTGCCGAGTTGCAGAGCCGTTTCCAGAAGAAGTTCGGCCGCGAGTTCACCCTGACGGGCCGTGACACGCCGGTTCACTCGCGCCTGTATGGATACGGTCGCGCCGTGGATGTAAGGGTGAGGGATTTGAATGCGGCGCACGTGCAGTTCATCGTGCAGCACGGGCGATCGCTTCGGATGCGGGTGCTCGACTTCTCGAGCGAGGAGCGTGTGGCGGCGCACAACCTGAAGGTCATCTCGAGCGGCCGGCCCCTCGACACGCTGGCTACCGGCGTGCATCTGCACCTCAACGACTCGCCGCGGCCCAGGCAGGAGTACTCCGAGCGCCCGGCGGCGAAGTCGAAGCTAAAGGGCAAGTAGGCGTTTCGCGGGCGCCGGTTGTAAAGCGGCGCGGCGAAGGCCTCACTCGGTATGGGGCGCTCTGCAGCAGGGCGCTCCGGGTGCGACTCCGCTCGGCCGACGGTGGCTCGGACGGTGCCGTGCGCGCCTCCGGCCCTTCGCTGGCGCTCCTGGTACGCCTCCGGCACGCCGTCTGTGTCCACAACGGCTCCGGTTGCTCCGGTGCGGACTGTCGATCCTTGCGCGTACCGGCAGTTCCCGGCTGTTATCGTTTCCTTCGGACACAGCATTCCCTGGGCCAAAGACCGCAAGTCGTGTCCGTTGAGTCGTTCCGGGCTTTGTGCTGAAATGCCGCATCGAGCCATGCCCGCCCAGGAACCTTCCACCGAGTCCGACCTGATCGATCAATGCCTGGCCGGCGACGACGCCGCCTGGCGAGAACTGATCTCGCGTTATCAGGGCCTCATTTACTCCGTCCCGCGCCGAATGGGCCTTTCCCCGGAAGCGTCAGCCGACATTTTTCAATGTGTCTGCGTCCTGCTCTACCAACGGCTTGGCACGATTCGCGACCCGGCCCGGCTCGGCGGCTGGCTGCTCACGACCGCAAGCCGCGAGGCAATCCGGGCGTCGCGCCGGGCCAAGCGAACCGTCTCCCTCGAGAATGAACGGGAAGACGGCGCGAGTTCGACCGATAGCGATCTGCCGGACGTTCGGCCGTTAGCTGACGAAGACCGCGAGAAACTCGAGCGCGCTCAGCTTCTTCGCTCCGCGCTCTCCGAAATGTCCGATCGCTGCAGGACACTTCTCGAAGCCTTCCTGAACGACGACGACGCGAATTACCGGGATGTTGCGCGCCGCCTGGGCATTCCGATCGGCAGTATCGGTCCGACCCGGGCGCGTTGCTTTGCGAAGCTGAAGGAGATGTTGGCCGTGCGCGGCCTCGACCGCTAGAGGCACGCTAATTACGCACGGTTAAGCCGCTCGAGAGTGAAGGGCGCACCGCGAAGCAGCCTGGACCGCGGAGCTGAGGTCCGATCGAATCAATGGGGTCGATGTCTGGCGGCGAGGGTTCGAACTGCCGTCGCGCGCCTACTTCCAGTACGTTGTCACCGCGACGAGGCGCGGGTTTTGTGGATCGACCTTCTCCGCCCGGTCCACCACCCTCCGGGCGCCTTCGAGCCGGCCCTCCGCATAGTAGAGGTCCGCAAGTTCGGCGAGGATCGGCACACTCTGCGGTTCCCGTTCGGCGAGCGCCAGCAACACGCGCTCCGCCTCGCCAAACCGCCCCGTTGCCTTGAGGCTTCGGCCCAGCAGGAGCAGCGGCACGACCGAGGAGCCTTCGTCCATCGCCACCACGTCCTGGATAGTCGGCAAGGCGCTGTCGTGCTGTTCCGATTCGGCGTCTGCAAGGTACGAGAACATCGCCTCGAGCTGAGGTTCGGGCTCGGGCTTGGATGCTTCGGCCTCAGCCCGCAATTTCTCGATCCTTCCGTCGATCTCGGAATGCTGAGGCGCGTCGGCACGCAGGACGGACTTCAGATACAAAAGCTCGAAGAGCGCCCGCGTGGGCTGCTTTGCATCCACCAGCGACGCGGCGTAGTCCATTCGCAGAGACACGTCCATCGGAAATCGGGCCGTGGCCTGGAAGAGCGAGGTCACGGCTGCTTTCGCGTCGCCTGTCGCTCGAGCCGTCCTTGCGAGCAACCGATAGTCTGCGGGACGCGCAGATGCGGAATCCACGTCGAACGCAGCGCGAATCTCCCGCGATGCGCGCTCTGGATCGCCGCTCATGTCGAGGGCGGCGGCAAGCAGGTATCTGGCCCGGGAAGCAGTTGGCGCATTGTCGACCGCGCGCAGCAAGAACGAGATCGCATCCGTCGGCCGTCTCGAGTCGAGCGCGATCTGTCCGAGACTCGTGTAGATCTCGCCCAGCAACGACTGGACGTTTCCGGAGTAGAGCGCATTCTTCTGCGTGATCGCCGCCCGCAGCACAGGTTCCGCGCGTGCCGCATCCCCACGAAGCAGATACACGCCAGCCAGATCGGCCGAGGCCTTCATTTCGTTGGGGTACAGCGTGCGCTGACGTTCGGCGAGTGTGAGTGCCCGTCCAAGCTGTCCCTGGCGGATCGCATCCGCAATCTGGCCCTGAAGTTCGACGAAAGTCGATCCCGCGGGCGCGTCGCGAGGCGGGGTTTGCCCCGGTCGGGCGGCTGGTCCGTCGGGCTTCGCCGCCCCATCTGGCTCAGACGCCGCCGAGCTCTTCGGCGCGGAACCGGCCGGCGGTGGCGACTGCGTCGTGGTCCGAGGACGCGTTGTCGGAATCTGACCGGATACCGGTGCGGAGCCCCACACCGCTCCGACGGCCAGCGCGCAGCAGAGCAGCGTCTCGATTCCTCGCATGGCCGCAATCTACACGAACGCGCCAGTTCGCGCAAAACCCGGCCATTTTCGGCTCCCAGAGCGGCAATTCACCCCGGATTGACCAGTTCTGAAAGCCTCCCGTAGACTGCCGCCCAGTGATTGCGCACCTCAGCGGGACGATCCTCGGCAAGCAGCCCAACTCCGTCGTCATCGATGTTCACGGCGTCGGGTATGAGGTGACGATCCCCGTTTCCACCTTCTACGAACTTGGCGATGTCGGGGCTCAAGCGTCGCTTCGTGTGCACACGCACGTGCGCGAGGACGCCATTCAGCTCTTCGGATTCCGGACGGCGCGCGAGAAGGAGCTTTTCCTCCGGCTGACTTCCGTATCCGGCATCGGGCCGAAACTCGGCATCACGTTCCTTTCAGGCACGAGTCCTGACGACCTGATAGCGGCAATACGGGCCAACGATCTGGCCCGGTTGATCTCGATTCCCGGCGTTGGCCGCAAGACCGCGGAGCGAGTCGTGATCGAGTTGCGCGACAAGATTGGCCAGCTCGCCCAACCCGGGACCGACGAGGAAACGACCGCCGTTGCGGCCGTCGACGTGGATGCCACCCGCGATGACGTCGTTGCGGCGCTCGTCTCGCTCGGCTACCCGAAAGCGACGGCCGACAAGGTCGTCGGACGGGTACTCGAGACCGAAACCGACCGAACGATCGAACACGTGCTGCGACAGGCGCTCAAACAGCTCTCCAGGTGATTTCAAGGAGCCCGAATACATGAGACTTTCCACGATCCTTCCTTCTGCCGCCGCGGCTGCACTTTGCCTCGTCGCGGCCGCGCCCGCGCTCGCCCAGGATGGCGGCCGTGCCTCGAACGTCATGTTCCCGATCGACATCATGGCGGCACCGCAGGGTGGAGGAGGCGGAGCGGCGGCCGGCTTCCAGGATCGTGTGCGAAGCTTCGAGCGCAACGCGCCGAATCGCGAAAGCTTCACGCTCATCGGGCTCGACAGCAAGGACGGCTCGGGCCACTTCAACGCGATATTCGGCGGTATTCCCGAAGGTGCGGGGCTTTCGGGCGGCCTGCAGATCACGTCGGGCAAGTCGATCGACAACTTCGAACTCTACGGCGCGATGGCGTTCTCCGTCCGGAAGTACCAGCTCTACGAGGTCGGCGCGGTCGTGAGCCCAGGCGGCGAAGGCTGGGGAGCGGACGCCCGCTTCCGCTACCTGCGCCGGCCGAAGGACAACTTCTTCGGCGTCGGTCCGGAATCCATGGTCGAGACAGGCGTGAATCCGGTCAACGGGCTGCTCTTTGGCGGAGAGACGAACTACGACCTCGAGCAACGGTCGTTTGCCGGGACTCTTCACTACGACTTCACAAAGGATCTCGACATCGGCGTCTACGTCGAGCACCGATCGCATAGCCTCTATGAAGGCGATGACGACGGGGATCCGAGCATCTTCGCCGTGTACCAACCCTACTATGCCGGGAATCCCGACATTCTGTTCCCGGACCCGAACGGCTCACGGCCGATCGTTCCGGGACTGCAGGAAGGCACGCGGTACATCAGCTACGGCGCCTATCTCGAGTACGACGCTCGCAACAACGACGACGGGCTGACGAAGGGCGGCTACGTGTACGCGCGCGTCGCCTCGCACGACGGCACCGGAGACGACGACGGCACGGGGCTCCACGACGTCGGCTGGGTGCAGACGACCTTCGACCTTCGGGGCTACCTGCCGCTGTTTAGCGACCGCACGTCGCTGGCGGGCCGGTTCTTTACGGATCTGAACGACCCGAAGGGCGGGAGCTTCATTCCGTTCTACAGCTTGCCGCGCCTCGGCGGGAATTCGAGCCTGCGGGGCTTCGACACGTTCCGCTTCACGGGCTCGAACTCGCTGCTGTTCCAGCTGGAGCTGCGGCAGACGGTCATGCGCTTCGGTGACGACGAGGACAAGGGGCTCGACGTGATCGCTTTCGGAGATGCGGGTCAAGTGTGGGGGCACGGGTTCGAGGTGCCAGCGGGCTCTCCGCTGAATTTCGGGGAGGATTTCGATTCGGACTTCTTCGAGGTGGATGGTGGAGTCGGCGTCGCCGTGCGGATCTCGAAGGGGTTCGGTATCCGGGCCGACTACGCGCATTCGAACGAAGACGACAAGGTCCGGCTCGTCTTCAGCCGGGGGTTCTGAGCCGGACGGAAGCGCATCTTGCGATACGAGATCGGAGCCGGTCGCGATCGCTGCCGGCTCTGCCCTCGCATCGGACGCCGCCTCAACCCAGCATTGCCGCAACGGCCACGAAGCTCTGCTCGAGAGCCGCGTCGAGTTTCTCCGCCTCCTTTCCGCCCGCCATCGCCATGTCGGGCTTTCCGCCGCCCTTGCCGCCAACCACGGCAGCGATCTCGCTAACGAGCTTTCCGGCCTGCAGCCTGCCCGTCAGGTCGTCCGTGACGCGGACTACGAGCGATGCCTTGCCATCGTCGGCAAGCCCGAGCACGACTACGCCCGAACGCAGTTTCTGGGCCAGCTGGTCGGCGAGTTGCCGCATCCCGTTCGCGTCGAGGTCGCCAACCCGTTGAGCGAGAACCTTCACGCCGCCGATCTCGCGCGCGGCATCGAGTGAAGACGCCGCCGACGCCGATGCCAGCTTCATCCGCAGCGACTCGGCCTCGCGCTCCGCGCGGCGCAGCCGATCGTTCAATTGGTCGATCTGCGCAAGCAATTCCGCAGGCGTCGTCCGGAAGCGCTGGGCGAGCGCCCCGAGCAGCGCTTCGTCCTGCTGGTACCGTTCGAAGGCGCCATCGGCCGTCAGGGCTTCGAGACGCCGCACTCCCGACGCGATAGATGCGTCGCTGACGATCTTGAACAGTCCGATGTCGCCCGTTGCTCGCACGTGCGTGCCACCACACAGCTCCGTCGAGAAGCCCGGCACCGAAACGACTCGCACGCGGTCGCCGTATTTCTCGCCGAACAGGGCAACCGCACCTGACGCCATCGCGGTCTCGAGGTCCTGGACCTGGGTGTCGAGCGGCTGGTTGCGCAGTATCTGCTCGTTGACGAGCCGCTCGATCTCGAAGATCTCGTCGGCCGTGAGTGGCGCGAAGTGGGTGAAATCGAATCTGAGCCGGTCAGGCGCCACGAGCGAGCCCGCCTGCTTGACGTGGAGGCCGAGCACTTCCTTGAGTGCGGCGTGCAGAAGGTGCGTCGCCGTGTGATTCGCACGCGTTCGCCGCCGCTTTTCGGCATCGACGCGAGCGTCGAGAGTGTCGCCGACCTTCAGCACTCCGCGATCGACGGTGACCGAATGGACGATCAACCCTGGCGCCCCCGATCGGGTGCCGGCGACCGTCGCGCGCGAACCGTCGCCCTCGAGCCATCCGGTGTCGCCCACCTGTCCACCGGCCTCGGCATAGAATGGAGTGCGGTCGAGGACGACCTCACCACTGCCGCCCGCGCCGAGCGAGGCGACGCGCGCGTCGCCCTCGATCAGCGCGACAATGCGGACGCCGCTGCTCTCGACTTCCTCGTAACCTCGAAACTCGGACGAAACGCCTTCGCCGGCGAGCGACTTCAGAACCTCGCGAACCTCCTTTCCCGCCGCCTTGAATGCATCGCCCTCGGCGTGGGACTGCAGCTGCTCGAGTCCTGCCTTGAACGCATCGTCGTCGTACACGAGACCTTTCGACTCGAGGACGTAGGCGATGAGGTCCGGGCGCAGGCCAAACGTGTCGTACAACCGTGCGAGGTCCTTGCCCGCCGGTAGATCGCCTCCAGTCTCTTCGAGCAGATCGTCGAGCCGCTTCAATCCGTTCGACAGCGTCGATGCGAAGAGCTTCTCCTCGGTCGTGACGACGCGAGAGATCGTCTGCCGCGCATCGCCGAGCTCCGGGTAGGCGGTTGCCATCCAGTCGACAACGAAGTTGCAGACCTTGGAGAAGAACGGCGTCTCCATACCGAGCAGCCTTCCGTGCCATAGCGCGCGGCGCATGATCTTTCGCAATACGTACGAGCGCCCCTCGTTGCCGGGAAAGATGCCGTCGGCGATCAGGAACGAAGTCGAGCGCGCGTGATCGGCGATGACCCGCATCGACACGCCGTGGTCCGAGTCGTAAACGTAGGTCTTGCCGCACAGGCCGGCCGTGAACTCGATGATCGGCTTTACGAGATCGGTTTCGTAGTTGGAGGTGACGTCCTGCACGACGCACGCGATACGCTCGAGGCCCATGCCGGTATCGACCGAAGGCGCCGGCAGCGGAGTCAACGACCCGTCGGCGAACCGCTCGTACTGCATGAAGACGAGATTCCAGATCTCCATGATCGTGTCGCCGGGCCCGTTGACGAATTCGGCGACGTTCTGAGCCGGGTCGTCGCCCATGAAGTAGTGGATTTCGGAGCACGGACCGCACGGGCCCGTGTCGCCCATCTGCCAGAAGTTGTCCTTGGCGCCGAACCGGAGAATGCGGCTCGCTGGCGCGCCGGCCTTCTGCCACAGCTCCGCCGCTTCCTCGTCGGCCGGCACTCGTTCGTTGCCTTCGAAGACCGAAAACCAGAGCCGTTCGGGATCCAGCTTCAACTCGCCGACGAGCAGATCCCACGCGAACCGGATGGCGTCTTCTTTGAAGTAGTTGCCGAACGAAAAATTACCGAGCATCTCGAAAAAGGTGTGGTGGCGCGCGGTCTTGCCGACCTCGTCGAGGTCGTTGTGCTTGCCGCCGGCCCGCACGCACTTCTGCGAGGTGACCGCGCGGTTGTAATCGCGCGTCTCCTGCCCCGTGAATACGTCCTTGAACTGGTTCATCCCGGCGTTCGTGAAGAGCAGGGTCGGGTCGTTGGCGGGCAGCAGGGGCGAGCTCTTCACGACGCGATGACCGCGCCTCTCGAAGAATTCGAGGAACAAGGTGCGAATTTCGTGTCCAGTCATAACAGGCGAGTATAGCGGAGGCCGTCCGCGCCCGACCAATCGCCGCTCGCTACCGGCCGCATCGCTGCGCCTGCTATCATCCCGCCGAATGATGACAAGCGATGCAGATGTCGCAGACGGACTGCTTCCGATTTTTCCCCTCGCTGTAGTGCTCGTGCCCGGCGAGTTGCTGCCGCTTCACATTTTCGAGGAACGGTACAAGGCGTTGATGAAGGCTGCGCTCGAGGGCTCGCGCCTCTTCGGGCTCTCGTTCGTCGACAACGCCGAAGTCGGCGTCGACACCTTGCCCGCGATCGGCAGTGTGGGCTGCGAAGCGCAGATAAGCGCAGTCGTTCCGGTCGGCGAAGGAAGGATGAACCTGTTGTCGGTCGGGACGGGGCGTTACGTAATCCGCGGGTACGAGCAGACCGAACCGTTCCTGCTTGCGCGAGTCGAGCGTTTCAGCGACGCCGAGTCCGCAAGTCCTGACCTGCCGCGGCTTGCCGAACGCGTCCGCGAGCAGTTCGGCCGGCTCGCCGCGGCGGCGCGTACTCTTGCCAGCGATGCATCCGAGTTCGACCCGCCCGATCTGGATGCCGAACCCGAGATGGTCTCGTTCCTCGTGGCCGCGAACCTCGCGATCGAGAACGCGGCGAAGCAGGAGATGCTGGAGATGACGGACACGCTCCACCGGCTGGACCTGCTGGACGAGCGGCTGCACCGGATGGTCGAGGCATTCGAGTACCGGGCCGCGATGGCCGGCCTTTCGAAGGGAAACGGCCACGGCAAGAAGCTGCCGGCGGTCGACGGGTAAGAGCCGCGCTCCCAGTCGCTACTCGCCGGTCTTCTCGTCGGTTTGAGTTCGCCGCAGGTTGATTACGCCCGACTTCTCGCTGCCCGGCTCGTCGATCACGCCGAATGGCCGGCGCTCGATCCAGTGCTCGTACCAGAGACTCAGGTTCAACAGGCTCCAGATGTTGAAGCTGTAGTTCACCTTTCCGGCGAGGTGCATCTCCCACATCGAGCGGACCAGGTCGTAGTCGAGGAACCCGCGCCGCCGGAACGGCGACGAGAACAGCGCGTGTTCGACGAACGGCGCCATACCCTCGAGGAACCACTCGTTGATCGGGAGGCCGAATCCCTGCTTCGGACGGTAAAGGATGTCGTTCGGCACCAGGCCCTCGAGCGCCTTCTTCAGGATCCATTTGTTCTGGCCATCGCGAACCTTCATCGACCGCGGAATCGTCATCGCGAACTCGACGAGCTTGTGGTCCAGAAACGGGACGCGAGTTTCGACCGATGTCGCCATCGTGATTTTGTCGACGCGCATGAGCAGTAACTCGGCGAGACGCAGCTTCAGCTCCACGTAGATCATTCGTTCGAGGAAATCGGCGGACGGTTTTCCGGCGGCGATACGGTCGTAGTGCTCTTCGACCACCTCGTAGCTCGAAATCGAGCCCAGGCGCTCCCGGTACGACTTCGTGATGAGGCTTCGCTTCGTCGTCTCGTCCCAGACCTCGGCCGCGTGCCAGAACAGCGCTTCGCCCGAACCGAGCCTGCGGGCAAGCTCAGGCACGAGTTTCTTGCCCTTCGGAAGGCGCGCGATCATCGCGCGGCCAAAGCCGGAATCCGCGAGCGACGCAATGCGGCGGCGCAGCCCCGCCGGCAGTCGCTCCGCGTGCCGCCATACACGTTCGTACATCTTCAAATAGGCCGCGTACGTCGTGTAGCCAGAGAAGATTTCGTCCGATCCTTCGCCCGCCTGGACTACGATCGTGCCCGATTCACGTGCGAGCTTCGAGACGTAGTAAAGCGAAACGCAGACCGGATCGGCTATCGGCTCGTCCTGGTGGAAGATCATGTCGGGCAGGAACGATATGGCGTCGTCGTGTCCGATGATGACTTCGTGGTGGTCGGCGCCGAACTGCTTCGCGATCCTGCGCGCGTAATCGAGCTCGTTGTACTGGGGTTGATCTTCGAAGCCGACGGTGAACGTCCGAACCGGGATGCCGGTGAGTTTCGACATCATCGAGACGTTGGCAGACGAGTCGACGCCACCCGACAGGAATACGCCGAACGGCACGTCCGACATCATCCGCTTTTCGATGGCTTCCGACAGCAGTTCGCGGACACGGTCAACCGTATCGTCGACCGTCATCGGCGTCTCGGGATTCTCGACTACAGCGTCCCAGTAGCGCCGGACATCAATGTGTCCGTTCGCGTCACAGAGGAGGATGTGCCCCGGCGGCAGTTTCGAAATGCCCTTGAAAAGCGTGCGTGGCGCGGGCGTCGTGAGGAAAGTGAGGTAGTGGTACAGCGACGTCTCGTCCACGTCGCGATCGACCTCGGGATGCTCGAGGAGTGCCTTTATCTCTGACGCGAAGAGCAGACGGCCGCCGGCGATCGTGTAGTAGAGCGGCTTGACGCCAAGGCGGTCGCGGCCGAGCATCAGCCGCCGCTTTGGTTCGTCCCAGATTGCGAACGCGTAATCGCCCTCGAGGTGACGGACGAAGTCGGGGCCTTCCTCTTCGTAGAGGTGCAACAGCGACTCCGTGTCAGTGCGTGAGCGGTAGGTGTGACCCCGCTCAATGAGGCCCGGCCGAAGCTTCTCGTGGTTGTAGACCTCACCGTTGAAGACGATCAGGATGTCGCCTGTCTCGTTGGTCATCGGATTGTGGCCGGCCGCCGAGAGGTCGAGGATGGAGAGCCGGCGGTGGCCCAGGCCAACCCGGCGGTCGTCGCTCACCCACGTGCCGGCGTCATCCGGGCCGCGGTGCACCATGACGTCGCGCATCGAGGTCACGAGATCCCAGCTTACCGTGCCGTTCGAGCGTCCGTACTCGAAGATGCCGCAAATTCCGCACATCGTGGTGTCCGCCTTTTCCGCCCGCGATTATCGCAGACGAGGCCAGAACCATGCGAACCGGCAACGAGCCCCGGGAGCAGTTCGGGCCCCTGGCCGGCAATGCCGTCCGTTTCATAATGTGGCCCGCCGCCGCAGCGGTGGCTTATACTGTGCCGCCTGCCGCAATCGCGCAGCCTGCCTGTCATGTCGTTTCGTCAGACTCAGCTCTTCAAGGCCATCCTGCTGCTCGTCACGACGTATCTCACGAGCGGGCTTGGCTACTACGTCCTCGGATACTTTCACCCGGATCCGAAGGTCAGATGGACGTTGTTCGAGTGCTTTTACATGAGCACGATCACGCTGACGACGACCGGATTCGGCGAGACCCTCGAAGCCATGGAACGCTATCCGGCGGCCCGGGTCTACACGATGTTCGTCCTGGTATTCGGAGCCGGCTTCCTCGTGTATGCCGCGTCGGCCGCGACGGCATTCATCGTGGAGGGCGAGTTGAAGCACCTCCTGGAGAAGCGTCGCATGCAGAAGAAGATTCAAGCACTTTCCGGGCATTTCATCGTCTGCGGCGCCGGCAAGACCGGGCTGTACGTCGTTCGCGAATTGATGGACACCGGCACGCCGTTCGTCGTGGTCGACCAGAACCCCGAACGAATCGAGAGACTCCGGCAGATGGGCTGTCCGTTCATCGTCGAGGGTGACGCGACGGAGGATGCGACGCTTTTGGAAGCGGGAATCGGCACGGCAGCGGGCCTTGGCGCTTGCCTTAACGACGACAAGGCCAACCTGTATCTCACGGTGACCGCCCGCCAGATCAATCCCGATTTCCGCATCGTCGCCCAGAATCAGGAGATCGGAGCCCGGCCAAAGATGATCCGCGCGGGGGCCAACTCCGCGGTGTCGCCGAACCGAATCGGAGGACTGCGCCTGGTGTCGGAGTTGATCCGGCCGTCGGTGACTACATTTCTCGACTCGATGTTGCGAGATACGACGAAGAACATTCGCTTCGCGGAGGTGACGGTGGAGGAGGGCTCTGTGTTGTCGGGACTGACCCTCGGCGAAGCTCGAATCGACGTCGACCCGGGGCTTCCGGTGCTCGCGCTTCGCGCGCGGGATGACGCGGACTTTCACTTCGAGCCGGATACGAACGACCGCCTTGCCCCCGGGGTCGTGATCATCGTCATGGGCAGCCGCGACCGCGTGGAGGCGTTGTCGGCGCGGGCGAAGGCGTAGCCCGGACGTCAGCCGATCGAGGTTTCGTCCGTTTCGCCGCTTACCGAGAGAATGTCGAACGCCAGGATTTCGCTGTCGTAGCCCTTCAGCTCGAGCGCGCCCATTTCGGCCGTTATGAAGCGAGGGCCGATCGCCTTCATCGTCTCTTCGCTGATCAGGATGTGGCCGGGTTTGGCCGCCGATTGCAGCCGCGCGGCCAGATTCACGGTGTCGCCGATGGCTGTGTAGTCCGTGCGGCGTTCCGATCCGATGTATCCGACCGTCGCGCGGCCCGTGTTGAGTCCGATCGAGAGGTTTACGGGCGGAAACCCGAGCTCGGAGATCTCCTCGTTGATCCGCGCAAGGGCTTCGCGCATCTCGATGGCTGCAATGGCGGCGTTTTCGGCGTCGTGGTCGCCGACGTACGGAGCGCCGAACAGCGCCATGACGGCGTCGCCGATGTACTTGTCGAGCGTTCCATCGTTCTTGAAGATGATTTCGGTCAACACGCTGAAGAGCCGGTTGAGCATCTCGACGATCTGCTCGGGGTGCGATTTGGCCGACATCGTCGTGAAACCGCATACGTCGGCGAAGAGCACCGTGACCTGCTGAGTGACGCCGCCGAGCTTGAGGCTGTCCGGCGATTCGACGATCTGCTCAACGACGTGAGCCGGCAGGAAGCGCTGATACGCGGCCCTCGCGAGCGCCGCCCTCGAGAGCTGCTTGTGGGTGATTGCGCTTTCGACGGCGACCGAGACCTGTGCCGCGACGGCGTTCATCAGCTCGAGGTGGTCTTCCGTGAAGATGTCGAGCGGGTTCGCGCTGCTCGAATCGACGTATATCGCGCCAAGCACGCCAGACTGCCCGATCATCGGCGCGCAGATGGCCGATGTGATGTTCTGGAAGAGTACGCTCTTGGCGCCCTTGAACTCGTTGAGCGCGTCGGTCACCAGCACGGAGACGCGGTCGTCGACCGCCTGACGCAGAATGGTGCGGCTGACCGTGACGCCTCCCGTCTCGACGGCTGAGCTCTTGTCCTTGAAGTTCGCGATCGTCGCGACCAGATCGCCGCCGCCGTGCCGCTCGAAAACGACGACGCGATGCGCCGGTGTGAGCTCGAACAGCAGATCCGAGACCTTCTTGAAGATCTCGTCCATGTTGAAGACCGAGGAAAGCGTCTTGCTGAGCTCGAACATGTAGGACAGGATCTCGGCCTTCGAGCGTAGCTTCGCGACTTCTTCCTGTGTCGCGTTCTTTTCGAGGCGTCCGACCTTGAACGAATCGGACTGGACGAGCATGACCGTGCCGCCCTTCGGAATGGGACCGTCGACCTGCTCAACCTGGGGCGCGCTGCGCGATGCCTCGAATCGCATGGTCGTTTCGCCGATCCGAAGCACATCGCCTTCGCGAAGCAGGTGTTCCTTGATCCGCTTCTCGTTGACGAAGGTGCCGTTCGCGCTGTTGAGATCAACGACGGTGAAGCCGCTCTGCAGTTTCCTTACGACCGCGTGGAGGCGCGAGGCGCGGCCATCGCGCAGAACGAGATCTACCATTGGAGCGACGCGCCCGATGCGCGTTTCTTTCGAGGCGAGTTCGTGCACCGACTCCTTGCCGTCCGGACCGTGAATAACGAACTTCGCCATGCTCTACCGCGCCTCCGAAACTGGCTTCACCACTCGTACTCCCGGCCGATTTCCATTACGTGGATGCGCGGGTGGCCGATCTCGGCGAATTCGGCCACGACCGCCCTCCTGAAGAACGGCTTGATGTGCACGGCAAAGATATCGGGTTCGCCGGCGAGCTTGGGGAGCTCCTCGACGAGCGAACGGGGAGTCAGGTGCCCGGAGCGCTCGGCCAGTGGCTCCTCGGTACTTGGGAAAGAAACGTCGACGAATACGGCCTTGAGGTTCGGCAGCTTGCTCGCTTCCGCCCAGAATAGATCGGTCTTGTAGGTGTCCGATGTGAACGCGAGACTCTTGTCGCCGTCCTGAACGAGCAGGCCCGTGCAAGTGACGGGATGATTCACTTCGATCGGAGTGATGCGAAGCCCGGCAGCCTCGAACGGCTTGTTCACCTCGATCAGTTTGAACACGAGCGTCGGCCCGCTGCCGTCCGGGAGGGGAATCTTGGTGAAATCCGGCCATATCCGGTTGTTGAACACGTGCTGCATGAGGTCCGTGATGACCGGACCGATACCATAGACGAGCATCGGCTCCTTCAGGAACGCGTAGAGATCGGCGACCATGACCGGCAGCGACGCGATGTGATCCGCGTGCGTATGAGTCACGACGAAGTGGTGAATCCCGAGCTGGTCCTGGGGATTCATCGCGAAGCCGATGCTGCCGCCGTCGATGACCAACTTGTCGTTGATCACGAACGACGTAAGCGTCTGGCAATCGTAGGGTCGCGAAACGTTGCTCGGCAGGAGCCGGACCTTCATATCGGTTCTCGTTCGCTCGGGTGCGGTCTGGATTGGCGTCGGGTGTGTTGGACGAGAAGAACCCGGCCGCAAGAATACACGCAAACACCCGGCAAGTCAGTACCGCGAGCGATCGTCCGGACTGACGGCGTCCCGAGGCCAGGATCGGTACCGCGAGCGACAGCGAGCGGGTTGGCCTCGGGCGACCCGCACTCCGGACCGCATCCGCTCGCCGTCGCTCGCGGTACCGAGCGACGGCGAGGGCCGGCGCCGCGTACTCAATGGCGATCAGGCGTCGGGGTCCGTTGGATGGACCGATCCGGGGCCGGAGTCGCGGCGGTACGCGATCATGCCCGGGGTTGTCAGGATCAGTACCGCGAGCGACAGCGAGCGGGTGAGCTTCGAGCGACTTACACTCGAGGCAGCACCCGCTCGCCGTCGCTCGCGGTCCGGCCGTCCGATCAGGCCTGAGCGGCGGCCGCGTCGCGCATTGCGCCGATGAGGATGCGCGCCACTTCAGCGCGGCTGAACTCCGGAGGCGGGGCCTCCCCGGCCTGCAGCATCTCGCGCACCTTGGTTCCGCTGAGGAACACGTGGTGCTCCTTGCCGTGCGGGCACGTCTTCACCGACGCCATTCCACCGCAGACCCGGCAGAAAAACGCGTGATCGAAGAACATCGGCGTGATTCCGATCTCCTCCGGCGCGAACTCGCGGAAGATGTGGTGAGCGTCAAACGTGCCGTAGTAGTTGCCAACGCCGGCGTGATCGCGTCCCACGATGAAGTGCGTGCAGCCATAGTTCTTGCGGATGAGCGCGTGGAATATCGCCTCGCGCGGCCCCGCGTAGCGCATGTTCGCCGGATTGACGGCGAGCAGCGTCCGGTCGGCCGGGTAGTACTTGTCGAGGATCTCGGTGTAGCAGGCCATCCGTACTTCGGCTGACACGTCGTCGGACTTCGTCGCTCCGACAAGCGGATGGAGCAGAAGGCCGTCGACGGTCTCCATCGCGCACTTCTGCAGGTACTCGTGCGCCCGGTGGATCGGATTGCGAGTCTGGAACGCGACGATCGTCCGCCAGCCGCGTTCGGCAAACGCCGCGCGAGTAGCCGCCGGGTCCAGCCTGTACTCAGGGAAATCGGGGTTCGACGGACGATCGACGACCGAGATTGGACCGCCGAGCAAAACGTCGCCCTGGGCGAGGACGGCCGCCACGCCGGGATGCGCCGCATCCGTGGTGCGATAGACCTTCTCGCTTTCGTGAGACTTGTCGTAGGTGAAGCGATCCTCGACGGTCATCACGGCGAGGATGCGGCCGGTGGCCTCGGCCAGAGCGATATCCGAGCCTGGCTCGATGGACTCGCCAACTTCGGTCGAGACCGCGAGCGTTACCGGGATCGTCCAGGGCAGCCCGTTTGCAAGGCGCATTTCGTTTACGACACGATTGTAGTCGGCCGGTCCCATGAAGCCCTTGAGCGGGCTGAACGCGCCGATGGCGATCATTTCGAGGTCCGAGAGCTGTCGCTCGTCGAGTGTGACTACGGGAAGCGAAGTTGCGCGCGCGAGGAGCGCGTCGCGATCGGCGCCGGCGACCTCGCGGTTCACGAGCACGCCGCCGTGCGGTGCAATTGTCTCCATGTTTATGCTGATACTCCTTCTGTGTTCGGCCACGATGCCAGGAAAACCAAAAAGTCTAAGGAGTCGGGCAGAAAAGAGCAACGACGATTTGGAGGGAACGGGAAAACGCACGGACTCGAGTACGGCGTGCACACGTGCGGACCGCGCGTGACGACGGCCTGGCGCCCGGCGTGGACCTGGCTGCGCCGCCGGTCCGCACTCCAAACGGTCGAGCCACCCCAGTCAGTACCGCGAGCGGCAGCGAGCGGGCGGTGCTCCAGGGGCGCGCTGCCCGTGGATCACCCCGCTCGTTTCCGCTCACGGCACGGACCCGGCATCGGACCGTCGCTGTCTCGTTACCATACCGAGCAGCGCTTCGCCTTCTCGCGAACCATCGCCGACGTCTCAGGGCAGCCGAACGCCTTCCAGAACTCGGGCATGTTCGACACGGTTCCAATCACGCGGTACTTCCCGATCGGATGCGGGTCTCCCTGAACCATGAGCCGCTGTGTTTCCGGCCGGATCGCATCGCCGCGGAACTGTCCCCAGGCGATGAAAAACTGCTGCTCCGGTGTAAAGCCGTCGATCGTCGGCTCCGGACCCTTGCCCTCGCGCGAATGCTGGTAAGCCTTGAGCGCGATCTTCGCGCCCGCGATGTCGCCGATGCTCTCGCCGAGCACGAGCTTGCCGTTGTGATGGATGCCGGGCTCGATGAAGTACTCCTCGAACTGCGCGACCACACACGCCGTCCGCTCCTGGAAGCGCTTGAGGTCCTCGTCCGTCCACCAGTTCCTCAGCCGTCCTTGCGCGTCGTATTGCGCTCCCTGGTCGTCGAATCCGTGACTGATCTCGTGACCGATGATGACGCCAATGGCGCCGTAGTTCACCGCATCGGTGACCCCCATGCTGAAGGCTGGCGACTGAAGGATGCCCGCGGGAAACACGATCTCGTTCAACGACGGGTCGTAGTAGGCGTTCGACGTCGGCGGCGTCATTCCCCAGCGGCCCCTGTCGACCGGCTTGCCGATCGTCGACCGGTTGTCGTTGACGGCGAATCGAGCGCCTTCGACGACGTTGTTCCAGTACGACGAGCGATCGATCTTAAGCGAGCTGTAGTCTTTCCAGGTGTCGGGATAGCCGACCTTCGGATTGAAAGTGGAGAGCTTCTCCATCGCGCGCTTCTTCGTTTCGGGACCCATCCAGTCGAGCTTCTGGATGTTGTCGCCCATCGCCCACAGCAGGTTCTTCACCATCTCCTGCATGCGCGCCTTTGCCGCGGGCGGGAAGTACTTGTCCGTGTAGATCTTGCCGAGTGCGTCGCCGAGCAGGTCGTCGGTCGTTTCGACAATGCGCTTCCAGCGCGGCTTCATTTCCTTCGCGCCGCCGAGGTACTTCTGGTTGAACTCGAAATCTTCGCGAACGAACGGCTCGGAGAGCGCCCTTGACGCGACGCGGAGCAGGTGGAACTTCAGGTACGCCTTCCATTCGGCGACGGGCGTCTTCTCGAGCTTGCGGTTCACCTCGGCGAGGAACTGCGGCTCGGCGACGTTCACGTCGACACGCGCGATCTTCGTGGCCGTAAAGTACGCGTTCCAGTCGAACGCCGGGGTCATCTTCTGGAGGTCCGCAATCGACGTCTTGTGATCGGTCGCCTTCGGATCGCGCAGTGCGACGTTGTCGAGCGATTGACTGGCGAGCTCCGTCTCGAAGCGCATGACCGTTTCTGCCGCTGCCTTCGCGCCGGCTTCGTTCGCTCCCGCGAGGCGGAACATTGTCGCGACGTGGACGAGATACTTCTCGCGCGCCTCCACGAAGCGCGGTTCGGACTTCACGTAGTAGTCGCGGTCGGGCAGGCCGAGTCCGCTCGCGGAGACGTGCGCGATAACGTTGTTCGGCTCGTGGTTGTCGGAGGCTCCATATATCGCGAACGGCACGTTGACGCCGATGTCGTGCAACTTGCGGATCGTCACCTGCACGTCCGCGGCGTTCTTCAGCGCGTCGATCTCGGCCATCCAGGGCTTGAGCGGCTCGACGCCGAGAGTGTTTATGCGCGCTTCGTCCATTCCGGAAGCGTAGAAGTCGCCGATGAGCCGCTCGGGACTCCCGGCTGGCGCGTCCTTCTTCGAGGCGGCCTGTTCGAGGATCTCCTTGAGCCGATCCTTCGAAAGTTCGCCCGCGGCCCAGCGCCGGCTCCATCGCACCATCGACGGAGGGATCGGGTTCGACTTGCGCCACGTCCCGTTCGCGTATTCGAAGAAGTCGGCGCAAGGTGCGACGCTCGAGTCGATATCCCCGACCTCGATGCCCTTCGGGCCCTGGGCCAGGACGGTGGACGAAAGCAGCACGACGATAACGAGGAATCCGATAGAACGCATGGTGGTGTGCTCCCTGAGAGTGTGGCCCGGTGATTTCCGAACGATTCTGTTTACGGAAGAACCCGGCGCCGAGTTACTGGAATCGGCGGTCGCGGACGGCGTCACGGCCGGGACGGCTGACCGCCGAGCTCGAGCGATGGCGCGGCCGTTCGGGCGCAATTAATCGCGAATCCGGCACGGTTCACCGATCGCCTCGAATCCGAGCCGAAGTCGCGGTAGGCTCCGGGTACGTCAACCACGCCAGAGGAGATCGACCCAGGATGCAACGCAGAGACTTCCTCGTGCTCTCGGCGGCTTCGGGCGCAGCCGCAGGCCTCACCGGACTGCTAAGCCCGTCCGCGCTCGCCGCCGCCCGAACCGCCGACGAGCGCTTCGCCGCCATACGCGAAGCCTATTTCCTCCGCACGCTCCGGCTGAATCCGGTCACGTCCACCTATCTCGGCGGCAACGGCTACAGCCCGGTCCTTGCGCGCGTAAACGAGCACCTGCGCGACTGGCGCGCCGGCGCACTCGCAGCCGAAGCGAAGTACTACCGCGGCCTCGAGACCGAACTTCGCGCCGTCCGTCCGCAGGACCTGTCCGCCGCAAGTCGCATCGACCACACCGTTCTTCAGGCGCAGATCGGCTTCAACCTCCACCAGATCTCGGATCTGCGATACCACGAGCGCAGCGTCGACACCTACGTGGCCGAGCCATTCCGAGGGGTCGACCTTCAGATCCAGCAGATGACGGACGCCGGCAGCGGAATGCTCGGGACCGAGAACGAGTGGGCGCAGGTGGCGGCGCGAGTTGCCGCGATTCCGAAGTTCCTCGCCGTGGCGAAGGAGAACCTTCTTGCCGGCAAACGCTCCGGCAACATCCCCGACCGGCGGATGGTGCAGTTCGACGGCATCGACGGCAGTCGCGCGAACGCCGAGTTCTTCGCATCCACGCTTGGAGCGACTGCGAAGGCATTCCTCGGCACGCGCCCGTTCGCGACGAAGATGCTCGGACGGCTAGGCGACGCTGGCGCGAAGGCGGCCGAGTCGTACCGCGGCTTCGCCGACTTCCTTTCGAAGAACTTCGACGTGAACGAGAAGGCCGACCGCTTCGCCTCGGGCGAGAAGGAGTACCAGTGGCGAGTGACAAACTGTCTGCGCGTCAACCGAAGCGTAGCCGAGCTTTTCGACTACGGCGCGGCACAGGTCGCACTTTACGAAGCGAAGATCTTCGAGGCGGCGGAACGCGTCGCGACTGACGCGAAACTTGGACTCGCTTTCGGCACCGACGCCGAGAAGCGCGTGTCGATCAAGGCGGTGATGAACCACCTTTCGAAGGAATCGCCGAAGGACGACGAGGAACTCTTCCGGTGGTACCGCGAAGCCGGCGAGCGCGCGGTCGCGTACGGCCGCGAACACAGGCTGTTCGACATTCCGGCAACCTACCGGCTCGACGTCGTGCCGACGCCGCCAGTCCTGCGCAGCACGATCGACGCGGCGTACTACATGGCGCCTCCGTTCAAAAAGGCCGGCATCGGAAGGTTCTACCTCACGCCGACGGAGAACGATCCGGCGGCGCTGCGCCTCAACAACAGGGCGTCGGTTGCCGATACCGCGATCCACGAAGGCTTCCCGGGCCACGACTGGCACTTCAAGTTCATGACGGAGCACGCGCGCGAGATATCGAACATCCGGTGGCTCACACCGGGCGAGGTCGAGGGATCGGCGTCGATGTGGGAAGACTCGATGGCCGCCGAGGGCTGGGGATTGTGGGCCGAGGAGCTCATGGCCGAGCCGGTACCGGGGCGGCCGTACGGGTTCTACACGCCGGAGGAGTACCTGTACGAACTGCAGGGGCAGCTCCTGCGGGCGGTGCGCGTACGCGTCGACACGGGTATCCACACGGGTCGTATGAGTTTCGACGAGGCCGTAGATTACTTCACGGCACACGTCGCGTTCGCACCGGACGCGTGCGCGCAAGCGGGCTCGGATGACGAAGCGCGGGCGATTTGCGGCTCGAGCCGGCGGGCGATGTACCGATACTCGAAGTGGCCGACGCAGGCGATCACCTACAATCTCGGGAAGAACGAGATCCTGTCGCTTCGTGAGGCGTTCAAAGCAAAGGCCGGGGCAGACTACTCGGCGAAGGACTTCCACGAAAGGCTCATGAAGATGGGCACGATTCCGGCGGGGTATTTCCGGGAGGAGTTCCTGCGCTAGCTTCTTCCTTTTCGAAGCCGCGGGTTGCCGTCAGTTCAAGGCAAGAGTGACTTCGCGCAATCTGCCGTTCAAGCCGGGAGCCGTAGCAATGGACCGTTTGCATGTCCAGCCGCGATCGGCATCCCGGCTCGATCTCTCTCGTCAGTCGGCGTCAATTTCCTGAGCATCTTTCGATTTCCACGGGCGTTGCCGCTTCACGGTGTACAGCGGGCATCGCCGGTGCTACAAATGCTGCAAGGGACCATTTCACTCAGGAGCGAACCGTTATGAGCAACGCCTCACACAGCATCGACGTAAGCGTCTCGCTCGATCGCGCGTACGCGGTATGGCGGGACTTTGAGAACTGGCCCAGGTTCATTCCATTCCTTGCCGAGGTTCACGACACTGGCGACAGGACGGCAATCGCCCGGGTATCGACGCCGGTCGGAAAGGTCGAGTGCCACATCGAACTTGCCAACGAGCACCCGGGCGAGTCGTTCCAGTGGCACACGATGACGGGCGACGTGGATTTTCTCGGCAAGGTCAGCTTCACGGAACTTGCGCCGAATTCGACCCGCGTCAGCGTGGATATGGAGTACCACGCGCCACTTGGGAAGATCGGCGAAGCACTCGCAAGAGTGCTCCACGAAGACCCCTGCAGCGAGCTTCCCACGGAACTGGCGTCCTTCAAGGACTACGTCGAGGGATCCAGCGCTGCGTCGGCCTGACGCCCGAAGGTGCACCTCGCTGTAGTCTCGATCGAAGCGCCCGCGCGCTCAGTCCGCGCCCGGGCGCTTTGCCCATTCAACTGCACCAGTATCTGAACCCGGAGTCCGAACACCAGAATGCGAACGCTCTATCCGCCGATCGAACCCTTCGAAACCGGAATGCTGCCGGTCTCTCCAGTTCACACGCTCTATTACGAACAGTCCGGCAATCCGAACGGAACCCCGGTCGTGTTTCTGCACGGCGGTCCCGGTGGAGGCACGAAAGGGGATTATCGCCAGTACTTCGACCCCGAGGCGTATCGGATCGTGCTCTTCGACCAACGCGGGTCGGGGCAGAGCACACCTCACGCAAACCTCGAGGACAACACAACCTGGCATCTCGTCGACGACATCGAGCTGCTCCGCGAGCACCTCGGCATCGACACGTGGGTTGTCTTCGGCGGGTCCTGGGGCAGCACGCTCGCACTGGCATACGCGGAGACGCATCCGGACCGGTGCAGGGCGCTCGTGCTGCGCGGCATATTCCTTTGCCGGCGCAAGGAGCTCGTCTGGTTCTACCAGCAGGGGGCCGATGCGATTTTTCCCGACCGCTTTGCGGCCTATATCGCCGAGATTCCCAGGGAGGAGCGTGACGACGTCATCTCGGCCTACTACAGACGCCTGACGAGCGAGGACGAAGGGGTGAGGCTCTCGGCTGCACGCGCGTGGAGCGTCTGGGAGGGCAGCACCAGCAAGCTCTTTCCGGACCCCGACGTCATCGCGCGATTCGACGAGGCGCATCTCGCGCTTTCGCTTGCCCGCATCGAGTGCCACTACTTCGTGAACGGAGCGTTTTTCGAGACCGACAACTGGCTTATCGAGAACGTCGACAGGATCCGCCATATTCCGGCGGTGATAGTCCAGGGGCGGTACGACGTCGTCTGTCCGATGATGAGTGCGTGGGACCTTCACGTGGCCTGGCCGGAGGCCGACTTCAACGTCATCGCGGACGCGGGGCACGCGGTGTCGGAGCCCGGCATCGTCTCGGCGCTTCTCAACGCGACCGATCGTTTTCGTTCGGCTCTCTAGCGCGAAGCGCCTTGGAGTGCGGCGTGCAGCGCCGCTTTTCAGATGCGGGGAGGGGGAGACGTTCGAGGTATCGCAACCCTGTCAATCGAACAACTGCCAAAGCGGCCCTTCCCGCAACACTCCAGGGCGCTTCGCGCGGGGATCAGGGCCGCTTGTCGATCTCGCGCTCGAGCGCTTCGATCTGTTGCAGCACGGCGAGGAATTTCTCGCCGAGGCCGGAGAACGCGTACTCGACGCGAGGGGGTAACTCCGGGTATTCGGTCTTCACGAGAACCCCGTGAGCTACGAGCTTTCGAAGCCGCTCGTTGAGCACTTTTGTCGAGATTCCGGGAATGGCCCGCTCCAGCTGACCAGGTCGAACCGTGCCGGCGTGGATTGCCCGGAGAACGTTCCACGACCACTTGCAGCCCAGGACGTCCTCGAGCAGGCGGGTAATGCTCGCCGGCTGGACCGTTACCGATTTGTGTACGGGAACCATATTGTGCCCTCTCGTCAGATCTCTCCGGATGTGAACAATGTGGCAGGTGACACGAAGTCACCATCACATCCGACGGGAGTTGAACAATGGCGAAGAAAGCGGTGTTTTACCATGCAGGTTGTTCGGTGTGCGTGGAAGCGGAACAGAATGTTGCGGAGGCACTCGACCGATCCCGCTTCGATCTCGAGATAGTACACCTCGGCGAGCAGAAGAATCGGGTCGACGAAGCCGCGGCTGCTGGCGTGAAATCGGTGCCGGCGCTGGTACTGGACGGGCTGCCGTTTCACATCAACTTCGGGGCCGGACTCGACGCCCTGAAGTAGCGCGTCCGAAACGACCCCGCTCGCCGCGAGCGGGGTCGTTTCGGGAGTTCTCGGTTCGTCAGGGAGCCGGACGTCATTCGACGACCTCGAGCTGGATCGTCGCCGATCGCGTTCTGCCTTCCGAGTCCGTGCCGGAGAACCGAAACGACGTCGGACCGAGCGGAGCCGTCGACTTGACCTTGAACTTCAGGAGAGTCGAGTTGCCCGTGACGGTCGGCCTTTTCTTCGGCGACTTGAATCCAGGCACCTGAGAGGGCGGTGTGATCTTCACGCCGCCGACGAATCCGCCAATGCGCTCCAGGAGCAGCGGCACGCTCACCTTGGTGTTCCGTTGGACGCGAACGGTGGCCGGATCGAACGCGAGAGCGAAGTCCGGCAATTCCGGGAAGGGTCCGACCGCCGAGATCTTGACGAGGAATGCGTCGTTGCGACCTTTGGGAACAGATTGGACCGCGTCTGGCGTCACCGGGAAAGTCGTTGAAAGCGTTGTCACGCCGGCGACGAAGATGTTGCCTTCCGCATCGGTCGTGATCGCACTGGGCGTGTCGAAACCGTCGCCGCCGAAAAACGACACCATCGCCGGCTCGAGCGACTGCGGAGCGAGCGCGGCCACGATCACGTCGTTGTTGCCGCCGAAGTCAGGCTGGAACGGATTGATAGTCGTCAACCGGTCCGTATGGAGGTCGCCAGCAATGTACAACGCACCCTGCGAGTCGGTCGAAACGGCATCGAGGAAGAAATCGTTCAATGGTGCGAGATTCGCGAACTCGGTCGGAACGATGTCAGGTGTGTAGCGTACGAGCGATACGGCGTCGTTGCACTTCCCGTTAGGTCCCGGATGGCAGAGGCCTTCGGCTAGCATCGCGAGATCGCCCCCGCCTCCACGCCGCGATCCGTCGGAAATCGCATCGGGATATCGCAACAACATCCCACGAGTAAGCTTCCATCCGATCGTTTCCGGATGCGCCAGCAATTCCCGGGCCCGCGGATAGGCACCGAAAAGCAGGCCGATGAATGACTCGGGGCGCTGCATCCTTCCATCGTGAACGTCGAGTCGTGCGATGAACGCAATCTCGCCGTTTCCGTCTGCGAACTCGGCGAATCCGGAAACAAACACGTCCGTCCCGCCCGACAGCACCCGGACAGCCGTGATCGCATCGCGACCGGGAGCGCCGGCGCCGCTCTGCATCTGCATGTCGAGCAACGTAGATGCGAGAAGTTCCCGTCCGTCCGCGGAGAATGTACTCACGAATGCATCCGACGACCCGCCCGCGTACAGCGGTTGCACGGCGCCGACATTCGGGAAGGTAGGAATCTCCGCCGCGACCGGCGACACCTCTCCCGTCACGATCACGCGACCCGTTCCGTCGACGGTGACGTCGGACGCCGAATCGATCCCGCTGCCGCCCAGCAAAGTCGACCAGACGATCGTCGATCCGTCTGCCGAGAGTTTCGTGACGAACACGTCCGAGAAGCCGGCCCGGTTGACCTGGTAAGCATCAGTGACTGGAAAGTCGTCGGAGCTCGTGGAGCCGGCAACGTAGATGGCTCCACTAGAGTCGACCGCGACCGCGGAAGCCGAATCGGCTTCGTCGCCGCCAAGAAAGGTCGAGAACAGCAGCGTACCATCCGGAGCGAACTTCGCCAGGAAGCCATCGTGGCTGCCTTTGAGCGAGTCCTGCAGCGCGCTTTTCGTCGGGAAGTCAGCAGATTCCGTAGAGCCGACTAGAACGGCGTTTCCGGACGAATCGACTGTCACGTCGCTTGCGCCGTCAAAATTTCCTGCTTCGCCGCCGAGCAGCGTAGAGAACACGACGTGCGGCGCAGTCCCGCGCTCGCCGTCGGCGCGGGGAGCGAGTCGTGTATGCGATGACGCCGGCGATGCGAGAACGGAGACGAGAAGCGCGGCTACGGCAGCAGTTGCTGCGACAGCCTCGAAATTACAAGGGAACCTACGATTCGGCACGTTCAACCTCCACGGCGAATCGAATTCGGCCCCGGCAGCTGTGAAGCTGCCTAACGGACCCTCTTGCGCGGAAGCTACCACAATGAAACGGCTGCTGCCATGCGCATGGTTGCCCTGGCCCAATCGCCCGTGGTCGTCTGAAGACCCTTGCCTGGACACGAAGGGATTTCCACCCCGGCCGTTTGAGTCGTGTGGAACCGTCCGGCCTTGGGTCTGGGCGCTGGCACGCAGCCGGCGCGTGGTGCCAGGTGCCGTGACGGCGTAGGATCTGGGCGGGCGGGACGGGCAGAACTGCCGCCGCGCAGGGGAGTCGAACGGATCCGGAATGGACGAGCGCTCCGACAACGCGAATTCACGCGATCCAGCCGCTGAAGATTGCGCCGGCGCGGAGCGGGAACGAGAGTCGTTTCTGCATCGCACCTGTGCAGACGATCCATCGCGACGACGGCGCGTGGCGATGCTGCTCGACCGGCTTGCCGGAACCAATGCCGGACAGCCGCGGGCGGTGGACCCCGCCTTTGCCGTGCCGTCGACGATTTCATCCGAATCGCCACCCGACGGGCCCGTTGTTGCGGTAACTCGACGGCCTGTCGACGCCGGCACGCTTATCGATGGCAAGTATCTGCTCGAACAGCGCATCGGCGCAGGCGGGATGGGCGTCGTCTATCTCGCGAAGCACGTGGCGCTTGATAGGCGAGTGGCTGTCAAACTCGTGTCGAATGCTCATCTAGTCGACGCGAATGCAATTCGCGGATTCGAACGCGAAGCGGTCGTGATGGCGCGGCTCAAGCACCCGAACATCGTCACGATCTATGACTTTGGGATTTCGGTAGATGCCGGCGCCTACTTCGTGATGGAAATGCTCGAAGGCGTAACGCTCGGGCAGGAGATCCGAAAGGCCGGCCGGTTGGACGTCGAGCGCGCAGTTTCCATAGTTGGCGATGTCTGCAAGGCAGTGGAGGCCGCGCACGCGGCCGGAGTGATTCATCGGGATCTCAAACCGGACAACGTGTTCATCGAGAGCGCGCCGGGCGGATCGGACGTGGTGAAGGTGCTCGACTTCGGCATTGCCAAACTGAGGGAGACGGGGGACGGATCCGAACCGGAGGGCTTCGGGGGTTGCATCGGAACACCAGCTTACATGTCACCAGAACAATGCAGAGACGACGCGATCGATCCGCGTTCGGATGTCTATGCGCTCGGGTGCGTACTCTTCGCCTGCCTGACCGGACGCCCACCGTTCATCGGGGGATCGGTGGTGAGCCTGCTTGCGCGCCACGTCGACGGCGTTCCGCCGCACCCTTCATCATTCAATCCCGATATTCCGGAAGCACTCGACGACGTCGTCCTGCGGGCGCTCAACAAGATGCCGGACGAGCGACAACCATCCGCAGCAGAATTCGCCGCGCAGATGCGTCACGCGGTGGGCGCGCGGTACGAGGTGTCGCAGGAGGCGCCTCCGTCGGAACTGCGGGAGGCCCTGGAGTCGTCTTCGACGACCGGTCCGCGCGAGTCGAATCTGCCGGCGCCGGTGACGAGCTTCATTGGCCGGGCCGTCGATCTGTCGGCGCTCGTCTCGTCGATCGAGTCGAGCCGGTTCATCACCCTCATCGGACCTGGCGGGATCGGGAAAACGAGGCTTGCGTTCGAGGCGGGGCGCGTCATGAGGGGCCGATTCGATGACGGTGTGTTCGCGGTAGACTTGCGGAACCGTTCGAACAGTCTGGATGTGGCCCGGGCGTTCGCCGAGGTGTTCGGCGTGCAGGAGGATTCCCGCAAACCGATCCTCGAAAGCCTCGGCGAGGCGCTTTGCGAGCGCTCGATGCTCATCATTGTCGACACGTGCGAGCACGTGATCGATGCAGCCGGGAGTGTGGTGGAAGCGTTGCTCGATGCAGCGCCGCGCCTTCGTGTCGTGACGACGAGCCGTGAGGCGCTCAACAGGGAGGGAGAAACACTCTTCCACGTGCTGCCATTGGCTGTGCCCGGTGCAACAAGACGAGGTTCCGGTCAGGACCAGGTCTTGTCGGCTGCCGCCGTGCAGCTCTTCATCGAGCGGGCGCTGCAGAAGCGTCGGGGCCTGGACCTCGGGGCCGAGAACGTGCGGCTGATAGGCATACTCTGTACGCAGCTCGACGGAATTCCATTGGCCATTGAGCTTGCCGCCGCCAGATCGAATGCGATGACGGTTCGGCAGATGCTGGATCGCATGGTGGACCGATTCGCGCTGCTGACTGTAGGGGGCACGCCAGGCCGGCAGCGCACACTCCGGGCGGTCATCGATTGGAGTTACCAACTCCTGACGGACACCGAACGCAGGTTGTTCAGCCAGATGTCGGTGTTCGAGGGCGGGTGCACGCTCGAGGCCATTCGAAGCGTGTGCCTGCTACCGGAAGGTTCGACGGAAGACCCGCTCGACGTAGTCGCGGCGCTCGTCGACAAGTCACTCGCCACGCTCGAGGAAAGGGAGGGCGGCGCCCGGTATCGAATGCTCGACACGATTCGCGAGTACGCCGGCGAGAAGTTGATGGAGTCGAAGGAAGAACCTGTGATTCGGCGGCGATTCTTCGACTGGGTCTGCAAGGAGGCCGACATTACGCAGGTCAGCTTCGCGCAAAGCCGAGACCAGAAGGTGTTGCTGGATCGGTGTGACAGCGAGTCGGACAACTTCCTGGCGGCCCTGCGCTGGGCCATCACGAAGGGCTGCGACGTGACGGCAGGGATGTTGCTGGCGGCGAAGCTCTGTCTTTACTGGGATATGCGCGCGCGTTCACTCGAAGGTATCGCGTTGCTCACTGAGGCCGAGACCGCAGCCGCTGCGATGGGACCGACTCCTGAACTTGCAGCCGCCATTTTCGCGGTGGGGTTTCTGTATTCCGGCATAGGCAATGATCAGAAGGGCCTGGAACAGTACGAGCGCAGTTTGTCGGTCGCGAGAGAAGTCGGCGATTGGGACGCAATTTCCAGGGCGCTGACCGGTAGGAGTGAGGCTCTGCTCTTTCTTGGCCGTTCAGACGAGGCGGAGGCGGGCTTCCTGGAATGCCTCGACATTCGGCGACAGCAATCGATCTGCAGGGAGATCGACATCGTCATTCTGGAGTTCTATCTCGGGCTGGTGTATTTCGAACGTGCGGCCTATGAAGAGGCTCGCAGCCGAATCCAGGCAACGCTGGAGATCGCGCGACGGCTGAATGACGAGTGGAGATGCGCGCTGACATTGGCCAACCTTGGTGAGTTGGCACTTCGGTTGCACGACGCGGGGGAAGCCGCCGCTCGGTTCCGCGAATCCAGTGTGGTCGCCGACCGGATTGGATTTGCGAAAATCGCCGCCCACGCGCGAATTGGTCTCGGACTGGCTACGGGGCTGGATGGCTACGTCGAGTACGGGCAGGAACTCGTCGCAGAGGGACTGGAGGCTGCGCACGAGGGCGGATACCTTCAATCGGTGTCCTTTGGACTCAGGGCCCTGGCGATCCTGGCAGCCGAACGGCAGTACGGGCGGCGAGTCGTTTTCCTGACGGCGGCCGCCGAAGCGCTCGGTGCACGATTCGGCGTACGCACGACGAAGGAAGAGCGTGCGTACTACGCCCAGTTCATCGACCGATTCAACGCCGAGTCAGACGACGGCGCTGCCGAAGCGGCGCGGAAAGGCAGCACGCTTCCACTTGAGGAGATCGTGGCCGTGGCGATGAATCCGGAGCGTGACGGCTCGTCGGTCCAGTGAGTAGGTGTACGAGCCGCTGGGTGCGGTGATGACGCGAGCCGGAGGCACACTGCGGGGTGTGCCTCCCACCACGTCAATTCCGCCAGAGCGCTATACCGCCCAGAAGTCCACAAGCGTTGCTGACTGTGGACGTGCGTGGCGGCAGGTCGCCCTCGAGCTTCTTTGCGTTTCCGCCACCGATGAACAGGGCGTGGTAGTTGATCGCGTGATCGAGCTGGGCGATGGCCTTGCGCACCTGCTTGTTCCACGCCTTCTTCCCGAGCTTCTTGAGTGCCTTGGCACCGACGCATTCCTCGTAGGTCTTTCCGTCGTGGAATGCGTGGTGCGCCAACTCGAGGTTCGGCACGAGCCGTCCATCGACGAACAGCGCCGAGCCGAGGCCGGTTCCGAGCGTCACGACGAGCTCGACCCCCTTTCCTGCTATCGCGCCGAAACCCTGCACGTCGGCGTCGTTGAGCACGCGCGTCGGCCTCTTGAGCCGCTCCGACAGTGTGGCCGCCAGATCGACGCCCGCCCAGCTCGAGTCGAGGTTCGGCGCCGTCGCAACGACACCGTCGTGAACGACGCCCGGAAATCCGACGGACACGCGGTTGAAGGCCCCGTGCTTCGCGGCTTGCGCCACGATGATCTCGACGATCGGCAGTGGCTCGGCCGGTCGCGGCGTATCGTCACGAAGGCGCTCCGATACTGGATTGCCCGACTCGTCGAGGAGCATCGACTTCACGCCAGTACCACCGATATCGACCGCCAGGGTGACGAGCGGCTTCCTGGCCGCCGCCTTCTTCACGCGGGAGGCGGACTTCTTCGCCGCCGCATTGGGACGTGCCTTCGACGCCGATTTCGGACGGGCTTTTGCCGCCGCCTGTCCCTTTCGAGTTGCCATGCCGGGCCTCCGTTAGCGATGAGTCTGATTCCGCAATGGCACGTATGCGCCGCCACGCGGTGGAACGTGGCGGCAGAATACCCGGAATCGCCGTGCAGGCGAAGCATTTACGCCCTCTGACGCCGAACTCTCGTCAATCCGTCGCCGCTGCCGCCGAGTCTGGCGTCGCGGGTATCGTCAGTACGAGACCGATGCTCAGGATGAAGATTGCAAAGACGAGCAGGGCGCCTACGACCGGAAGCGATCCGAGAAGCGCGAGGGCAAGGACGCCAAGCAGCAGCGCCACGCTCTGCGATCTGCTGCGTTCTCCGAAGATTCGGCGCTGCAGCCAGCGTCCGACGAGGAAATAGGCGACGACTCGTCCGAACAACTGGATGACGATCACGGCGAGCAGCAACAGGCCCGAGATGACCGCGGAGAACGGTCCCGGCAGCGCCACCAGCGAGAGTCCGACGAGGACAGTCCCCGCGAGCGTGCCGATGAATCCAATTGCTCCGATCCGCAGAGCATCCGCCGAGAGTCGTTCGGACGCGCGGCTTACCTGCGCGGGCGCGATGGCGACGAGGATTATTGCAAGCAGGAACGAGGAGAGTGCCGCAGCGACTCGCCAGCCAAGGTAGTTGCGGTCGATCTCGGGCACAAGCAGTTCTCGAGTGGGGTTGGAGAAGAAGTCGCGGAGCTGCTGCCCGCTTCCGGCCATCACGACCGTCTCGGTACCGTCTCCCCGGCACCGACTGTTCGAGTCTGGTTTGTAATGTCCGCCTACGATGAGAACGTCGCCGCTGATGTGGCTGCCGGACTTCTGAATCACCGATCCGCCGATCGCCGCGACATCTCCGTCGACAGAGCCGATGACGGTAACGTCGCCGCCAAGCGCGAGCACACCGCCACGCACGTGTCCGACGACCTCTGTCGACCGCCCAATGACGACCAGATCCTCGCTGATTTCGTCGCTTTCGGTGACGACGAGCGTCTCTCCGGGACCGGATTCCGCGACGAGCGCCGCGAGAGCGAGCCAGCCGAACGCCAGCGCCGCGATCGTGATCACGACGATGCTGGCAATGCGAACCGCGCCGGAACTCATGGGAGACTACTACGGGAGGACGCCCTGGACTGTTGCCGGTATCCGACAAGCATCCATACGAGGACCGCGACGAGCAGCACGAGCAGCAACACGAGTCCGCTGACCGGCATGTGAACGGCGTTCATGGCTCCACGTGAGATCGTCTTGCAGACGATGAACAGGCTCAGCGCGCTGCTTTCCACCCAGCCGAGTGCGAACCGCCCCATGCACCGAAGAGGCCCGAGGCTTGTGAGCAACGTGGAGTAAAACCCCGTTGGCCACAGAAGCAGCAAAGACAGAGATCCGAGCCCGCAGGCGACCGCGGCCGCTTGCTTTCTCTCCTTCGGAGAATGCAGTGCGTGTCCGACATCGCACTTGGCCCGGCGGACCGTGTCGTCAGCGAATTCAGGCGGTGGCGCCAGCGACGACATTCCGCACAGGGCGCTCTCGATCGCCTGCTCGGCCTGCAGGATCTGGCGGCACGACTCGCACGACGCCGTGTGGGCGCGCACGCGAGCGGCATCGTCCGGCGAGAGTTCGCCGTCGATATACGCCAGAATCTGTTCCGGATTGCACGTCATACATCAAGTCCGCACAGGCCGGCTGTCCGGCACTGCGTCGGCATTCGTGAGTCTCTTCTTCGGGTGCGGTTCGAGAGTTGGAAGCGGCTGCTGATTCCGCGATCAGGCGATCCCTTCGATTCCCAGTCGGAGCAGGTGCTTGCGCATCGCCTCGCGGGCGCGAAAGATGCGATTCTTCACCGTGCCGAGCGGGAGTCCCGTCACCTCGGCGATCTCATCGTAACTCAGTTCGCTGACGTGTCTCAGCACGATCAGCTCGCGGTAACGCGGCGGAAGCTTCGAGATTACTTCCTCGATCTGTGCCGATCTCTCCGAGTGCTCGAGCACACGCTCGGGCGACGGACTCTTCGACGGTATCGGGAGCTCGAATTCCTCGTCGTCACCGCTGACGGAGTACAGGGACGTCACGGGTACCGACTGCTTTCGCAGATAGTCGATCGCGGTGTTGGACGCGATCTTGTAGATCCAGGTGGAAAACTTGAAATCGGGGTTGTAGCGATCGAGCGACCCGTAGACCTTGATGAAGACCTCCTGCGAGAGATCCAGGGCCGTTTCGTAGTTGCCAACCATTCGAAATACGAAGTTGGCGATTTGCCGATGGTAGCGCTCAACGAGTCGATCGAAACAGGCCCCTTCGCCGGTGGCAGCGCGGGCAACTAATTCGGTATCCGGAACGACTGCAGTTGCGATTGCCGTCAAACTAAAAGCTCTCCAAGTACCTTTCTTCGCGTCCCATCCCCGCACGAGGGACATCTGGCTTTCGCCGACGCGGTGAAACTACGGGGTGGCCACGGCCAAAGTTTCACTCGCGCGGAACGAAATACTACCACCCAGAACGGTAATCGCCACCCGCCCTTTCAATTTTGACCCATTGAATGGGGTATTTCGCCCCAGACTTGCGAACTGAGTCGAGTCGACCCGGTATTCGGCCGCCGGGTCGAAGGCGACGACGTCCGCCGGCGACCCCGGTGCCAGGGTTCCCCGTCCGAGCCGGAACAGGCGAGACGGTACGGTCGACATGAGTTCGACGAGGCGCGAGAGGTCCACCCGGCCCGTTTCCACGAGGTGAGTGAGGCCGATTGCGAGGCTGGTTTCGAGGCCGACGATGCCGAAAGGAGCTCGATCGAACTCGAGCGCTTTCTCGTCGGTGTGATGGGGAGCGTGGTCGGTAGCGATGCAGTCGATGGTCCCGTCCGCGAGACCGGCGACCAGCGCCGAGACGTCGTCTCCGGTGCGCAGAGGCGGATTCATCTTCGCGTCAGTTTCGAATTCGGACACGGCGTTTTCGGTCAGGCTGAAGTGATGGGGAGTGACTTCGCAAGTCACCCGTACGCCGCGGGCTTTCGCATCTCGTACGAAATCGAGAGAGCGAGCGGACGACAGGTGGGCGATATGGACATGGGCGCCGGTCAACTCGGCGAGAAGGCAGTCGCGTACGACCTGCACTTCTTCCGCTACCCGGTTCATGCCTTTGAGCCCGAGCCTCGCCGAGCAACAGCCTTCGTTGACGACGCCTTCGGCCGCGAGATTGCGATCCTCGCAATGATCGACAACGGGAATATCGATCTCGGCCGCCCATTCCATCGCGCGTCGCATTATCTGGCCGTTCATCACGGGATGCCCGTCATCGGAGATCGCTACGGCGCCAGCTCGAGCGAGCGATCCGATCGGCGACAACTCTTCGCCGGCGAGCCCCTTTGTAATCGCGCCGACGGGAAACACGTTCACGAGACCGACGGCGGCAGCACGAGCGCGGATAAGCTCAGTGATGGCGACGCTGTCGTTCGTCGGAGATGTGTTCGGCATTACACAGACGGACGTGAAGCCGCCGGCCGCAGCGGAGCGCGAGCCAGTGGCGATCGTCTCCTTGTGCTCCTGACCTGGCTCTCTGAAGTGAACGTGAACGTCGACGAGTCCCGGTGCGACGACGAGACCGGCGGCGGAGACGTGCAGCTCATCGGACCCGCGCGCCAGATTCGCGCCAACTTCCGCTATACGTCCGCCGCGAATCCTCACGTCGGCGAAGTCGTCGAGCCGTTGAGACGGATCGACGACCCGTCCGCCCGCGATCAGCATGTCCTGTGGTGTGCGCGCCGCCATTTCCGGACAGCAATGATACTCCGACGGCTCGCGGAACGGCCACGGCTTTGCAACGCGGCCTTCGGCGCAGTCGGGGTGTAGCCGACGAATGCGGCGCCGGCTCCCGGGAAGCCGGCCTGAATACGATCGGAGCCGGGCGCGCTGTCGGCCGGGTGAGGCTCAGTCATCGCCGGCGGGCCTCACCCGATAGCCGGCTCTTCAGGTTCCGGTATGAAATCGGAATCCCTACTTCTTCGCGCCGAGGATCTGCTGCAACTGGGCTTCGAGGATCTGCTCGACGCCGTGCTCGTAGCCGACGTTCCGGTACCGGACCTGACCGGCGCCGTCGATCATGAACACAGTCGGAAACCCCGGAATGTCGTAAGCCTCAACGGCCACGCGATCGTGATCGAGGACGACCGGGAAAGTGTACTTGTTCGCCGCCATGAAGTCGGTCACGAGTTTGACGCGGGTGGCTGCTTCACCCGGCCTCTCCCAGTTCATGCTCAGGAATGCGACGCCCGGATTGTCCTTGTACTTCAGGTAGAGCTCCTGGAACTTGGGCAGTTCTTCGCGGCACGGCGGACACCACGTTCCCCAGAAATCCATCACGACGACCTTGCCGGCGAAGTCGGAGAGCTTGACGTCCTTGCCCGCGAGATCCTTGAGCTGAAACGGCGGGGCGGGCATTTCGAATTTTCGCGACTCGAAGATGACGAAGTTCCGTGAAGCCTCGCGCTCGGTAGCGAGCTTCGCATCGAGGCCGGCTTCCGATCCGTTCTTCTTCGTCCAGAGCGCCCGCAGTGGCGCTTCCGCCGACGTGTCGGTTCCAAGATAGACGCTGAGCGAACGGGCGTAAGCGTCGATCGCGGCATCGACGTCGCCCAGTTTCTCGAGTGCGAAGCCGAGATGGAAGAGGATCTCCTGATCGCCCGGGGTTACGGTGTCGGCAGCACGAAGGTTCTTCACCGCCGCGGGCAGATCGCCCTTCCGCGCGAGCGCCCAGCCAAGCGTGTCCTGCACGTCGGCCTTCATCTCGGCCGGCAGATCGTTCGGAAGAGCGGCCAACGCATCGGACGCGAGCACTGCGGCCTTGTCGACCATTTCGTTCCGGTCGACGAGCGTTAACGCGACGGCGTTCTGCAGCATCGCCTTCTCGACGGGGTTCTGTGCGGCGGCGGCCGCTTCGTCGAGCGCTTTGAGGATATCGGCCGAGGGCGACTTTGCCGCGATAAGCGATCGGACGATGCGGCTCCTGGCGTCTGGCACGTAACCGCTGTCCGGATGAGCGGCGATGAACGCTCGCAACTCCGTGATTCGTTCGGCCGGAGATTCGGTTCGGGATGCTTTCAGATATGCCGCGCGGTCGTCGGCCGCAGGCGCCTGCGCGTTGACCACCGGAACGGCGAGGCCCGCGCCGAACGCGAGTGCCAGAGTGAGTGCTATCTGCTTCATGAAGTGAGGTCCTCCGGAAATGTGTGACGCCCCCCGGGCGCCAGAGACTGAACAATACGCGAAAGTCGCGGTCCGGTTGCCAAATTTGCGCGATTCGGCACACCAGGCGAACACTGCAACCACCGATACAACGCGGGGCGGCGTGCTATAGTCTCACGCTTTCGCTGAGGATGAACTGCCTGCGGGGGAGTGTCGTTGACGGAACGCACCACGAAGCCGACCCTTTCGATCGTCGTACCGGCCTACAACGAGGCGCAGCGCATCGTTCCTACGCTCGAACGGCTCCGTTCGTACCTCGAAGGGCACGCCGAATCCGTCGAAGTCATCGTAGTCGACGATGGCTCTTCCGACGGCACGTCGGGTGTGGTCGAGCGCGAGATTTCGCGATTTGCCGAAGCCGGCATCGATCTGAGATTGCTCGGAGACGGGCGAAATCACGGCAAAGGCGCGGCCGTGCGTGTTGGCATGCTCGCCGCTCGTGGTCCGATCGTGCTTTTCACGGATGCCGATCTGTCGGCGCCGATCGAAGAACTGCCGAAACTCGTCGACCCGATCCGTGCGGGCGATGCCGACATAGTGATTGGATCGCGTGCGATAGACCGGTCTCTCATTGGCGTCCATCAGCCCGCGGCGCGAGAGATTGCCGGACGCACGTTCAATCTCCTGATGCGCGTTCTGACCGGCATGCCATTCCGGGACACGCAGTGCGGTTTCAAGGCATTCAGCGCCGATGCGTCGCGCGAGGTCTTTTCGAGGGTGCTGATCGAGCGGTTCGGCTTCGATGTCGAAGCGCTCTACGTTGCGAGGCGTCTCGGCTTTGCGGTTCTCGAAGTGCCGGTGGTGTGGAACGACGTCGCGGGGTCGACCGTCAACCTGATGAACGGGCTGAACGGATACGCCGATGTCCTGCGCGTTCGCTTCAACGACCTGCGCGGACGGTACGGAGCGCGATCGACTGGAAAGACGAAGGCAGCGGCCTGAGGCGGGACAAGCTGCTTCAAGGGTGGGAGGCCCGGGCGAATGAAGACTCACGTTCGGTTGCACGTCAACATCGACCACGTGGCGACGGTCCGGCAGGCGCGGCGCGCCTGCGATCCGAGCGTCGGAGCGGCGGCTTCGCTTTGTGAAATTGCCGGCGCGGACGGCATTACCGTGCACTTGCGGTCCGATCGTCGGCACATCCAAGACGAAGACGTCCGCGTCTTGCGCGGACTCGTGACGACGCACCTGAACGTCGAAATGGCGGCGACCGACGAGATGGTCGCGATCGCGATGGACCTGCGACCCGACACGGTGACGCTCGTCCCCGAGTCGCCGGACGAGATCACGACCGAAGGCGGGCTCGACGTCATCGCACATCGTGAGCGGACAGAGGCGGCCGTGCGGCGTCTGGCCGAGTGTGGCCTGGATGTGAGCATCTTCATAGAGCCCGACGCCGCTCAGATCGAAACGGCTGCCGCTGCCGGAGCGCACCAGATCGAGCTTTGCACTGCGCGGTATGCAGTGTTGACCGAAGCTGCGCGCGGCGCCACCGTCCATCGCGCGTCGCGCGCCGCCGAAGTGGAAGCAGAAACCGCGCGCCACCGCGTTGCGGCGCGACACGCGGCGGCCGCGGGCCTGCGAGTTGCGGCCGGCCACGGTCTAACCTACCTCAATGTTGGCCCTATTGCGGGGATTGCCGAGATGGAAGAGCTCAACATCGGCCACAACATCGTTGCGCGCTCGATACTTGTCGGGCTGGATCGCGCCGTTCGCGAGATGCGGGCCGCAATCGATCGGGGATTGCTCTGAGCCGCCAGCGGCCAACGTCGCCGGCGGTCCGCCCGCCGCGTCCGGCGGCGCATTGCTGGAAGCTCGTCCTGGAGTACGACGGAACTCGATATGGAGGCTGGCAGGAGCAGCGGAATGCGACGACGGTTCAGGGAATGCTGCGCGCGGCGGCCGAAAAGGTGTTCGAGGAGCGAGTCGAAATAGGAGGCGCCGGCCGCACCGACGCAGGCGTCCACGCGCTGGGACAGGTCGCGCATCTGCGCGCCACGAAGAAGTTGCCGTCGCAGACGCTCTACTACGGCCTGAATGACGCGTTGCCTCCCGATGTCAACCTGCTTCGTGTCGATCCGGCCGCGCCGTCGTTTCACGCGCGCCATCAGGCGCTCGAGCGTTCGTACCTCTACCAGATCTCGACACGGCGCACGGCGTTCGGGAAACGGTTCGTGTGGTGGGTGAAGGACCGGCTCGACGAAGATGCCATGATGGAAGCGGCTTCGCTTTTCGAGGGGCGTCACGACTTCGCCAGTTTCTGCGACCGTGACGATTCGAAGGGCTCGACGCTGGTCCACGTGCGTGAGTCGCGGCTGGCGGGGGCGGGCGACCTGCTGCTCTACAGAGTGGCAGCCTCGCATTTTCTGTGGAAGATGGTGCGGCGCCTCGTTGGCACGCTCGTCGCGGTGGGCCGCGGGTCTCTTGCCGCGACCGACGTTCAACAGTTGCTGCTCACGGATTCGCGAGTGCCTGCACTCCTCACGGCGCCGCCTTCCGGATTGTTCCTGGAGCAGGTGCGATACATTTCCGACGAGCCGCAGCGTGACTTTGCTCCGGCCTTTCCGGTCGACTGAATTACGCCAGGGCTGCCCGATGATCCGAAAGACAATCACGAAACTCGTCTACGGCCTGAAGACGAAACTGTACGAGTCCGGAAAACGGAAGGATGTCGTCGCGGTCGACCATCACGTCGATCTTGTCAGAGGGGGCGGCGGGCCGCCGTTGCTCTATCTGCACAGCATCGTTGGCGAGACGAGCTGGCTTCCGTTTCACCAGGAGCTTGCGAAGAAGTTCGATGTGATCGCTCCCGCGCACCCAGGTGTCGGATCGACCGAAGCCGTCGAAATCGATCTCGTGGAGGATGTGGTTTTTCACTATCTCGACCTCCTCGACGCGCTTGGTGTGCGGAGCGCGAACGTGGTCGGCGCGAGTTTTGGCGGATGGATTGCGGCCGAGCTCGCGGTGCGTGCGCCGGACCGCGTCCGGCGGCTCGTGCTCGTTGACGCGTTCGGTCTCGCGCGCGACGGAGAGTCGGAGGAAGGCCCGGCGGCCTGGACCGGCGACGTCGCGGCGATGCGACGCGCGATGTTCGCCGATCCGGGTGGACCGATGGCGGACATTGCCCTCCCGTTCAAGGCGGGATCGGATCGAGTGGAGTCGGCGCGCCGGACGATAGGGTGTGCGACGGCACTGGCGCCGTCGCTTGCCAGTCCGAAGCTCGCGCGTAGATTACGACGGATTACGTGCCCGACACTCGTCATCTGGGGCGACAGGGACGGTGTCGTGGGGCGCGCGCAGGCGGAAGCCTTGCGCGATGGCATCGAGGGGGCCCGGTTGGTGGTCTTCGAAGGTTGTGGACACTTGCCGGCGTTCGAGGCAGGGGGCCGGTTCGTCGAGACCGTTACGGAGTTCCTGGGTGGCGCGACGGATTGAAGCACCGCGTTCCCGCGCGAAGCGCCCTGGAGTGCGGCGCGACAGAGCCGCTCTGGATTGGAGAATCCGGGTCTTGTTGAAGAGTAAAAGCGGCGCTTCGTGCAAGTAACTATGTCTTGCGGCTCGTGACGAGCGCCGAGGCCTGGTTCGTCGGCGTCAGGACGATCTCGTTGATCTGGACGTGGGCGGGTCGCGTGGCGCAATAGATGACGGCGTCCGCTACGTCGTTTGCGCAAAGCGCCTCGAGCCCTTCGTAGACCCGGCTGGCGCGTTCGACGTCTCCCTCGAATCGCACGATGCTGAACTCGGTCTCCACAAGTCCCGGATCCACCGTGCTCACGCGCAGCGGCGTGTCCACCAGGTCCATTCGAAGGCCTTTCGTAATTGCATCGACAGCGTACTTCGTCGCGCAGTAGACGTTCCCGCCGGGATATGGCTCGTGCCCGGCGATCGAGCCGATGTTGATCACGTGGCCGCGACTACGCGCGACCATGCCGGGAATGACCGCTCTCGAGACGTAGAGCAGCCCCTTCACGTTCGTGTCGATCATCCGATCCCAGTGAGAGATGTCGCCGTCGTGGAGCTTTCCGAGACCGAGGCCGAGGCCGGCATTGTTTACGAGAACGTCGATTGACTTCCATTCCGCCGGCAGCGCGTCAATCGTCGAAGAGACGGCTTCCGCATCGCGAACGTCGAGCTCGATGACATGCGCCTCGGTGTCCATTCCGTCCGCAAGCGAGTCGGCGAGCGATTCGAGCCGATCCACGCGCCGCGCCGCAAGCAGGATTCGCGCTCCTTCCGAAGCGAACGCGCGCGCACACGCTTCGCCAATTCCCGAGCTGGCTCCCGTGATGAAAACGGTCCGATTTCGTAGATTCGTCATGCAGGCTTCTCCATCGACGGCCATACTTCCAGGTTCGCCACCATGTACGCCATCACGGCAAATGCCGCCACGCACAGTTTCAGGTCGCGCCGGTCGATCTTGTCGAGCGTGTCGGAGTGAGTGTGGTGGTAATGGAAGTATGCCGAGCCCTCCACGTCCAGATTTCCGCCCGACACTCCCTCTCTCATCAACGGGCCGACATCGGCGCCACCACCTTCCTTGCCCAGCGTCGCCGACCCGATCGGTTCGAGCAGCGAGACGATGTCGGTAAGCGTAGCGAAGAGCGCATCGTTCTTCGTCGTGATGTCAAAGCCCCTTGGCCGGAACGTCCCGGAGTCGGTCTCGACGGCCAGCAGGTGACCGGCCAGTTCCGCGCGATGCGCTTCAAGGTATCCCGTTGCACCGCGAAGTCCGTTCTCCTCGTTCGTGAAGAGCACGATTCGAATCGTACGGGCGGGACGCAACCCAAGCTTCTTCAGCAGGCGAACGGCCTCCCAGATCTGGATGCAGCCGCCACCGTCGTCGTGAGAGCCGGTTCCAACGTCCCACGAGTCGAAATGAGCGCCGAGCAGGATGATCTGGTCCGGATACTTCGAGCCCGTGAGATCCGCGACGACATTCGCCGACTCGGCGTCGGGCAACATCTGCGCGTTCATGACGAGTCGCAGCCGGATACGATCGCCGCGCGCCTGCATGCGGTCGAGCATTTCGGCGCCCTCGATGGTGATTGCGGCCGCGGGAATCCTGGGAAGCGCGTCGTCGTATCGCATCGCCCCGGTATGAGCCGTATTCAGACTGACAGGACCGACCGAGCGGACCAGTACCGCAACTGCGCCGTACTTCGCCGCACGGGACGCGCCGGAGCCGCGATACTGCACGGTTGCGCCATAGTTCGTATAGGGAACGTTGTAGCAGACGATCTTGCCGCGCACGGATTCGCCAAGCCGTTCGAGCTCGTCGAAGTTGCGAACGACTGCCACCTCGGCCGTAACGCCTTCCGGCCCCGTTCCGACACTGTTTCCGAGCCCGAGCATCGTAAGCGGATATTCGTGAGGCTCGAGCAACGTAGCGCTTTCGGCGCCGCGCACCCAATGCGGAACCATGACCTTCTCGGTGTGGACGTTGTCGAGTCCGTCTTTCTTCATCTCGTCGACGGCCCAGGCGATCGCCTTCTCGAGCCCGGCGGATCCGCTCAAGCGAGGTCCAATGCGGTCGCCAAGATAGGCGAGGCGGCTCCAGCCGGTGTCATCGACGAGAGCGGCGCCGATGATGCGGCCAGCGGTCTCGCGATGCTCGGCCGGCCGGAAACCGGAAGAACCGGCCGGAGTGGCGCCGGACTGGGCGAACGAAGCCGAGCCGAGGGAAGCGGCCAACAAGACGGCGAGCGCGACTGAAACGAGATGACGCACGGGAGTACCTCCGAATGGTGATCGGGAAAGCGGGACCATACCACCGGCAGGCGTGACGCGCACCGGGATTGGTTCGCACGTCCGTGCCCTGCCGCGTGTGGAGCGAAGCTGAAAACCAGTTCCGCGCCCCTCGTCAGACTCTCAGGTTCCGACGCCAGCCCCCGCTGACGTGCCGACGATACGTTCGATGTCGGCGACGAGTTTCGGCGCCCCAGCCGAGAGCACCTCGTGCCCATCGGTCGTGACGAGCACGTCGTCTTCGATGCGCACCCCGATCCCGCGCCATTGTGGGCCAACGGACTCGCAGTCTTCGGCGATGTAGAGTCCCGGCTCGATGGTGATCACCATCGAGGGTTCGAGAGTTCGCCACTGGCCGGCGGTCTTGTACTTGCCGACGTCGTGCACATCCATTCCAAGGTAGTGCCCGGTCTTGTGCATGTAGAACGCCTTGTACTTCCCGTTCTCGATGGCCTCGTCGACCGGTCCCTCGAGCAGTCCCAGTTCGACGAGTCCTTCGGTCAGCGACTTCACCACGCCTTCGTGAATCTCGTGTTGCGATATGCCGGGGCGTACCCGCTCGATCGCCTCGAGTTGCGCGTGAAGGACGATCTCGTATATCGCGCGTTGTTCGGCAGTGAAGCGACCCGAGACTGGCCAGGTCCGCGTGATGTCCGCGGCGTAGTAGGCGAACTCGCCGCCCGCGTCGACGAGCACGAGGTCGCCGTCTTCTATCCGGCGCGAGTTCTCGATGTAGTGCAGGATAGTCGCATTCGCACCCGAGCCGACGATCGACGGGTAGGCCGGTCCAATTCCCCCGAGGCGCCGAAACGTGTACTCGATGAGTGCCTCGATTTCGGACTCGCACTGGCCGGGAGCGGCGGACGCCATCGCCGCGCGGTGCGCTTCGGCGCTCGAGGCCGCGGCGTGCCGCATGACGGCAACCTCCTCGGGCGACTTGTGGAGCCGCATCTCGTGGACGATCTCACCTGGATCGAAGATGGTGTGAGGACCGGGACCCTTCGCGCGCCGCGTCGTCGAATAACTCGAGAGCAACTCGATGAAGCGCCGGTCGAATACTTCGTCGCGGCCCAACCGGTAGGCGACGCGCTCGCGGCCATCCACGAAATCAGGCAACCGTTCTTCGAGCTCGGCGATCGGAAACGCTGCGTCGGCCCCGAAAGTCGAGACCGCGCCTTCGACGCCTGCCCGGCGTCCGTCCCACGTTTCGCGTTCGGGATCGCGCGGACGGACGAAGAGCACGTACCGGTGCTCGGGATGCTGGGGAGCGAACACCGCGACGGCTTCGGGTTCGGCGAAGTCCGTCAGGTAGAGCACGTCGTTGTCCGGACGGTAACGATGGTCAGAGTCGTTGCTTCGCACCCGAACCGGCGCCGCCGGGAGGATCGCAACGGCGTCGCCGAGCGCATCGAGGAACCGTTCGCGCCGCTCGCCAAAGACTTCCGGAGAGAGTTTCGTGGACATCGCGTGTGACAAATACCGCGGCCGCGCGCTCGGCCCGGTTACGGGTCGAGGCGCTCGTAAGCGGCGTTGCGCCGTACTGCCCGGAAGCCCTCCGACTCGATGACTCCCCGCAGCATTTCTTCAGTGGCCTTGTGGCTCGCGCCGGCGGCCGAGATCACGTTCTCTTCGATCATTATCGATCCGAGGTCGTTTGCTCCGCCGTGAAGCGCTCGGCGTCCGACATCGAGTCCCTGCGTCAGCCACGAGACCTGATGGTTCGGAATCGTGTCGAGGTACAGTCGCCCGACTGCGAACCAGCGAAGGAACTCGTCTGCCGGAACCCGATCGGGGTAGGCGCGTCCAAGCGGTGTATTGTCTGGCTGGAACGTCCACATGATGAACGCGTAGAAGCCGTTCGTGCGGCTCTGCACGTCCTTGATCATTCGCATGTGCTCGATGCGATGCTCGAGTCTCTCGCCCATTCCGAACATCATCGTGGCGGTCGTGCGGATGCCGAGGTCGTGCGCCGTCTCCATGACATTCAGCCACTCGACGCCGGTGCATTTGGTGGCGCGCCGCTTGCGGAACGAGTCGACGAGGATTTCGGCGCCGCCCCCGGGAATCGAATCGAGCCCGGCATCCCTGAGCCGTATTAGCACTTCGGGGATCGGCCGGCCTGACACTTCGGAGATGTTGACGATCTCCGGCGGCGAGAAGCAATGCAGGTAGATGCCCGGATAGCGCCTTTTCAGCTCTGACAGGAGAGTCTCGTAGTAGTCGAGGGGCAGGTCGGGATGCAATCCACCCTGCATCAGCACGCCGCTTCCCCCGAGTTCGAGCATCTCCTCGACACTCCGGAAGATCTGCTCGTTCGGCAGGACGTAGCCTTCGGCGTGGCCGGGCTTCCGGTAGAAGGCGCAGAACGTGCAGATCGCCGAGCACACGTTCGAATAGTTGATATTGCGGTCGATGACGTAAGTAACTTCAGGCTCGGGATGCCAGCGGCGCCGGACGCCGTCGGCGAGCCGAAGGAGTTCGCCCGTCGAGACTTCCTGCACCGCAAGCAGCCAGTCTGCGTCTGAGAGCGTGTCGCCGGCCTCGATCCTCTGAGCGAGTTCGGTGGCGGTCGCGGATGCTGGAGTGCTCATGCCGGAAATGTCCCGATTCGAATCCTGATACGGATCACGACGAGAATACACGAGTCATCGGCGGCCGAGCCATTCGGCATATCCGATGGCGCGGAATGTGACGAGAGTTGCGAAGCCGAGAATCAGGAAGATGAGTCCGAAGCTCTGTGCTTCGCCATTCAGACGGTCATAGCCGAAATAAAAGAGCATCGCTGCAAGCACGAAGGGTACATCGATCAGCGGCCGGAAGAGCGAAACGTCTCGCGGTTGCACGCCAACTAGTTTGACGTGACAGGCGGAGCATTCCTCGGAAGCGTTCAGGAATCTGGAGTGGCATGAAGGGCAGTAGAGCGTCTTGCGATCTGTCGCCCGCGACCTGGCTACACTCGCCGCGTCAGGCGAATCGTCGAGGGTCGCTTCGGTGTCCGTGTCGGAATCGAGGGTACTGGCCTCGGGGCTGAGGGAGGATTCGGTCATTGGGTCGTCCTTCGTCGATTGGAAGGCCGGAGTATACCAACATCGGCGCCATGGTCGCCGGATGGAGTGCCAGGCGAGTTTGAATTCGCGCCCTTGGCCGAAGCACGCGTATACTTCCCGCCCGGCTGGAGGGTTAGGCTAATTGGTAAGTCAGCGGTCTTGAAAACCGCCGCGCGAAAGCGCTTGGGGGTTCGAGTCCCTCACCCTCCGCCAGCGCTCTGCGCGGCCGATCGTCAGGCACTTGCGGACTCGGCCTTGGACCTGTCACCGGCGAGTGGCACGCCGCAATCCGAACACGAGGTCGCCTCTGCGACGTAGGCCGATCCGCATTTGGGGCATGCCCACGGGCCCTTTGGCTTCGCGATTCGGGGCTGTTTCTCGCGTCGCATCTTTCGATCGATGGCGGTGACGAGCCCGGCGGAGAGCGCTCCGATCGCGAACGCAACCAGCACCGGCCTCCACGAAGAGCCGCTCATCAGGCCGAGGTCGAATGCGAAGTACGCCAGCGCGGCCGAGAGCAGGCCCGCGATGGCGAAGCCCGCGCCGAGCCCGCGATTTGCGCCAACCGTCACGATGCCGCCATCGCGCCGGTTCGAGACAGGAAGGTCACCATTTGAATCGAATCGAGCGCATCACAGGTTCTGGTTCGACGCGCCATTATGGGCCGGTCGCCGAAAGCTCGCAAACGGCGGCGATCGCCTGTCGTCGCCCGGACGGAAAAACGGCGCGTCCCTTCGCGGGAACGCGCCGTTTCAGATGTCAGGTTCGGTGGAAGTTACTTGTAGGCCGGTACCGTCACTTCAGCACTCGGGATCGTCGTGCAAGCCACAGGTACGCTCTTCGGGTCTTCCTGCATCCGGGAGTAGTACTCGAAAACGAAGTCCTTGAAACCGCCGTGTCCCCAGCGAGTGTAGAAATCGTAGTTGAGCATCTCCTGGTACGCCTGGTCGACGTTCCAGCCATTCTGCGTCATTCGATACACGGCGATCATCGATCCGGTTCGGTGGCGGCCACCGGCGCAGTGCACGTAGGCGGCGCCGTCCATCTCGTCGATCACCTTGAAGAAAGTGGCGACGTCCTGGTCGGAGGGACGCTTCGAATCGTCGATCGGAATGTTCACGTAGACGAGACCGGCCGCTTCGGCAAGCTCGCGCGAATCCTTCTTCGCATCGAGGCGGAGGTCGATGACAGTCTTGACGCCGAGCGCCTTGAGCTGGCGGAACTCGTCACCCTTCGGCTGATCACCTCTGAAGAGCTTTCCATCAACAACACCGAAGTTGCTCAGAGTGAGACCCTGGACCTCGATCGGTTGAAACGAGTCGCGCATCGCCGGCGCAACTACTGCTCCACCACCGCCGCCGCCTGCGATCGCCGAGAGCGCAAACAACGGCGCCGAAACTACGGCGGCGAACAGCCTTCGAACAAAAAGAGACTTCGTCATAATGAGTACGGCTCCCTAACCACGCTGATATGAAATTGAGTGGAACACGGCCTCTGATGCCGCAATCCCCTCAAACGGTTGCCAAGGTGATCCACGGAATCATAGCGCGCAAGGTCAAGCGTGCAAAGAAGATTGTGTCGCGTTGACCGAGATTTTACATCCGGTCGTCACATTCGTGAGAGCGCCTGCCATCGTCTTCGAGATGCCCGTCGGGTCGTGAAATTTGTGAGCCGGGTCGGCCCGGCCCGTCCGTCTCCAGTACGGAAGGCGATGTCGCCCCGGATCTGATCAGGTCGAGACGGAAGTCCGCCGGAGAGTCGCCCAGCCGGGCCTCGAGGGCAGGAATCCGGCCCGTTTTGAGCTGTTTTGCAGTGCGCGGATCACGCTTTGGCCGCACGGAACCTGTTCTGGAGCGGGGGTTGACAAGGTTTCGGACGATTCGTAGTATCCACGCGTTTGGGCCGTTAGCTCAGTTGGTAGAGCAGCTGACTCTTAATCAGCGGGTCGTAGGTTCGATCCCTACACGGCTCACTCGAAATCTGCGAAGTTCGGTCACCCCTGCGGTGGCCGTTTTTGCTTTCTGCCTCCGCATGTAACGGAGCCGACCCGAGCCGCAAACCGCCAGCCCCCGTGAACGAGTATCGGATCCGCGCCGAACCGGCGCAGTCGAACGGAGGCTGATCGTGAAGGTGTTCACGGCGACGGAAAGCAGCATTCTCTCGAGGATCGAACTGACGGACGGCCAGCAACCGTTCCTGTACTTCGACCGGGGGGCAGGCGGAGGCACTCACTTCTTCGCCCACCACAAGGTGGTGTGCGAAGTAGGTGAGCGGCTATCGATCGTCGAGCGCGCATCCGTGGCCGAGGAATCCTTCGGGCGTTACTGGCTCATGCCCGAGCTCGAAGGCGACACCGATCGCGCTCTCGTTTTCGTTAAGGTGTCGCGCAGTTCCCGAATCCGGCCCTATCAGCGGGATCGGCGAATCCGTGTGCTCGCAAGCGACAAGATCGGGCACCGGATGGCAATGATCGTCATGTCGCCCGAGGCCGAGTTGACGATTCAGCGGCCGGAGCACATTTTCGCCGGTCTCGCGCTCGTGACTCTGCGCTGGGACGGGACGGACCTCGGAGGCCGCGAATACGAAGACCCCGAGGGCGCGTTCCAGCACAGAAATCTGACGTACATCTGACGCCACGTCACTAGAGCGTCTCAGCACATCCAGACGCCGCCGGCTGGCGCCGCCGCGATCGGGGTGGCTTGGCGCCGTGGCGGGCATCTCCTTACTCCGGACGTTCGATTCCCCCAGCCGTGCTATCGTCGGCGTCGAACCGACTGGTCGATGTCCTCCAATGTCGTCCCCCGAACAGCAGGAAGCCGAAGTTGCACCGCCGCGAAACCGGCTCGACCGGGTGCGCGCCGTGCTCGACCGCACCCTGCCGTTCCTGCCGCCGCTACTGGCGATATGGATGGTTCGCGGCGTTTTCACGACGGACCGCATCTTCTACGTTCGGGACCTGACGCTTTACACGTGGCCCCTCACCAGATGGATACGCGCCACGGTGGCCGAGGGACACCTGCCGCTCTGGAATCCGTCGGTCGCGTTTGGCCAATCGGTCGTGGGCGACCCTTCGCTTCAACTCTTCTTCCCGTTCACGATTCTGGCGCGTGCTTTCCTGCCCGACCCATACGGCATCAACCTGTCGGTCTCGCTCGCGTATCCGGTGGCGGCAGTTGGTGCATATCTCTGGCTGCGCCGGCGGATGACGCCCGGCGCCGCTTCGCTCGGTGCGTCGCTCTTCGTGGCGTCAGGACCGTTTCTCGCGATGGGCTACATGCTCAACCTCTCGTGGTCGGTTGCGCTGGCGCCGTGGATACTTTGGGGTACCGATGGAGTAGTCGCACGTCCTTGCCGCCGCTCGGTTGCGGCTCTGGCAGTCCTCTTCGCGCTGCTTGCATTCGCGGGCGAACCGCTCGTGCTGGCCGTGACGGCCTCGGTTGCCGTGATTTCCGCCGCCACCGGTGCTGCGGCATCAGGACCGTCGTCGCTCAGGTCGATCTTCAGGTCTACGGCCTTTGTGCTTGCGGCGGGACTTCTCGGCGCGCTCGTCGCGGCGGCGCAGTTGCTCATCGCGTACGACCAGTCGACTCGGTCGCTCAGGTCGGACGGGGCGCTGTCGGACGAGTACCACCCGCGGTTCTTCATGCTTTTCGATACGATCGCGCCGAACCTCTTCGGCAGTACCCTCTCCCCGGCGGATCTGTGGGGACACTGGTTCTATGCAATGCACGGCTGGAACGAGCCGGTGATTCTCTCGCTCTACTGCGGAGCGGGAGCGGTTATCCTGGCGCTCGTCGGGATCACTTCCGGCCGCCATACCAGGTGGGCGATCCTGCTTGCCGTGCTCGTCCTCGCGTCGGTCGTCCTGTCTCTCGGGATGTCGACACCCTTTTATCCCGCGCTCAAGCACCTGCCGATTTTTTCGGCGTCCCGAATTCCGTTGAAGTTCATGGCCTTCGTCGTCCTCGGCCTTTCGGGACTCGCCGCCGAGGGTTGGGACGCGCTGCGTCGGCCCTTGGCAGCGTTCGGCCGATGGCGGCACTGGCTTGCGCTTGGAGGCGGCGCCGCATTCGTTACGCTCGCCGTCTACGCCCTCGCCTGGTGCCGGCTCTGGCCGGCGGAGGCCCGTTCCGTGGCTTCGCGCTACGCGGCTTCGCTCGCGCTGCCCCTTGCTGACGCGCACGGGGCCGCATTGATCGAACAGGCAGGGAACGTGGCGCCGCGTGTCCTCGTCGTGTCTGTCATAGCCGTGTTGTGCATCTGGCTCGGCGCTTCGGCGCGCGGATACGGCAGTTGGTTGCGCGCCGCGCTGTTCGTGGCGGTCGTCGCCGACCTGACCGCGGCCAACTCGAACCTGAACCCCACGATCCCTCTCGACGAACTCTCGGCGCCGCCGTGGGTTCAACTGACGGCAGAGCATCCGAACGATCGAATTTTCATCACGGGGAACTCGGAACTTGCCTACGAGTCGGGACTGACGCGCAGTTCGGTTTTCCCTCGGCTGTCTCCGGTTCGCGAGGCGGCCGTCTGGTGCGCGGCGCTTCCGATCTATGGCATGGGCAATGGACGCCGTGACGGCCTGACGATCGACCTGGCAGTGCTGGCGCCCCGACGTTACAACGATCTGGTGAGCCGCACATTCGATGTCGACATGGCGGCGCGAGCCAGGATGCTGCGCCGGTCGAACGTCCGCTACGTCATCGCCCGGGTCCCTCCATCGGAAGACGCGCGCCAACTCATTTCCATCGATACGCTCGAGGCAATGTCGCTTTACGTATGGGAACCGTCGCCGAGGGCCGTCGTCGTTCCCGCTGGCGAAGTACGCGATGGCGTGATCGCACAGATTGACGCGCTCTTCGATGAACAGACCGACACTGACGCCGTTGCCGTACTATCGGCAGAGCCCCCGCCGGCCGCTGGAGTCCGCACCGAGATCGTCCCGGAAGCGAGCGAGTCGATTTCCGGCGAAAGCCCGAAGCGGCACTCCGCCGGGCAGCAGGGACTTCCAGATGGCAGCTCAGAGGCTGAGATCGTCTTTGAGTCACCCACTGAAATAGTGATTCGCGCCTTCGCCGGCAAGGGCGGAGGATTCGTGAAGCTCCGCGATCTGTACGATCCGAACTGGAAGGTCGAGGTAGACGGTCAACCGGCGGAATTGCTCTCGGCCGAGGGTGTCTTCCGATGTGTTCGAATCGAGGCCGGGCCTCACGAGATTCGCTTCGTCTATCGTCCCCGGCCGCTTCTTGCCGGTCTCTGGTTGTCGGGGGTGGGAATCGTGGCGGTGATCCTGCTGGCGGCGGTTCCAGGGAAGCGCAAGAGTGGCGGGAAGTACCCGGATGAAGGTGACATCGCCGATCAGGGAACCGGTTCGGACACTCCGGACGCTTGACTTGATCCGTCGGGGAATCGATGCTCGCGCACGTGGCGGACGACGATACCTACGTATTCGGGAGCGACGCCTCGAGCCTCTCGGAACTCGAGTTCTGGAAGGCGGCGAACGGCAGCGGCCGGGTCGAGGAACTGCAGGCCTTCATTGCCGCGTTCCCGGCCAGCCCCTTCGCCGGACTCGCGCGGCTGCGTATTGCCAGGGCAGGCGCCGAGTCCGTTCCCGTCGCCCCAGCTTGCACTCCCGTTCCTTCGGATCCGGCGCCGGCCGAGCGCTCGCGTTTCCTCACGCTCGACGCAACGGGCACGACGACGACGGAATGCGAGATCGAAGCATCCGTCGATCGTCTGACGTTGGGCGGCGGCGTGACGATCGATGTCATCCGCCTGCCGGGCGGCGTGTTTCGTATGGGAGCTACGAATATCGAGGCCATGGCCGCGAGACGTGAGCTTTCGCACGCCGCGGCCGGCACGGCGTTGCGGTGGATCCAGGAAGAGCAACCACGTCGCGAGGTGACCGTTTCGCCGTTCGCAATCGGACGAACGCCAGTCACGCAGCGGCAGTGGCGTGAAGTTGCGGCGCTTCCTCAGTGTTCATTCAGCCTCGATCCTGAGCCGTCCGAGTTTCGTGGCGACGACAATCCGGTCGAGCGAGTGTCGTGGATCGAGGCCAGAGAGTTCTGCGACCGGCTCGCCGCGCTCACCGGCCGAACCGTCCGTCTGCCGTCCGAAGCCGAGTGGGAGTATGCGTGCAGGGGTGGCACCGAAGCGCCCTTCGCATTCGGTGAGACGTTGACGCCGGAAGTTGCGAACTACCACTGCTCCGAGAAGTTCGCCGGGGGGCCACGCGCCGAGCCCATCGGCAGGCCTACTGGCGTGGGCTGTTACGGCGTTGCGAATCCGTTTGGCCTCGTCGACATGCACGGCAACGTCTGGGAGTGGTGCCGGGACTGGCACGCTCGTGACACTTACTCGACTTCCGTTGTCGTCGATCCGTGGGGCGCGTGCTCGGGCACGGCGCGTGTTCGACGCGGCGGGTCCTGGCGCACGCCTCCCGTGTTCTGCCGGTCCGCGGCGCGGTTTTCGGCACCGCCCCAGTACCGGCACTCGGACACCGGATTCCGCATCGTGATCGCGGCCTGAATCGACTTCGGCGTCGTGCAGAGCCGAGAGTCTGGAGGTCCGCGAGCGAACCTTCGTATCCGGTTTTCGGCCGGCCCGGCCCGAGAGTAGAATCCGGCGCGCCCTCTGCAGCGCCAACCATCTTCGAGCAGGAGACAGCTTGATGGCCGGATACGAAGAAGCCATTGGATTTTTGGAAGTGAGTTCAATCGCGCGCGGCATCGAGGCCACTGACGCTATGCTCAAGATGGCGGGTGTGGAGCTGCTGATGACACTCAGCATTCCGCGCGGCAAACATCTCGTGATGATCGGAGGTTCGGTCGCTGACGTCGAAGCGTCGATGCGGGCCGGAACGACGACGGCGGACGGTGTCGTGCTGGACCAGTTCATCATTCGGAACGTGCACCCGCAGTTGCCGCCAGCTATAAAGGGTCGCGTGAAGGTAGACCGGATCGAGGCGTTGGGCATCGTCGAGACCAAGGAAGTAGCTCCTGCCATTTACGCCGGCGATGCTGCCGTGAAGGCTGCCAACGTCGACCTCATCGAAGCGCGCAATCAACCGGGCGGAAAGGGCATGGTCGTCGTGACCGGGGAAGTAGGTGCGGTTCGTTCCGCCGTTGCCGCGGCCGTTGCCACCGTCAAGCCGGGATTTCTCGTCGCAGAGGTGATAATTCCGTATGCGCACGAGGCGCTGCGAAGGAACCTGATGCCTTAACGCGTGTAGTGGGCTTTCTGCGGCGGGCAGGCGCCGCCCTTTCGAAGCGCCGGAGTGTAGCCCTCTCGATGCACCGGAGCTCCGGAAGAACGCGATGGCGACTCCTTCACGCGGCATTGCGACTCAAGGAATACGAAAGGTTTCGTAACAGAAGAGCTGGCCGGAGCCGGTTCTACCGTGACGCCGGCCCCGCGGCCGCAGCACGTTCGGCCAGCACGATCAGGCCAGAACCGAGAGCCTCGAGGGCGCGCTTCCGGTCGCCGGAGGCGAACCGCTCGCCCGCGAGCGCGAGCAGCGGCCCGGGCCGCTGAGGGGCGACCTCGCTCGCAAGCTCGAACATTGCGATGGCCTTCGAATGATCTCCCGTCTGCGCCGCCCCGAGTCCGCCTTCGTAGTAATTGGCAAAGAGCAGGTTGATCGTGCGACGCGACACGCGCCTTTCGGGAGAGTCTTCGGAAGCATTCGCCTTCGCGCGCAGCGCAGCGACGCGGCGGCGGAATTCGGCGATCGCTTCGACCCGGGTCTCGCGGTCCTGCCGGGCGGCCGCCCAAGTCGCTGCTTCCGAGGCCAGACGATTCTGCTGCTTCACCTCGTCGCGGTCGTTCTTCAGCGCTTGTCTCACGAGACGGTTGCCGGCTAGAGCCTTTGCGCCAAGCTCTGCTTCAGTCGTATCTCGCAGCCCCGCAAACTGCCGCTGAAGAGTCATGAACTGCCGCCACGCATCGGCGACGCGACCGGAGGACTCGTGCGCACGGGCGCGCGCGAGTCCTTCCGAATACAGCGATTCGACCAGCTTACGGTCGACGGCTCGCGCGCCGGACCGCATCGCTTCGACTTCCATCCAGCCGACGGCCTCCACGAGCAGGACGGAAGGCGCCCATTGGTGCGCGCCATCGAAACGGGCGATGTCGTGTGTCAGACCCAGCTTGTCGAGCAAGGGCTCCAGCTCGATGAGTTCCGAGAAGTTGTAGTCCTCGAGTCCGATGGTGGCGAAGTAGACGAACCTGAGCTGTTCCGGCTTCAGCGATTCGATCTTTAACGCCGTCTCCGGAAAACCCGCTCCGCACCCGATGACTCCAGCTATGCAGCCGCCGCACGACACGGCGACGAGGGTCGCGATTCGCGCTCCGCCGGAGAAGCCGGACGCATATACACGCCGATCGTCGATCCGGAATCGATCGTGCGTGTCGCGCCACATCGCAGTTCCGGCGTCGAGCGAGACCCGCATGGGCCCGTTTCGCGAGTTCCACGATGCCACGACGATCCAGCCAAACCGCTCGGCTGCTTCTCGATACTGCTCGATGGGAATTCGGCCACGCGCGAGTGGCTCGAAACAGTAGAGAATCGGCCAGGCGCGATCCTTCGAGTAACTCGATGGCAAGTACGCGGCGTAAGACTGTGACGGATCGGCCATACAGACGATTCGGTCGATGATCTGGCCCATCTGCACGTCGGCGCCTGCATTCGCCGAGACTTGCTGTTCCGGCCCCTGCGCGCGGGCCGGCATTGCCGTCGCGAACACGATGAAGAGCAGCCACATCGCAACCGGCCGACTCGTCCTCAGTCCGTTCTGCATCAGTCTGCCTTGCATCGCGATCCAATGAACGCACCAGCGCTGCCGGCATTGCAGGCGCCTCTGTCCGCCAGCTCTGCGTGCCTGGAACGGGACGGGGAACAGCCGGAGGCTTCTGCACCGTCTGGCACTCCGAATTGACACGAGTGCAGCGAGACTGTTACACCCGTTGACGATGCTGCACGAGTTTCCGATCTTCGAGGCGATTCCGGCCTACATCGATCCAGGGTCCGGCAGTTTCATACTGCAGGTAGTCGTCGGCACTCTTCTTGGGGCATCGGTCGCCGCTAAGATGTATTGGGCTCGGCTGCGGGCTTTCTTCGGCAACCGCAAAGAGCGGAACGATGGCGACGCCGACCGCGGAGAATAGCCAGCCACTAGCCGGTTCGTTTCGCGATCCAAGCGGCTTCGTATACCGCCGCGACGGCGTGCTCTATCGTCAGGTCAACGGGTCGTACGCCGAGCAGTTCGACCTCCTCGGTTCGTCCGGGCTCTACGACGATCTGGCCTCTAATGGACTGCTGATAGAACACGAGGAAGTGGCCCTCGACCTGCGGCATTCGGACGAGGCCGTTAGGGTGATAAAGCCGCGGCCCATTCCTTTCGTGTCGTATCCCTACGAGTGGGCCTTCGGCCAGTTGAAGGACGCGGCACTCCTTACGCTTCGCATCCAACGCGAGTCGCTCGTCCGCGGCATGTCACTCAAGGACGCAAGCGCCTATAACGTCCAGTTCGACGGTTGTCACCCTGTATTCATTGACACGCTCTCTTTCGAGCCTTACGTCGAAGGGAGGCCGTGGGCTGGCTACCGTCAGTTCTGCCAGCACTTTCTGGCTCCGCTTGCTCTGATGAGTCTTGTCGACATCCGCCTCGCACAACTGCTGACCACTAATCTCGATGGCATCCCCCTCGACCTTGCTAGCCGCCTCCTGCCCTGGAAATCCAGGCTTCGCTTTCCGCTGCTCACGCACGTGCACCTGCACGCGAAGTCTCAGGCGCGCTACGCCGACCGGCCAGTAAAGGGCTCGTCACTTTCGGTGAGCCGACTGTCGCTCATCGGCTTGCTCGACAGCCTGCGAAAGGCCATAGAGTCGCTCGACTGGACGCCGTCGGGGACCGAATGGGGCGATTACTACCTGAACACGAACTACGAGTCCGCTTCATTCGAGCGGAAGACAGAGGTTGTTGCCGGATTTCTCGACCGCGTTCGTCCGTCGACGGTCTGGGATCTCGGTGCAAATACTGGCGTCTTCAGCCGCCTTGCAAGCGCGCGCGGTGCAACGACAATTGCGTTCGACATCGATCCCGCCGCTGTCGAAAAGAACTACCGTGCCGGCCGGCGCGACGATGAGCGGAAGTTGCTTCCCCTGCGTCTCGATGCGACGAACCCGAGCCCCGGCATCGGCTGGGAGCACCTCGAGCGCTCGTCGCTTGCCGATCGAGGGCCGGCGGATCTGGTTCTTGCGCTGGCGCTCGTGCACCACCTTGCGATCGGAAACAACACGCCGCTCGACCGCATCGCGCGGATGCTTGCCAGGCTTGGATGGTGGCTGGTCATCGAGTTCGTTCCGAAGGAGGATTCGCAGGTCAGACGCCTGCTCTCGAGCCGTGAGGACATATTCGATGGCTACGATGCCGGAGGATTCGAGGACGCGTTCTCACGGTATTTCCATATCGAAGCGCGCGCGGAAATCGAGGGCACGCAACGGACGCTCTACCTCATGAAGGCGTTGCCACGGGAGGTCGGCTGACGTGCGGCGATCATGGGTAGTCGCGGCGCCGCTCGGGCTCGCAGCGTATCCAGTGTTGTTCCTGTTCGCGCACAACCAGGGCCAAACGTATCTGGCTGACGTATTGCGGCCACTAGCGGTCGCCGTCGCGGGTTGCGCCATCCTGTTGGGGGTGGCAGCCGCTGTCTATCGCGATGTGGCGAAAGCCGTGGTAGTCACGTCGGCGTTCCTGGTGCTTTTCTTCGCGTACGGCCACATCCTGAATCTTCTGCCGGTGTCTCGATCGGCTTCAATTGCCACGGCTGCCGTCGAGGCCGTGGCGTTCGTGGCCGTCGCGTACGCCGTGTTCCGCACGTCGAAGAGTCCGGAGAAGCCCGCGGTGCTGATCGCCACGGTAACCGCGGTATTGCTCGTCTTTCCGCTGTCGACGATCGCGATTGGCCAGTTCGGGCGGCGCCCATCCCGCCCGGTCCTCGGAGCACCCGGAGCTGGTTCCACGACGGTTTCTGCGACGCGTCGTCCCGATATCTACTACATCATCCTGGACAGTTACCCGTCGGAGCGTTCCCTTCGCGAGTTCTACGGTTTCGAGAACTCCCCGCTCGCTGCCGGGCTCGCCGAGCGCGGGTTCTACGTGGCGTCGGATAGCGCCAGCAATTACGGTGCGACGCTCCTGTCTCTCGGATCGTCGCTCAACATGACGCACCTCGGCGCGATGACGGAAGGCTACCGCGAGACGAGCGACCGGACGGTGATGATGGACGCCGTGCGCGACAGTGCGGTCGTGCGCACACTGCGTGAACGTGGTTACCGCTTCGTGAACGTCGCGTCTGGTTTTTCAGGGACGGATCCGATGCCGACTGCGGACGTCGAGATTCGATTTCCGAAAGGCAGCCTGACGGAGTTCGAAGTGCTCCTCATCCGGACGACACCCCTCGCAGAGCTGCCCGTGGTGCAGGCTACGTCGGATCCGTTTCTCTTGCGGCGTTACGCGGTGCTACACGCGTTCGAAGCGTTGGCCGAGATGCGGCCTGGCCCCGAGCCGATGTTCGTTTTGGCGCACGTCCTCTCGCCGCATCCTCCCTTCGTCTTCGATGCTGCGGGCGGAATGCGCGAGAAGAAGGGCCGTTTCAACCAGACCAAGTACACGAAGGAAGAGTACGTCGAGGGTTTTCGAGGACAGGTGGCGTTCGTGAACGACCGTATTCTTCCTGCAATCGATGCGATCCGCCATGGTTACGACGCCTCGAACCAGCCGGTGATCATCGTACAGGGCGACCACGGACCACGGTCGCTTCGCCGGCAGTTCAATACCACGGGAGCTTTCTACAGGGAGCGGTTCGGCATACTGAATGCCTATTACGTTCCGGCCGACTTCCGTTGTGCTTTCTATCCGGGAATCAGTCCTGTCAATTCGTTTCGCGTCCTGTTCGCCGCGCTCCACGGTGTGCCCTGCGAGTTGCAACCCGACGAGAGCTACTACTCGACATCGGGCCGGCCGTACGATTTCAAGCCAGTATCCGCGCTCGTCAGGACGAACGCGCTGCCGGAGCGCGACGAGGATCCAGGACACGACGGCGAGTAGACCTGCGTATTTTCCTTTCATCGTCTGAGTGGAATCGCCCTGCATCTGCCTGCCGGGCCTGCCGCCAATCGTACGCAGCCGGCGTGCTAGGATTCCCGGATGGCACGTGACTCGGAGCGGCCGGAGGCAGGTAATTCTCCACCCGAAAGGGGAGTTGCCAGGCCGGCGGAAGCTCCGTTCAGGCTTGGTTATCGGCCCGAGTTGGATGGGATTCGCGCCATAGCAATCCTTGCCGTCCTGCTCAGGCACGCTCCAATACCGGGATGGCAACGAGGGGTTTTGTGGGGCGGATGGATCGGTGTCGACATCTTTTTCGTACTAAGCGGATTTCTGATCACGACTCTGCTTTTCCGGGAATTCAATCAGGCCTCGACGATCAGCCTGCGGAGATTCTATGCGCGCCGTGCATTGCGCCTCGCACCGGCGCTGATCGTTATGCTGGTGGCCTGGTGCGGATACTCCTGGATGGCCTTTCCGGAGGTTGAGGCCCGGCGCACGTGCTGGCAGGCCCTCGTCACGCTGCTCTACTCGACGAACTGGGTACAGGCCTACTGCCTGCTTCCGATGGACCAGTTGGCGCCCATGTGGTCGCTCGCCGTCGAGGAACAGTTCTACCTGTTGTGGCCACTCGCTCTTACGATTCTGTTGGGGGCCGGAATGCGGACCCGTGGGCTTCTAACCATTCTCACGATTGGGGTATTACTTTCGGCCGGGGCGCGAGCCGTGATGTTCACCGGAGGCGAGTGCAACCTGGAGCGTTTGTACAATGGCTCGGATACGCGCGCCGACACTCTGCTCGTCGGCTGCATTCTCGGCGTCCTGGCCGTGAGCGGAGCGTTGAATCGAATCGCCAGCTACCGCAGGACTTTCGCATCGGGAGCAGTGGGGTCGGCGGGCTTGCTGGCGCTTGTGGCTCTGACGATGCCCGAGGCGAGATGGCAACTTTATTTCGGGCTGTTCACGGTCGTGGCGCTGGCATCGGCAACGGTCATCGGCTGGATCCTATGCAATCCGCATAGCACGATCTGTCGGTGCCTGGCGTCGATACCTATGGTCTGGGTCGGGCGACGCTCATACGGCATTTACCTCTGGCACGCGCCGATCGCGGTGGCTGTGAGCACGCCTCTGACCGTGATCCTCGCTGGAAAAGAGCCGCCCTGGGTGCTTTCATTGGTTACCTACTTGTTCTGCGCATTCTGCGTCGCGGCAATTTCTTTCCGGTATGTCGAGCGGCCGTTGCTGGACCTGAAGCACCGCTTCGAGTCGGTAGTCGCCTAAGCCCTGTGCCGGCCCCAACACTGGTTGCACGTCCGCGGGTTGAAACTCCAGGCGGCCTTCACGGGCCGGTCCAAGCAGGGTTGGAAGGTGCGCTTCACGCGCCTGGCCGGCTGCGGTAGACTGCAACCTCGCGGGCAATTCGTATCGACTAGGAGCCACCGAATGACGCGAGAGAAGAAAGCCACATCTACTGCCGCGTTCGCTTCGGAGACGGCTTCGCTCGATGATTCGACGGGAACGTCCGCACTCGACGAGACGCGACACACGTCCATAAGCACGGGCTCGCTCGAGGGCACTCTGCTCTTCAACCGTGAACTCAGCTGGATCGAGTTCAACCGCCGAGTCCTCGAGGAGGGCCTCGACCACGGCAACCCGTTGCTGGAACGCCTCAAGTTCCTCGCCATATTCTCTACGAATCTGGACGAATTCTTCATGATCCGCGTGTCGGGCCTGATGCAGCAGGTCGATGCCGGCGTGACCGTACTATCTCCCGACGGCCTCAGTCCCGCGAATCAGCTCAAGTCGATATCGGAGAAGCTGCGGCCCATGACGGACGAGCTCACTCGCTGCATCGTCAACGAGATACTCCCGGAACTCGATTCGCACGGCATCCGCATTCTTCGCTACAAGCACCTTACGCCAGTGCAGCAGGAGGAGATGCGGCAGTACTTCCAGAGCTACATCTTCCCGATTCTTACGCCGCTCGCCGTCGATCCGAGTCACCCGTTCCCTTACATATCGAACCTCAGTCTCAACCTTGCGATGATGGTTCGGCCGAAGGAAAAGGGTGCCCACGAGCCTCGATTTGCGCGACTCAAGGTGCCGCCGATCGTCGCGCGCCTGCTTCCGGTATCCGGTGACACTCACGCCTTCGTATTTCTCGAGGAAGTGATCGCGGCCAACGTAGAGGCGCTGTTCCCCGAAATGCACGTCACGAATATCCATCCATTCCGGGTTACGCGTGATGCGGATCTTGAAATCGAACAGGATGAGGCGGGCGATCTGCTCAAGACGGTCGAGCGGCAGTTGCGCAGGCGTCGATTCGGATCGAGCGTACGGCTGGAGATCGACACCGGAATGCCACCCGAGATGGCGCAGTTCCTGACTGACTCGCTCGGACTCGAATCCGACGACGTATTCACAATGGACGGACCTTTGAGCCCGGCCGATCTAATGCAGCTCTACAAGCTCGACTTTCCGGCGCTGAAGGACGAGCCGTTCGCACCCGTGCTGCCGGCCGTGTTGCGCGACGGCGAACCCATCTTCGATGTGCTCAGGAAGCAGGACGTCGTGCTGCATCACCCATTCGACTCTTTCGCGCCAGTCGTGGACTTCGTCCGTGCCGCCGCGCGTGACCCGCACGTGCTGGCAATCAAACAGACGCTTTACCGCACGAGCGGCGACTCGCCGATAGTCGAGGCGCTCATGGACGCTTGCGAGCGTGGAAAGCAGGTTGCGGTTCTCGTCGAGCTCAAGGCTCGCTTCGACGAAGAAAACAACATCGTCTGGGCACGCAAGATGGAGCGAGCGGGCGTGCACGTCGTTTACGGCCTCATCGGTCTCAAGACACATTGCAAGCTCGCACTGGTCGTTCGACAGGAAGGAGACGGGTTGCGGCGTTACGTCCACCTCGGTACCGGAAACTACAATCCGGCGACGGCGCGGATCTACACCGACATCGGCCTGCTCACTTCGAACCCGGAAATCGGCGCCGATGCAACGGAACTCTTCAATTTTCTGACCGGCTATTCGCGGCAGACCGACTACCGCAAGCTGTTCGTGGCGCCCGTCGCCCTTCGCGAGAAGTTCATCGGGCTCATCCGTCGCGAGGCCGACCATTGCCGCGCCGGCAAGAAGGGCCGGATCGTCGCGAAGATAAACAGCCTCACGGACACGCGCATCATTCGAGCGCTCTATGACGCGTCGCAGGCGGGCGTCGAGATCGAGCTGATCGTCCGCGGGGTCTGCTGTTTGCGCCCTGGAATCCCGGGTATCAGCGAGAACATCCGCGTTCGGTCGATCGTCGGGCGATTCCTCGAGCACAGCCGGATATTTCTGTTCCACAACGACGGCAAGGACGAGATCTACCTCGGGAGCGCCGACTGGATGAACCGAAACCTCGACCGGCGCGTCGAGACGGTTTTTCCGGTGGAAGAGCCGAAGGCTCGGAAGCGAATCACGAAGATTCTCGACGCCTATCTGCTCGATACGGTTAAGTCCAGGGTGCTCGACGGCGAGGGCGCCTACGAGCGGATCACCATCCCTGCCGACAAGGCGCCGATGAACGTTCAAGAGCACTTCCTTTCCCTCGTTCGGAGCGATAGCGTCGAATAGGGAGCCCGCGGAGTCCTCTATGGACAAACAGTTTTTGCGGCGCGTATCATCGACGCGGCTTGCACCCTTAGCTCAGCTGGATAGAGCGTCAGCCTCCGGAGCTGAAGGCCGGTGGTTCGAATCCACCAGGGTGTACTTCGGGTGATACGGCCACCCCGCTGGGTGGCCGTTGTTGCCGGAAGTCGCGGGTAGGTGCCCGCACCAGCCGGCTGGTGCCGGCGTTTCCCGTAGACTCCTTTTGATCCACTGCACGATTCATCTGGAAGGGGACGCGAGTTCCGCCTTCGATGCGGAACTCGTGTCCTTGGGCGGTTTGGGAGAGCCATGATAGGCACCAGACTGGCGGACCGCTACGAGATTGTCGGCGAACTTGGCCGAGGCGGAATGGGCGTCGTGTATCGCGCCCGTGACCCGCTGCTCGATCGCGAGGTCGCCATCAAGGTCGTGCCGCCGACAATGCTTACTCCCGACGCCGAGCTTCGGTTCCAGCGCGAGGCGCAGGTCGTCGCTAGGATGGATCACCCGGCGATCGTGACGGTCTACGACATTGGACGCCACGAAGGCTCGCTGTTCTTCGTGATGCCCGTCATAGGCGGCACGAATCTTCGCGTGCTTCTGCGCGAGCGCTCGTTGCGCCTCGGGGACGTCGTGGACCTCGCTTCGCAAGTAGCGGACGCACTCGACTACAGCCACAGCCAGGGCGTCGTCCATCGCGACATCAAGCCAGAGAACATCATGGTCTGGCGCACGGAGAACGACAACCTGCGCGTGCGGATCATGGATTTCGGCCTTGCGCGCGCGTCGCTCGAAAGCCAGCTCACCCGGATTACGCATTCGGGCACGATAATCGGAACGGTCTCGTACTTCAGCCCCGAGCAGGTTTCAGCCACGAGTGAAGTCGACGCGCGCTCCGACATCTACTCTTTCGGGACTGTTCTCTACGAGTGCCTGCTTGGCGAACCGCCATTCGCCGGAGAAGTGCAGTCGGTCCTCTACCGCATCGTGCACGAGAACCCGCAGCCTCCAACGCAGCGCGGGGCCGATGTCGACTTCGAACTCGAGCAGATCGCGATGCGGTGCCTCGCGCGCGAACCGTCCGGGCGCCCCCAGACGGCGCGTGAAGTGGCGGACGCCCTGGCGCGTTACCGGCTGGGACTCAACGATGATGACCGTCAGCGGCCGATTGCGATGGCATCGACACGACTGTCGCGTCCCGAACCGGTCCAGCGCGAATTGGCGCCGTTTACCGGCCGTGACCGCGAGCTTACCGAGTTGCAGCATCGCTTGAATGCGGCGGTTAACGGTGAGTGCCAGATCGCGATCGTGGGCGGCGAACCCGGTATCGGCAAGAGCCGGCTGCTCGAGGAAATCGAGAGGCTTGCAAAGGCTCGGCGTATCCATGTCCTGCATGGTCGCTTCGTCGAGCTGGATAGGTCGTTTCCGTTCCAGGGTTTCTGCGAAGCAATTCAGGAGTACTTCCGTTCGCGAGAGACCGCGTCTTCGTCGACCGAGATTGCCGACTTCTCCGACCTCGCCCCAGAACTCGCCTATCTTTTCCCGGTGCTGGCCGAGATCGGCGACATCCGCTCGGCGTCTGCCGACTCGAAGGCCGATCACAGCCGCGTTCGGCGCGTGGACGACCGGACGGCGATCTTCGAACTGCTTGCGCGAGTCATCGCGCGGATTTCGAGTGGTCGCCCGCTCGTTCTTCTGCTCGAGGACCTTCACGATGCCGATGTGTCGATCGAGGCGCTTCAGTACATCGTCCGCCGCCTCGGTCCGACGCCGACATTCATCATCGGGACTTACCGAACCGGCGACGTCGATCGCCGTCACGCGATTTCGCGCCTGCTGGACAGTTTTCACGGTGACCGGCGTTTCGTGCACCTTCTGCTTGGTCCGATGACTGCCATCGAGCACCGGGCGTTCGTTGAGGCCCTGATCGGATCCGGACGCCTCGGCGACTCGCTCTCGCGGACTCTGTTCGACGCGACTGAAGGCAATCCGTTCTTCACGAAGGAACTGGTGAGGTCGCTAGTCGACTCGGGCGGGATTGCCGAGGACGACGTCGGGACCCTGTCGCTGTCAAGTGAAATGGGACTTACGAGCGACGCGCTTCCAGAGACGATCCAGCAGGTCGTCGAGAAGCAGATCGAGCGGCTCGACGAGAACGACCGCGAGATACTATCGATGGCGGCTGTTCTCGGAAGAACGTTCGAGTATCGCGACCTGGAGGCCCTCGCCGACGGTCGCGGCGCCGACATCGAAGACGCCGTCGATCGTCTTCTTCGTCAGGGAATGCTCGAAGAGGAACGCGAGTCGCGCGGTGACCGGATGTCTTTTGCGAGCGGCGTAGTGCGCGAAGCGCTCTATGCCGGGCTCTCGCGCCGGAAGCGGCGCAGTCTGCATCGCCGCTACGCCGAATGGACGGACGCCCGCAATGGCGGGAAGGAGCGTTTCTGGGCTTCACTCGCGCACCACTATTCGCACGGCGACGTCGCTGACAAGGCCGTCGAGTACGGCCTCAAGGCAGCACGAAAGTCGCTCGATGCGTTCTCGACCGAGGAGGCGATTCTGTCGGCGCGGACGGCGCTCGAGTTTCTGGAAGATGACGAATGGAACGGCGACCGGTCGCTCGAGGGCGAAGCGCGCCTTCTGCTCTCGGGAGCCTGGCGGATAGAGGGGAACATCGAGGGCGCCGTTCGTGAAGTCGAGCGCGCGATACGCATCTTCGAGCGCGAACGAAACACGCCTCGACTGGTCGCTGCATTTCTGTTTGCAGCAGAGACCGCGTGGGAGGGAAGGAGGATTGAAGAAACGCGACGTTGGGTAGACCGCGGTCTGGAAGTGGCGCGATCGATTGGCGATCAGGAAGCGCGGTCGCGGTTGCTGTCGCTGGGCGCAACCGTTGCAAATCTTCGCGGCGAGTACGACGCGGCGCGTGAATACCTTGAAGAGATCGAACTGTTGCGTCCCGAGGGCCCGGCGCCGGAGGTTGAATTGCCAGTCGGCGGCACGTTGTGCGTAGGGATGCCGGGCCGCGTCGATGCGCGTGAGCCGTCCGCGATCACGACGGTCGATGAGGAGGAGGTTCTCTCCAGCGTCTTCGAATGTCTCTTCTCGACCGACGAGCAGGGAACGATCCAGCCGCTCATCGGTGAGAAGTGGGAATTGCGCGACGGGGGCCGATCGATTTTCATCTCATTGCGCTCGGACGTGCGCTTCTCGAACGGCGAGCCGCTTACGGCCGACGACGTTCGCCTGACGTTCGAACGCGCTATCCGCATCGACCCCGATTCGCCAAGTGCAATCGTGGCCACGGTGGTTGGTGCGACCGAGTTTGCCCGAGGCGAAGCCGAGCATCTGGCAGGAGTAGTTGTCAGGTCAGATTCGCAAGTCGAGATCAAGTTGACCGAAACCGTGCCTATCTATCCGACGCTGTTGTCGGATCCGGGCGCCGGAATCGTCCGCGTGACCAGAAACGAAGACGGGACGGAGGCCATACTCGGCACCGGCCGGTTCCGCGTGGAGTCGGCCGAGCCGAAGAGAATCGTCCTTGCTCGCAACGAATCGTATTGGGGCGGTGCGCCGACGCCCATCGACCGGATTGAGTTCCAGACACGGCTGACGCCGGGCGAACTTGCTGCGCGATTCCGGGCTGGGCAGTTGGACATCGTTCACGATCTGTTGACCGACGATCTCGATAGGATTCTTCGTGACCAGCGCAGCCGTGCGCAGTTGAGCGAAGCGCCTCGGAAAAACGTGGCACTCGTGGTGTTCAACTTGCAGAGCGAGCTCTTCCGAGATGTTTCCGCCCGGCGCGCGCTTGCTGGAGTTGTGCGGACCCAGGACCTGATCTGGCAGTCGATGGGCCGGTTTGCCGTGCCTGCGACTGGCCTGATCCCCCCGGGAATGCTGGGTCACGATCCGGGCCGGCGGCGAACCCCGATTTCCATCGATCAGGCGCTGGCGCAGATGACGAGTCACGGGTTCACGGCGCCGATGCGCGTATCGGCAGCAATTCCACCGGGGTTGTCCGGCCGTTATGGCGAGTTGCTCCGCGCGCTCTTCGGTGCATGGCGCGACCTCGGCGTGCAGGTCCTGGACGTGACTCCCGACGAAGACAGCTATGCTCGCGCTCTGAATTCGGGAGGCGGTGTGGACTTGATCGTGCTCAGGTGGAACGCCGACTACGACGATCCCGACAATTTCACTTACGGACTCTTCCATTCGCAGGTTGGCATCCTCAGGAACTTCTTCTCGTCACCCGAGACGGACGCGATTGCGGAGGAAGCAAGAGCGGAGCGCTCTGCCGGCATCCGGGAGACGTTGTACCGAAAGTTCGAGCACGCATTGCTCGATGGTGGAATCATCGTGCCGCTATTCCACGAGGTGAACTACCGGCTGTCGTCGAGTCTGGTTCGAGGCATACGCGTGCGCGGAAACGCTCCGTGCGTGAACTACGCCGAGGTCGGAAAGGCGAGTGAGTCCGGCGATTCCACACCGGTCGCACCGCGCCGTTCCAGCGGAGGGACGATCTACGTGCCCGGTGGAGCGACGAAGATCGAGTCGCTCGATCCGTCCTACATCTCAACTCTCAGTCACGGAGAGGTAATTCCAAACATATTCGAGACGCTTACGCGCGTCATCGAGGGCGCGCGGGTCGTCCCCTGGCTCGCTGCGGCGTTTCAAGTGGAGGAAGGAGGCCGGCGCTTCAGGTTCCACCTGCGCGACGACGTGCGTTTTCACGACGGCCGGCGCCTGACTTCACGCGATGTCCGTTACACGTTCGAGCGATTCCTGCTCGATCCAAACGGAACGAACCGCCGACTTCTGCTGCCCATACGCGGTGCCAGGGCAATGATCGAAGGCGAAGCCGGCGATCTGGAGGGATTTCGCATTCTCTCGGCGGTCGAGTTCACGATCGAGCTCGAGATGCCGCTGCTTCTTTTCTCCGTGATGCTGACAAACGCCGCGCTCGCGATCATCCCCGAAGGGAGCAGCGGATTCGACACGAGCTGGCGTGAAACGTGCGTCGGAACCGGACCGTTTCGCGTGCTCCAGTTCGATCCGGGACGCCGCCTCGAGCTCGAAAGGAATCCCGATTACTGGAGAGCGGGGTATCCGAAATCCGATGGGCTCGTTTTCATATTTGGCCTTACTTCCGGCCAGATTCTCGGAGAGTTCCGTGCGGGCCGGCTCTCGTTGGCAACCGATCTCTCGACTGCAGACGTCGATTCCCTGCGGCACGACTCTGACTTCGCGTCGTGTTATCGCGAAATGCCGCGCCTGTCGTCGTCTTTCGTCACGTTCAACACTCATCGCGGGCCGCTTGCCGATGTCGATGTTCGCAGGTGGTTGACGTCGGCAATCGATACAGCCTCGATCGTCAGACGCGTGCTGGGGCGATTCACGATGCCGGCGCACGGGCTGATTCCACCTGGACTTCTCGGCTATGAAACTCCAAGAGGGACGACCGGGTCCGGGGCGCTGCCGCGGATTCTGGACGAGCCGATAGAGCTCACTGCCGTAACCAACGCGATATTCACAAGCCGTTATCTGGATCTCACCACAGAACTGCTGGAAACGATGAAGAGGATGGGAGCGCGCGTAAACCTGGAGACGGTTTCTCCCGATGAGCTCTTCCACGCCCAGAGCAGTGGATCGGTCGACATGGTGATAAACGCCTGGGTTGCGGATTACCCGGATGCGGACAGCTTTGCGCGCGGACTTCTGCACTCGGAGGACGGCGTGCTGGGCGCGATGCTTGGATCGAAGCAGCTCGATGCACTCGTCGAGCGTGGGCGGATCGAGACCGACCCGAGCGTTCGACACGGCGTTTACCGGCAGATGGAGGATCTTCTTATCCGCGAGGCCGTCCTTTTGCCGCTTTTCCATCCGCGCAACTACCGCATCGCGCGGCCCGAGCTCGAGGGGCTCGCCATTACGTCTTACACGTATCCCAGCGTGGCCTATGAGAGCCTCTGGGTGAAGTAGCCGGGCCGAAGCGTCTCGGCACGTGGCGATGAATCGCTATCCCTTATCTTGCCCGCCGTCGCAACCGCCTGTACATTCACGCGCTCGACGTGAAGGAGCTGCGAATGAGCTGGAATGACCTTGCCGCCCGCGTCCTTGACGGGTACGCCGCAAACTTCGACGACGCGCTGTCGGTGCTTCGATCGGCCGACGACGAGTTGCTTCCATTGCTGGATGCCGCGTATCGCCTGCGCCGCGCTCATCACGGCAACGACGTGCGCATTCACGTCCTGCAGAACGCGAAGAGTGGGGTGTGCCCCGAGGATTGTTCGTTCTGCAGTCAGTCCATGGCCTTCGATTCGGGCGTCGAGCGTTACCGGATGCAGTCGGTGGACGAAATTGTCGAAGGCGCGCGACGCGCGCACGCGATGCAGGCCGTCAAATACTGCATCGTCACGGCGACCAGGGGTCCGTCCGCCGGAGAGCTCGACACCGTCTGCGAAGCGGTCCGCCAGATCAAGGCCGAGATGGACATCAACATATGCACGTCCCTTGGTTTGCTGAAGGACGGACAGGCCGAGCAGTTGGTGGCAGCCGGAGTCACGCGATTCAATCACAACCTCGAAACGGCTCGCCGATTCTTCCCCGAAATCTGTTCGACTCACGATTTCGAGGACCGTATCGAGACGGTTCGGGCGGCGAAGCGAGCGGGCCTGGAAGCGTGTTGCGGCGGCATCATGGGAATGGGCGAGACGGAGGAAGATCGCGCCGCGCTGGCTTTCGAATTGCGGGAGCTGGAGGTCGAGTCCATCCCCGTGAACTTCCTGGACCCGCGTCCTGGAACGCCTCTGGCCGGCATCGGCCGGATGTCGCCCAAGGACTGCCTCAGGACGCTCTGCATGTTCCGTTTCGTCAATCCTACGCGCGACATACGCATTGCCGGAGGGCGCGAAGTCAACCTGCGCCGGCTTCAGCCGCTCTCGCTTTATCCGGCTAACTCCCTCTTCGTGGACGGCTATCTTACGACCGGTGGTCAGGGATACGAGGCGGACATTCAGATGATCGAGGATGCAGGATTCCGTGTCGCCGCAATAGTGGCGGAGTAGCGGCGTGCTCGACACGGAGAGTGACTGCGCGTCCTGGGATACACGGGAGGCCGGGGTGACACGACAGATCAGCAAGGCGGACCTGGCTCGTGACGAGCTCGTTGAGATTGACGACGCTCACGTATGGCATCCATTCACGCCGCACTCTGCCTATCGAGGCGACGATCCGTTGATGATCGTGGCTGGCGAAGTGCACTACCTGGTGGACGCCGACGGCCGGAGATACCTCGACGGCGTATCGTCGCTCTGGTGCAATCTGTTTGGCCATCGCAGGCCGGAGATCGACGCGGCGATCGTGGAGCAACTCGGACGGATCGCTCATTCGACGTTTCTTGGAAACGCGAGCGAGCCAGCAGTCAGGTTGGCGAAACGTCTGGTGGATCTCGCGCCGAATGGACTTACGCGTGTGTTCTTTTCGGACAACGGATCGACGGCGGTCGAAGTCGCATTGAAGATCGCACTGCAGTACTGGCAGCAGCACGATGGAGGACGCGAGCGCCAGCGCACCATTTTCGTGACTCTTGGAAACGCGTATCACGGCGATACGGTCGGCGCGGTCTCGCTTGGCGGGATTCCGCTCTTCCACGAGCGCTACGGCCCCTTGCTATTCGAGACGGCTCGAGCCCATTCGCCATACTGCTACCGCTGTCCGTTCGGGCTCGAGTCTTCGACGTGCCGGACGGAGTGTGCGACCGAGATCGAACGGCTGGTGGCAGAGCACGGTGACCGGATTGCAGCTGTCGTGCTCGAGCCGGGGATGCAGGGCGCTGCCGGCATGATCACTCTTCCTGACGGGTATCTGCGCCGTGCCGCCGATGCCGCGCGCCGCGTAGGCGCTCTGCTCGTTCTCGACGAAGTTGCCGTCGGCTTTGGCCGATCCGGTTCGATGTTCGCGTGCGAGCGCGAGGACGTCGCGCCTGACATCCTCTGTCTTGCGAAGGGACTGACCGGAGGCTATCTGCCGATGTCGGCAACTCTGACCACGGAACGGATTTTCGAGGCCTTCCTCGGGGAGCCGTCCGACGGTCGCACCTTCTTTCACGGCCACACGTACACGGGAAATCAGCTTGCTGCTGCTGCTGCGCACGCGACGCTCGATATCTTCGAACACGAGCGGATCCTGGAGCGGCTGCCGCGGACGATTGAGCGGTTTCACACCGAGCTCGAGCGTCTGCGCGATCATCCTCATGTCGGCGATATCCGCCGGTTCGGACTTGCCGCTGGTGTCGAACTTGTCGCGGATCGGGCAACGAAGACTCCATTCGAGCCGTCGGAGCGTCGCGGAATGCGTGTTTGTGGTGCGGCGAAGGAGCGAGGCGTATTTTTGCGTCCGCTTGGCGACACCGTAGTACTAATGCCGCCGCTCTCGATCGCCGACGACGAGATCGTTGCCATCGTGGATGCGTTGGAGCATGGGATTCGCCAGATTTGTCCGGTTTCCGATTGATTGGATCGTTCACACGGGAGGTAGTTGCGTGAAGAGGGGATTACTGGTGGTGACGCTCGGGGTACTGCTGGCGAGTCCGATCGCCGCAATGGGACAGTCGCGTGGACGCCGGCCAGCGCCGAGAAGGCCAGCGCCAAAGCCGGCGGCGTCCCTGGTCGAGACGGAACGGAAAGCTGGAGCGCAGAAGGTCTCGGATCAGATCAAGACACTCGGGCAGTTTCTGTATCTGTATGGCGGCGTGGTGAAGACTGTCGAGCGAATCGAAGGACGCGCCGAGCGCCTGAAGACCACGAAGCCGGTAATAGGCGAGGTTGCCGAGCAGAACAAGGCGGCCATCCGCCAGAGTCTGACGAACATCCGCGCCGGACTCGAAGAACTGGAGGCGGAGTTCAACTCGAAGGCGTCGCTAAGGCCATATTATTCGTACGTGGTGGGCGTGACGGCCATCGGCGTTCAGGCCGAATCGGCGGCGGCTACGGGGAATTTCGACCAGGCCGGCCGGACTCTGGTGACGGCGATTGCGAAGCTATCCGATGCGCTCGTGCGTATGCGCGATCCGGTTGTGATCCGATAGTTGGTGTCCAATCGGCAAGAGTGCGTCACCTACCGCCATCCTGAGACTGCGGAGTCGGGCCCGGCGAGGTCGCGTACGGTTGGGAGGTCCGCGTTGCGATGCGGTGAGTTCGTCCCGGTTGGGCGGGTATTGCTCCACGGATGAGGGGGATCCGGGGCAGTGTGTGATACGCACGGCCGGCCCGACGCTGGCGTTCCGGGTGCGACTCCGCTGGGCTGGTGGTTCATCGACGGGACGCCGTGAGCGTATTGTCGTCCGGCGTGATCCTGAAGCCCACAGGATCGAGCGCCCGTCGCTCGCGCTCGGGGTACAACTGAAGCTCGCGGCCCGATTGTCTGCCCTGAACGCGCGATCCGCGCCAGGCGACGGAAAGTTACCGTTACCTGGCGCGGATGGTTGCCGCGCGAATCGGACCCGGGACCCCTAAGGATTAGTAGAAGACGCCGTTGTAGCCGGCGCCGCCTGCGTCAGCCCCCGATTGACGAGGATCTTCACCTCGACCCGGCGGTTTTGCGATCGTCCTTCGATCGTATCGTTGTCTGCGACGGGCTTGAGGTCTCCGTAACCGAACGGCGTGATCATCCGGCGGAGCGGAATGTCGTAAGTCTCCGCGAGATACCGAACCACTGCATCCGCACGTTTCTGACTGAGCACTCGATTCTTCTGTTGGTTACCGGTAGAGTCGGCGAAGCCAGTCACCTCGACCATGTATCCTCTTGTTGCCAGCGCCTTCTGCGCCAGAACGTCGAGTTCGGCCATGCCCTCCGGCGAGAGCACAGCGCTGTTCAACTTGAAATAGACCGTCGCGAGGTCTTGAACCAGGTAATCGTCGAGCGACGAGATCCGCTCATTAGTACGAGCAATCTCTTCCCGATTCGTGTCGATGTCGGTCCGCATGTTCTTCGAGACTTCGTTTAGTTCGTCGACCTGTCCCGCGAGAGCTTCATTCTGGGCCTCGACCTTCGTTACCCGGCCCTCGACGGGTGAAACTCGCGAGTCGATGGAGCGAGCCGTCTCGAGGTCGTCCTTCGAGAATCGGATCTTTTCGGCGGTGAGTTGGCCACTAGCGTTGCCGCGGCCCTCGGCTTCGATAGTCAGTCCGCGAAGAAGGCTGGTCACATCGTAGTTGGTTCCGCGACGCAGGAACCCGCCCTTCGATGCAACCGTGGTGCGATCCGTGATCTCGACGATCACGTCCATACCCGACCCGTCGCGAAGCGTGATGGTATCCGCGTCCCTCGAGATGATGGTCCCTTTGATCTTCGCCTTCTGCCCGGCCGCGATTGTGCGAGTCGGCCGATTCTCGCCGGCATCCTGTGCCGATCCTGTATATACGTTCGCTGCGATCAGGGCCGCGACGAACACCGTCGCGATTGCGCAGCGAATTCCCCTGCTCTCAGAAATCAACTTCATGTATTGGACTCCCCCTGAGTCTGAGTTTCGTACTCGTGATTCGCTGCAACCGGGAGAGGTTGCCGCGAAGGCACCAGCGCTCGGGAGCTTGAGCGTGGATTTCCTGCTGTCGGTCGGGAATTCTCGCGGACGGATTCGGGTCAAGTCAAGTCCTTGATTCTGAACACAATGGGGTGTCGGATGGTCGCAAAATCGCCGTGTGGTAGACTTCAGTCTGGCGCGGCAGTTTGTTGTACGAGAGGAACGTGGATGGGCAGCAGGCGACGCGGAATTCGGTCTTTGGCGACAATCCTGCTGGCGGGTCTGGTCTCGGTCAATGCAGTTGCACAACAGCGCCAGAGTCCGAGGGTTGACATTCCGCCACCGCCGCCCGAGCCCATCACGGATCCTCCGCCCGTTGAGGAACCACCGCAAACTGTCGAACTCTCGGCTAACCTTGTAACAGTCGCCGTCGTGGCCAGAAGTTCCAGTGGCGACCTGGTGACGGACCTGAGCGCCACGGACTTTGCGGTATTCGAGGACGGCAAGGCTCAGCAGGTGGATCAGTTCTTTCGCCAGGGCGACGTTCCGCCGCTTCGGCTCGCTTTGCTCTTCGACGCCAGTCTCTCGGTACGAACGCGCCTGGATTTCGAGAAGCGCGCGGCAAAGAGATTCTTCAGCCAGGCATTCCGTGCGGGAGATCAGGCGGCCCTCTACACGGTCGCCAGCAAATGGACGCTCATGCAGCCGCTGACCGGTTCGGTGGGCTCTCTCGTCGATGCAACCGATCATATCGAAGCGGGCGGGACCACTTCGTTATATGGCGCGGTGATCGCCGCGTCCCAGTACCTGGGCGAATCGGACGGACGGCGTGTCCTCGTTCTTCTGACGGACGGGTACGACAATGCCGCTCGCGAGACGCTTGCGGCTACGCTAGAAGCGGCGCAACGCAGCGACATCGTTATTTACGGGATCAGCCCGGCAGGCACTGGAGACTCGAAGAGTCAGGTTGCGAAACTCGGTTCGGCGGCCCTCAACCAGCTCTGCGAACAGACCGGCGGCCGCGCGTTCTTTCCGGCGATCGAGATGACGCCTGAAGCCGAAGTCCAGTCGCTCGATCGCATCTACCAGCGAATCATCGCCGAACTCCAGGCGCAGTACGTGTTGACGTACTACTCGAATGACACGGCAAAGGACGGTCGTTTCAGACCCTTGCGCGTTGACGTTCGGCGGCCGGGCGTGACGGTTTCGAGCCGAAAGGGATACTACGCCCGATGAAGTCGCACGCGGCAATTGCGCCCGACAAACGTTCGTGAGCAAGACGTTCGTCATTGCCGGAACCGATACGGGCGTCGGGAAGACTCTCGTCGGGGCCGGACTCGCGCGGGCGCTGTCGCTCTCGGGCCGGTACGTTGTCGCGATCAAGCTCGTCGAGTCCGGCTGCGACGACAGCCGCCGCGGCTCGGAAGACGGTCACGTGCTCGCGCTGGCGACCGGCCAGTCCGAACCGATCGAAGCCATCGTTCGGCTTGCGGCTCCAGTCACCCCGGCGCTTGCCGCGGACCTCGAGGGTGTTGAGCTCGACTTCGAGGCGCTCGTCGAAGAGGCGCGCGAGATGTCCGCCGGAGCTGACGTGACGATTGTCGAAGGCGCCGGGGGGCTGCTTGCGCCGCTCACGTGGCGGCACAACACTCGGGATCTGGCGCGCGAATTTGGCGCGCCGATCGTTCTCGTTTCCAGCGACCGGCTCGGAGCGATAAATCACTCGCTCCTCGCGCTTGCGGCGCTCGATGGTTTCCGCGTGTCCGCTCTCGTGCTCAGCGCGCCCGACGTGCCCGACGCCTCTACGGGTACGAACGCTGAGGCGATCCGGCTTCACGCCGTCGCGGCGGGTATAGCGGTACCGCCCATCGTGATGCTCGGCCGAGTGGCGAGCGTCGACGATGCGGCCGCGGAGCTTGGCGACTTCGCCGCGACGCTCGTCGGCGGGGTCTGGGTGTGAGCGACAAGCCGGACTGGATCGACGCGGCGCTCGAACAGATCGCGTCCCGTGGCCGGCACCGCTCGCTGGCACCGGTCACGCCACGGACCGCCGTCGAGGTGGACGTGAATGGGCGCGGTGTCCGGCTCTTCTCTTCGAACGACTACCTCGGACTCTCGCAGCATCCGGCGATCCGCGACGCCGTGGCGCGGGCCGTGCTCGAATCCGGCATGGGACCTCGAGGGGCCGCGCTCATCTGCGGGTACACGTCCGAGCACGAGGCGCTCGAAGCGGATCTTGCAACACTCGCCGGTACCGAAGCCGCGCTGCTCTTTCCATCGGGCTTCGCCGCGAATCTCGGCGTCGTGACGGCGCTCGGCGGCGAAGACGCGACGGTTTTCTCTGATGCGCTGAATCACGCGTCGATCATCGACGGATGCCGTCTCGCTCGCGCAAAGGTCCGGGTGTATCGCCACGCCGATGTCGATCACCTCGACGCATTGCTTGCCGCCTCGACAACCCCCAGACGGATCGTCGTCACGGAGACGCTGTTCAGCATGGACGGCGACCTTGCGCCGCTCGCTGGCATCGTCGACGTTTGCGAGCGCCACGGCGCCACACTCGTGACCGACGAGGCGCATGCGACGCTTGTCTTTGGCTCTCGGGGTAGCGGTCTTGCCGAGTCGCTCGGTCTCGCCGACCGCGTCGACGTTCACATCGGCACCTTGAGCAAGGCGCTCGGATCGCAGGGTGGCTTCGTCGCGACATCGTCGCGCACACGCGAGTACCTGCTCAACGTGGCGCGCGCGTATGTCTTCACGACGTCGCCGACGCTTCCGGTGGTCATCGCGGCTCGCGAAGCCATCCGGGTGGCGGCAGGCAATCCAGGTTTGCGGGCGAAGCTTTGGGAGAACGTTCAGCAGCTCGGAGAGTCGCTCGGGCGCAGCCTTTCGAGCCAGATCGCTCCGCTGGTCATCGGTGACGAACGCGATGCCGTGTCGGCGAGCCGTTCGCTCCTCGAGCGGGGATTCCACGTCACGGCCATCCGGCCGCCCACGGTGCCCGAAGGCAGCAGCCGGCTGCGGATCGCACTCTCGGCGGCCCATTCGGCTGACGACGTCGCCGCGCTCTCGGAGGCTCTACGCGAGACGGTCGTCGGCTGAACGGCGGTGAAGCGTTTCGGCGTGAGGGAGTAGGGTCCCACGGCGACCGCGGAGCGGTCGAAGATAACAGTTCCCCACGCGCCTGCGGCGTACCCCATGGGATGAAACGGGCGGAGTGCAGGCGTCAGCGCACGGCCGTGTTTCATAGCCGTCGTGGGTCGCGCGCGAGCGAGTCCGCGACCGCGGAGAGGTCGATGCAATAGCCGTGGGTCGCGCGCGGCGAGTACAACGAGCCGCGGCGCGACCCGCGGACACCCCAGCCCCGACGTGCCGACCGCGGAGCGGTCGCACCGTCACCGTCGCGACGAGCACAGCGGAAGTCGCGTCCGTCAATAATCAGTGCGGCCGCTCCGCGGTTGTTAGCGCCTACGGCGCTGTTCGGCATCCGGCGGCGTTGCGGAATGCTTCGATCCTGTTCTTTCGAGGCGCGTGTCTATTGGGCGCTCGCGCTCGATCGTTCGCGGAGGCGCGTCATCAGAGACTCATAGGCTTCGTCGCCACGCAAGCCGTCCCAGTTCGGATCGCGCTCGAACCACGGGAAGTTCTCGTTTCCGAGATCTGTCGCGCGCTCGAGCCACGTCAGCGCCTCGTCCCGGTCTCCGAGGAGCGCATAGAGGGAAGCAAGCCAGTAAGCGACGTCGTGGTCCGCGCACGCTCCGTCTATGACATCGTGATCGACCAGCGCGAGCGCTTTCTCGTATTCGCCTCGGGCGCAATAAACGAACCCGAGCATTGGCGAGAGCCCGCGCATGCTCGGGGCGAGCTCGAATACTTCCTTCCAGATGCGTTCCGACTCGTCGTATTCGCCCTGGTAATAGAGGATTTCGGCCCAGAAAGCATTGAGCAACGGATGATCCGGCTCGCTCTTCCGGCCGCGTTCGATCTCCTTGATCGCGGTTTCGTAGTCGCCGCGATACATGAAAATGCGCGCCTTGTTGTACTGCGCGGTCGCAATTTCGGTCGGATTGATCCGGAGTTGACGCTCGAACTCGCGCAACGCTTCCTCGTAGCGGCCGTCGAGCCGGTAGAGCGTTCCGGCGACGAGCCGGATCGAAGTATCGTTCGGCGCTTCGCGACGGAGTTCCTCGACGAGCTCGCGGGCGCGCACTTTGTCACCGGACTGCAGATAAATGAAGACGAGCGTAACGCGCGGCTCGACGGCCTTCGGATCGAGTTCGAGCGCGCGCTTGCACGTCGCTTCGGCCTGGTCGTAGAAGGCAATTCCGCCCATGCCCTTCATCACGTACGTGGCGTAGCAGACACCGAGCGACGAGAAGGCGTTCGCGAACTGCGAATCCAGTTCGGTTGCTCGCTTGAAGGCGGCGACGGCCTCGTCGAGATCCTCGCGGCTGAGGGTGTGAGTCACGAAGGTGTTCAGAAGGTTCTTACCACGCAGGTACTGCTCGTACGCCTCGCTGTCGGAAGTGGCGGCACGAGCGAGCCGATTCTGTTCCTGGTCCGAGATCCGGATGCTCAAGCCGTCGACGATGTGCTGCGAGATCGTGTCCTGGAGCGTGATGATGTCCTTCGAATCGACGTCGATCTTGTCGCTCCAGATGATCTCGCCCGACGAGATGTCGATGAGTTGCGGAGTTACGCGGAAGCGGTCGCCGGCCTTCAGGTAACTGCCGACGAGTACGGAATCGACGGCGAGTTCAGTGCCAGCCTGTCTGGGGTCGACTTCGATGTTCTGATACTTGGCCACGAACGTCGATGGCCGGACGATCAGCGACTTGAGCTGTGCGAGTTCCGTGATGACGGAATCGGCGAGCGAGAAGCCATAGAAGTCGGATTCGCGATCACCGGACACGTTCTTGAAAGGAAGGATGGCGATGGCGCGCTTGTCTCGCGTCGTGCCGCTGAATGCCGAGCGCGAGATGTCACCGGTTTCGACCGAGACCTCGTGGCTCGGTTCGGCGTCAATTGCCGAAGAGGCTTCCTCTTTACCGAGCACGTTCCGTTTGAGCCAGTTCATTGCCCGCCCCATCGTGCCGGGCTTCGGATCGGGCCTCATTGCGTGCATGGAAGCCGTTCGGTCGACGGGCAGATCGCCGCGGCCCGAGTATACGACCCTGGCGACGCGCTTCAGGTCCTCGAGCATTTCGGCGGACGTCTGGTAGCGCTCCGACGGGATCTTGGCCATGGCCCGATCGATCACGCGGACGAAAGACGGAGGGATGTTGTCCGGTAACGCAGGAGGTCTGTCGTGGATGACGCCGTGCATCACATCTATGCTCGTCTTTCCCTTGAACGGAAGGCGGCCGGCGGACATCTCGTACATCACAACGCCGAGCGAGAAGATGTCGGACCGGTGATCGGCTATCTCTCCCTGCGCCTGCTCCGGTGACATGTAGCTGGCGGTACCGAACGGGACGCCGCGCTGCGTGAGCTCAGTCATCCCGCCTACGTCGTCGCTCGGACTGCGTCGGCCGTTGGTTGGTTCCGTCAGTTTCGCCAGCCCGAAGTCGAGAATCTTGGGTTGCCCGCGCTCGGTCATCACGATGTTCGACGACTTGATGTCCCGATGGATGACGCCGTGCGAATGGGCCTCGGCGAGCGCATCCGCGAGTTGAAGAGAGATCTCGATGACCTGCTCGACCGGCAGAGGCTTGTTGTTGATCGTCTTCTTGAGCGTCTGTCCCTCGACAAACTGCATCACGAAGAAGAGCCGGTCGGGAGTTTCGTTGATTTCGTAGACGGTGCAGATGTTCGGGTGATCGATTGCGGATGCGGCGCGGGCTTCTCTCATGAACCTCTTTCGGGCCTTGTCGTCCCCGACGAGGTTCCCGAGAAGCACTTTCAGGGCGACCGTCCGATGGAGTTTCTGGTCCTCGGCTTTATAGACCACTCCCATACCGCCCTTTCCGAGCTCTTTCAGGACGCGGTAGTGGAGGATCGTCTTGCCGACCATCTCCTTGAAGCACGCGGGTTTGCCGTGAAGATCGCTGTCACCCGGGACTAGGCGGAGACTATACCGACCTCGCAGTGACCGGCAAGGACTCGCGAACCCCGAAGCGATTTTGCCGCAACACTTGTTGCCACCGCCCTCCGAGGTCTCCACGGATCGTTCGGGGCGACAAGTGCCGCCATCGGCCAGGCTCAAATACCCGATATCGCGATGGCCCGGATTTCAAGATTGACGCGTGCCAGAGGCCAGCCTATAGTTCGCGACCTAGACTGAATTCGGTTTTCAATATCACTGTACAGTCTCCGGACTGGGGGGATGAGATTCGTGCGAAAGCAAGGCAAGATCAGAGGGACGAAGGAGCGCAGGGAGCAGCGAAAGGCGCGCAGCGGGCCGGGATACTGGGTGACGGTCAGCGCTATGGGCGCGCTCGTTGCCTATGGGGCGTTCGACAGCAAGGTCGTGTTGGCGAACACGACGGGCGTCATGGGTATGGCGCCAACGGAAATCGCGCCGCGACGTGAGCAGGGGCCGACGCGCAGGTTCGATATCGCCAAGGGTGCGCTTGGAGATGCGTTGGAGATCTTCAAGAGCGCAACGGGGCTCGAGGTTGTCCTCAAGAGCGATGACATCCGGAGCATTGAGACGAAAGGCGTTTCCGGCGACTTCACCGACGAGCAGGCACTGAGAGAGTTGCTCCGTGACACCGGGATCACGTTCAAGTTCATCTCGGCAAATACGATCAGTCTGGAGGTAGTCGGCCCAACGTCGGACATCACCGTTACCGACACGGAGCGCGCGGTCTCGTCGCCGAAGTACACGTCGCCGTTGGTAGACATTCCCCAAACCATCACAGTCATCCCCAGCGAGGTCATTCAGCAACAGGGTGCAACTACATTGCGAGACGTGCTTCGCAACGTGCCCGGCCTGACGATCGTTGCCGGCGAAGGCGGCAATCCGGCGGGCGACAATCTGACGCTTCGAGGATTCAGCGCTCGAAACGACATTTTCGTCGACGGCGTTCGCGACCTCTCGCCGCAGGCGCGGGACCCGTTCAACCTCGAGCAGGTGGAAGTCACCAAGGGTCCTGCATCCGCCTACACCGGCCGCGGTTCGGCAGGCGGTTCGATCAACCTGGTAAGCAAGGCGCCACGGCTGAATTCGAGCTACGACTTCAACCTGAACTTCGGAACCGATCACACGAAGCGGGTCACGGGCGACGTCAACGTCCCGCTCGAGCCGCTCGGGTGGGGTTCCGGCGCCGCCTTCCGGATTGCATTCGTGGCTCACGACTCCGACGTTGCTGGCCGCGACGTCGTCGAGAATCAGAGATGGGGAGTGGCGCCGTCGCTGTCATTCGGTCTCGGAACGCCAACTCGCCTGACGCTCGGCTACATGAAGTTGAACCAGGACAACATTTCCGACTACGGCATCCCGTGGGTGCCGGCGACTCACAACGTGCTGAAGGAGTTCCGCGATCGTCCCGCACCTGTTCCACGCGACACTTTCTACGGCTACCTCTCGCGCGACTACGAAAAGCTGACGTCTGACGTGGCCACGGTGAAGCTCGAACACGATTTCAACGACCATCTCTCGTTGCGAAACCAGTTCCGTTTTGGGCACTCCACTCGAGACTCCATCGCCACACCGCCGAGATTCGCTAGCAACGACAATCTAGTCATCAATCGCGAAATGCGTTCGTGGCTGACCAACGACAACGTGTGGGACAACCAGACGGATATGACGGCGCGGTTTTCGACCGGTTCGGTCAGGCACACTCTGGTCGGAGGCCTAGCGTTCACTCGCGAGGAAAACGAGCGACGGACGCGCACGGCTCCCATCGCAACTACAACGTTGTTCAACCCGAACCCACAGGACGAATACGAAGGCGAGATCACCACCAGCCCGATCGTCGGCAGCGTGACCGGCAAGTCAGCGGCGGCCTACGTTTTCGACACGCTCAACATCGGCAAGGATTTCCTGATCAACGGTGGGCTCCGGTTCGACTACTTCGACGCCGACGGCAGCGACCTGCTCGGCAAGGAAGTCTCCCGTGTGGATCAGTTCGTTACCGGACGAATCGCCGCCACCTACAAGCCGCGTGAAAACGGGAGCATTTATGCCGCCTACGGCACTTCGGTGAGTCCTTCGCTCGAGGGACTGTCGTACGGAACGGCCGACAGCCGGGTAGATCCGGAGGAGACCTACACGTTCGAGGCCGGAACGAAATGGGACCTGCTTCGCGGGCGCCTTCTAGCGACTCTCGCCGGATTCCGCGTCGACAAGACGAACGCGCGGACGCCAGCGCTGGTGCCGGGCGGACCAACTCAGGTAACCGAGGGCCGCCAACGCGTGCTTGGCGTCGAGGTGGGACTGAGCGGCCAGATCACTCGCGACTGGTCGATTCTCGGCGGCTATACGTTCCTCGACACCAAGATCCTCGAGTCGAACAGCGGCCCGGACACTGTTCCGTTTCCGACACTTCGAGACGAGGGCATGCAGATCCAGAATACGCCAAAGCATTCGGCGAACATCTGGACAACATATCAACTGCCTTGGCACCTGAACGTCGGCGGCGGCATTCGTTTCGTCGACGACCGCTACGGCAACAACGCGAACACCAGGCGAGTCGACAGCTACTGGACGGCCGACCTGATGGCCTCCTACAGCATCACCGAGAACGTCGACGTACGCGTCAACGTCTTCAACATAAACAACGCCTACTACTTCGACCGGTTGGGCGGCGGGCACCTCATTCCCGGACCATCCAGATCGGCAAGCATCAGCCTGGGCTTCAACTTCTGACCGGCGATGCTGCTCTCAATACCTGAAGTTCTGACACCGGAGCAGGTGACGGAGAGCCGTCGCCTGCTCGACTCGGCTGAGTGGGTCGACGGCAGGATCACCGCCGGGCACCAGTCTGCATTGGCCAAGGAGAATATGCAGCTCCGCGAAGACGACCCTGCTGCTCGTCACGTTGGAGAACTGATACTCGAGGCGCTCGAGCGCAACAGGCTCTTTACGTCGGCAGCTCTTCCGTTGAAGGTATTCCCACCTCTGTTCAATCGATACTCCGGAGGCCAGTCGTTCGGCACGCACGTCGACAACGCAATCCGCCAGGTGCGGGGAACGCCCCATCGGGTACGCACGGATCTGTCCGCGACGCTCTTTCTGGCGGGACCCGACGAATACGACGGTGGCGAACTGGTCATCGAAGACGTGTTCGGCGTCCATAGCGTCAAGCTTCCGGCCGGCCACATGATCCTCTACCCGTCGTCTAGCTTGCACCACGTGCAACAGGTCACGCGCGGCGCCCGGGTGGCGTCCTTCTTCTGGATACAGAGCATGGTCCGTGACGATTCTCATCGCACGATCCTGCTTGACCTCGACGTTGCGATAGAGAGAATCAACTGCGATATGCCCGGACACGCTTCGGCGGTGCAGTTGACGGGCGTCTATCACAATCTCCTGCGGCAGTGGGCGGACGTATAAGTGAAGAAATTTCGACAGGTTATCTTCTGGTCGCACCTTATCACCGGCATTCTCGCCGGAATAGTAGTCCTGATAATGTCGGTCACCGGCGTGCTGCTCACCTACGAGAAGCAGACGGTTGCGTGGGCGGACACTCGGGGATTCGAGGTCGTCGAGGTTCCGGGCGCCAGCCGGCTTCCGATTGCCGACCTTGTTGCGAGCGCGCGGTCGACGCGTCCCGAGATTCCGACGGGTGTATCGCTGAAGGCTGACCCGCAGGCTCCTGCCGTCGTGATGTTCCCCAAGGGCAAGTTCGTGCTGGTAAATCCATACACGGGTGCCGTGCTCGGCGAAGGCGCGACGAGCACTCGGGCGTTCTTTCGGACCGTGACCGACCTGCATCGCTGGTTGGCCGCGAGCGGGGACAATCTCGCGGTTGGCAGGGCCATCACCGGGGCGTGCAATCTCGGATTCCTCTTTCTAGTGGTCAGCGGTCTTTATATCTGGTGGCCGAAGAAGTGGACCGCGGCTCAGCTTCGCAGCGTTCTCTGGTTCCGGCGTGGTCTTTCAAGCAAGGCCCGAGACTTCAACTGGCACAACGTCATAGGTTTCTGGAGCCTGGTTCCTCTATTCTTCGTCGTTCTGTCCGGCGTCGTGATCTCGTATGGCTGGGCGAGCAATCTGGTTTATGTCGCCGCCGGAGAAGCGCCGCCGGCGCCGCGTGGCGCGCCGACGCCGGCGGGTCCCAAGACCGAACCGCCGGATATTGCCATCGACGGGATCGACGGACTGGTGGCGCGAGCGGCGGCCCACACGCAGGGCTGGCGCACGCTGAGCTTCCAGTTGCCGACCGATGCTGCTGCGCCCGTTTCGTTTTCGCTCGATGCCGGTACGGGTGGCCAGCCGCAGCATCGTTCGTCGCTGACACTCGATCGAGTCACTGGCGAAGTCGTAACGTGGGAACCGTTCGCGAGCCTTTCCGCTGGCCGCAGGTGGCGTGCGATTCTGCGGTTTGCCCACACGGGTGAGGTACTGGGCATCGCCGGCCAGACCGTTGCAGGGATTGTTTCGCTTGGCGCGTGCTTCCTCGTGTACACGGGATTTACGCTCTCGTGGCGTCGGTATCGCGCCTGGTCGGCACGTCGAAAGACGTCTCGCACAGGAGCTCGTCCAGTTCCGATGGCTGAAGCGGCTCGCGCTTCCGCGCCAGAGGCCCTTGCCGATTCGGGCGAGTAGACGTGGTGGGCCGGCTTGGGCATTGGATGGCGGGAACTGCGGCGGTACGCTGAGCCGATGAGTTCGAAGAAGCGAATCGGTCTTGTGGGAGTGGGGCCGTGGGGGCGGAACATCCTTCGCGATCTCGTTGCGCTTGGTTGCGAAGTGCATGTGGTCGATCGTAGTGGCGGCTCTGGCGATGCCGCTCGCGAGCTAGGCGCTGCCACGACGGTTGGCAGCGCTGCGGACCTGCCTGATGTGGATGGCCTCGTCGTGGCTACTTCGTCGTCGTCGCACGCCGAGGTGGTTCGATCCGTCCTGGGTCGTGGCGTTCCGCTCTTCGTCGAGAAGCCGCTTACTACGTGTGCGTCGGACGCGCGTGACCTCGTCGAACGCGCCGGAGATCGAATCTTCGTGATGGACAAGTGGCGCTACCATCCCGGCGTGCTCGCACTTGCAGAGATTGCGCGCGATGGATCTCTCGGATCGGTGGTCGGACTTCGATCCGTTCGGTTGAGCACTGGAATTCCGCACCCGGACACCGACCCGATCTGGACACTCGCGCCGCACGATCTGTCGATAGCGCTCGAGGTCCTGGGATTCCTCCCGGCGCCGGTTCACGCCGTCGCCGATCGCGATTCGAATGGAATCGTTGGCTGCATCGCATTACTTGGCACGAGTCCGTGGCTGTCGATCGAGGTTTCAGGCAGGTACGACCGGCACCATCGTGAGATCAGACTCTTTTGTACGGAGGGGGTCGCGATTCTCGGCGATGCCTATAGTGACCACGTCGCCATCGTCCGCGGGCGCGGAATAGGCCAGCTTCAACAGCAGAAGGTCGAGCGCCGGGAAATCGGCACTGAAATGCCTCTGCTTTCAGAACTCCGCGCCTTCGTGTCGTATCTCGGCGGTGGGCCTCCGCCGAAGAGCTGCGCTCAGGATGGCGCACTCGTGGTCGAAACTATTGCCCGGATACGAGCCTTGTCGGGCATCGCAGCGGAAGAGCAGTGACCCTCGATGCCTTCGGCGACAATCCTGATTCCGACTCACGACCACGGCAGGCTTCTGACGCGCTCCGTTCGTAGCGCGCTCGAACAGACCGTTGCCGACATCGAGGTCGTGATAGTCGGTGACGGAATTTCTGAAGAGGGCAGGGATGCAGCGCGTGAGATGATGCGACTCGACGGGCGGGTTCGGTTCTTGGATGCACCGAAGGGCAAGCGGCACGGGGAACCCACCAGGCACGCGATACTTGCCGAACTCGAGACGGATTTTGTCTGTTACCTGTCCGACGACGACCTGCTGCTTCCCGATCACGTCGCACAGATCCGGCACTTGCTCGGAAGCGCCGACTTTGCGCACTCGCTTCCTTGCTACGTCCAGGTGGACGGCGAGATCGGAGTGTGGAATGTGGATTTGAATCTGGACGTCTATCGAGATCTACTCCTGTTCGGGCACAACCGGATACCTCTCTCGGCGGCTGCTCACACGTGCGAAGCCTATCGCCGCCTTCCGCATGGGTGGCGCACGACGCCTCCGGGGGTACCCACCGACCTTTTCATGTGGCAGCAGTTCCTCGACGTGCCAGGAATGCGGTTCGCCAGTGGGACGCATCCCACCGTCCTCCATTTCCCGAGCCCCGAAAGGCGCAGTTGGACCGTCGAAGCGCGTCTCGACGAACTCGACAGGTGGAGTCGTCGAGCTGCTGAGTCGCGGCCGATAGCCGGACTGATATCGGTTGCAGAACGCGCTGCCGCATTGGCCGAAGATCGCCACATCGTCGATGGACTGACACGATCGAAGCGATTTCCGATGGGAGGCGCAAACCGGCTTCCTTTCGCAAGGTCGATCGGGAAGAAAGTCGTGCTCGGGTTGTATGAACCCGCGACGGGCCTCGTCGAGTTCCTCGAGCCGTCGTCGCACAAGTTCCAGTTCGGACCTCCGGGAGCCGGCTGGCTGCCGGTGTGCGGCGACTGGGATGGCGACGGCAATGCGACGATAGGTCTGTACGATCAAGATGCAGGAGTTTTTTTCCTTCACAATTCCATGTCCGGAGGAGATGCGGACGTGACAATCTCGTTCGGTCCTCAGGGCAGGCGAACGATTCCCTTGGCAGGCGACTGGTTTGCCACCGGTAAGGACTCGGTCGGACTCTATGATCCGCACCACGGCATGTTTTTCCTTCGGGAGAGCCTCGCGGCCAGCTCGCCGGCATTGGCACTCGAATTCGGCGGCGAGGGCCGCGGTTTCGTGCCGGTGGCTGGCGACTGGACGGGCACCGGATCGAGCCGGATTGGCCTGTACGATCCGGCGTCCGGTTACTTCATGCTTCGTCACGCGCTTCAGTCCGGCGTGGCAGACGAGTTCTTTGGCTTCGGACCGATCGAGAGGGGTTGGGAGCCGTTCGCCTGCCGCTGGTCGGACACCTCGAAAGACGATGTCGGGCTCTACGCGGCGGCTTCCGGAGCTTTCTACCTCCGATCAGGCTCTTTATAGCACTTTCGAGAGCTTGGTCCGGAGTTCGTCGAGAGAAGGCAGTTCCTTGTCTCGTTGCGACAGTATCGGATCAGGCTCAGGCCAGTCCAACTCGAGCCCGGGGTCGTCCCATCGGCAGCCGAGCTCGTCCTCCACGTCCCAATAGTGACTAACGGCATACAAGTGGATGGAGGGCTCGTGGAACAGGAACCCGTGAGCGACCCCTGGCGGAATGACGAGCGCCTGCGGGTCCTGAGATGCAACTGTCAGCAGGACCGACATTCCCCGCGTCGCGCTTCCATTTCGCAGGTCCACGAGCGCAATCGAGGCCCGACCTTCCACCAGCACGAGGTAATCCGCGTGCCTCACGTGCACGTGAACCCCGCGGAGCACGCGTGCTCGCGATCGAACGATGTTCCACTGGACTGGAACAATGGATTCAGTCCAGTACTGGCGAAACACCTCGGTAAACGCTCCTCGATCGTCGCGATTCTCAGAGAGCTCGAGAAGTTCGACACCGGCTGGCAGGCCGTGCGATCCATTAGAAGACTGGCCCTTGCCGGACACGCGACAAAGTTGCCAGCAACTGTCGCAAGCGTCAACGGTATGCCGTCACGATGGCGCTGCGACGCACCTGGCCGGATCTGGCAATAGCGCCCCGCTGATATACTCTGGGCTCCGGGCCTCACGCGCTACGAAGCTGGAAGACCTCCGAGGACCGGATTCGGCTGCAGGTCTCTCGATGCGTCGTGCCCATACCGGCGGACGGCTCACCGAACCCAGGCACTCCCATTGCGATCCTCCACTACGCAAGCGGGTCCATATCGGCTGCTTGACCAGATTGGTCGTGGCGGGATGGGAGTCGTTTTTCGCGCGGAGCACGTCGAGACAGGCGAGATCGCCGCCGTAAAGTTGCTGCGCGCGCTGGAAGGCCCGCTCCAGGCGAGTTTCAGGCGTGAGGCCGGCGTGCTTTCGCGAATCCGCCATCCTGGAGTGGTCCGGATATACGGGCACGGGGTCGAGGGACTATCTCCTTGGCTTGCCATGGAGCTCGTGCAGGGATCGTCTCTTCGTGAAGTATTGCTCGTGAACCGGCAGAAAGGCGGGTTACACGACACCCTGCGCATCCTGCGGGACCTCTGCTCGGCCCTGGCGGTGATTCACGGTGAAGGAGTAGTTCACCGCGACTTGAAGCCTCAGAACATTATGATTCGACCGGACGGCTCTCCGGTGCTGATCGACTTCGGAGTAGTTGGCCGATTTGCCGGTCTTGCGAACCGCGAGTCGATCGATCTGGGCGAGGGTGGCGCCGGCACGATCGCCTATATGGCGCCGGAGCAGATTCAAGGCGATCCGCTCGACGCTCGCGCGGATCTCTACGCGATCGGTTGCGTGCTCTTCGAAGCGATCGTGGGAGCGCCGCCTTTCGGCGTCACTCCGGCTGCCGACGTCGCGTGGGGACATCTGCAACGCTCGCCGCTTGCGCCATCCGAGATTGTCGAATCGTGCCCCAGTGCCCTCGATGAGATCGTCCTGCGGTTACTTGCAAAGCTGCCTGCGCGCCGGTTCGGTTATGCCGTCGACGTTGCGACGGCTCTTGGCAGGCTTCTTGGTCAGCCGCCGCCCGCAAGCGGTGCACCGGCAAGGCCATATCTCAACCGTCCCTCGTTTGCCGGGCGCGAGTTGCAACTTGCGGAGCTCCGATCGATCTCGCGGAGGCAGGATGAGGGGCAGGGTGGAATGGCCGTCATCTGCGCCGAAAGCGGTGCGGGCAAGACGCGCCTCGCGATCGAGTGCGGCCGCGAAGCCAGCGCCGTCGGATTCCAGCTCGTCGTCGGCGAGTGTCAGCGTGGAGCTGGCGTATACGGCGGCGACGCCGTGCCACTCGGAGCCCTTCGTCCTCTGCTCACTGCAATCGGCGATCGTGCGCGGGCCGGCGACGCCGATGAAGTCGAGCGTCTCTTCGGCGGACATCTCTCGATTCTTGCACCCTACGAACCGTCGCTTGCCGCGCTCGCCGAAACTGAAGCCGCCGTGGCGGACCTTCGGCCAGACGACGCTCGCCGCCGCTTGTTCGGGGCAGTTGCATACGCGGTACGCGCGTTTGGTTCGCTGCGACCGGTTACATTGATCCTCGACGACCTGCAGTGGGCCGACGAACTTTCGATCGAAGCCCTTGCGTACCTCGTCAATTCCGGCACGCTCGCTTCAACACCGTTCGTCATCGTTGGGACGATCCGCACCGATGAGCCGAGCCTCGCTCGCGAGCGGCTGACCTCCCCTGCGGGCGTCGTGTTGGTCGAGGTCGACCGTCTCTCGGCCGCCGAAGTCGCCGAGATCGTCGGCGACATGCTCTCGATCCAGCCGCCGCCACTCGTCTTCAGCCGGAATCTGGCCCGGCACAGCACCGGCAATCCGTTCTTTGTCGCGGAGTATCTGCGCGCCTCGGTCGAAGACGGCATCATATGGCGCGACGCGGCCGGAGAGTGGCAACTCGGAGATCGGGCGCCGCTTTCCTCGACGCACGACGTTCTGCCGATGCCGCAGTCGATTCGGGAACTGCTTGCGCAGCGCTTCGCAACGCTCAGCCCCGATTCGCTCGCCGTCACACACGCAGTTTCGGTGTTTGGGCGCGAAGCCGAGTCGTGGCAGCTCGAGCGTCTTGTTCCGGTTCAGGACGAAGCAATAGATGAACTTCTGCGGCGGAATATTCTCGAGGAGCCATCCGCCGGAGTCCTGCGCTTCACCCACGATCACCTGCAGAAAGAGGCATATCGATCGATGGATGCAGGGGCACTCCGCGTGATGCACTCGTCGGCCGCCGACGCGTTCGAGTCGCTCGAGCTCGGGGCCGAGGCAGATGCCGTGATCGCCGGCCACCGCGAGCGCGCGGATGAGCGCGAGCGGGCATTCGTGAAGTGGCTGAGCGCGGCGCGCTGGGCGCTACGTCAGTATGCGACGGCCGACGCCGAGCGTCTGTACCGTTCCGCCTTGTCGCTGGCTCCCGACCCGCCCGACGAGGCCTCCGTCCGTGCACGTCTCGAGTTGGGACACGATGTACTGCGCCTGCTCGGTCGCCTGTCGGACGCCATCGAGACATTGAATGAAGCTCGAGTCCAGGCGCATTCGATCGGATTGCCGCGTCTCGAGGCTGAGGTGCTTCGTGCCACCGGAATTGTCGAGTGGGAGCGCGGTGGGGAGGAAGCCTCGGAGCTGGCCTACCATCAATCGTCCGCCATCGCCATTGCAGCCGGTGACACGGCCAGTGAGGGAATAACGGCCGGCTGCCTCGGCAATATTCGATTCACTGCCGGGCGCTACGACGAGGCGCTTGCGCTTTATTCGCGGGCGGCGGCGATTCACGAGGCCATTGGAGATCGGCGCGGGTATGGCGGGAAGCTAGGCAACATGGCAATCGTTTATGGATACCGGGGCGAATTCGAGACGAGCCTCGAACTCTTCGAGCGCGCCATCGGGATTGCACGAGAAGTCGGACATCGTTCCGACGAAGGGCGCACGTTGGGCAATCTGGCCGTAATGTACGAAGAGTGGGGAAGGCTGGACCTCGCCGAGCGCTGCTTTGCCGAAGGTCTCGAGATTCTTCGCGAGATCGGAAACCGTCGCGAGGAGGGAATCGCGCTGGCGAACCTGGCGGCGCTCGTGGCGACCCTCGGCAGATACGAGGAGGGCAGGCGATATGCGCGCGAGGCCTATGCGATACATACGGAAGTCGAGAACATGCCGTTTGCGGCATTCGTGCTCGGGACCGAAGGCGCGTGCCTTCGAGAGTTGGGCAGGCTCGACGAGGCGGAGCGGTGCCTCGACGAGTCTCTCGAGCGCTTGCGCGGACTAGGCCACGAACGGGGCATTGCAATGATGAGCTACGAGTATGGCTTGCTGGAGGTATTGCGCGGGCGCGACGCATCGCCCTACCTTGCGGCGCTCGACTCGTTCATTTTAGCAACCGAAATGGCGCCAGAGAGCCACGCCGGTAAGCAGGCGGCCAGACTTCGCGCCGCGATCGAGGCCGCGGCCGGCGACTAGATTCGCTGGCCACGGCCGGACTACGGAGGGGCGCCGGTGGATCTGCAATCGTGATCCAGCCGGTCGGACTCACATTATTCGAAGTCCGACTGTGACAAGAGTCGGTTTGCCCACCTTTCCATCCACGCGATAAATCGACTGCGGCAGCGGGTCGTCTTGCGTCAGCACTTCGGTGGCGGAACCGCCGGCGGCCTTCTCGGCAAGTGAATACTTGCCGCCCGAGTTCCCGACTTCCTCGATGCGTTCGACAGCAGCGCCCCACTCGGAAACCCACTTTTCGACCTGCTCGGTCGAAAGCTCCACGGCCTTGTCGCCGATCGTCAAGTCCGAGAGTGGCTCCGCGGAGACAATGATGATCAACGATTCGCCGACGTGCTCGAGACGGCTTTTCTGAATCGTGAAGTAAGGGGGATTGTCGGTTTGCGAAGGAACCTCGACTACGGCGCCGGGCCCGACTTTGTTGTCTCCGCCGCGCGTCCGGGATGTCGGGAAGATCAGATACGGGTCGCCGAGCTTCCCGTCCTTGTAGATTTCTCTGTCGATAACGTACAGGTAGCCGGTTCTGGGCGTTTCGATCGACAACCGCACCTTCTGCCCGGGTTGAAGGGTCTGGTCTATCCCGACGCGCTCGGGAATCCACTCGACGTCGGAGTCCGAAGCCGCTTCGTGCACCAGCATTCGAGCCGAGGCCGAACCGTCCGAAGTTGTCGCACGGCGCAGGCGCCAGAGTGTGACCCCGACCAGCGTATCCGAGATCGGCGGCGCTGCCGGCGACGGCGCGGCCTTTGCTATTGGCGGCGTGACCCGCTTGTACTTCGGTGACTTCCTGGGCGCCGGTTTGGCCTTCTGCGCGGGACGCTTCTGCAGGAATCCGGAGTCCCAGAGCTGGCGGGTGCCGTCGTCCTGTGCGGATACGGCTGGCGCTGCAACGATTGCAGCGAGAATTACTGCGAGAAATGTGCGGATCATGGTCCCTCCGGAACTCGACTCCAAAAAGCAGGAATGCGGCAAGTCTGGGGGTCAGTTGTGGGCCAACGGGATCATGTGCGCGATCACGTCGCCGCTGCCTCGAAGTACAGTCCTGCGATCGGTCGGCCCGTTGTCCACGCGTTCAATGCTTGCCTTGCTCGCCGCGGAAGCCGTTACGAATGCGCGAACGGCGGCGAGTTGATCTGGCTTCAAGATGGCTCCGCGGTCCTGCGGGTTGGCCACGTACGTCACGGCTTCCAGTTCGGGGATGGCCGTCACGGACCAGATGAGCCACACTTTCTCCGTTCCGACCGCGTTGTCGAACACGAACCAGGTTGCCGACGGGATCTGAATAGTCGAGTTCGCGGCGAGAGAGGACAAGCCGCCGTTCGAGGTTGGCGACGGGAAGAGAAGATTGAAGCTCGGAAGGCCGTCCGCGCCGGAAGGGCCCTCGTTCAGTACGTATAGATAGCCTTCCTCGCGGCCGGTAACTTCTATCCTGATCTTGTAGTCGCGCTCGAAGAGAATCTCGCCCGAAAGCAGGAACGGAGCTTCGTAGTCGCGGCCATCCCGGACTTTCTGCACCTGGATGGCGTAGGCGAGCTCGTGCGCCGACGCCTGCGCAGGCGCGGCATTGTTGGCCGCCGGTGTGTTCGCAGGACCTGGCCTCGGCACCGGTACCGAATTTGCCGAGATATACCAGAAGAGTCCGACGGCAATTGCGAGCACGAACAGACCGCCGACGATCCGGGGACCGTAGCGGGTGGGCGGATCCGCGGTTCCCGTGTCGCGTGTGGGCGTGCCAACGATATCGGTCTGGTTCGTGACGCCACCCACCGTCGCGCTCGAGTCGCCCGCGAAGGCCGTGACTGGATTCGTGGGATTCGATCCGGCGCGCCGCGTCATGCCGGACTCGAATTCGTTTGCAGTCGACTGATTGCCGGCGCCTGACGTGGATGCCGAAAGCCCGACCGCCTGGGAGGTAATCGCCGGATCGGCCGTCAGCGCGCGGGCCAGGTCGTCGCCGAATGCTCTGGCGCTCTGGTATCGATCTTCAGGGGAGAACGCCAATGCCTTCAGGATCGCCAACTCGGCCGCCGGGGGAAGGTAGGGCGAGACTTCGGATGGCAGGCGAAACGTGTGATTGCGCTGCAGGTCGAGCAGTTGGTATGGCGACGCGGGGTTGAACGGCACCGTGCCTGTGAGCAGTTCGTACGCGACGATGCCCATCGCATAAATGTCGCTGGCGGGCTTCGGCTTGCCCTGCAATTGCTCGGGCGCCATGTAGAGAACGGTCCCGGCCACGGTGGTGATCGCTCCCGGCAGTTCGCCCGTGTCTGCATCTCGAACCGTGGCGATACCGAAATCGATCAGCCTTGCGTACTCCTCGTCCGGACCGACCGTCTGGACCATGACGTTCTCGGGCTTGAGGTCGCGATGGATGACTCCCTTTTCGTGTGCGGCCTGGAGCGCCTGGCAGATCTGACGAACGAGCCGCGCAATGCGCTCGTGAGTCAGGCCACCTGCGCGCATCACCGTCCGCAGCGAGTCACCTTCGACGTACTGCATGACGATGTAAGGCTTGCCGTCGGGCATCTCGCCTGCGTCGAGTGAGCCGACGACTCCGGGATGATCGATTCGCGCGAGCGCCTTGATCTCCTCACGAAACTTCTTGATCACCCAATCCGGGCCCACCGACGGGTTGTCGCGCATGACTTTCACGACTACGGCCTTGTCGTGAAGCTGAAGGTCGCGTGCAAGGTAAACCGCTCCAAGTCCGCCGCGACCGAGCATGCGCTCGACGAGATACCGGCCCTTCAGTGTCGCTCCAACATACGGATCATCGCTGTCGTGACCGCCAGCCGATTCCCTGGCGCCCGTCGAACCGAAGGGTGATGTATCCTTGCGGGGTCCCTCGTTCATGCTGGCAACCTAGCATCACGCCGGCCGGGGAACCAAGCGCGAGGTTCAAGTTACATCGGACCCGTGATGGGATATTGTCGGAAAATTGATGCAGTGGCTTTCGGGGGGTGCGGCAACCCGCCCCACAGACTCGACGTCAGAGGATCGTCTTTCGCCTGGTTTGAAGGCGAGAATCCCGCGCCCCGGCACGCACCACCTGTTCCGGGCCACACCGCTCAAAAGGAGCGCACACGATGACGCCACTTCTTCGCACTTCACTTGGTCTTGCCTTGTCGCTGCTCGTCGGTGTTTCCGTACCAGCCGGCGCGTTCCAGGAAAACTCGAATACGGCTCCGCGCGTGCGAGTCGCGCCACGGCACCGCTCTACGGTGAAGCCGGTAAGAGTGGCGCCCAAGGTAGTCAAGACCGCACCGGCCGAAGGGCAGTCGGACTCGACGGGCACTCGCCGTGCAACGAGGGCGCCAAAGGGTGGGTGGCAATCGGGAGGAGGGTCGCCGGATTCGGCCAAGCCGCCGAAGACGAAGAAGCCGCCGAAATACGATCCCCCGACAGCGGGTGGCGGGGACGACGCGGGGGGTAGTGCGAAGCCTCCGAAGACCAGGAAGCCGCCCAAGACGAACAAACCGCCCAAGTACGATCCCCCAACTGCGGGGGGAGGGGACGACTCGTCCGGCAGCGCGAAGCCTCCGAAGACCAGGAAGCCGCCGAAGTACGATCCCCCCAGTGCGGGCGACGATGTTTCGTCGGACAGCGGCAAGCCACCCAAGGGGCACAGGCCTCCGAAGGGTGACAAGCCGCCAAAGGGTGACGACGTTCCATCTTCTGATGGCGACGACGTGGGCAACGAGCCGCCGTCCGGCGACAAGGGCGACGACGTCGGCACTCAGCAGCCGCCGCGAGATCCGAAGCCTCCGAAAAACCCGAAGCCTCCTCGAAACCCGAAGCCTCCGAAAAACCCGCCGACCAGGGATCCTGGTGGAAACGGCGAAGACCACGATCACGGCGACGGACGTCCGCAGCGCGATCCGATGCATCCCAATCGTCCGCCGATCGTCGTGACGGTAGATCCTTTCAATCCGTCGCAGGACAACGACGAAGAGGCCAGGGACGAGAAGAAGGAAAAGAAGCCGAAGAAGGACAAGCAGCCGAAGGACGAGCCGGAAACGGCAGAACCGGCGGCTCCCTCGATGCAGCGCTTTGCTTACAGCACGACGCGATGCCGTGCGTTGGCCTCTGCAATGCTTCGCGCCGGTCGCATCGATGCCGCCCTCCGGCTCATCGATCTCCTCAAGGAGCAGGAAATGCTCGAATGGGCCGGCCGGTACTCCGACGGTACTCTCGCCGGCGTGACACCGGAAAACGACGGCCTCGTTCTGCTTGGCGGGCTCCAACGTGAGCTGGCGTTCTGGCAGCTTTCGGATGTTCGGCGGGCTTCGGCCGTGGACTCCGGCGATTCCGGGCAGAAGAAGTCCAAGAAGGCGAAGAAACCAAAGACCGAGGATGACCGCGCCGTCGCGGACGACGAGATCTCCGCAGACGACGAAGAAAAGGCGAAGGACGGCGAGAAGTCCAAGGACAAGAAGAAGAAGGACAAGGATTCGATTGGCGGTCCGACCTGGGTATCCGAGCTCGAATCGCTAGGCGACAAGATCCTTGCATTCGAGCAGGAAGCCTCGGTGCTTCGCGCGATGCCGGCGTCGAGCCGGTCAACGCTGCAGAGCGAACGGCTCGCGACGCTCGAGGCCGAGTTGGACCGCCTCGCTGCCGACGTCGACGCACTAATGGCCCGTGTAGCGACGAATTCCGGAAGCAAGGACCCCCGCGTCAAACGAATCCGCGTGAGTAGTGAATTGCCGCTCACGCTCTCCAAGCTTGGGCCGGGTGTCGTGGCGCTCTATACGCTGGTCGCCGACGAACGCTGCTGGATCGTGCTGGTAACTCCGAACGGAAAGACCGCCTACTCGACGCCCATCCAGGCGGCGAAGCTCAACGCTCTTGCGATGTCCTTCCGCGAAACGCTCACGAATCCGAAGCTCGACCCTCTGCCGCTCGCCAGCCAGCTCTATGACGTCCTCGTGAAGCCGGTTGCGGCAGAGCTTACGGCGACCCGGACGACGACCTTGCTATGGTCTTTCGACGGCGTGATGCGTTACGTCCCGGTTGCGGCGCTGTACGACGGCCAGAATTACCTCGTCGAGAAATACCGGAATGTCCTCTTCACTCGAGAGAGCCTCGAGCATCTGCTCGATGAACCGGCTTCGAGCGTCACGGGCGTTGGATTTGGCGTTGCGAGCAAGGTTGGCAATTTCGCTCCTCTGCCGGCAGTCGCCGACGAGTTGCGTGGGATCTTCTCGGACGACCGGGCCGCGGCGGAAGGAGGAGTGGTTCCGGGACGCGTGTCGATCGATGCAAACTTTACGGAAGCCGCTTTCGAGACGGCGCTGCAGGACGGTTACAGCGTCATGCACGTGGCAACGCACTTCCAGCTCGAGCCGACGAAGGCCGAAGACTCGATCCTGCTGCTCGGCGACGGAACGCTGATGAACGTTGGCGATATCCGGGACATCAAGCGGGCATTCAAGGGCACGGACTTACTGACGTTATCGGCCTGCAACACCGCGTCGTCGTCGGTTCGGGGCGACGGCAAGGAGGTGGAGAGCTTTGCGACGATCGCGCAGGATCGCGGCGCACGCGCCGTTATCGCGAGCCTCTGGGCCGTGAACGACCGATCGACGAGCGCGCTCATGCAGACGTTCTACAAGCTGCGCGCGGGCCGCAGTCTCGACAAGGCCGAGGCGCTACGCAAAGCGCAGGAAATGTTGCTCCGCGGCTCGCTCGTCATGCCGTCTGGACCGGATCCGGATCGGATGCTCGTCCACGAGGATCCGAAGCCCACCAGTATCCACGGCAAGTTCACGCCGGATCCACGGGCGCCGTTCGCGCATCCGTACTACTGGGCGCCGTTCACGCTCGTGGGCAATTTCAAATAGCCCTTCGTCGCTCGATCTTCACTCTGCAGCGAATCGCTCGAGCCACCGCAGCTACCCGGCAACCTGCCGGGTCGCTGCGGAGGCTCGAGTACTGATCGGCGGCGCAGAGTCGGAGCCTCAGGGTTTTCTGGTGAGGACCGGCCGATCGTTCGGAGCTGGTTGCGAGTAGGGATCGTTCTGTCCGGGATTGTTCCGACGGTTCTGACGGTTCGGGTTTCGAACCGGGCGATTCGCAAGCCCTCCAAGGGCGGCCTTCATCTGGTCGAATCCGGCCGAGTTCGCCGCAACGGTCTGCGCGGGTTGGGCAGACTTCGGAGCGCCGGAAGCCCGGCGTGGACGCGATCCCTTTGCGGCGACTGCTGGCGTGCCCCCAAGATGTCCGTCGATCTCGCCGAGCGTGTTCTTGATCCGTTCGTTTGCGTTCGGATGGCTCGCGAAGATCCCGCCACCCGCGCTCGACTTCGCACCCGATCCGGACTCGTTGAGACGCTGGAACATGAGCGCCATCCCTAGCGGATCGTATCCAGCGTCACGCATCGTGTAGAGCCCAAGGTAATCGGCTTCGCGCTCGAAGTCGCGGCTGTTCTTAGTGATGATTCCGTTCGCGAGCACCTGCGAGGCGATCTCCGCAGCGTCGCCGACGGCGCCTCCGCCGGTCGCGACGGATGCGCCAGCTCCCAGGATCCCGAATATCAGCGCCGTGCGCTGCGCCTTCTTTACGTTTCGAAGTCCGTGGCGCGCGACTACGTGTCCGATTTCGTGAGCTATCGCCGCGGTGAGTTCCGATTCCGAGCGTGCGATATTCAGCAGTCCGGTGTGGACGTAGATGTAGCCCCCCGGCAGCGCGAATGCATTCACTGTGGAATCGTCGAGCACAAAGAACTGGTAAGGGATGTCCGGGCGCCTGGACGACTGTGCTATCCGCTCTCCCAGGTCCTGTATGTAGTTCGCGATGTCGGGATCCTGCACGATCCGGTATTTCTGAAGAACCTGCTGGTGCACCTGCGCTCCAAGCTGCATCTCCTCTTGCTCGGTCATCAGCCCATCGTTCGAGTAGGTGGCGTTGCGATACTTGTCGTAGGGGTTCTTCGGAGCACCAGCCGTTGCAGGAAGTGCGCAGCCGAGCAATAGAACAGCGGCCAGGGCGTTGACGCCAAACATACGAACGAAGAGTCGCACGGTACTTCTCCTTCCCGAATGAGCGTGGTTCTGATACGTAACGGCTGACGCTTCGAGCCTGAGAACCGGCTCTGCGTTGCCAGCCGGAAAATCTTAGCGGCACATGGAAGCTCGCCGCGACCGCACGAGGATCATCATGTCGAACAATTGGACTCCTCCGCCGGGTTGGGGGCAGGGACCGCCTCAACCGCCGCCGCAGGCGCCGCGGTATCCCGCTCCGGACGTGATGGGAACTCCGCCGCCCTTCATCCCGCCGCCCCAGCAGGCGAAGCAGGGAGCTGGATTCGTCTTGCAGGTGATCGGTCTGGGCTGCGCGGGCCTCATCTTCATAGGCGTTTTCGGGCTGCTCCTTCTGATCTTCATCGCCGAGCTCGGCCTGCCGATCCTCATCGTCGCGAGTTTCATGGCCTTCGTTCCGGCGGTCTTCTACCTATCGATCGTTCGCCTGGTCGATCGCTACGATCCCGAGCCCCTGTGGGCGCTGGCCGGCGCGTTCGTGTGGGGTGGCGTCATAGCGATCTTCGGTTCGTTGCTCGTCAACGACACCGCGTCCGCGGTCGCAGCGGCTGCTTCGGGAGGATCTGAGGAGGTTGCCGGCTTTGTCGGCGCTGTCATTTCGGCGCCAATTGCGGAGGAGGCCATGAAGGGAATCGGCCTGCTGGTAATTCTCTTCCTCCTGCGGAAACACTTCGACGGCGTCGTGGATGGGATCGTCTACGGGTGCGTCATCGCACTCGGGTTCGCGACGGTCGAGAACATCCTTTACTACGGCCGCGCGGTCGGCGAAGCGGGCATCGGCGGAGGCGTCGTGCTTTTCGTGTTGCGGGGGATGCTCGCGCCATTCTCTCACCCGCTCTTCACGTCGATGACAGGCATCGGGGTAGGCCTGGCGCGCGAGCGGAAGCGGGGAATTGTCGCGTGGACGGCTCCTGTGATCGGCTACTGCCTCGCGGTGTTCCTGCACGCCATGTGGAATCTCATCGCGGTGCTCGCCGGTGCCGGCGGCGGCGGCGAACTCTTTTTCGGCGCATACGCCATCGTTTGGATTCCGTCGTTCCTCATCTTCATGGTGGCGGTTGGCTACTGTCTGTATCGAGAGCGCCGCATCATCCGGACGCACCTCGCCGATGAAGTCGCCCTTGGGGTGATCAGCCAGGACGAGTTCAACGCGATCACGTCGCTTTTCCGCCGGAGCGGATTCCACATGCGGGGATTCAAGAAGGGCGGCTACAGTGGATATCGCGCTTCGAAGGGACTCTCGCAGACCGTGGTAAAGCTGGCCTTGTCGAAGTACCACACACTGAAGGCCAGCGAAGCCAATACGCAGACCCGAAGCCTGGGAGAGGTTCCGGTTCTGAGACAGGAGATCGCAAGATTGCGCGGCGAGATGGGGTCGTGACGAAAGGCCGGGTGTGGGGGAAATGAACAGGGCGCGCCGTGACGAACACAGCGCGCCCTGTCCTGTCAGAACCGCGGAGCGGCGCGGTTACCTGTTGCCGGCGCCGGCGCCGTAGGATCCGAACTGTCCCGATGCCACCAGTCGCTGGGAAGCAACCTGGTAGAGTTGCACCTGCCGAGCTGCCGCGATGGGCTTCAACACGTCTGGCAGGGCCGGTACGCGACCGGCTGTCGGAGAAGCAAACTTCATCTTGAGAACGCCATTGACATCGGCCGTATCGGTGCCGACGAGCGTGCTGTCGATGACAAGCGCGTACTCCGTGTTGGGTGTCAGGCCCGTGACCTGGAGTCGAAGAGCCATCTGGATCTTCGCAGTGGTTTCGATAGTGGCAGTCTTTACCTTGCCAATGACTTCGCCAGCGCTGTCTTTCAACGCCGCGTGGGTAAAGACCCGCGAGATGACATTCGACGGCGGACCGCCCGGAATGTAACCGATCGTGCCAGAGTCGGCGTCCCCGACGCCACGCTGAGCAAGCGCAGTCGGAGCAGCAAACAGGCAGACCGCAAGAATCGTCAGTGCAGAGTATCGCGACTTCATATCCCAGCTCCTTGAAAAGTAGCTTCCCAATGGTGGTCGTGAATGAGGATTTCACGCCAATTGGGGGGCAATGGGCGTATCGAACCAGATACGTGGCGATGGTACACCCGCACCGTCGGGGAAGTAAACATGGAAACGGCTGGACTTGCAGATTTTCGCCGGCCCGATGACCCTGTTGACAGTCCAAACGCACGGCTGCTACTCTGCCGGTTCGCTCTTTGTCAGTGATTCCTGGTATAGGCGCGTAGCTCAGGGGTAGAGCACTACCTTGACACGGTAGGGGTCTGCGGTTCAAATCCGCACGCGCCTACCATTTCTCTATTTTGCGCCAGCTCCCGAAGTTCCCTGCTGACGCCAGCACGCGGTCTTTGCCCTCTCACGGGCGCGCGGGCGGCGGATGACGCGGGGGCGCTGGTGTGAGATCCGATCGTTGCAGTTTTCGCGGAATTCCTCGTTCCGCACGAACGTCACGTCAGATCCATTTGGTACAACTGCCGGGTCCGGTCCGAGCGACCGGTACTGGCGGCTCTGATGTGCGTTCGCGAGATTCGTTATGGAAGCAGAGCAGAATCGAGTGTCGACAGCGGCAGACCGTCTTAAGTCGGTCGACCCGAAGGTCGCCAAACGCGCGTTTGCTGCGCGAGTCGACGGACGGCTTGTCGATCTTTCGTCCCCCGCGCCTGAAGGCGCGGCGGTCGAGGCGATCACGGTCGAGTCGCCCGAGGCGCTCGAAATCTATCGGCATTCCACGGCGCATCTTCTGGCTGCGGCGGTTCTCGAGCTATTCCCGGGCACGAAGCTTGGCGTCGGGCCGGCGCTCGTCGAGGATCCGAACTACGGCTTCTACTACGACTTTCTGCCGGAGAAGCCGTTTACGCCCGACGACCTCGATCACATCGAGAAGAAGATGCGTGAGCTCGTGAAGCGCAATCTTCCGTTCGAGCGGGTCGAGATGCCGAAGGCCGAGATGTTGCGGCTTTTCGACGAAGTGGTCGACGACAAACTGAAGTGCGAACTTATCGAGGAGAAGGGCGGTGACGTCGTTTCGGCCTACAGGCTGGGCGACCAGTTCATCGACTTCTGTCTCGGACCACATTTGCCGCTCACGTCGAAGATAAAGGCGTTCAAGCTCCTCTCGCTTGCCGGCGCCTACTGGCGCGGTGACGAGCACCGCGAACAGATGCAGCGCATTTACGGCACCGCATTCTTCGAGCAGGGCGAACTCGACGCATTCGTCAGGCAGCGTGAGGAAGCTAAGAAGCGGGATCATAGGCGCCTCGGGCCCGAACTCGGTATTTTTGCCTTTTCCGACAAGGTAGGACCGAACCTCGTGCTCTGGCTCCCGAACGGCGCATTCATTCGCCGGCAGATGGAGTCGTTCCTCTACGAGTTGCAGGTAGCGGCGGGGTACGACCTCGTCTACACGCCCCAGATCGGGTCGAATGCGCTCTGGGAAACGTCAGGCCACACGAAGCACTACCGCTCGGACATGTTCCCCGAGATGGACTGCGAAGACGGCGCCGTCTACCAACTCCGTCCGATGAACTGCCCGTTCCACATCGAGGTCTATCGCACGTCGCAGCGTTCCTATCGGGATCTGCCGCTTCGGATTTCGGAAATGGCAACGGTGTACCGTTACGAGCGGTCCGGCGTTCAGCACGGACTGTTGCGCGTGCGAGGGTTCACGCAGGACGACGCGCACCTGTTCATCCGTCCCGACCAGATCCAGGACGAGATCGAGCGGGTGTGGCACCTCGCGAGCACGTTGCTGTCGACTTTCGGGTTCGAGGACGTTCGTGTCGAGCTGTCCGTTCGCGACTCTCAGAACCTCGACAAGTACATTGGCGACCCGGCCGTCTGGGACGACTCCGAAGCTGCGCTCGCCTCGGCGCTCGACGCCTACGGTGTGGCCTATAAGCGGGTCGAAGGGGAAGCGGCGTTCTACGGACCCAAGATCGACCTCAAGGTCGTCGATGCGATCGGACGGCTATGGCAGCTCGGAACGATTCAGCTCGACTGGAATCTTCCGGAACGCTTCGAGCTGGAGTACATCGGCGAGGACAACCGTCCGCACCGGCCGATCATGATCCACCGCGCGCTTTACGGCTCATTCGAGCGGTTCATGGGCGTGTTGATCGAGCACTTCGCCGGGCACTTCCCGGTGTGGATGTCGCCCGTGCAGGCAAAGGTGCTTCCAATCTCGGACCGGCACAACGAGTATGCGAACGGCGTGGCCGAGGAATTGCGCGCCGCGGGGCTCCGAGTCGAGTCGGACCTGCGCAGCGAGACGATGAAGTCGAAGATTCGCGACGCTCAGCTCAAGAAGATTCCGTTCATGCTGGTCGTCGGCGACCGCGAGGTCGACGAACGGCTCGTTGCGGTTCGCGATCGCAAGAACGGAGACATCGGTTCGATGCCGGTGAGCGTGTTTGCGGAGCGTGCGCTCGATCTTGCGCGCACGCGTTCGCGGGATGGACTTTCGCGCGAGGCCGAGCCTTCTGAGGCACATTCGGCCGAGGTACCTGCGCCCGCGTGAGCGGTGCGTGCCGGCGCTGCGGGGCGCCTGTCGTATTTCCGAGGAGGTGAGGCTATCAGCGGATTCGGACGTCGAGGTCGTAGGCCAATGCGCCCCGAGAGGGCGCCGCGGGTCAACATCAACCAGCGCATTCGTGCGCCGCGTATTCGCGTCATCGACGAGGATGGCGGACAGCTCGGCGTCATGTCGCCGGCGGAAGGCATGCGCCTTGCTCAGGAGAAGGGGCTAGACCTCGTCGAAGTGGCTCCGGGCGTAGATCCTCCGGTCTGTCGCATCATCGATTTCGGCCGCTGGCAGTACGAGCAGAAAAAGAAGGCGAACGAGGCCAAGAAGAAGCAGACGATGATCCAGGTCAAGGAGATCAAGTTCCGGCCCGGCACCGACGATCACGACTACGACTTCAAGAAGAACCACGCCGCCCGAATCCTCGTCGACGGCGACAAGGTGAAGGCCACGGTCCACTTCAGAGGCAGGGAGGTAACGCACAAGGAGCTTGGACTCGCGCTCCTGATGCGGCTCGTCGACGAGCTCTCGGAGGAGGGATCGATGGAAGTCGAGCCGAAGATGGAAGGCATGAACATGTTCACTATCATCGGACCGAAGAAGGGCCGGGCGCCGAAGCCGAAACCCAAGCCCGCTCCGGTCGCCAAGCCGTCCGACGGCGCTGCCGCGCCCGAACCGCCGGCCGCGGAACCGGAAGCCTGACTAGGCGAGACTTGAATTTCGCGCCGCGCATCGGTCGCGGCGCTTGCCAACAACTTTATTTCATTCGTTTCAGGAGTAGGACGATGCCGAAGCTCAAGACACACAAAGGCGCCGCGAAGCGGTTTCGCACGACGGCGACCGGCAAGGTGAAGCGTGGACATTCGCACGCGCGCCACATCCTCACCAAGAAGGATTCGAAGCGGAAGCGCAATCTCGACCACGACGTGATCCTTTCGCCGAACGACGAAGGTCTCGTGAAGCGCATGCTTCCATACGGACGGCCCTGAGCTGCGGGCGCAGCCGATCGATTGAGGACACGCCCCGACGAGGGCCAGTTCAGAAGGAGTATTTGGAATGCCAAGAGTCAAACGAGGAAGCAGCCGGCTTCAGAAGCGCAAGAAAATTCTCGAGCTTGCCAAAGGCTATCGTGCCAACAAGTCGAAGCTCTATCGACACGCCAAAGAGTCGGTAGAGAGAGCACTGAATTTCGCGTACACCGGCCGCAAACTGAAGAAGCGCGATTTTCGTTCACTCTGGATCGTTCGCATCAGCGCCGCGGCCCGCCTGAACGGACTCAGCTACAGCCAGTTCATGCACGGACTGAAGCTTGCGGGCGTCGAACTCGACCGGAAAGCGCTCGCCGACCTTGCCGTGCACGAACCTGCGGCATTCGCTGCGCTCGTCGGTTCCGCGAAGCAGGCGATTGACGCCGTTCCGGCGGCCTGAACGTCCATTGCAGGACTCGCCCGGGTCAGCGTGCTTTTGAAGCGCGCTGACCCGGCGTCGTCAGGGCCTTCGACCCGATGAGCACCAACTTCGACGGGCTTCAAGCACAATTCGAGAACGAGGTAGCCTCGGTTGCCGACGCGGAGTCCCTTCGCGCTCTGAGAGACCGCTGGCTCGGCCGCAAGGCCGGCCTGGTCACGGACGTTCGCAAGCAGATGGGCTCGATCCCCGCCGGGGATCGAGCCGCATTCGGCAAGGCCTTCAATGCGCTTCAACAGGTCGTCGAGACCGGCCTCGAGCGAGTCGGCCAGGAATTGTCGCAACGCGAGAATTCGGCGCTGATCGAACGCGAGACGTTGGACGTCACCCTTCCTGGACGTGACGTGACGATGGGACACGAGCATCCCGTTACGATTCTCCGCCGCAAGATCGAAGACATCTTCGTGCGCATGGGCTACTCGGTGGAAGACGGGCCCGAGATCGAAACGACGTTCTTCAACTTCGACGCCCTGAACATTCCCGAAGGGCACCCCGCGCGCGAGTCGCAGGACACGATGTACGTGTCTGAAGACCTCGCCCTTAGATCGCAGACGTCCACCGTGCAGATCCACGCGATGCAGCGACGGACGCCGCCGCTTCGGGTTATTGCCCCCGGCCGTGTGTTTCGGCGCGACACGCCGGACGCGACGCACAATCCGATGTTCTTTCAGGTAGAGGGGCTCAACGTGGGCGAGGGCATAACGCTCGCAGATCTTCGCGGCACATGCGAAGAGTTCGTTCGCCAGCTCTTCGGCGCCGAGGCTCCGGTCCGGTTCCGTGCGAGTTATTTTCCATTCGTCGAGCCTGGTTGCGAGTTCGATTATCAATGCTTCGTCTGCAAGGGCGACGGCTGCCGCGTATGCAAGGGCTCAGGCTGGATCGAGATGGGCGGCGCCGGAATGGTGCATCCACAGGTCCTGCGCACGGCCGGCATAGATCCTGAACTTTTTTCGGGCTTTGCCTTTGGCTTCGGAATCGATCGGCTGGCGGCGCGTCAGTTCGACCTCGACGACATACGGCTGCTCTACTCGAACGACCTGCGTTTCCTCGAGCAGTTCTGACAATTCGCCGGCGAATCGCCGGCCGAGTACCTGGATCGATCGGCTTCAATGCGAATCAGTTTCAACTGGCTCAAGGAAATGGTCGTCGCCGACCTCGACGCGCGGACCGTTGCGGAGCGTCTGACGCTTGCGGGTCTGGCGGTCGATACGATCGAAGAAGTGGGAACGGACACCGTGTTCGAGTTCGACATCACGTCGAATCGGCCGGATGCCCTTTCGCATTTTGGAATTGCCCGTGAGGTAGCCGCACTCTTCGACGTACCCCTTTCAGCGCCGGCCTCCCGGTTCGACGAGGTCGATCCATCGTCGAGCTCGCTTACTTCGGTCACGATCGAGGCGCCGGAGCTGTGCCCGCGTTATGTCGCCCGGCTCGTCCGGGGCGTGAAGATCGGTCCGTCACCCGATTGGATGGTCCGGCGGCTCGAAACCCTGGGCCAGCGATCGATCAACAATGTGGCGGACGTGACGAACTACGTGCTTCTCGAGCAGGGACACCCGCTTCACGCGTTCGATTTCAATCGGCTTGGCGGGAACAGGATCGTCGTGCGGCGCGCCGCACCCGGCGAACGCATCGTGACGCTCGAGAAGTTGGCGACGGGTGACGAGTTTCGTGAGATTGAACTTCGCGACGACATGCTCGTCATCGCCGACGCAAACGCACCGGTCGCCATCGCGGGCATCAAGGGTGGGAAGGGGACCGGTATATCGGACGAGACGGTGGATGTGCTCCTCGAGGCCGCGTACTTCCAGCCAGCGAGCGTTCGGAGGACGGCGCGTGCGCTGAAGCTGGATACCGATGCCTCGCACCGGTTCGAGCGCGGCGCCGACATCGACGCGACCGTTCGCGCGATAGACCGCGCCGCTTCGCTCATCGTCGAGGTTGCCGGCGGCACGGTGTGCCGCGGTGCCGTCGACACTTATCCGGCTCCCGTCGTCCGCACGCCGATTCCATTGCGCCGTGCGCGTGTCGAGGCGCTCCTCGGTTACGAGGTTCCGTTCGACCGAATGGTCGACGCATTGCGCGGACTCGGGTTCGCCGTCGAACCGCTTCGGGATACCGAGGAACTGCTTGCCGTCGGACCGAGTTATCGCGTCGATATCGCGATCGAGGAAGACCTTGTCGAGGAGGTTGCCCGCTCGCTCGGATACGGACTCGTGCCGCCGACTCTTCCGCCCTGGGGCGGCGCTGGCGAGTACCTTCCGGGAGAACGGGCCAGGCAGTCGGTGAGCGACGCACTGCGATCGCGCGGCTACAGCGAAGCGATTTCGTTGAGTTTCGTCGACCGCAATCTCGACGACGAATTCGTGTGCGTGGACCTCGAGCGTGACTCGTCGTCGGGTGTCGACCTCGTCAATCCGGTCCTCGACAACAAGCCGCGAATGCGCTCATCGCTCGTCACCGGACTGATCGAAGCCTACGAGACCAACTCCAAGCACGGCACCCGGAACGTGCAACTGTTCGAAATCGGCAAGCGATTCCTTCGGCCATTGGATGGCCTGCGTCCGGTCGAGCGCGAGACGCTCGGAATTCTTCTTGCCGGCACGATCGAGGACGGCGATTATCGCGGCCGTCGTGAGTCGGATTTCTATGACATGAAGGGCGCGATCGAGGCGGTGCTTCGCGCCCTTCGAATCGCGAGCTTTACATTCGATCGAGCCAGCGTAGAATGCCTTCACCCTGGCCAGTCGGCGCGCGTAGTGTTGGACGGTCAGGTCCTCGGTGTTTTCGGGCGGGTGAGCCCGAGCCTCGCAGCGAAACGCAAGTTCAGATCTCCTCTATTCCTTGCGGAGTTGGCTCTCGATCGAATGCTCGAGGTCGAAGCGGCGCCGGTGGCGTACAGGCGCCTTCCGCGATTCCCGGCCGTGGGTCGCGATGTTTCAATCGTGGTTCCGAAGTCGATCAACTTTCAGGCCGTGGTCACGGCCGTCAACCAGCTTGGGATTGCCGATCTCCGTGGGTTCGTGCTTTACGACATTTTCACTGGCGGGAATCTGCCGGAGGATCACCATTCGATGACGCTCCGGGCAACATTTCGAAGCGACGAACGCACTCTGACGGACGACGAGGTTTCGGTCTCGCACGGCAGGATCGTCGACGAGCTTGCGACAAGGTTTGGTGCGGATTTGCGGTAGGGGGGGACGACGCGTGGCCAGGCGTCGGGACGGTTGTAAGACCAAAGGCAGCGGGGGGCGGCGACGTGAGCGCATTGTCTAGTCTCGAGAAGTTTTCGCACCTGGAAGACAAGATCTATCGCACGATAGAGCACTGCAAGATGCTCAAGGTCGAGAAGGAGCGGCTCGAGGTTGATGTCGTTCACCTGCGTCGAGAGATTGTCGGCATGAACGAAGAGAAGGAACGGCTGGAGTCGCAACTCGAGCGCCTTTATTCGGAACGCGATACGATCAAGTTGAAGGTCGAGGCGATGCTTGACGCGATCGCCGTGCTCGAAACCGAGGTCGAAGCGGCGCGGAAGTGATCGAAAGTCCGCGACGGAGGCTGGCACCGATGGTCGAAGGGGAAGGCGGAAATCGGAGCGTGCGGGTCGAGATCTACGGACAGCCGTACAGCATCCGGACGGAAGGGCAGAGCGAGCACATCCTCGCGCTTGCCGAGATGGTGGACCGCCGCATGGCCGAGATCGCTCGTCAGACTCTCACGGTCGACTCGCTCAAGGTGGCCATACTCGCCGCTCTTCACATTGCCGAGGAGTTGCACAACACGCAGCAGCGACTGGAAGAGTTCGACCGCGACATCGCAGAAAGAAGCTCGCGCGTCACGGCGGAACTCGAGGTTTTCCTGAAACGCCACATCCTCGAACCGGTGGAAGCTCCGCGCGAAGAGTCCTGACGCCGGCAGATTGCCCTGGAGGATCAGGACCGGCCCGAACGCCGGACTCCGTGTGTTCTATGCGTTTCGAACCGGTGTCGTCGAGAGCTCGACTTCGGTACGAACGCCGAAGACGCGCTCGAAAACGCTGGCCTTGCGCGAAGCGTCCCAGACCTCGAGCGTGCATTCGCTCGCTGGAACGACGGTGAAGCGCGCGTTCTTCCTGCCAAGTGTGACCTGAACGTCCTGGACCGCGCTGCGATTCGTGCGGTCGAGAGCGTCGGCAACGGTGAGGATGGCTGTAAGTTTCTCGACGAGCCGGCGATCTCCGGAACGGAGCCTCGCGAACTCCTGGTGCTTCTTCTTCGGTAGCCTGCCACCGTGATAGCGCACGATGTTGCCCAGGATCGACTGCTCGCGCGAAGAGAACCCGACAAGCTCGCTGTTCATGATCAGATACTGTCCGTGCCGATTGTGGCCGGCGTGTGCGATCGTGTAGCCGATGTCGTGGAGGACGGAGCTTGCTTCCAGCAGACCGCGGGCGTCTTCACCGAGTCCATGCAGGCCGGATGTCTGGTCGAAGATTGACTTTGCGAGTCGAGAGGTCTGCCGCGCGTGACCGGCGTCGTACTCGCACCGGCGCGCAAGGGCAAGGATGGAGCGCCGCCGGATTTCGCCGAGTTCGAGGCCGCTGTCGTCGCTGGCGCCGGCATTCGGCGCTATGGCGGCGTGCCGGTCGAGGTAGTCGATCAGCACACCTTCGCGGAGCGCCCAATCGCAACTCATCGCGCTCCTTATCTGGAGCTCCGAAAAGATCGTGTCGAGAAGTACGGCCCCGGCGACGATGATGTCCGCGCGTTCCTCCGGCAAGCCAGGGATCTTTTTTCGCTCACGGAGAGGGGACTTGGTGATGGTTCTCGTCAGCCGCCGCAGCGCATCGGACGTCAGTTCGAGGCCTTCGGTGTCCTGCGGTGGAAGGGAGTCCAACCGTGCATCGCCGTTCTCGAGGGCGTAGGCCATTTCCGCGAGCGTAAGCGCCGTTCCGGAAGTAACGATCACGTTTTCGAAACCGGCCTCGGCAACCTCACGTTTCGTGCGCGCGAGTGCGGCAACGATGTAACCACGAAGCAACTCGAGTTCGCGCTTGGAAACGGGATCGCCGTGGATGAAGCCGTCCGACAACCGCACGGCACCCAGGCGGTTCGAAATGAGTACCCGGTGCTCGCCGCCGGCCAGGATCCAGAACTCGGTCGAGCCTCCCCCTATGTCGATGCCGAGCGTTGCTGACGTCCCGAGGTTCCGGACGTAACTGACGGATCGGGCGATGAGCCGGGCCTCTTCAACTCCGGAGAGCATATCGACTTCGATACCGGTTTTCCGGCGCACGCGTTTGAGGAACTTGTCGCCGTTGCTCGCCTCTCGCACCGCACTGGTGGCCGTTGCGATGATGCGCTCGCAACCGTGGGAGCGTGCAAGTTCCGCGAAGCGGCCAAGAGCGACTATTGCGCGATCCATCGCCTCGATCGTCATCTGGCCGACGGTGAGGCCGCCAGAACCAAGGCGCGCCATCTCGCGCTCCCGGTCGATGACCCGGAAGTAGCCTTCCTCGTCCACGTCAACGACCAGCAGATGGAACGAATTCGAGCCGATGTCGACGGTAGCGAGCTTCACGCCCGCGATTCTAGCTCAACTCGAAGGCGCTTGGCGCAGGCTACTTTGCGGCAGGGGGCCTTGCTTCCGATGCGAGACGCGCGAACTCGTCCAGCAGTCTCAGCTTCTCGCGATATGCCGCCAGGACTACTTCACGAGACGCGTCCGAAGGCGCCACCGCGTGTGCACGCTCCACCTCGGCGATGCGAGCGTCCGCCGCCGCTACCGATTTCAGGTAGGTGGACTTCAATTCGGACGACCAGTTCGACTGAGACGACGCAATAGTCGCGGTCATCTCGTCGACGAGTCCACGCAGCCGCGCAATCTCGTCATTCGATGCCACGTGCGCGAGCGGAACGGCCTGTACGCCCTGCGAGGAGGTTCCACCCATCGAGTTCCAGTTCACGTCCAGCGTGGGCAGGGCATTCGGCGAAGCTATCTGAATTGCCCAGAACGCGCCGACGGCCACGGTGACCGTAGCAGCAGCCGCTACGAGCTGGCGGGCCGAAATACTGAAGTCGTAATGGCGAGCGCTCAACCGGTTCCACCAGGCCGCCGGACCCGCGGCCACTCTGCCGGCCCCGATCTCGCGTTCGATGTTGGCCCACAATGCTGGCGATGGGGTATGGAGCGGAAGATTCGCACTTGCCGCGATCAATCGCGCGAGGTCATCGCGAATCGTCGTACAGACGGAGCACGTGCGAAGGTGCCTCTCGAGGTTCTGCCGGTCGTTGGCAGCAAGTTCGCCGTCGAGAAAGTCAGATAGTTGGTCCTGAAAGTTCGCACACGCCATCACGCTTGCACCTCGCGGTTGTCAGAGGACTTCTTGTCCAGAAGCGTTCGGATGCGCATTCGCGCTTTGTGAAGCTGTGACTTCGACGTTCCGACAGTCACTCCGAGCATCCGTCCGATTTCCTCGTGTTCGTATCCCTCGACATCGTGAAGGACGAAGACCGTGCGATAACCCTTCGGCAGCTCACCAATGGCGCGCTCGAGCGCTATGTGATCGACGATCGGCATGCGTGACGGTTTGTCCGTGCCGACCTCGATCGTGACCGGAAGTTCACCGTCGTCGGTGGTCAACTCCGGCCGTACGTTCCGTTTGCGGAAGTGCATCAGGACCTGGTTTACCGTCATCCGGTGCAACCACGTCGTGAATGCCGACTCGCCGCGGAAGGATCCGATTTTTCGAAAGAGCTGTACGAAGACATCCTGCGTAAGGTCTTCGGCTTCGGTTGGATTTCCAAGCATGCGCAGGCAGAGCGAGAAAACGCGGCGGTGGTGCTGACGGTAAAGCTGTTCGAACGCGGCGGTATCACCCGCGGCTGACGCCCGTGCCAGGTCCAAATCCGTCTCGACTCGTGGAGTCTCGATCGCCACAGCTGCTAAGTATTGCATGCGCGTGCCTTTCGACGCACGTGCGGTTGATGGGTTGCCTGCGCCGATCGGCCTTTTTCGATCACGCGACGCGTTCGACGTCCAGCACGTCGGCGACGGAGCGAAGCGTCGTAGTCAGCCGCTCCAGATGCTTCAGGTCGAACACCTCCACCGTGAGCTCGATCCGTCCGTGCGCTTCTTCGTCCACGGTCGCCCGCGCGTTGCGCAGATTCGTGGATAGGTTCGCGATCGCAATTGTCAGATCGGCGAGCATGCCGGGGCGGTCTTCGGTTGTCACTCTAAGCGACACGATGTAACGGCCTGGATCGCTGTCGGCTTTGACCCACTCAACGGGAATGAGCCTTTCCCTGTTGAAAGTAAGGGACGGTACGTTCGGGCATCCCGCCGAGTGCACCGCCACGCCTTTTCCCCGCGTGATGAAACCGATGATGTCCTCACCGCGCACCGGATTACAGCATCGGGCCCGGTAGACCATGATGTCGTCGATACCCTTTACCTGAATGCGGTCCTCGAGCCCGAGAGCCTTCTTTATCGTCTGCTTGATCGTTGGCTTCTTGTCTTCCTCGAGCTCGGCCAGCCTCTCTGTCGGAAGGAGCTTGGCTATCAGCGATCGCGGTTGCACCTTGCCGTAGCCCACGGCGGCAAAGACGTCGTCGGTGCGCGCCAGTCCGTAGTCGGGGGCGAGTTTCTGCAGGGCGCCAGTCTGGATGAGCTTCTTCGGCGAGAGCCGGAATCGCTCCGCTTCCTTTTCGAAGAGTTTTCTACCGATGTCGATAGATCGTTCGCGCTCGCTCTCGGCGAGATAATGCCGCACTTTCGACCGCGCCTTCGATGTCATGACGTTGTTGAGCCAGTCCCTGGACGGATGACTCTGCGCATTCGTCATGATCTCGACGACTTCGCCGTTTCTGAGCTGGTACTTGAGTGGGACAATGCGTCCGTTAACCTTCGCTCCGACGCACGTGTGTCCAACCTCGGTGTGAATCGCGTACGCGAAGTCGACCGGCGTGGCGCCGCGTGGCAATTCGATGACCTTGCCCTTCGGCGTGAAGGTGTAGACCTCCTTCGGATACAGGTCGAGCTTGAGTGCATCCATGAAGTCGCGCGAGTCGGAAACTTCCTGCTGCCACTCGACAAGGCGCTTGAGCCACTGGAAGGCCGCGTCCTCACTCTGATCGCCCAGCTTGCCTTCCTTGTACTTCCAATGAGCAGCGATGCCTTCCTCGGCGATCCTGTGCATCTCGAGCGTGCGAATCTGTACTTCGAACGGGTGTCCGCTCTTGCCGACGACCGTCGTATGCAGCGACTGGTACATGTTCTCCCGCGGAATGGCGATCCAGTCCTTGAAGCGTCCGGGGACCGGTTTCCAGTGAGTATGGATCGAGCCGAGTGCGGCGTAGCAGTCCTTGATGTCCTCGACGATGAGTCGAATAGCTACGAGGTCGTAAACCTGCTCGATCGAGATCTTCTGCCGCTTGAGCTTTTGATGGATCGAATACGGGCGCTTTATCCGGCCCTCGATGCGATTCACCTGTACTCCGGACTGGCGCATGATCTCGCGCATCTCCTGTTGCAAGTGCTCGAGGTCGGCATCGAACCGGGTCTTGCGCTCGGAGAGCACGGTCTGCAGCCGAAGGTACTCGTCGGGCTCGATGTACTTGAAGGCCAGGTCCTCCAGTTCGCCCCTGACGCGTGACATTCCGAGCCGATGCGCGATTGGCGCATACACGTCCAGCGTCTCCTGCGCGATGCGCACTTGCTTGTCTCGCGGCAGGAACGCGAGGGTTCTCATGTTGTGGAGCCTGTCGGCAAGTTTGACCAGCACGACCCGAATATCGTCAACCATCGCAAGCAGCATCTTCCGGATGTTCGCCGCCTGCTGATCGGCACGCGAGACACTGTCGATCTTCGCGATCTTGGTCAACCCGTCGACGAGGTGAGCGATCTCGGCCCCGAAGTACTGTTCGATCGTGTCGATCGGTATGTTCGTATCTTCGACGATGTCGTGGAGAAGGCCAGTCGTCACGCAGGACACGTCGAGTTGCATGTCTGCCAGGATGTTCGCGACTTCCAGAGGGTGCACGAGGTAGGGCTCACCGGACTTTCTGACCTGGCCCCGGTGCTCCTTCGCGGAGAACAGATATGCGCGACGGAGCAGATCGAGATCCGCATCGGGACGGCTGCGCGATACCTTGTCGAGAATCGTCTCGAAGCGGATCATCCAGGGACCTCGGAACCCGATCTGCGGCGGTCCAGGGCCGCCATCTCCCAAAAGCGGAACGGGCGCGAAGAGCCCGTGTGCTCTTCGCGCCCGTTGATCCTACCACAGCAGGCGGACTCGCAGGATCGGACCCTATTTCGGCGCTTCCTCGGCAGGTGCGGCAGATGCAGCGGCCGCTTCGGCCGCCTGGGCCGCGCTGAGCTTGTCGCGATAGAGCTCGTCCCATTTGTCCTTTTCGGGGCGGAACGCGTCCTTCTTGACAAGATCGTTCGTAGCGTTCATCTGGTCCATGACGAGCAGTTTCTGTCCGAGATACGGCTCCGGGTAATCCGGATCAGCCGCTATTGACTGTTCCATGAAACCCTTCGATTTCGCTACCACGGCCATGATCTTCGCGCGCTCCGCTTCAGGAACATCAGGATAGGTAGGCAGCGCCGCGGGATTCGCCGCGTCCTTCTTGGCGAACCTCTCGAGCATCTGATGGCCTTCGCGCCAGTAGTCGTCACCGATCGTGTAGAACATCTGCGCCTTGACGCGTGTCGTCTGGCCTGGCAGGTTGGCGCGCTTCTCTATCATCTCGAGGTACTTCGAGCGCATCTCGAGCACCTTGGGCATTTCGCGTTCAGGGCTGTAGACGTCGCGAAGCGATTTGTAGGCCTTCGCAATCAACGCCGTGGCCTGATCGACGAACTTGAAGTCAGGATTCATCGCGATAACGTCCTGGAACGCCTTGATGGCGTTCTCGCCAAGCGATATCGCGCCCGACTTGTCGACATCCTGCGAGTTGAGCGATTTCTCGAACTCCGCATTGAGCGCCATCGCATAGAAGAAACGCGCGTTGACGTTGTCAGGGTCGAGGTCGACGGCTTCCTTGAACAGGTCGCGGGCATCTTCGTACTTGCCCTTGTTGAAGGTGCGAACGCCCTCATTGAGGCGGCTCTTCGCCTTCAACGAGTAATAGAAGCCACATCCCTGCAAACCAGCTACTGCGAATGTCATCAGGACGACAACCGCAAGCCGACGCACGTGAGATCTCATAGCGATTCCGTCTCCTCCGAGGCCGCGATCGGGTTTGCCGATCACTGTTCGGTCACGAGGTCGAGCGCGTCGATCTGCAGTCCGATCGTCTGAGCGCCAGAGCCCTTGATGATGTCGATGACGTTGACGATGTTCGAGTACGCGAGCTTGGTCGGACCGGCGACGATGACCGTTTTCTGATCGTCGGGCCGATCCGCAAGCGCGCGACTCAAGCGCTCCTGCAATTCTTCCGGAGTGACCTTGTTGCGGGCCGGAAACTCGATCGTGTTGTCGGTCTTGAGTACGACCATCAGCGTCTCGTTGTTAGGTTCCGCCTGATTGGTGTTGTTCTTCTGCGGGACCTTCGTCTCGAACTGTGCCGGTTTGAGCGGCGCGACCACCATGAAGATGATCAGCAGCACGAGTAGAACGTCGATGAGCGGCGTGACGTTGATTTCCGGCGTACTACCTGAACTCATTCCCATCGGCTTATGCAGTGGCGCGCGGACCGTTGAGCCGCGCGCCCCTCCTCCTGTCTGGTTGGGACCTCATAGCTGCGGGGCCCGAAGGCCCAATGACCGTTACTTCTCTTTTTCCTTGTCGGCAACGAGCCCAATGCGGTCGAACCCCTGATTCCGAATCTCGTCGATCACGAGGACGACCGTCCCGTAGTCCGCTCCAGCGCCTGCCTTCACGTACACGATCTGATCCTGGATGGGCTTCTTCGAAAGCCGATCCTTTACCTCGCGTCCCAGTTCCTTCAGGTCGGTGAACTTGTCCTTGTTGACGTAGAACTCGCCATTGTTCGGGACCGCCACCACGACCGAAGATTCCTTGGTGATCTCCGCAGTTTCGACTGGGTTCTTGGCTTTGGGCAACGCGACCGACACGCCAGCCTGAAGCATCGGCGTGATGACCATGAAGATGATCAACAGGACCAGCATCACATCCACCATTGGAGTGACGTTGATGGCGTTGATCGGACCGCCGCCTGTGTCGACACTCGCGCCCATGGATTACTGGCCTCGCTGCTTGAGGAAGTAGTCGATGAGTTCCGAGGACGAGTTGTCCATCTCGACGACGAACGCCTCGACCTTCGACGAGAAGTAGTTGAATGCCCACACGGCCGGAATTGCAACGACGAGGCCGAAAGCCGTCTCGATGAGAGCCTCAGAAATGCCGCCTGCAACCGCGCCGATACCGGTCGATTCCGCGCTCTTCATGCCCTGGAACGAGTTGATGATGCCAACCACCGTTCCGAAAAGGCCCACGAACGGAGCCGTCGAACCGATCGTCGCCAGTGCGGAAAGGCCGCGCTTGAATTCCGCCGTCTTGATGGCCATCGAACGCTGAAGTGCGCGCTTGGCGCTGTCGATGACGTGCGGTCCAAAGCCGGAAGCCTGGATGTCCTGCAGTCCCGCGTTGACCACCATCGCAAGATGGCTCTTCTTGTAGCGGTCCGAGATGTTGATTGCCTCTTCAATGCGATTGTCACGAAGGGCGGCCGCAACCTTGGGAGCGAACTCGCGAGACTGCTTCTTCGCCGCGCTGTAGGTCAGGTAGCGCTCGACCATCACCGCGATCGAATACATCGACATGATGAAGAGGATGATCGCGACGGCGAGCGCCGTCGGGCCCATCTTCTGGATCATGCCCCAGAGGGTGAAGTCCTCGGTCTGTGCGGCAGAGGCGCCGCCTTCTTCCTGCAGGTACGCCAGCACATTGAAGGCGGCTACACCGGCCTCGCTCCAGACGAAGTCAAGAATGGTCATTACTAGAGATCCTCCCAGAAGTTGAGTCGAGCCGTCCCAGCCGTTCCGCCGCCGTCGTCTCCGGCGGCGAGGCCACCGGAGCACAACGGACAATCGCCGCTGGAATTACGATTTTCGGAAATTGAAAGTTATGGTGCCGACGACTTTGACCGGAACGCCGGAAAGCATCGTCGGAGAGAAGGCCCAGCCGCGAGCCGCTTGTACCGCGGCATCGCGGAGAAGCGGATGCCCGGAAAGGGCGCGTGCAGACATGACAGCGCCTGACTCGCTCACGGTCACTTCAACGACGACTGCGCCCTCGACACCAGCGGCGCGGGCCATCTGCGGATACCCGGGCTCGCGACGCCGGGTCGCTTTTCCCGAGAGGACGCCGCCCGATACGCGCTGAATCTTTGGAGGATCGGGCTTGGGCGGATCCGGTGCCGGGGGAGGCACGTCGATCGGAGCCCCGCCAGGAACGCCGCCAGGGACGCCGCCGGGGACGCCGCCCGGGACGCCGCCCGGTTCGCCACCTGGAACACCGCCAGGAACCCCGCCAACGACGCCCGTCGACGCCTGTGATGGCGGACGTGGCGCAGGAGGCTTGATTTCCGTAGCCTGCTTGGTCTGAGCCACGAAGTCGTTCGTGACGGGAGTGGTCTTTGCCTGAGCCTGGGCCGGAGCCGGCGGAGGCGGAGGGGCAGCAGCCGGAGGGGCCATCGCCACGAGCGCAAGCTTCTCGAACTCGAAGTTGAGCTGCGCGTCGTACAAATAGATTCCTATGACGACCGTCGAAAAGAGCACGACGGCTCCAAGCACGGAATTCACCAGAAACAGCGTGAGAATCTTGGCGTTCTTGCGCTCGGACGTAGATTCAACGAGTTGATCGAACATGGTCTGAGACCTCCCCGACTTGCGCTATGACTACCGAATTGGAGGGAGAACTTACTACCGCGTGGGCTTTCCGAACCTTCGGATACTGCCGCGAAGTCCGGTTCCACCCGATGCATCGGAGGGAACCGCCTCCGAAACTGCAAATACATGCGTTTGTTACAGTTAATACCCGAGAAAAGCGGGCCAAAGTCTACACTCCGTTCCAGGTCGAGTCAAGCGCGGAATTGCCCTTCCGAACGGGTTAGACTCCGCGTGAAAATGAAAGTTCCGGGTCCCCTAAGATCCATGGTTGCAGGGCTTTGGAGACCGTGACCATACGCCTTCGGAAGTCCGCATGGAAGGACTTAGCGACCGTTCCCGGGCTGGAATTGGAAGTCGGAGATTGCAGGTTTCGCGGCCCGAAATCGGGGCAAGGGTTAAAGCCGAGTCGCGATGCCGTGGGCGGGAAGCGCTCGCTCGAGTACCCGACTCCTTCCAGCTTACAGGCAGGCCTTGAATCAAACGTCACTGGTCAGAACTCTCCCGGGCCTGGCGAGTCCAGGGTCGTGACCGAATGAACTAAGGGCGGGAAGCTGCTTCGCCTCCCGCCCTCTGTCGTCCGCAGCGATTTGCCCGATGTCAGATAGTCTTCGCGGTGCGTGCCGTTCGAGCCGCCTGTTCGGCAGTCCTCGGTGCGTCGGCCCGGGAAGCCGCCGCTGCCGGCATACGCGCCCGTTGGCGCTTGTGCAGCCAGATCATGATCGGGCTGGCGATTCCGATCGACGAGTACGTGCCGACGATGATGCCGATCAGAAGCACCATGGCGAAGCTCCGCAGCACGTCGCCTCCGAACAGTACGAGCACCAGCACCGTGAGGAACGCCGTGCCCGATGCAATGACCGTTCGCGACAAAGTGGCGTTGATCGCATCGTTCGTCACCTGCTCGATCGAGTCGCGGCGCTGGGCCCGCAACGTTTCACGAATGCGGTCGAAAATGACGATCGTGTCGTTCGTCGAATACCCGATCAAGGTCAGGACGGCGGCAATGACCGTGAGGTTTATCTCCCAGCCGAAGATGGCGAAGATGCCAAGAGTCACAGGCACGTCGTGGAACACCGCGATCACTGCGCTGACTCCATAGATCCACTCGAAACGGAACGCAATGAAGATGAGCATTCCGATGAGCGACGCGAGCGTGACGTAGATCGCGCGGTTGCGGAGGTCGTCGCCAACCTGGGCTCCGACCGATTCCGCGCTCGTCATGTTGAATGCTCCCACATAGAAGCGCTCGCCAAGGGACTCGCGGAACTGCGGCGCCACGTCACCGAACGGAATTTCGTCGATGGACGAAACGACGCCGCTTTGCGTCCTGTCGCGATACTGAATGAACGCGTCGCGAAGCGCCGTGTACTCGGCGGCTGCGGCGGCTGCGTCGCCCTTCAGTCCGAGCGGATCAGTACGCTTCATCAGATCGAGGAAATCCTCGCCGCCGATCTGGTTCAGGTCGGACTTTCCGGCGTAGAAGGCGTTCACGATCGCATCGGCAGCAGCCGGCGGAACGCTGGGCGCCTGCCTCACTTCGTCGATCGAGGTATAGACGCCCTTCGGCATCGAATTGCGATGCGCGAGGATCGAGGTGGCAATAACTTCGGGTGTAGTCGCTCCTTCTGCAACGACGCCGGCGTGAGACAGCTCATTAACGATTTCCGCCTCGTCAGCAAGGTTGAAATCCGCTTTGCCGCTGGCGTTCGTCTGGCCGGCATTGAAGGTGCTCAGCGCTTTCAATACCTGACGCTTCTGAATTCCGATTCCCGCAGTCTCGTCCGCTGTCGACGCATCAGCCGGAAGCCTGACGAGTAGGCCCTGCCCCGTGCCGGCGCGCCCGCCGCTGGAGATTGGTTGGATCGTGACTTTCTCGGAATCCACGCCCTGCGCCTCGAGCGACGCCCGGATTTCGTCCGTCGAGGGTGGGTTCACGAACTGCACGTAGTAGAGCGAGCCGCCGGCGAAGTCGACGCCGAGGTTGAAACCACGGGCGACGACCCCGACGCAGCCGATCAGCATCATAGCCACCGACACCAGGATGAAAACGTGCTTGTGCCCGAGAAAATCGATGTTGTTGTCGTGAAAAAGTCGAAACATGAATGTAGTACCACTCGGCTGCCGGACGGCCGCCGCTCCTAGATGCTGAGCGTCTCGGCCGGCCGGCCGCCACGGTTCACCGTCCCGATGAACATAGTGCGCGAGACGAATACCGCCGTGAACAGGTTGGCGAGAAGCCCCACGATGAGCGTGACGGCGAAGCCCTTGATCGGGCCAGTGCCGAACACGAACAGAAACACGGCCGAGACGATCGTCGTCACGTGTGTGTCCATAATTGTCGTGAAAGCCTTGGCGAAACCCGTGTCGACTGCGGATCGGACAACCTTGCCGTTTCGGAGTTCCTCGCGAATTCGCTCGAAAATCAGCACGTTCGAGTCAACGGCCATACCAATGAGCAGAATTACCCCCGCAATACCTGGCAGAGTCAGTACTGCGCCCGACCAGGCAATGAAGGCTACGAGAAACAGAAGATTGAGGATGAGCGCGACGATCGCGTTCACACCCGAGGCGCGGTAGTAGTAGAGAAGGAAGAGGCATACGACCGAGAGCCCGACGACGGAGGAAATCAGGCCCTGCCGGATCGAATCGGCGCCGAGCGACGGTCCCACGGTCCGTTCCTCCTGATAGACGATACGAGCAGGCAGCGCGCCCGATCGCAGCGTAAGCGCAAGGTCTTCGGCCGAGTTCTTGGAAAAGTTGCCGGTGATCTGGCCGTTGTCGGAAATCTGGCCCTGGATACGCGGAGCCGACTGAACCTGCCCGTTCAGCACGATTGCCAGATCCTTCCCGATGTTCGCACCCGTCCAGGTGCCGAACCGCTCGGCGCCGCCCGGCTTAAGCGAGAACGAAATCTGATAATTCCGGCTGTTGAACTGATCGGGAAGCGCTCGTGCATCGCGCAGATCCTGACCGGCCACGATAGCCTTCTTCTCGACGACCATGAACCGTTCGATCTGCGGCAGTTCCGGCTCCGCTGGTGCTCCGGCCACTGGATCCGGCGTCTCGTTGCGCTCGACGTACGGCAGTACTTCCTGCTCCGCGGGATTGAATCCAGGACTTTGCGTCGCGGCTTCGCGCGTCGGATAGACGCTCTGCGTGCTTCCGACGACGGGCCGCAACTCGAGACGCGATTCGGCCTGAAGCAGCTTCTTCACGCGCTCCGGATCGTCCTGTCCCGGGAGTTGGAGGAGGATCTGGTAGGCGTCCTTGGCGCCGTGACCGGTAACGATCGGCTCAGCCACGCCAAGCTGGTCGACGCGGTTGTGGACGATGTTCATCGCCTGCTGGTGCGCCGACTCGCGGATTCGCCGGGCTTCGTCGTTGGACAGGGAATAGGTGATGGTGTCGCCCGAAATGGACGACGACCATCCCTGTCCACCTATCGTCGAACCGTTGAATTCCTTGGTCAGCTCGGTTTCCGCTTCGGCTATGCGGGCGGTATCGCCGACGCGGACTCGTATTACATGGTTGGTAGCATCGACTTCCGGATCGCCGGCAAGCGGTATGCCCTTTTCGGTGAGCTTGACCTTTGCGACTTCGGCATCGCCGTTGATGATCGTCTGCACCGCTTCTTCGGCCTGCACCTGCATTACGAGGTGAATCCCGCCCTTCAGATCGAGACCGAGGTGGATGTTCTTGCTCGCGTTCGCGCGGACTTGAGCGAGGCTCGTGAAGTCCTCGAGTGTCGGCTTTCGACCGAACGGCCATATGATGGCAAGTATCCCAAGGACCGTAGTTATAAGGATGAATATGGTTCGAAGGCGCAGGTTTTTCTTCATATCGTCTGGTCGTGAAAGCACACGGGTTCCGCCTGGCATTTGCCGGCGGGTCCACAAAGCCACAATCTCATTTGGTATCCGCGCTCGGGCTAGGGTCCGCCTGATTCGAGGTGATTGCCGAGCGAAGCACCTCGATCTTGATCCCGTCGGCGATTCGAAGCTGCACCGTCTCGTCGCGTACCGACATGACGACGCCGAGGATGCCGCCGGATGTAACGACCTTGTCGCCGTTCTTCAAACCGTCGCGGAGCGCGCGCAGATCTTCCTCCGCCTTCTTCCGCTGCTTCATCTGCGGACGAAGCAACAGGAAGTACATCACCAGGAAGATCAGGATGAGTGGGAGGAAGCTGTAGAGTCCGCTGGGTTGGGCGGCGTCTTGGGCAATGAAGGCTGCCAAGTGGTGCATCGTCGAGGTCTCGATCTACTCCGGTTCGAGACGGAGTTCGCTTAGAAACTCTCGCCGGAATTGTTCAAATTGATTGAGCACGACAGCCTGCCTGACGCGTCTGAGGGTGTCAAGATAGAAGTAGAGGTTGTGAGCGGTCGCCAGGACGGGGTAGAGCACCTCCGAACAGGCGTAAAGATGACGCAGGTAGGCGCGCGAATGGCGGCGGCAGGTTGGGCACGCGCACCCCGGTTCGATCGGCCGTTCGTCCTTCGCGTAGCGGGCATTCTTGATACGGACGAGGCCCCTGGAAGTGAACAGCGTCCCGTTTCGGGCATTGCGTGTCGGCATCACGCAATCGAACATGTCGACGCCTCGAGCAACCGACTCTACGATGTCTTCCGGCGTTCCTACTCCCATCAGGTAACGCGGATGGGAATCGGGCATCCGCGGCGCGACTTCAGCGGTAATGTCGTACATCGCCTGCTTCGGCTCGCCCACGGAAAGCCCGCCGATCGCATACCCGTCGAAACCTGTCCCCACGAGCCGGTCCAGGCACTCGCGACGCAGCTCGAGGTAGGTCGATCCCTGCACGATTCCGAACAGCGCCTGCGGAGGCAACCCGGCTTCGGACCGGCGCAATCGCTCCTGGCCGAACGCCGCCGCCGAGCGCTCGGCCCATCGCAGAGTCAACTCCATCGAAGCACGGGCGCCTGCCTCGCCGATCGGATGCGGAGGGCATTCGTCGAAGGCCATACATATGTCAGCCCCGAGTCGCGATTGAACCTCCATCGCGCGTTCGGGACTGAGAAAATGGCGCGATCCGTCCAGGTGAGACCGGAACTCGACTCCACGTTCGTCCAGCTTTCGCATTCCTGCGAGACTGAAGACCTGAAACCCTCCGGAATCGGTCAGGATCGGCCTTCGCCACCCTGCGAAACCGTGCAACCCCCCGAGTTCGGCAACGGTCTCCTCGCCAGGACGCAACATCAGATGGTAGGTGTTGCCGAGAATGACGGACGCGCCAATCTCCTCGAGCACCGATGCGGACGCGCCTTTCACCGTCCCGTGCGTGCCCACTGGCATGAAAACCGGTGTCTCGATGACTCCGTGCGGCGTCTCTAGCCGTCCGACGCGAGCGTTCGTTTTCGAATCGCGCGCGAGAATCTCGAAAGGGAACGCCCCCTGCGACGTTCTGGAATGTGCGTTTGACGACATATGCGAGGCGCGCGGAAACTCGAAGGGCGAGAGTCTAGCGGAGCCGGTCACGGGAGGAAAACCGATGGGATATCGCGGTCTTGCGTGGGCCCTCTGTGCAGTTTCTGCGACGATCGCGGCGCTCCCACTCGTCGTGGATGCCCAGAGTCCCGGGATTCTCACTGGTCGAGTGACCGTCGAAGGGACGCGAAACCCGGTGGCCGGCGCGACGATCACTCTGCAACGCATCGACAGTCGGCGAAAGCTCACGCTCGTCACCGACGATCACGGCCGGTTCTCGCACGTTGGCGTCCGTCCCGGGGTCTATACGGTAGTCGTCGAGTGCGCGGGCTACGCGCCGGTTGAGATACTTGGTGTCGACATCCGGACTGACGACAAGGTGCGGTTGCTGGTCGAGTCGACGTTGGCCGCCGAGGCTCCATTCACTCGGCGAATTCTCAGGTACCGGCGCCCGTTGTTGAATTTCGAGGACGCGACAATCTCGACGCGAGTGATATAGCCCGTAAAGCCCCGAGCGGCGAGAGGCAGGGATTGCGACAAGGAGCGCCTTCGATGGCCGGTCAGGCCCTCGCTTCCAACCCGGGAGGGTGCTCTAAGCGGGCGTCTTGAGGCGCACGGTGAACTGCGCGCCGTGGCCGATTCCGGCGCTTTGCGCCTCAACGGTCCCGCCGTGGGCTTCGACCAGCGACCGGACGAGGCTCAGGCCAATTCCAAGGCCTCCATAAGATCGAGTCGCAGAGCCGTCCGCCTGCCGGAACCGCTCGAACACGTGCGGCAGGAAATCCGGTTCGATGCCGACTCCATCGTCACGGACTCGGATCAGGACGTAACGCGGCGACTCCAATTCGGTCGATACCCAGACCGTGCCGCCCGATGGCGTGAACTTGGTGGAATTGACGAGCAGATTCCACATTACCTGCTGCAGCCGGCCCGAGTCCGCCTCGATCTCGGGCAATCCTGGCGCGAGGCTCTCCCGGATCGTCAGGCCTTTGGATTCGGCCATCTGCCTCACCGTAAGAACTGCGGCGTGCACCGGATAGTTGGGGTCGATTCTGTTCAATTCGAGCCGCAACATCCGTGTCTCGATTCGCGACATCTCGAGCAGGTCGGAGATGAGTTGAGTGAGTGACTCGGAAGCGTGCTGAATCGTCGACAGACCCTCTCTGGTCTCTTCCGCGCTCGTTTCCGGATCCGACAGAACCTCCGCCCAACCCTGGATCGCCGTCAGTGGCGTTCGCAACTCGTGCGAAACCGTCGCGAGGAACTCGTCCTTCAGCCGGTTCGCCTCGCGAACACGGTCTAGCGCCTGCTGGAGGTTCGCGACTAGGCGCGCATTCTCCAACGCGGCTCCGATCTGCTGCCCGGCCACCGTCAGCAGTTGACGGTCGTTTGCAGAGAACGATCTCTTCGCCGCGTGTGCCACGACGAGCAGACCTACCGGCCGGCGTTGTGACCGGATCGGCGTGTAGATCGCGCATCCCAAGCCGGCATCGCCGGCTGCAAGCGGGTGGCCAAGCGGCTCACAGCCCGGCGGAAATTCGTCACTCGCAATCGGCGCTTCCGAGGCGAGCACGACAGCCGTCGCGGGATCCCACGGGTCACGGTGGTAGAGCAGCGCCGCGCGCGCGGCGCCGCCGTGAGTCGCGACCGGGTCCAGACGCGTTCCTTCCTCGTCCAGCAGAAGCATTGCTCCCGCATCGGCGCCCGTGACGTCAATGATGCGAGCGAACGAACCATCCCAGATCGCCTGCTGGTCGAGCGACTGCGTCGTCGCCGCGGCGATGGCGTTCAGGGCGCCCAACTGTCGATTGCGGTATCTGATTGCCCGCTCGGCATCCCTCTCCCGAGTAACGTCGCGCACGACGAGAACGAGACCCTCCACGTGCTGGTCTTCATCGAATATCGGATCGATCGATTCGCGCAGCGACACGCCGCGCGCCGGGATGTCGCGCTCGATCTGCACCCGCTGTCCCGTCGAGAGCACGCGCTCGAGCGGTCCACCGTCGCGCATCGACTCGGTTTCTCCATACAGCAACTCGTAACAATGGTGCCCGATCGCCTCGCTCGCCGCAGTCAGGTTGCAGAGGCGCGTCATCGACTCGTTGCATCGCCGGATGGTTCCCGTCGGCTCCAGGAGCGCGACCCCGTCAGTCATCGAGTTGAACGTCGTGTTCCACTGCTGCTCGCCGCTCGTGACCCGCCGGAAAAGCAAGGCGTTGTGAATTGCGACGGCAAGCTGCGCGGCAACCTCCGTGACCAGGTCGATCTCCTCCGTCGACCAGGCGTGCGGCTCGTAGCATCTGTCCAGTTCGAGAACGGCGAGGATCTGGTCGCTGTAGACCGCGCGGACCGAGAGCATCGACCGGGTTTCCGTGAGCACCAGGAGTTCGGCCTTACGGCGCGAAACGAGGCGAGGGGTCTCGCTGATGTCCGCGATTGCGAGCGGTTCCTCGACGGCTCCGACCTTGCCCTCGCGGCCTCGCGTCCAGAGCGGCATCTTGAGGCCGCGAACGCTCGCGATGCCCGGCCTGCAGTATTCGAAACGGACCGTGGCGGTCTCTATCGTCGGCAAAAACGGTCCTGGCGCCAGAACGAAGCAGCGGTCGAGACCGAGTGCCTGTCCAACCTCTTCGACTGTCTGGCCCAGAATCGTATCGAGGTCGAGCGAGGCCCTGACTCCGCGGCTGATCCGATTCATCAGCGCCCGGTAGCGGGCCGTGCGGCGCTCGCGGTCAAAGAGTTGAGCCTGGCGCATTGCGACCGAAACCTGTTCGGCGACCGCTATTGCCAACTCCTTTTCTTCCTGCGTCCACGCGCGCACCGCGCGCACCGAGCTGTATCCGATAACGGCGACGAGCCGGCCATCCTGGATGACGGGCACGTACATCAGCGATCGGACGCCGAGCGGCGCGAGAAACCTCTCCCGGAACGGAGCGACGCGCGCGTCCGTCTTCACGTCGTCCACGACGAACAGTTCGCCGCGTTCCATGAGGCTGAGCAGCCCTCCGCCGTATGCGCCGATCGAGAAGTCGCCTAGCGTCGAAACAACTTCGGGAATTCTGTACTCGTGTGCAACGGTGACTATCTGACGCTGCTTGTCGACAAAAGCGATGTAACAGCGGCACAGATCGAGGCTACGGCCGATGGTCTGGACCGTTGTCTCCAGAACCTCGTTGAGCTCGAGCGACTCACGGACGGCCGTGGTGATCCTGTTGAGCAGCGTTTCGCGGCGAACTCTGGCTTCGGCAGCGGCAAGGCTGCCCGGAGCATCGGGTTGGTCCGCGATGGTCGTCCGCTCGGGATCCACGATGGGCCGTTCACCTGACGAGAGGGATTTCGACGCGAAGCGTCGCCAACGCTTCTACCTTCAATCCGCAGTGCTGCGCAAACGCGCGGGCTATGAGCGGGAGGCGCGATCCGGCTTGCTCCGGCCGATGATTCGGATCGGCGTACCGAAAAAATCGTAAGATTCGCGAAGCCGGTTCTGAACATACCGCTCGTACGAGAAGTGCAGCTTTACTTTCCTGGCGTTCGTGAAGAGAAGGAAAGTGGGTGGCGCGACGCTAGCCTGGGTGATGAATTTCACTTTGAGTTGTTGTTTGCCCGGCAGCGTCGCCTTCGGTTGTTTCAGATGCTGTTCGAAGAACCGGTTGAGCTCGGCAGTCGGGATCCGCCTTCTGCGCGCTTCGTCGGCGTGCGCGGCCTGTTCGAGCAGTTTGGTCACGCGTTGCCCGGACAACGCCGAGACGAACACGACCGGGGCATAGTCCAGAAACTTCATCACTTCGCGGATCCGTCGCTCGAACTCAGAAGGCGTGCTGGATGTCTTACCGGGCACGAGGTCCCACTTGTTCACGGCGATGATCACCGACACGCCGGCGTCGACGGCATATCCGGCGATTGCCGCGTCGAGATTCGTCGGACCTTCGACGGCGTCGATCAAAAGGATTGCGACATCGGCACGCTCGAGGTGCCGGCGGGCCATGACCACGGACATCTTCTCGGCCTGAAGCTCGGTTTTTCCCTTGCGGCGAATTCCGGCCGTGTCGATGAGACGGTACTTGACGCCCTCCGATTCGAGTTCCGAGTCGATGGCGTCCCTGGTCGTGCCCGCAATGGGAGAAACGATCACACGGTCGGCGCCGAGCAGTTTGTTGACGAGCGACGACTTGCCGACGTTGGGCCGTCCGATGATGGCAACGCTTACCTGACGCGGGCGTTGGGTCTCGGGCTCGACGAACGTCACGTGGCGGCCAACGGCCTCGAGCATGTCGCCGATGCCCTGACCGTGCTCGGCCGAGACAGGCAGCACTTCATCGAAGCCCCACCGCGTGAACTCCAGCGCGTCGGAATCGAGCCGCGACGACTCGGCCTTGTTGGCCACGACGAAAACCGGCTTGCCGACCTCGCGCAGGCGCTGAGCGAGTTCCTCGTCCAGCGGCGTCGGACCCTGCCGCACGTCTACCACGAAGAGAAGGACCGCCGCCTGATCGATTGCCGTGCGCGCCTGTTGAAAGATAGCGGACGGAATAGTCGCCTCGTCGTCGGGGACGATGCCACCAGTATCGACGACGTCGAACACTCCACCCAGCCATTCGGCAGTACCGTAGATTCGATCGCGTGTGATGCCAGGCTCGTCCCCGGTAATCGCGCGTCGAGACGCGGTCAGCCTGTTGAACAGGGTGGACTTGCCGACGTTAGGCCGGCCGACGATTGCAACGAGTTGTCGGGCTGACTCTGGCCGTGCTGGCGAACCCGGGGCGGTCTCGGCTTCGGAGGACATGGGGGCGAGTGTAGCACCCTCCCAACCCCGTTATCGGCAATGCGACGTTTAGGCATTGAGAGGAAAACGGAATCCCGGCGCCGGGAACTCTCGAAATTGAAGCAACCTCAACCGCACTCGACTCGATCATGCGGGTTGAATGCGATTGCCATTTCAATTCACCGCACGTTGGAAGCGGCCCGGCCGAACCACGGCGAGGCGGCGACTCGGGGATCTGGGTGAACGGCTCGCCGTCCGCTATCTGCGCGGGCTCGGTTTCCGGATAGTGGCGACAAACGTCGAGATCCCGCTCGGCCACTCGCCGTCCGGACGGTCCGTGATCGGAGAGATTGACATCGTGGCGTACGAGGGCACGACTCTTGTCTTCGTCGAGGTGAAAACCCGTGTGAAGGCCGGCCTCCACGCAACCGAGCGGTCAGTCGACGCCAGGAAGCGGCGGCTGATTGCGAGGTCTGCCCGCCGGTATCGGCGGTGGTTCGGGGTCGCAGCGGACCCTTACCGTTTCGACGTGGTCACCGTGCTGGCACCGCGAGATGCGGCGCCGAGCATCCGACTGCTGCGCGGGGCGTTCTTCGACCCTTTGGTAGGATGGACGACCAGCGATCGAAACTAGGAGGAAGGAGGAATACTGCCGTGAAGCGATCGACGCGAGTAGTTTGGGCCGCGGCTACGGCGTTCCTGCTGTTTGCAGCGCCGGCCGCGCGGAGCGAGACACCGCCGGCATCCGAGAAGTCGCGCAAGGAGTTAGTAAAACTCGCGGACGCCATCGAGGCGAATCCCCTTTCGAAGGACGCGAGGAAGCAGCGGAGGAAAGCGCTGAAGATCATCGAGGGCGAGCAGTCACTTCAGCTCGTCGCGTGCCGTGCGCTCATCGGCGAGTTGACGATGTCACGAAATCTGGGAGCGATGGAGCTCCGGGCGCAGCTTCGAATTGCAGCGGGCCGCTACCTTGCCGATCATCCGTCGGCGACCGGCACCGAAGTGGAAACTGTAGTGGCGGGACTCGAGGGCCTCGTCAGAGCCTACGAAGCAATGCGACGCAACGACCCGCGCGTGGCAATCCCGGAGGCCGATGCGATCGTCGAGACCTACCGTGATGGCAACCTTGGAGCATATGCCGCCGATGCGATGGCGAACTGCGACCGATAGCTTGTGGCTGAAACGGAGGTGTAAACGGCGGATGGGTCAGTCGACACATCCGCCGCTTGCACTCTGCACAGGCCCTACCGTCTGTAAAGGAACGTACCGATTCCCGTGTCTTCGTTGAGCACGCTGACGAGAATCACGCCGTTCTGCTGGTTCAGGTACTCGGTTACGGACTGACCCGTGAGCAGCCGGCCCTTCTGCTGAACGCGAGTGTTCTCCTTCTTCACCTTTGCTGTCTTGGCGAATGGGATGCCGTCGATGAATACGGTAACCTGATCCGTGAAGCCCGCACCGTTGATGACGACCTTGTTTCCCTTGATCTGGAACGACGTGATCTCGGGCTCGGGAAGCCCTCCCGACGCTTCGTTGGTGCCGCCAGACTCGCCGTTCGGGTAGGTCGCCGTCACGGTGAAGAACGAGCCTCCCGGCGCGGTCGACGCAACCACGGTCGTGGTGCCAGCCGGGACGGATGTGAAGAAGTTCGCCGGCACCGGGGACGAATTCGGCGAGTTCGACCGGTAGATGTTGTAGCCAACCAGCGTGTTCCGCAGTCCCATGAACTTCGACGCGCGCGGCCACAGCGAGTCGCGGCTTACGTTCTGAGACTGCAGGTGGAGCGGAGGATTGCGTTCGTCGCCATCGGACGGCAGCGGCGGATCCCACGTTAGAAGGACGTCGTTGCCGGCGAGCACTTCGGTCGATCCGGAAGCTGAATTGTTTCCGGCAACCGGATCGTTCGTCGTGCTCTCGACGACGAATCCAACCGTGACTTCCTCTCCGCCCTCGGCCACGACGTTGACTACCAGCGTGAGGGTGACGGCCGAGCCGGATGCGAGGTCGCCTATGGCAAATTCAACAAGTCCCGTGCCGCCGGCCGGCGGCGCCACTATCGTGCCCTGTGTCGTCGTCACCGAAACCAGGCGAGTGCCATCGGGCGTGGCAGTCCGCAGTCTCAGGGACTCGGAAGTGTCCGGGCCGTTGTTACGGACGAGAATCGAGTATGCAAGCTGCTCGCCCGTGTCGATCTCGGTAGGAATGGCCGAGACCGACACATCGACGTCTGCCGAGAGGACGGAAGTACTCGTAGAGACGGCCACCGTCGCCGTGTCCGAGTTGTTGGACACATCGGTCTCGAGCGCGAGACTGGTCGTCGTCGCGCTGTTGACGATGTTCGTGCCATCCTCGACCGAAGCGTCTACGCTTACCACCACTGTGAGAGTCCGGCTCTCACCCGGGGCGGTATCGCCAGCCCAAGTGCACGTAATGGCGCCAGTTCCGTTTTGTGGCGGTGCGACGATCGCTCCCCCCGTGCTTGCCTGCGCCGAAACGAATTTCGTCCCAGCCGGCGTTGCGTCGGCGATGGAAAGGCCCGGCGCGTTGGCCGATCCGATGTTCGTCGATGTCAGCGTATAGGTGATCGTCGAGCCAGGCGTCACCGTCGAGGGCGAAGCCGTCTTGTCGAGCAGGAGGTTCGTCTGTGGCCTAGCAGCGACGGGGGTCTGTGTTTCGACGCTGTTGTTGCTCGTGTTCGGATCGAATGTCGAAGACGAGATCGCGGAGTTGCCGATCAGCACGGTCCCTTCCGGCGCGGAGAACGGAACGTTCACAACGACCGTGAAAACCGAGGCACTGCCGGAAGCCATGCCCGAAGCACTGGCGGTGAGTGGGACTCCGCGCGTCAGGCTACCCGTTTTCGGGCCGCCTCCGGCGGTCCAGCCTGCCGGCACATCGAAGGACACGAACGTCGCTTCAGCCGGAAGGGTCTCCGACAGCAACAGCGACGTGGCCGTGTCGGGGCCATTGTTCGTTACCGTGATCGTATAGGTCAGATCCTGGCCACGCAGCGCGGGATCGGGGTTCGCAGTTCGCGTGAGCGAGAGGTCGGCCTGAGCGGGTGGCGCGTCCACGACGAAGTCGTGAGAGTCGGAATTGTCCGCGGTGTTCGGATCGAAGGTCATCGAGGTGACGGTGGCCGTGTTGGTAATGGTTGCCGCGCCCGGTGCGTTGAGGTTCAGCCTCAGGGTGATCGTGAAGTTGTGAGTTGTCTTTACGGCAACGCTCGATCGCGTGGCCGTTATCGTTCCCGTGCCGCCGACGGAGGGCGTCGTCACGGACCATCCAGCCGCAGGCGTGATGCTCTGGAACGTCATGTTTGCCGGGACGACATCGGTAAGCGTGACGTTCGTGGCCGGATCAGGACCAAGAAGAGAGACGTCGACCGTGTATGTAACGTCGGCACCCGGCACGACGAGCGTCTGAGTGGAGTCCTTGAAGACCGAAAGATCCGCTGCATCCTGAACCGTAGTGGTCGTCGAGTCAGCATCGTTGGAAGGAACCGGATCGTTGATATCGGACGAGATCGAGACGTTGCCCGTGATCACCGTGGCGCCCGGCGTGAAGTTGTCGACCCGGTAGACGATCGTGAACACGGCAGGCGGACCTGCCGCGAACGAAGAAGCAGTCAAGGTCACGCTTCCCGGGTTGCCGGTCCCGGGGTCCATTACCGTCCATCCCGGCGGAGCCGACGCCGACTGGAAAGTGGTGTTCATGGGTCCTGTGAGCAGGACCGTCGCGTTGGTGGCCCCGAGCGGGCCGAGGTTGCTGGCGGTAACCGTGTAGGTGATGTCGGCCCCGGCAGCAACGGGATCGGGCGTGTCGGAAATCGAGACACCCAGATCGGCGTCAAGCGATGTTGCCACGAAGCACGGCGAGAATTCCGACGAGTTGACGGCGATCATCGGCAGGCCTTGCGCGCCAAGTACCTTGCCGCCCCGGCCGGGGAATCCGAGTTCGCTGGCCGTCGCGGTAATCAACTGGCCCCCGGCTGCCGCAACGTCGAGGTTGAACGAATAAGGCGCATCTCCCATCGAGTCGGTAGTAACCAGGATGTTGCCGGCATAAATGAGACCTTCCCCATTTCCGGAGCCATCGCAGGACGAGCTGATGTAAAAGAGCAACCGATAGTCGGTGAGCGGGGTCGAGTTGAACGTACCCATAACCGTCGTCACTCCGCCATCTGTTACCGCCGAGGTGACGATCGGGAAGTTCTGCAGATCGCCAGGTCCGGTGTCCGCATCGCCAGCATCGTTCGCAGTGACGCCGTCGACATTGAGATCGATGCCGAGCTGGTTGTTGAGCGACATTGCGTTCTCGGCGATCTCGATCTCCAATCCGCCCGTGACGCCGACGCCGTTTCCTGAATTTCCGGAAATCGTATTCAGGATGACTCCAACGCTGGCGCCACCTGCAATCCGCACCCCGTCTGAAGAGTTCGGTACCGGGATCGAGTCGCCCTCATCCCGTCCGATCAAATTTCCCGCAACGAGCTGGTTGAATCCTCCCGACACTTTTACTCCGGCGAACCCGTTGCCCGAAATGACGTTCCCCTGACCGGGCATGAATCCGCCGACAGTTCCAAAGCCGCCGCCAGCAAGCCAGACACCGTCGTTACCGTTGCTGCGGGCGAGAGTGCCGCTCGCGTCGAGGCCGATGTAGTTGCCACCGACGATGGCGCCGGACGATGAAGACTCCACTCGGACGCCGCTTTCGACGTTCCCGGAAATCACGTTCCTGTTGTTGGCGGCCATACCGCCAACAAGGGAATTGGGTGCATCGTTCAGCACGCCGTTTGCGCCATTCCCGACGGAAGTACTCCCGTTGGAGCCCAGACCGATGATGTTGCCGCTCACGAGGGTCGAATCCGTCATCCCGCCGTGCACGTATACGCCGTTCGACAGGCTTCCGCCCGCGGTGTTGCCCGAAATGACGTTCGCCGCCCCAGCCGTGCCGTCGCCGATGGTCGTCATCGTCGAATCGTTGATCTCGACACCGTTGAACCCGTTGCCGAGAGCGGCATTGCCGCCCGAAGTCACGCCGATGTAGTTGCCGTTCACCAGAGTGCCGTTGGAGGTGAAGATCGCGATGCCCTGGGCGGTGTTACCTGACAAGACGTTTCGAGCTGCAGCCGTCGTTCCGCCTACGGTCGCCGTCCCGCTGCCCGAAATCGATATGCCGTTCATGTTCGCAGCAGCCACAGTGCCGGTTTCCGTGGTGCCGAGGTAGCACCCTTCGACGACTGCGCCTGTTGACGAGTTGATCAACACGCCAGCACCACTCACGAAATTCCGGACCACGAAGCCGCGGATCTTCGTGGAAGTGGTGCCAAACGTGTCGATGCCGTGCGCTGTGCCAGCGCCAGTTCCGTTGATCACGACGATCGGAGTTCCAGCGAAGTCAGGCTCGGTCGATGCGTCGAGATCGAGTGTTTCCGAGATCACAGGCAGTGGCGACGAGAGCAGGATGGTGTGTGGGCCGGGGCCGGGGATGTTGAAATCGATCGAATCGGATCCCGACGATCCGTTTGCCTGCTGTATCGCATCGCGGAGACTGCCCGAACCGGAATCGTTGGTGTTCGTGACGGTGAACACGGCGCGAAGGCGGGACGATGTCATCACGACCGGGACCGGAGAACCGTCCGCAAGCACGACCAGGTCGTCGATTGCATCCGCATTCAGCCGCATCGGAAGGATGGCAACCGGCGAGCCAGTTACGTCATACGAAACCGGTTCCGCAGGTTCGGCCTTGGCAATGTCGCCGCCTTCCAGTATCGAAAGCGACCGGCCCGCGCGGTCGAGTCCGGCAAGATCCGTGCCGGGGCGCGACGACACGTTGACGGCGACGATCCGCTCGACGCCCTTAGGCGCCACAGCGAATTCCTTCAACAGGGCTCCCGCGTCGGACGCGGTTGCGGGCCGATCCGCGTGGTCGGGACCGGCGAGCACGTCGATCGCGCCGTTGTTGCGAAGGATCGCCACGTCGGAGCGTCCTCCGCCGCTGAAGTCGCCGATCGCGATCGATTTCATACCGCGACCGGCTGCGGCCAGCGTTGCAACCGGCATCGGCACTTCACGCGCCGAATCGAGACCTGGCGCGATGAAAATACCGGCCGATGTCGCGGCGACGATGTCTGCGAATCTGGTGCCGGTGACGTCGCCCACTGCGATCTCACGCACGGTTCCGTTGACCTGGACGACGGAGTGCTTACCGCTCGAGAGCGATGCGCTGGTGATGACGACGATGCCGGACGCCTTGGCCATCGATACGCCGGCAAGCAGTTCCTTCAATCCGTCGGGCCTGTTTACATCGCCAGTCGCGAGCGTCGTGACCGTGCCCGGCACTGAAATGGCGCGTGGCGCGCCAAAGCCGCCACGTCCGTCCCCGGGCAACAGGTAGATCGCTTCATCGCCTGCCCTGGCGACAGCGAGATCCGGATTGCTGTCACGATCGAAGTCGCCGGCAACCAGGAAGTCCGGCGTCACGGGCGTGTGAATCTCATTTGCGTTGGAGTGGAAAGGAGCCCCGGCGGGAATGACTCCAGCCTCCACCGCTTCGCGCGCCTCCGGCGCATTCGGAAAAACGGCGCCGGGATTTCCGCGAAAGATGCGGACTGACGACGAATCCTGACCGTCAAACGCCACCGCGAGGTCCGGCATCCCGTCGCCGTCGAAGTCCGATGAAGCCAGCGCCAGCGGCCGGCCCTGGTTTTTGGCGCTGTATGAAGACTCGATCTCGAGCCCATCGTCGAACTGAACCCACGTCGAACCGTGCCCGGTCGCGGACACGGCGTGGCGTCCTGCGACGTCGCGCCAGTCAACTGAATTAGACGCGGACCGCGCAGCCACCCGGCTCGAAACAGGGTAAATGCGGGCGATGGAACTGCCGGCGTATGTAACGGCGGATGCAACTAGAAGTGCGACCGAGAAAAGGGGTATCAAACGTCTCGTACTACGACGAGTAAGTGCCTGGTCTGGCATGGCGGGGGATCTCCTATCTGATACGGCAATGAAAAATGGGACACTGTCCCGAAGTTGCTTTTCGGCCAGGACTCGCGATCGCTTTAGAGTGTGGGAAGCGAATTCGGGTTGGTTTCAAACCCGGCGATTCGGCTGGCTCAATTCTCTCGCAAAGTCTCCGGAAACACACGCCGATAAGCGATGGCCCACGCCGCGAGCGTAATCGGAGTAACAAGGAAGCCGCCCACGTAACAGAAGAGCGAAGCAACGATGCTGACGATCGTAGTGGCCGCCATCAATCGCGCCGCGCCTCCGAAGTTGGCCTTCGACGCCCGGGCGCTGAGCTTTACCGCATCCCAGCCGCCCATTCGGCGATCGACGATGAGCGGATACCCGAACATGAAGAAAGTCCCGAAGAAGACGCTCAACAGGAAGATTACGAGGGTCGCGAACACGACGACGAGCGTCATCTCCAGGGGGCCCAGATAGTTTGCCAGGTCGCTGTAGGGTCGCCCGAGCCAGACCAGGAGCCTTTTCATTGAGAAGAGCATCAGGACCAGGTTGACCGGGATGGCCATCGCCATGATCGGCACTATCTGGATGAGCGTCGCAATGAAACTCGGCGCGAAGAATTCGAAGCCGCTGAACAGTTGCTGAAACGTGGCGCGCTCCCCTCTCAAGCGCGCAAACAGTCCCACGTAGATTCCGCACACCATCGGTCCCATCAGGAGCCCGAGCGGAGCCAGGCTTCCGATGATCAATCCGGCAACGGTGACGGCGAGCAGGAGGCCGTACTGGGGGCGCACTGTCCGCCAGCCTTCGGCCAGCAACTCCAATGGCCGGAGCTCCGAAGTAAGAAACTCACCTTCCGCTTGCGCCGTCATTGTTACCCAACGTGCACGCGAGGCCGCTGGCTGGGCTCGTCGATCGTCTGCCGAAGCACTTCGCGGGTAACGGGCGCGGTATCGCCTTCGCCGAATGCGATGAACTTGAGCACGTAGGCAATCGGGTTGCCCTCCGTCCACCCGAAATACACGTGCGGAAGATTGCCGGTCATGTCGCGAATGTGGATCAGCAGGGCCGCAATCGCGTTCGGAATCGCCGGACTCTCGCACCTGAGGATGCGATACGGACCCACCCGCACGCCGGTTACCTCGAGCTCGTCCGTGAACTCCGAAGCGTCACCAGGCGTCACCTCGAGGATGATGATCGGTTCGCCGGGTGGAATGTGGTGGTCCTGGCGCGCGCCCCTCTCCTTCTTGCGGTATTCGGCTTCAAGGCCGCGGTCCGGCCGGTTCGCGACGATCCGAATGGTGCGGCTTCGCGATTCCTCGACGAATCGCTGTGCTTCGTCATCGAGTAAGACCTTCGTGACGCGCAATTCGGTCGAACGCACCACTCGCGACACGAACGACGCGACGACGATGGATCCAATGAAGACGAGCGCGATCTTCACGCCGTCCGGCCTCGCGTGAACGTTGTCGAGGGTCGTGTAGACGAATACGAGGGTGATGAGAACGAAGGCGATTCTCGGCCATCCTCCGTGCTTCCACAGCAGCAGCGTCACCGCTAACGCGGCCGAGGTCATCAGTACGAGCACGCCGGTGGCATATGCGCCGCCCTGGGCCTCGACATTGGCGTCGAAGATCCACGTCACGGCCAGTGACACGGACGTGAGCACGAGGACGAGCGGCCGCACGGCGCGCGCCCATTCAGGCGCCATCCCGTATCGGGGAAGGTATCTTGGAATGAGGCTCAGCAGGCCAGCCATCGCCGAAGCGCCGGCGAACCAGAGAATGGCAATAGTGCTGACATCATAGGCCGTCCCGACGACGTCACCGAAAAACTTGTGGCAGAGAAAAGCAAGGGCGCGGCCGTACGCCCCCCCGCCTTCCTTGAACTCGTCTGCCGGAATGAGGATCGTCGTTGCAAAGCTGCTGCCGATCAGTGCGACGCTCATGATTATGGCCGCCGTCTGCAGCATCAGCTTCGAGTTTCTGATCCGGCCGGCCGGATTCTGGCTCGTGTCGAGAGGATCGCCCTTCACGAGGGGCATGACGGCGACGCCAGTCTCGAAGCCGGATAGTCCAAGGGCCAGCTTGGGAAACACCAGCAGGGCGGCCAGGGCAATCATCGCCGGATTCCCGTGCGATTCTCCCGCGGTAAGGGCGGCCCTCCAGTTTGCAATGAGGTCGGGGTGTGTCGCGATCTCGAACAGGCTACGAGCGAGGACCAGGACGTTCAAACCGAGGTAAATTGCAACGAGCACGACAGCGAGACCGATGGCCTCCTTGAAACCCTTCAGGAATATGGCGCCGAGAACGAGCAGCAGTGCGGCGGTCACGAGCACGGGATGTTCGCTGATCCCATGCGGCACGTACGGATTTTCGACGATGTGGGCAGTTGCGTCGGCCGCCGAGAGCGTCATCGTGATGACGAAGTCGGTCGCGGCGAAGCCGAGCAGTATGAGCACGAACGCCTTTCCCTTCCAACGGGTGAGCAGGCTCTCGAGCATTGCAATGCTGCCTTCGCCGTTCGGACTTGCCGCAGCAACGCGCTTGTAGATAGGTAAAGCGCCGAACAGGGTCAGCGCAACGAGCACAATTGTCGCAATGGGCGCCAGTACCCCGGCAGCGAGAAATGCGATTCCAGGCTGGTAACCGAGCGTCGAGAAATAGTCGACGCCGGTGAGGCACATGACCTTCCACCACGGGTGCGTCGGATGACGATGTCCGTGATGCGAAATCGTCGCCTCGGGGCTCTGGCTCGAGCCTGCAAGCAACCAGTCGCGAAACGGCGACCGGATGGGTCGTACTGTGAAGCGGTTACGCCTGTTCGAGCGCGATCTCAATGTGATTCACGTCCCTTGCGACCCGACTTTCAGGGTCGTGCGCTCTGGCTTCGTGAACCAGATCGCGAGTCCTTTCAACAAGCCTACGAGGTTAGCTGTCGGGTTCGGGTTTGAAAGTGCCCTACCGGCTCTGGTCATCACGTTGCCGGATTCACCCCAGAAGTGGTTCCCCCGTTCCGGTGCGGCCTCGCCCCGGACTCGGCAGACTGGATCATCCGCGCCCTGCAAGCGGCCGCGGCCGAACGAATGGTACTCGCGTTCGACGCTCTGTCAACGCGCGACCTGGGATCGCGTGTGCTAGAGTCGGCGAACCCGCTTGTGTCGAGAGGATTCCGTTCTCGAGTCTGCGCAGTCCGGATCTTCAGGAATATTCATGCATCGTACGATTTCGAATTTGCCTCGACATCTGGCCTTCGTCCTGATCGCGGCAATTCTCCCGGCAAACTCGACATCGGCCCGGCTCGAGGCCTCCCTGCTCGATTTCGACGAACTCGAAAGCCTCTACGCCGTCGATCCGCCATCCGCTGAGCTCGCAAAGAAGCTCGATAGCTTGCTCGAAACGGCATTCGTCGACAACTCGGCCACGGCGGCCGGCACGAAGCCGGTCAAGCCCGAGCTGGGCGCGCTCGGCCGCGGTCTTCGCGTGGCGATGTGGAACATCGAACGGGGAATCGAATACCAGGCCATTGCTGGCGCATTTCGAGGGCTCGCCGGTTTCGAGACGTTCATCGACAGCGCCGAGTTTCCACGCGGAACCGCCGAACGGGCAGCTCTCTCGCGAGAGGTCGCACAACTCCGGGCCGCGGACGTAATCGTCCTCAACGAATGTGACTGGGGCGTGGCACGGTCCGGCTACCGCAACGTAGCCAGGGATCTTGCAGCGGAACTGAAGATGAACTGGGCGTTTGGCGTCGAGTTCGTCGAGGTCGATCCGCTCACGATGGGCACCGAGACGTTCGAAGCAGTTGCCGACCCGGCGAAACGGGAAGAACTCGTCGCCAACCTGCCGCGTGTCGACCGGCGGCGGATGAAGGGCATGCACGGCACGGCGATTCTGAGCCGCTACCCTCTCGAGAACGTCCGCGTCGTCAGGTTCAGGAACCAGGGCCACGACTGGTACGCCGGCGAAAAGGCCGGAGTAAGCGAGCTCGAGGCAGGAAAAAGAAAAGCGAGCGAGCTCGCATTTCTAGAAAAAGTCACGCGCGAGGTGCGCCGCGGCAACCGGATGTTCATGATCGCCGATATTGCCGACCCGCTCATTCCGGACGGCCGTGCGACCGTCGTTGCCGCGCACCTCGAGGCGCGGTGCGAGCCGCAGGTTCGCCTGGCCCAACTCGAGGAGATCCTCGTGGCGATACGCAACGTCTCGAACCCGGTAATCCTCGCCGGCGACATGAATACGTCGTCGAGCGACTCGACGCCGACGTCGATCAAGCGCGAGATCACGAAGCGGCTCGGATCGGCGTCCTTCTGGGCGAAAGAAGGGATCAAGGCGGCGACGGGTGTCGGACTGGCCGTGACGGCGCCAGTCAGCCTCTATGGATACTTCAGGAAGTATCGTGATCCGACGGTCCGCAGTTTTCCGATCTTCGCGGAGAACCAGGAAGCCCGGTTCTTCGAGACTCTCGAGGATTTCCGCTTCGCCGACGGCGGCCGGTTCGATTTTCGCGGCGACTCGGAGCGCACGATAAACGGCCGCTCGGGCACGCTGGCGAATTCCAACGAGCGTGCGTCGAAGGGATTTGCATCGACATTCAAACTCGAGAAGACATACGGGCCGACGGGCAAACTGAAGCTGGACTGGATCTTCGTGAAGCCGCCCGCCCCATCGGGAGGGCAGGAAATGTCGTATCGATTCGCGCCGCACCACGGCCAGACGCTGACTCGATTGAATTATGCCGGGCAGCACAGAATTTCCGACCACTGTCCAATCATGGTGGACCTCCCTTTCAAAGACACGCCCGCGCTTCCCAGGCCGGCAGCGAAGAACTGGCGAATTCCATTCCTGAGGTAACAGATGCGAACGATCCCGGTGGCTCGGTCATCCTCGAGGTCGAGACATTTTCTCGGCATTCGCGGCGCTTTCACTATTGCAGTCGCTATCTCGTTGCTGGTTGCCGCGACGCCTCAGACGAGGGCGTCGTCGCCGCCGTCATCGGACCAGGGCATCGCCGCCGCCGCCGCAGCCCTGCTTCCCAGAATGATCGAGATCCGGCGAGACCTGCATATGCATCCCGAGTTGTCGAACCGCGAAGAGCGAACGGCTCGCGTGGTTGCCGAGCGACTGCGGGCGATTCAGGGTATAAAGGTCAGGACTGGTGTCGCGCGACACGGCGTCGTCGGAATGTTGCGCGGGGGCAAGCCGGGCCCGGTGGTCGCGCTTCGAGCAGACCTCGATGCGCTTCCGATCGTCGAGACGAACGACGTGCCGTACAAGTCGCTAAACGAGGGGGTGAAGCACGCTTGTGGCCACGATGCGCACACCTCCATGCTCATTGGGGCGGCAGAGGTTCTTTCTGGAATGCGGGCCGAGCTTGCCGGAACCGTGGTCTTCCTGTTCCAGCCCGCCGAGGAGGGTCCGCCCGAGGGTGAACCCGGTGGCGCTCCCCAGATGATCGAGGATGGCGCCCTTTCGTCGCCGAAGGTCGAAGCTATTTTCGGACTGCACGTGACGCCCGAGTTCGAGTCTGGGACGGTTCACGTGAACTCGGGGGCCGTAATGGCGTCCGCCGATAAGTTCACGATAACGATAAAGGGCAAGTCGGCGCACGGTGCCAACCCACACGACAGCGTCGATCCCATTGTCGTCGCGGCCGCGTGTGTCCAGGCCCTCCAGACGATTCGAAGCAGGCGCGTCAACCCGCAGGAAGGTTTCGTGCTCTCGGTGGGATCGGTCCACGGCGGAAGCAGGTTCAACATCATCGCGAACGAAGTCGTCATGGTTGGAACGATAAGGACTCACAGCGAGACGACGCGGGCCAATGCCGTTCGCTGGATGCGCGAGATTCTCGGCGGTGTCGCTTCCGCCCACGGCGCGACGTTCGAGATGACTATGTCGGAGAGCGCCGCCGTAACGGTCAACGACCCGGCCCTGGTTGCCGCGACTCTACCTGCTCTGAAGCGCACTTTTGGCGAGTCTCGCGTGCTCGCGATGAAGCCGGTCATGGTCGCGGAAGACTTCTCCTACTATCAGAGGGAAGTACCCGGCGTTTTCTATTTCCTTGGTGTTCGGGACGAGTCGAAGGGATTCACGGCGCCGCTACATACAGCGGCGTTCGACCTCGACGAGTCCGCGATGGTGCAGGGCGTGCGGCTTCTGGTGACCTCGGCAACGGACTACCTGGAGCGGGCGGCGAAGAGGTGAGACGGGGTACGGACCGACCCCGATCGTCGTGGATTGGGACGGACCCGCTCCCCCTCCGCGCGGATCCGCTGACCTACTTCTTCACGAGTACTACCGGCGCCTGTTCGGCGTCGCGGACTTTCGAAAAGAATGACCTTGCTGATTCGAAGTCTTTAACCGGGATCGTAGCGCGCTTCATTGTGAGCGACCGGGTGAATACCAGCACGCCGTCCTTAGCTTCGTATGTTGTCGCGTAAACGCCGAAATCCGTTTCGATCTTGACTGGATCGGGCATCTCGTCCACCACGAGTCCGGCCGGTAACTCGAACTTCGCGGTCTCGGAGAACGCCGTGGCGTCCAGCGCAACCGGCTGCGTCCGCGCCGCGTCCGTTCGCAGCTGCATTCTGGTCAGCCGCGACACCAGAGCCGGCTTGAAGACGAACAGGCGGCCGCCCATCACCTGTGCATATCGATCGGATGCGAACTCGACGTCGAGCCCGAATCGATTTGCGACGCGATCGTCGGATGGCGTGATTTTCGAGACCGTAGCGCCGGCCACGCCGGACGCGATCCAGCGCTGAATCCGCGCGTCATAGTCCGTCCGCGACTCGCCTTCGAATCCCGCACGTTCTTCGACCGCCTGGCTGCCTGTCGAACGCTCCGAAATCCTGCCGGAAATCGCGCCGTTCGGTTCGAGCCTGGCTGTCGTCGTCCGTTCGAGGCGGTTTGCCTCCGGCGGAGTCACCGGCATGCGCACGAGTCCGCCCGCATCACCCGCCATGAGCAAGGCAAAACTGCCTTGCAGATGATCGGGCAGGTCGCCAACCGGCGCGTACGGATCGGTTGGATCGAATGCCATCAGCCGGCCGACTGACGGGCTGTCGAAGACGGTGTCCGTCTGCGTAGCCGGCCCGATACGAATGGCGAGTATGCAGTGATTGAACTGAGATGGAGTCGGGTAGGACTCGCGGACGTATGTCGGATCGCCGGAGTAGATGGCCATCAGGTACGACTCGATCCCGAGCGTGCGAAGCATCGCCAGCATCAGGTTCGCCTTGTCCTTGCAGTCTCCGTAGGAGCGGGCAAGGACCTCGGAGGCCGCGTGCGGCTTGTACCCGCCGCCCTTGGCGAGGTTCGTCTGAATCGAGATGTAGGTCAGTCCCTGGACGAACCGGCCGATGGCGCGGATTTTTTCCAGTTCCGAACCGGCGCCCGACGTGAGCTCGCGCGCCTTTGCCGTAATTGCGTCGTTTGCCGCCGCCTGCGGAGCGACGAGAGCGGTCGACCACTGCGCCACCGCCGGCCAGCTCGAGAAACTCAGGCCGGCCTTTCCACTGCCCGGCGCCTGATACGAATAAGCGAGGCGCGGCGCGAGATTCGTAAGCGGAGGAGCGGACGGCTCGACCGGAATCGGCTGCAATCCGCGTAGTTCCCACGTCCAGGTCGAGCCTTCCACGCGTGCCTCGACGTCAGGATGGTTGAATGTCACGCTGGAGGCTTGCCAGCCGGCCGGCAGGACCAGCGTAAGCCGCGACGACACGACGGGCAGGCGATTCTGGAAATTCCACTCGTCGTGAGAGAAGAGCGGACGGTCCTCCTGGACGTACTCGAATCCAACGACTGAACCCACGTCGGCGTCGTCGGCTACCGACATCGCCGCCACGCGACCTTCGCTGAAAGTGTCGCCGGCCGAACTGACCGCGTCGACGATACTCTCCTTGCCATACGCCTTGGTCTGGCCCGCATGAATGTGCCACGCCTTGAAGTCGCGAACCTTGCTCGTTCCCGGCATGTAGTGGACCCGCGTCGCACAGAAATTGCGGCCTTCGCGAAGCAGCACGCGGACGGCGAACCGCGTCACGGTCGTTGTACGGCCATCGTCCGCGACAGTCACCGTGGATTCGTTGACCAGCACCGCCGCAGGCGGGCTCAGTGGAAATGCAGGGACCGGCAACGCCGCTGCCGTCTTGAGCCAGGGCGGGGCCTCGTCCGCGGCTCGGGCCGGCGCGGCGTTTACGGCTGCCGCTACCGCGAACACGAGAGAAGAAATCAGGGCCCGTCGCATCAGCTGGCCGCCTTCTGCCGCAGCGTGAGCATATGACCGTCGGACTTGTGGATTGCGTCAAAGGCTCTCTTGATGGTTGCGTAGCCGGCTGCAGGGAAGAAGATCGAACCGTCGGCGCCAAACTTGAGACTGCGCTCGTGCTTGACCATTCGACCGTCTTTTGACGTGAGAATCTTGACGTCGTAACCGCCAACGCGGCCAAGGCTGAGCGTCTCGGGCTGATCGGCGCTCTCGAGCTCGTAACCGTCGGGCAGGGTGATCGTCACGGAATCGATCTCCGTAAACGGGTACTGAAAGCAGATAAGGTGCTTTCGTTCCGTTGCCGTGAACCGCGGCGCGACATTCGATCGAAAGAATGCCGGCTGGAAGAAGATCCGCTTGCCAGTGCGCTGGGCGAAGCCGGGAATTCGAAGGTGGTATCCGACAGCGAAAGACTTGTTGACGTCGGTCACGTTCTCGATGGAGACCTTGGTCACCTCCGCCGTCGACAGGCGCCTCTGGATGTCCGCGATGATGGCCTTCTCGCGTTCTCCAGGCGATTCATCGTCATAGAACTCTTTCCAGTCGATGCTCGGATGGCCTTCATACTCGATACGCACGTCGCCCTCGAGCGTTCCGTCCTCGGAGAGGACGAATGTGCCGGTACGGGTTTCCTTCGACACGTCGGCAGACGTGAGATTCGCCCGGACCCATACGGGTTCCTTCGGATCGGTAACCAGGACTTGTGTGTTCTCTTCGCGCCAGCCAAGCATGCCCGCCGGTACGTAGGCGCTCGCCGGATCGTAGATCGTCCAGGCGCCTCCAACCTTGACGGCGATGTCGACGGCCTGGAGGAAATAAGGATTCGTGAACGACTTGTCGAAGAGAAAATCGCCGCGATCGGAGACGGCCGCCGGACGCACTTCGAAGCCAGCGGCAGTGCACATTGCGGCAAACACGACGTTGATGTCGTCACCGGTGCCCTGCATCGACTTGAGCGTATCGCTGGCGTTCTTGTTGTCCTTGAGCTTCGCGCGCTCGTCGTCGGTCAGGCCGGAAGCGTCATCCGACGTGTTCTTGATCTTCGTTCGGCAAAACGTGTGGATACGTTCGATCTTCTCGGCATCGGTCGTTGCGCCCGCGGTTACCTCTGCAGCGATCCGGCGAACTTCATCCGACACCTTGAATACCGACTTCGTACGGTTGAAGACGTCCTTTCCGTACTCCGACCAGTAAACGTCGGCCGGCTTGCCCGTGTCTTCCGTGTACATAAGCAGGATCCACGCCCGGACGAAATCCTCGGGCGGCATGTGCGGCTCTTCGCGAAATGCCTTTACGTTGAGAATCTCGGTCTTGTAGAACCCGCCGCCCTCCTTCTGCAGCCCCGACGGCTCGCAATTGAACGGCTTGAAGCGCATTCCAAGCTCGAAGCCGGGGGCGTTGAAGGGCTTGATGTGGTAGGTCACGCGCTGTACGGGCAGGTCTCGCTGCACGGTAAGCCTCTGATAGATCCTCGCGGGACCGGTCTCCTGCCACCGGTACTCGAGGATGCAGCCAGGCTCGACCGCGGGCATGGCAAACGATTTCACGTTCACCTTGATGTTGCCGAACTTGACGATCGTGCGGTCGAACACTGCGTTCGGTTCGAGTTCCACGATCGTGCCATCGGGCTTGATGGTCCGCGCGGCGATATTCGCGATCCTCGCCCTGTTCGTATAGGGGATTTCGACCTTGCTCTGCGTTTCCTTTCCGCGGTCGTTGAAGACCTTGAGACGCACGTAGTTCTGCGAGACCGTCTGAAGGTCGCCGCCGCCTTCGCGATCCTGAACCCGGATGTCCCAGAAGAAGGCTTCGGCGTCGGCACCCGGTTCGACCGACGAAGCCGCGAGCGACAGTTCGGCCGGCGTCACCGGCAGCCATTCTTCGCGAACGGCGGCGCGAACCGAAGATACGCCCGATGACGCGATGAAAAGCGACGATAGACCAGGCAGCAGGACAGCCAACGCGATAACGCGAAGCGAATTAGTCATGAATGGTATGCTCCACAAAAACCTCTGGGACCTGAACGTGAAAAAGACGAACGCAGATCGCAATGCTACTCGCCGTAGTTCAGAGAATGCAACAGGGCGCCGATTGAAGTTAGGAGCTGGCAATAAAGGCGGTATTCCGACGCTCTTCGACGATTCGTTGCGGCGCAGGGCGGTCCGGCACCTGAAGGCCTGCGATCCGCGAATGCGTTCGGTAGTGGAGCGGGTCGGTGCGTGCACATTCCAGCCGGTCGCCGAGGGGACGCACTTCCACGCGTTGATCCGGGCGATCGTATACCAGCAGCTATCGGGGAAAGCCGCCGCTACTATTCACGCTCGGTTCGAGGGGCTGTACGGAGGCCGCGCGCCGAAGCCGTCGGAAGTGGCCGACACGCCGGACGCCGAATTGCGCTCTGTGGGGTTGTCGCGGCAGAAGCTCTCGTATCTGAAGGATCTGGCCGAGCGCGTCGATTCGGGCGACGTCGACCTCGAGGCGCTCGATGGGCGCGTCGATGAAGAGGTAATCGAATCGCTCACGCGGATCAAAGGGCTTGGCCGATGGTCCGCTCAGATGTTCCTGATGTTCCGGTTGGGACGCACGGATGTGCTGCCCGACCTCGACCTTGGGATTCAGAAGGGAGTTCAGGCGCTGCTCGAATTGCCCGAGTTACCGAAGCCAAAGGCCGTTCTCGAGGCGGGTGAGGCCTGGCGGCCGTTTCGAACGGTTGCGAGTTGGTACCTTTGGCGCAGCGTTACTCCCGAATAGGGCGCGGCGAGGGTCTTGGTCTTCGGAACTTCTTCGCGAGTTGACGCAAGCAGGTCGAAGCGATTCGAAGTCGCACGCTTTCGCCGTCGGGTGCGACCGCTCCGCGGTCGGGTCGATTTGGGTGGGCGGACCGGGGGTCACGACGGATCGCTTCGCTCACCGCCGTGACCCCCGGCTATCGTCTGTGACCGCGGTCAACGTATCGCGGTAATCCTCTGTGACCGCTCCGCAGCCAACGCGTCACGGTAATCCTCTGCGATCGCGGAACGGCCAACGCGTCACTGCCATCGTCAGCGACCGCGCAGCGCGGGCCTTGTCCGAATCTTTGCCTCGCTTGCCCGCTTCGCTCGCGATAACTTCGTTCGTCGCGCTACCCTGTGCGCGTGCCTTCCGACGAGTACTTCGACGAACCGACCGTCAGAGTCGGACCCGATGGCAGGCCGCTCGCGCCGCGGGAATCCGCCGATGCGATCGCCGGCAACTCGCCGCGCACCTTCGTAGCTCTCAACGGAATCGCGCGCCTCGGCGCCGAAATTACCGCGCTCAACCCGGACATTGCCGCCGCGCTCGAGCGGGCAGCGCACGCCATCGGCCAGTCCGGCGAGTCATTCGAGACGCCTCGCTACACGATAGGGAAGCTGCTTGGGCAGGGTGGAGAAGGAAGAGTGGTTGCCGCCCGCGACCGCGCCATCGGACGCACGATCGCGCTGAAGACCTTGCTCGAGCGCGAGGACCCGCGTCCCGATCGCGCCGGGCACTTCCTGCGTGAGGCAGCGATTACCGCACAGTTGGAGCATCCGGGGATCGTCCCCGTCTACGACCTCGGCACACTGCCGGACGGCCAGCCGTTCTACACGATGCGGATCGTGAAACAGCGGTCGATGCGGTCGGTCCTGGGCCCGGACTCGAGCCGCGAAGAATGGCCGCTGGCGCGCTTGTGCACGGTATTCGTCCAGATCTGCCGGGCGATGGCCTATGCGCACGCCGAGGGAATCGTCCACTGCGACCTCAAGCCGGACAACGTGCTGCTCGGCGACTACGGCGAAGTCTACGTGGCCGACTGGGGACTCGCCCATCGAGTCACGGAGCTCGCCGAAACTACCGATGAATGCCTCGCCGACGACGATTCGCAATTCGTCACGATCGGCGGGACGCCCGGTTACATGCCGCCCGAACAGATCTCCGCCGAACACGGACGCATCGACCACCGATCGGACATATTCGCCCTCGGAGTCATTCTCTACGAGATCCTGACCGGCGGGCGGCCGTTCACAGGCGAGACGGCCATGAATACGATCGTCCGCACGATTACTCATACCCCCACGCCTCCGCGCGATTTCGTTCACGCATGTCCGCTGGTCCTCAACGACCTCTGCGTGAAGATGCTGTCGAAGTCCAAGAGCGAACGGCCGAATTCGGCCAGTGCGGTTGCCGACGAGGTGGAGGCGTTCCTCGAGGGCGCAAAGGAGCGCGTGCGGCGGCGCGAGGAGGCCGCCCGGCTGGTGGAACTTGCCGGCCCGGTCGCGGCACGTTACGCCGAACTCGGCGACGAGCGCGACCGCGTTGCCCGTGAGGCGCGACGGCAACTCGAAGCAGTGCGGTCCTGGGAACCCATCGAGAAAAAGGCTCCGGCGTGGACGCTCGAGGAGCGGGTCGTGGAAATCGAGACCGAGCGCGCCCAGACGCTCGCTACGGCCGTCGAGCTCTATTCGCAGGCGCTCGGACACGATGCGGATTGCGCCGGGGCTCGCGCCGGACTGGCCGATCTGTATTGGAAATGCGCGGAACAGGCGGCGATGGATCGCGACACGCCTCGCCGGATCTACTACGAATCCCTGGTTCGGGAAGTCGACGACGGCCGCTACACGACTGCGATCGCGGCGCGCGGCAGCGTCACCGTGACGACCGATCCTCCCGGCGCGAAAGTGATCGCTTACAGATATTCGTCCCGCCTGAGGCAGCTCGTGCCGGCAGGCGAGAGGCTGCTCGGCATGACGCCGCTTCCGGAAACTGAACTGGATCCGGGAAGCTATCTTCTGGTGCTTCGCCGCGAGGGATTTCGCGACGTGCGGCGCCCCGTTCAGATCCGGCGTGGCGAATGGTCCGGCGTACACGTGGCGTTGCTCACCGGCGAAGCGATTGGCGAGGGATTCGTTTACGTGCCGGAAGGATCTTGCATTGTCGGCGGAGACTCGCTTGCAATCGGTTCGATTCCGAGACGTGAGGTGCACGTCGGGGGGTTCGCGATCTCGCGATTTCCGGTGACCTATCGTGAGTATCTCCGGTTCGTCAACGAACTGGCCGCGGATCACCCGGAGTGGGCCCAGAAGCGGCGGCCAGGCGCCGCCATCGACGATTCGGGTCTCGTTCGAATGGGGCCGGACGGTTGGGAACCCGACTGGAGCCACCTCATTGAAGGTGCGGGCCGCGACTACTGTTCGGAAGCCCAGGTGTGGGACTTGCCAGTCGACAGCATCGACTGGTTCGACGCAGTGGCCTACGCGCGGTGGCTGGGCCAGCGCGACGGCGCGACGTACCGGTTGCCAACCGAGTTCGAGTGGGAGAAGGCGGCTCGTGGCGCCGACGAGCGGTTCTTTCCCTGGGGCGACGGGTTCGACTCGGCATTCAGCAAGACCCGCGAATCGCGCCCCGGCGTTCACCAACCCGAACCGATCGGGGCGTTCGAAACGGACGAGAGTCCTTATGGCGTTCGAGATCTTGCGGGCGGAGTCCTGCAATGGGCCGCCGACGTGATAGATCTGGTCTCGGCCGAGGAGGCCTCTGCCGAGCCGGAACCCGAGCTCGGACACCCGCTGGTCGAAACCGGTGTGCGGATAGCTCGAGGTGGGTCGTGGATTTCTGGTATGACGAACTGCCGTTCGGCAACTCGAGTACGGACGATTCCGCTCTTCCGCACGTCGAATCTCGGAATAAGGCTCGTAAGGGAGATCGGCAGTCGATGAGAATCCTGCGAATCGAGCTGGCGAGCGCCGCGATCGGACTCGCGATGCTGGTTGCATTGTTGCTGCCACGAGCGGTGTTCGCGCAGACGATTCCCGGTCTGCCTGGCGTGCCTCGGGCGTCGAACGCGGCGCCCTCGAAGCCGGAAGCACCGGATGAGGCGGCCGAACCCGTCGAGCGCGAGTTCGCATCCGCTCGCGCGACCATCCGGACGTTCCTCGGAGCATTTGGCACGGCCGAGCCCGGCAGTCAGGATATGCGCCTCGCATCGAGGTGTCTGGATCTCGGGGCGCTGCCGCAGTCGCTGTGGGAGACGAAGGGACCGGAACTGGCAATTCATCTCAAGGATGTAATCGACCGCATCGAGTACATCGACGTCGATCGGGTACCGGACGATCCCGAGGGCGACCCGTGGGTGTTCTATAGCTCGCCGGAGGGCGAGATCTCGATTGCGAGAAAGAAGTCCGGCCGCTGGTTGTTCACTCGCGGCACGGTGGCCGCCATCCCGGCGCTGCTCCGCACGTTCGAATCGCGCGACGTCGTGCGCGAGGCGAAGGGCGAGCCGAAGATCGAGTCGCGTTACCAGTTTGCGCGGCGGCACATGCCGGCATTCATGCGGAATCGGGTTGTGGGACTCGAAGCGTGGCAGTGGCTCGGGCTCCTGGCCTGCACGATCGTGGGAATAGCGGTATGGCGGGGTATCGCGCTCCTGCTCGCTTCTACGGCCGGCAGGCTGATCCGGCGCCGATGGACGTCACTGACTGACCTCGAGGTCCGGAGGGGTTTCAATCCGGTCGGGATGCTGTTGATGGCAATCCTCTGGCTGTACGCGCTGACCTGGCTCGGACTGCCATTGTGGATGCATACGGTGTTGCTTGTCGGAGCCCGGCTGATCGCCGTGCTTGCGACGGTGCTTTCGATTTTCGGGCTGCTCGAGCTCGGGATGCTGTCGTTGCGCAAGCGCGCGTCGATGGCCGATTCGACTATCGACCTGTTGCTGGTGCCTCTGGTGAGGACGTCGATGCGGATCGTCATCGCCGTAGTTGCGATCTCGGTGTTCGCGTCGAATTTCGACGTGGAGATCACCGGACTGCTTGCGGGTCTCGGTCTCGGCGGCGTGGCGATCGCGCTTGCGGCCAAGGACACGTTGGGGAACTTCTTCGGGTCGTTGACGGTCATTCTGGACAAGCCGTTTCGAGCGGGCGACTGGGTGAAGATCGGAACGGTGGACGGCAAGGTGGAAGAGGTCGGGCTTCGAAGCACGCGGATTCGGACGCTGGATGACTCGCTCGTGACGATGCCGAACCTGGTGTTGACGGCGACTGCGGTTGAGAATCTCGGAATGCGGCGTTGGCGCCGGTGGAAGGGAACGATTCAGTTGGATCAGTCGACTTCGCCGGAGCAGATCGAACGGTTCTGCGATGGAATTCTCGAGCTGGTGAAGGCGAGGCCGGCGACGATGCATCAGGATCGTGCCACGGCGGCGTTGCACGGGTTCTCGTCGGGGGCTTTCGACGTGCTCCTCGTTGTGGCGTTCGAAGCGCCGGATACGCCTACCGAGAATCTGTTGCGGCACGAGTTCGCACTCGAGATTCTCAAGCTGGCGAAGCGTCTCGGGATCGAGTTTGCCAGCGGTTCCCAGACCGTGGTGGTGCCTCCCGTCGAGCAGTCGCCACCCAAAGTTCCGAGGGACCCGCTGGTCTAGCCGCACGGAGCGGTCCGGAGACCCGGCCAAAGCCGGCGGTGAGGTCCGCCGCTTGGAAAACGGCCGTGCGTATACGCATGTCCTCTACTCGTTTCGTTGCAGGGGGTACGCAGCAGGCGTGTGGGCGGCCTATTTTCCCGATGACCGCTTGTTCCGTTCACGGCTCATGCGCGCGGCAAGCCGGTCTACGATCCCGGGTGCGAAGGTCTTCACAATGACGCCAACTTTGCCCGTCAGCGTCATCACCAGCTCGCGCCGCCGTCCACGCATTGCCGCCAGTATCTGCCGAACGCATTCCTCGACCGGCATATTGCCTTTGTCCTCGTCGCGAGGACTTGCGCCGCGAGGCTTTCCGTCTGGTCCAAGAGCCCGGTCACGAATTGGCGTGGCCACGAATCCGGGACTCACGACCAGGACGTCGACCCCGGTCCCCAACAACTCGATGCGCAGTGAATCGAAGAACCCCTGCATCGCGTGCTTACTTGCCGAGTATGCCGTTCGAGTCGGAACCCCCGTCTTTCCCGTCAACGAAGAAACCGCCACCAGCAGGCCCTTCGCCGCCTTGAGGTGGGGTAGCGCCGCGTGAGTGCAGTAGACGGCGCCGAAATAGTTCACGCGCATGATCCGCTCGACCATTCCGAGATCGGTCATCTCGTCGAACCGTCCCCACATCGAGATCCCGGCGTTGTTCACGAGCACGTCTATGCGCCCGTACTTCTGCACGCACGCATCGACGAGCGCACTGCACGCCGCCTGATCGGCGACGTCGGTCGGAACCGCGATCGCGCGTCCGCCCGCTGCTTCACATTCGCGGACGACTTCGTCGAGTACGCCGCCGTCGCGCGCGGCGAGCGTCAGGTGCGCGCCCTCGCGGGCCAGCGCGACTGCAAGCTCTCGCCCGATTCCCGACGATGCGCCGGTAACGATCGCGCTCTTTCCGGTGAAGTTCACAAGCGTGTCTCCGTGGTCATCGAATCGGTCGAGGCCACGAATACCACGAAACCGACCGAAGTGCATGAAGCCGTTGCGCCGAATCGCCGGACCGATTCGCGAGCCTGCACCTGTCCCCCGCCAAAGGGCCTGAGGTAGGATGACCATCGACACGGTATCTCCCGCCGGAGGCGGTTCATGACGCGTTACAGCTTCACTTTCGCTATCGTCGTCCTGCTCGTCGTGACGCCGGTAGTCAATGCCCGGCAGAAGCCAGCTGCCGCCGACCCCCCAGTCGAGACCGCAGCCGAAGCGCAACGCGCCCCAGCTGGACGGAATGTCGCCGGAACGGTCAGGAAGCCCGACCTGGCAGTCGAGTTTTCGCGGCTGTTTCCGGCACGGACCGGCATCTATGTCGAAATCCCGCACCTTGCGACGCTCGTCGACCAGTTTGGAGGATCCGATCCGCTGCTCCAACTGCTTAACGAGAGATTCGGCGACGACGTAAAGGCACGCACGCCAACCGTCCTCACGAGCCGTGAACTGACGGCGGTACTCGACTCGTCCGTGGCAATTGCCACCGTGCCCGAGTCGGCGAAAGCCGTGGCCACCATGTCGTTCGACGAGCGCGCGATGGTAGTGGTCGTTCACTGCTCGTCGAAGGACGCGCCCGCCTTGCTGCGAGACAAACTGCTCGCTCCGCTGGCCGAAAGCCGCGGCGCGAGGCGCGGTTCGATCACGGCTCGCGGCTACGACGTCGTCGTTTATGACGATCTTGCAATCGTCGTTTCGGAGCGCACGGTCGTCTTCGGAGCCAGACACGCCGTAGTCACACTCATCGAGAGTGCGGCCACCGACGGACCGCGTTTAGGCGATCTGCCGGGCTACGCCACTGCCGTGGCAAAGCACGCCGGCGGACAGGATCATCTCTTCGTCTTCGTCAACGGCGACGCAATGGCCCAGTCGTTTGCGCAGTCGCTGGGAGTGTACTCGAACGAGATGCCGGAAGAGGCGAAGGCCAAGCTCTCTCCGCACGAGCTTGGAATGCGCGAAGCAACACGGAATTTCTTCGGACTGCACGCCGTGCTCGGCCTGGCGTCGGGCGCCCGCGTCGACGGTAACTCCGTGAAGGTGCGGTACGACGTCGAGATCGACCGCTCGGTCAACGGACTTGCCTCGGTTCTGGCGGACCCGCCGTCAATATCATTCCGGGCTGCGAAGTACGTGCCCTCTTCCTGTGGCTCCCTGCAGTCGATCGCTGCCGATCCGGTGCGAATCTTCGATCTCGTCGAGCAGTGTTTCGGTCCGGTGCCGCCCGCATCGAACGGGAAGGGCTTTGCCCAGCAGGTCGAGGAGATCGAAGACGCCATCGGTGTCGGTCTTCGCTCGGAATTGCTACCGGCGCTTGGCCGCGAAATCGCGTTCACCGAGAGTTTTGGCTTTCTCGGAGGAGTCCGTCCGATGCGGCCGCCGAGCAAGGGAGACGGGCCGAAGCCGGTTCGCGTGCTTCTCGTAGAAGTCCGGGATCGCGAACCTATCCGCAAGATGATCGCCAAATCCGCACCGCGGTTTCCGAATGCTCCACCGCTTGCGGCCGTGGACTACAAGGGAGCCGAGCTCTGGGACGCGGCGGGCTTCGCCGTTGCGTTCGTCGACGATTTCGCTATTGCTGGCCAGTCCGACGACGTGAAGCGCTGCGTCGATTCGGTCGTTGCCGAGGACACGCTCTCGAAGCAGCCCTCATATCAGTCGGTTTCGAGCGAATGGCTGGGCGGCGCGATCGTCGCGACGTACTCGTCTCCGGATTACGAAGCGGATTCGTTGGAAGCCTCTGCGAAGGCGCAGGAGGAACTGAGAAAGCAGATCGAGATCGGGGACGGCTCGAGCTTCGACGTCGAGCAGATGTTCGCCTGGCAGGCGGTTTCGACGTTGACGAATCCACTTGGCGCCACGGTGCTCCGCAACGCAACGGGCGTCAATTGGGAGAACTCTTCGCCGACTGGTCCGATCTCGATGGCATACACCAAGCTCACGCGCGAATGGATCGTCGACGGCCCGCGCCGGCAGCGCATAGAGGCGAGCCATAGTGCGGCAATCGGTGCGATGAACATTCTCGTGTCCGCCGAGCAGGCATTTCGGGAGAAATCGGGCCGCTTCGGTTTGCTCGAAGAGTTGAAAAGTGCCGGCAGTCTGGACGAGGAATCCAGGCAATTGATCGCGAACGATCTCTCGGGCTACCGGCTCGAGGTCGCCGCCACTGGCGCGGGAACGGAGTCCAGGTTCACGGTGACGGCAACTCCGGTGATGTACGGTCGAACGGCGAAGCTCTCGCTCTTCATCGACGAGACCGGAATACTGCGGGGCATCGACAAGCAGGGCGCGGTCGCGCGAGGAGACGACCCCAGGTATCCGCCGGACCCGCCTCCCGTCGAGGACCTGCCAGTCGTCGATGGTGCGGAGTTCGAAACATTTGCGGATCCGACAGGCCCGGACGGCGAGGTAATGGAGGATTCCGGGATTGCCCCCGCCGAACCGGCCGAATCGATCGACCCCTCGGAACCTGAGGCTGAGGCTGCGCCACCGGACGGCGGCGATGCAGAAGTGGTTCCGGCCGACACAAGGCCTGCCGACCCAGCCATCGTCGCCAGGCCACCGCCGGAAACCGCCACGGAGCCGGAGCCCGAACCGGAGCCGCGACCGGACTCACCACCGGGCCATTGAAGCTGAACCACTGCCGGACTATCCAGACCGACGAAGGAACCTGAGGATGAAGAGAGCAATCGCCGCGATGATTCCAGTCTTGTTCAACGTGCTTGCAGTCTCGGCGCAGTCAGCCGGTCAGGGACCCGCGCCTGCTGGCCCGGTTCCCGGAGCTCAACAGGCCCCGCTGGCCGCGGCTCCGGAGGTGACCGAGGCGCACTTCCGCGTCTACGCGCCGGACGGAACCGCCCGCACGCTCGACGATCTCGTCACGGCGCTGGATACGGTGGAAGTCGTCTTCCTTGGCGAAGAACACGACGACCCGGTCGCACACTGGCTCGAGGCGGAAATATTGCGGCGAGCGCACGCGCGCGCGGCCGCTTCGCATCGCGCCACCGTGCTATCGCTCGAAATGTTCGAGCGCGACGTTCAGCTCGTGATGGACGAGTACCTTGCAGGTCTGATTTCGGAGAAGCACTTCCTTTCCAGCAGCCGTCCGTGGAGCCGGTACGCAACCGACTACAAACCGATGGTCGAGTTCGCGAAGGAGAAGCGGTTTTCGGTCGTTGCGGCGAATCCCCCGGGAAGATACGCGAACCGCGTGGCCCGGCTGGGTCGAGCGTCTCTGATGGAACTGTCGGAGGAAGCTCGCTCGTGGCTGCCCCCGCTGCCGTACGGCGAGCCAGATCCGGCGTATGCCGCGAAGTTCACTTCGCTGATGGGCGGCCCCACGGGCTCTTCCGCGCCCGCGCACGGGCCCGCGCACATGCTCGACGCTCAGGCGCTCTGGGACGCCGGGATGGGGTTTTCGATTTCGCAGGCGTTGATGCGTCAACCCGGCGCCCTCGTCGTCCAGGTGAATGGCGGCTTCCATAGTGAGGAGCGGATGGGCGCGCCGACGCAGTTGCTGCGATACCGCCCCGGAACGAAGTTCCTCTCGGTGGCCATGGTCTCAGGGCGCGGTTTCCCGAACTTCGACGTGTCGAAGCTCGGGAAGCTTGGCGACTTCGTTATCGTCACGGACCCTTCGCTGAAGCCAAAGTAGGCGTTGGAAGGAAACGGCGAAGACGATCCCGCCAGTCCGCCAGGTCCGGAAGCCGAGCTTACTTCTTCCGCTGCCGGTAGAGCTGGCTGTCCACCACGGCCTGCATTTTCCCTGCATCGAGCTCGTTGCCGAAGAAGGCATTGAGCGTCGTCACGGATCCCGCAGGATCGTCCAGGATGTCGTTGTACTTGATGAAGAGGACGTCGATGTGCGGCTGCGCATCGAGCCACTCGCCGACCTTCGCGAGGTGCTTTTCGAACATCGCGGCCATCTTCTCGTCAGCCACCTTGTCCGGCTCCTGCCCGCGACGGATGAGCATCTGACGCTGCGACGCGAGAATTTCCGTCATTTCCCGGCGCATGAAGACGACGCGGTAGCGATGGCCGGCGGGGAGGTCCTGAAGCAAAGCCGAGATGACCTTGATGACCTTGCCCTGGGCTTCGGGAAGCCACGACGTGTCAGTCTTCATCTCCTTTACCTTCTCGAACTCGTAATAGCCCGTCGGGTTGTCTTCGTCCGCGGTTCGAATCTCGTCGGTCACCGGAGCGAGCCCCCCGGCTTCGAGCATCTTCATCATCATGGACGTGCCAGAACGAGGCAGTCCCGAAACCACGGTGATCAATTCTGTCTGCAGCACTGGATTCATGGGCGCGTACTATAGGTGGGCGGCTTCGGGACCGGCAACCGGCCAGCGACGCGAGAAGCCGCACCCTGAGACCAGTCCGTCCTATAAGAGGTGTGCATATGCGAACGATTGTGGCGGTGACGATGGTAACGGCGATGACGGTGGCAATCGCTACCGGACGTCCGCTGCAGGACCCGCCGCCCGGGATGGCCAGGTATTCGGTGGTGCTTCTGAAGGCCGGTCCGAAATGGCAGTCGCACTCAGGCGACGAGCGGACGAGACTATTGAAGGCGCACCTCGCCTATTTTCGCGAACGCGTGATCGACGGCGGTCTCGTAGCGGTAGGCCCCGCATCGGGGGGCGAGGTAATCGGCATACTCATTTCCCCGGGAACGGTCGAACAGGCCACGGCTCTTGCCAATGGCGATCCTGCGGTCAAGGCCGGCGAGCTCGTGCCGGTCGTTTACGGCTGGCTGGGCACGGCGGGTATAGGCGCGGGCTATGTCGAGCGAGCGAAGGCGAAGCCGCTCGAGGATCTGCCTTTCGACTCGCTGCAGTTCGCGATATTGACTCGCGGTCCGAACTATTCGCCGGACACGACTCCCGAGATCGAAATACTCCAGGCCGGGCATATGGAACATATCGGCGCCATGGCCAGGTCCGGGAGGCTGGTGTCGGCGGGACCGTTCATCGATGGCGGGTCGTTGCGAGGGCTGTTCATTTTTCGATGTACCCCGGAGGAGGCCAGAGAGGCGGCTTCCGGCGATCCGATGTTGAAGGCAGGACGGCTCGTGATCGAGTTCGTGACATGGACGCCGAATGTGGACGTGATTCCGGCAGGGAAGAAGGAGTGAAGTGCGGTCCGGATGGATCGGAGTGAGCGGATGAGTGCGTGCCGATGTCTTCGCTGACGCACGATCAGCGAAATCGGTCGACCCACCTGCAGAAGCCACGCAACTTTTCGCGCGACGTCTCGATCATGGGGCGTGAACGCCAACTACAATCTACCGGAGCGCGGCTTGACCGTGCTCGAACTCATATTCGTCGTTGCCATCGTTGCGGTGCTCGTCGGAATCGCGGTGCCGCCGATGCTCGAAGCGCGGCGCTCCGCGCAGGAGACGCGTGCCGTCGCCAACCTGCGGATGGTCTCCGCCTCCCAGATGCTCTACTTCGCGAACAGGAATCAGTTCGCGTCATTCGAGATGCTGTTTTCGGGCGGGATTCTCTCCGAAGGACAGTTCGAGAGAGGCGCGGCCGGAGGCGGTCCGAAGGGTGGCCACACCGAGGCGATATCGGACGGCGTGTACCTCTACACCATTCGATATTCGCGTGACGCGCAGGGCATCACCCTCGACGCGGACCCGATCGAGTCGAACACGTCCACCTACCGGCGGTTTCGATTCCGTCTCGGGCGGCGCGTAACCGGAGGAGCGTGGGCCAACGAGGGGCTTCTGCTGGTTGCGCCGCCGTCGGTGACATCGCCCCCACCGGCGGCGTATGTGCCGTTCGATCCTTGAGGAACCGGATAGAGCCCCGAGTCAGTCGGGCGGCGCCTCCGATGCGGGGGGATCGCCCGCGATCGCTTCAGAAGCATCGTTGGCCGATGGAACGTCGTCCGGCGCCGGTTCCGAACCTGAGGCTTCCGCGCCGGCGGGAGTGGGCTCACCGGCCTCCCCTTCTTCATTCACCGGACCTGGTTCGAGCGGAGTCGTCAGCCGTTCTCCAATCACCACGCCGAACGATGCGAGATGGGTGCGAAGGTCGGAGATCTCGGCGCTGGGACCCGTCGCCACGCTGACCCACTGCTCGCCTTTCCAGGAGATCTTCGCTGGCGTTTCGCACAGGGTTCGCAGGTCAGCCCATTTCTGACGGATCGTCGTTTCGGTTCGTTCGCGAAGGGTGAGATCCGTCGCGCCGCCGGAGTCAATGAGCATCTCGAGCATCTTTACCTCGAGCCCTTTGAGCCGAACCTCGGCCTTGTAATGCATCAGGGCGAGCTCGTCGCTCTCGAGCCGCAGCTTGCGCAACCTCTCCGGATCCTTGACCAATTCCTCCGAGTTGAAATACTTCGCCAGATCCTGCTGTTTCTCGCAAAGCCGCTTGTACTCCTCCTGAACACGTCCGAGTTCGCGTTTGACCGTGTCGGGACCTTCGTGTTCCTGGACGTAAGATTCCATTCCGGGGAGTTGACGCGACACGCGCTTCCTGTAGGCCGTCGCCCCGGCTCCTTGCGCAGCGGCCGGCGGCGCACCGGCGCGATTGTCGGCTTCGCCAGTCGTCGAGGGGCTCATCGAGATGTCTGGCGCGGCCGTCGGACCTGCGGCGGCTCGAGCGGAAGGCTTCTCGTCCCGAGCTTTCGAGGCGCTCCGTCTCCAGAGGACGACGCCGACTATGGCGCCGGCCAGCACCGCGAGGAGCACGCTCATAACGACTGGCGACCAGAGCAGTTCGAAGAACGCTGCAGAGGCCGGGGGGTCTATTGCGTCGATCGTTTGCAGCGCGACCTTCCTCTCGTTTTCGTCCGAGCCCGTCGCCATCTTCTGAAGCTGCGGCAGTGCCGGCTTCGATGCTTCTCCGATTTTTGCAAGAGCGAAGGCGGCCGCAATCCGATCCGTCGATTCCTTGCTCTCGAGCATCTTCGTCAGATCGGGCACGGCGGCGGCGGCCGTCGAGCCCATTTTCCCTATTGCCTCTGTAGCAAGTTGCCGTTGAACGGGGTTCGGGTTTTTCAACTCCCCCAGGTAGTACGTCAAGTACTTACCGTTCCACGACGGCTCAACGGGGGGTTGGGCAAGGCAATGGATTACCGGTGCTGACAAGAGAGCGAAGAACATCAGCACTCGGGCGAGGCACAAGGGCGTATTCATGGAGCCTCCGCGAGAATCGAGTTTGGCCATTATAATCTCAGGCCCATGCACGGCAAATCGAATGCGCGGATCGGGCCAGTTCGCGTTCTGATGGTTTCGCAGCGGCTGTTTCCGTACATTGCGGGCGCCGAGCAGCAGGCATTGGGCCTCGCGCGAGCTCTGACCCGCGCCGGGGCTGACGTTCGAATCGTGACCACGAGGTTTGCGGATGGACTCTCCGCACGCGAGTCGATCGACGGCGTCGGTGTGGAAAGGATCTCCGTTCCCTTCGGTCGAAGTGCTTCAGCGGCCGGAGTGGGATTCCATTGCGCAAAGGTCGCGCAGATTCTCGCGATGGCCCGAGCGGTCGCGTCACGTGCGCGTTCGTGCGACCTCGTCCACTCCCATTGCTTGTCCGCCTCTTCTCTCGGATCGGTTCTGGGAGCGGGGCTCGCCGGTGTGCCGGTCCTGGTGAAGCCCAGCCTTGGGGGAAGCGATGGCGAGCTCAGGAAGTTGCTCGACAGCCCGGCTCGGGGGCTGTTGAAGGCGATACTTCGACGCGTCGACCGGTTCGCGGTAATGAGTGACGAGATTGCCGGCGAGCTTCAGGCAATCGGCGTAAAGGCCGAACGTTGCGCGAGTGTGGAGAATGGCATCGACCTGGAGCGGTTCAGTCCGGCATCCGAGGAGGAGCGAACTGCTCTTCGTGCCCGCCTCGGACTGCCGGACGGGCCGGTGGCTCTGTTCGTCGGTCAGTATGTGCCGAGGAAAGGAGTCCGCGAATTGCTCGAGGCTTGGCAGATGGTCCGGGATCGCGTGCCCAATGCGACGCTCGCCTTCGCCGGGCACGGTATCGAGCAGCCGGTAATCGACTCGGCCGTTCGCGAAGTCTTATCCCGCGTCGTCGACCTTGGATCGCGTTCGGACGTCGTCGATGTGATTCGCGCATCGGACCTGCTCGTCCTGCCGACGCGAAACGAGAGCTTTGGAAACGTGATCATCGAAGCGCTCGCGTGCGGCTTGCCGGTCATTTCGGGCCGGACAGGCGTTGCGTCGCGCATCGCGCTCGACGGTACCGCCGGACGATATGTCGATCCCGAAGCGCCTTCGACGATCGCCGATGCCCTCGTGGAGTTTCTTGCGGACCGGGCCCGGACGAAGGAGCTTGCGGGTCACGCGCGAGACCTCGTGCGCCGATTCGACTTCGACCTGATCGCGAAGGCGTACCTTGGTGTCTACGAGGACATCAGGGCGGAGGCACGTGCCGGGAAGAAGCCGGTGCAAAGACGCGAGAGATCCGAGGACGCCGCCGGGGCGAATCGTTGAGTGCGGCTCGTGCCGCCGGCAGGCCCGGAGTTGCGCGGTGCCGCAGTTCACTGTGGTACGCTCCGCGAACGTCCAGGCGGCTGCGTCGATTGTGATTGCTTCGGAGTAGAGCGGCTGGCAGCGGTCAGGTTCTTTCGCGGCGGTAGAGTCGGACCGGGCGCAAAACGAGCGGAACCCGGGTCGGCCAGCTGGCGTTGCCGTCCTGTTGAGATTGCGAGCGGCAGCAGCTTGGTTCAGTCCTCACTGCATGGGAATCAGGGTTGCAAGACGAACGGACTGGTGGGGACTGGCGCTCCTGGCCCTGATGTGCCTGTCGCCGAACACGTGGGGACAGGCGCTTCAACCGGCGCCCGAGATCGACGAGAAAGTCGTCAGACTGGGCGTTACGCTCGTGCAGGTCGACGCGATAGTAACCGACAAGGACGGGCGCCCTGTTACGGACCTCTCGCGTGATGACTTCGAACTGCTCCAGGACGATCGGCCGCAGACCATCACGAACTTCAGCTTCGTGACGCCCGGGCCGCTGCCCGAGACGGAACTCGAAGCTGTTGAATCGGCGGTTCCAATTCGCTTGCCGCCCGAACGTGTACGGCGGACGATCGCCATCGTCGTCGACGACCTCGCGTCGAACGACAGCGCACTCTCTGCTCGCAAGGCAATCAAATCGTTCGTCGACGAGCGGCTGGAGCCCGGCGATCAGATAGCGATAGTGCAGGCACGCGGGGGCGCCGGCGCTCTCCAGCAGTTCACGACCAATCGCGAGGATCTTTACGCCGCAATCGAGCGCATCCGATATGTTCCGCGCTCGCGACCCGAAATGGACTGCGACGACGGAACCGGTGGCGGGGCGAAGGCGGATGACACTGGACTGGGTGATTCGCGCCGAACGGATCTTTTCGTAAGGGGCACGCTGGGGGTGCTTAATTTCGTCGTTCGGGGCCTCAGGTCGCTGCCTGGCCGGAAATCCGTGGTCCTTCTGTCGGACGGCATGACTTGCGCGATCGAGGGCTTCGAGGCGAACGGAGTCGAGTCGTCGCGTGTGCGTCGGGCGGTGCAGACTCTGATCGATTTCTCGAACCGCAGTTCCGTTGCGATCTACAGCATCGACGTTCGTGGAGTGGTGCCGGTCGGATTCGAAGCGGATGAATCCACGAACCGATTCAGGCGACTCTCCGACATCGGCGATCAACTGGCGCGGCGCACGTCCGCGCTCTTCAGGTCGCGCGACGTGCTGAGTCAACTGGCTGACCAGACCGGTGGGCTGTTCATTTACAACACTAATGACATCACGGGCGGACTCAGACGCGCGGTTGACGACCAGCGGGGCTATTACCTGCTCGGTTATGTGCCCGAAGACGCGACTTTCTCGGGGGAAGGCCGTTCCGAATTCCACCGAATTGCCGTTCGGGCCAGGAGACCGGGTCTGACCGTGCGCGCCCGGTCGGGTTTTTACGGTTACCCCGACGACCAGGGCGAGATCGAGACACGTTCGGCGAGTCAGCGGATGGTCGACGCCGTAATTTCGCCTTTCGCCGCAAGCGGTGTAAGGATGAAGTTGACTCCCCTGTTCACCGTCGATCCGCGACGCGGGCCGACCGTGCTCTGTTTTCTTCATGTGGACGCCCGCGATCTTACGTTCGCCGTCGACCGTGACGGGACGCGTGTTGCGCGAGTGGAATTACTCGTCGTGGCTTTCGGCGACAACGGCGGCATGGTGAACCGGCAATCCAGCACCCCGGAGATACGACTGAGCGAAACCGACTACCAGCGTGTTCTGCAATCCGGATACGACCAGACGATCGCAGTTCCGCTCGACCGGCCGGGTGCGTATTCGATGCGGGTGGCGCTTCGCGACCTTCAGTCGGATCGGATCGGATCGGCGTACCAGTTCATCGAGATGCCGGATGCCGGCGGCAAGGATCTTGCGATGTCCGGAATAGTTGTCACTGCTAACCCGGCCCAATTCGACGTGCGAAATCTGAACAAGGCGCAGAAGCCGACGCCCATGGAGCCCTCATCCAGTCCGGCAGTTCGGCGATTCAAGGTTGGCGACCGTCTCTCGTACGGATTCGAGATCTACAACGCGAGGCCGGACAAGATCTCGAGGCGGCCGGCGCTCGAGTTGACTGTGCGCGTCTACCGCGGGGGCAGGCTCGTGCTCTCGAACGTCATTGCCCCATTGGATCCAGGTCAGCACGCCGATGCTTCGCGGATTCGAGTCAGCCGCGGATTGTCGCTTGGCGACGAAATGAAGCCGGGGACCTACGTGCTGGAACTCGTCGTGCGCGACGTGCTGCCGGATTCGAAGCCACGTAGCTCGACGCAGTGGATGGACTTCGAGGTGGAATAGGCTCCGGACGGCAGAGCAGTGCGCGGTGTTTACTCGCGAGCCGGATCGGAACGCCCATCGATTCGGCTCCGTGAATCCGGCGAGAACTGTCTCGTCAGGCCCTGGCCGCTCGAATGTAAAACATTGGTAAAGCAGGTCGTGCGCCCGGAACTTTCCCCCGGACCCCCCGTAATTCCGGACTGAACAGGGTGACAGGTTCAATGTGCGGTTGGCCGGATTGCAGACGCACAGAGGACCATTGACTCTTCGCCGGCTCGCGGGACAGTCCGGAGCCACAGCCGGTTCCTCCAGGCTCCGCATGGTTCCGCGATGCCCGGCGATGGCGGCCGATCGGGTCGCCGACAGGATATTTGAGTTCCGCGCCGGTGACGCTGCCTCGCCGATCCTTCTCGACTTCGAGATTGCGATCGACGGCGCCTGTTCACCGACGGAATGCGAAGGCCGTGGCGTTGCGTCACACCGCGGCCTTCGCCGATCTCTGGAAGGAACGACAGGACCAGGGGGCGGACTCAGATCCCGTTGGTCCTGACATTCCTCTTCGCAGTCAAAACAACACGGGATTGGAAGGCACGCCGTCGACGACGAAGACGAGCGCGTTCGATCCGGCAGGCTGAGTGACGTTGAGTTGGGCGCTTGTGCCCTTCACGATGAAGCGAGTGCCGCCAGACGCGCTGTCGGGTTTGGTGCGAATCCGCGCCGGCGGCGCTATGGACGCGCCGTTGACCCGGATCTCTACCGAAAGCCCGTCATCGATGCGAGCAAAGATCGTGAGCCGTTTCTTCTGGGCCCTGTATTCGACCGAATCCACGACCGGGATGGCGCCAAGAACTTCCATCGACAATGCTCGGGTTGCGTTGCGCCCGCGCGAGTCGGTGACCTGAAACGTGACCGTGGACGTTCCCTTGGCGGCTGGCAGTCCCGTCAGATGGCCGTCCGGCGAAAAAGAAATTCCGGCGGGCAACGTGCCGGACGAAATCGACCAGACGAGCGGTGTCGCCCCACCCGTCGCCTCGAGCGAGACCTCGTAGGCGGCGCCGACGTTTCCACCAGGCAGGGATTCGGTCACGACCGCCGGGGGAACCTCCGATGCGGGATACACGAAAGTGATCGCGTCGATGTCGTCAGGCCGGAGCGATGCGCCGCGCCCGTCCTCGTGAAGCTGGTAATACATCGTCGCTTCGGCGAGCCGCGGGTTCGGCTCGGGACCCGCCTGCGACGAGTGCCCCAGTCCGACCGAGTGGCCCAGTTCGTGGGTGATGATCTCTCGGATCGTGAGCCGGTGGCCGAGCAGGCAGGTGTTCATCCCGCTGTTGAGCACGACGTCGGCGTCCGTGATCCTGACGAATTCAACTCCGTTGATCGTCTTCTTCTCGCTCGTGCGCCCGGCGGAGCCTCCGATCGCAATGACCCCGAAACAGCCTCCCCCGGCAATCTGGTTCTTGCAATCGTCGAAGGAAACGGTGCTCTGGCCGTCGCGCGAGTAACCGCAGTTCTCCGTATCGTCCTGCAGCACGAGCCGAAGGGAACATCCGGGCACCGTCGACCAGGCAGCGAGCGCATCGGCCACGGCTCCCCGTCCGCCGTCGATTAGGAAAGAAGTCGGGCGAATGAAGTATGGAATCTGAAGACCTTCGTCGGCTTCAAACCAACGGGGACGCCCGGCAAGAAGCGTGAAATTCGTGTGGTAGGCCTCGTCGACCGCCGCAACGGGCGCCGTCAGCTCATCCGGCACGGCCACCAGCGGAGCATCCGAACCCTGCTTCCGTGCCGTTTCAGCGCGCCGCAACGCGAGCGCGGCAACGAACTCGCCGTACGGCGCGACGTCGGTCGCCGGACCGCTGTCGTGTCCAGACAGGAAGCCGACACCATCCGGCGCGCCCGACCTGACCACGAGTTTTCCGGCTGCGGTCTCCTGGATCGAATACTTCCCGAGGAAGAGCCCCCAGGTGCGAAGCACGCCAGCCGGATCGGCATCCAGAAAGACGAGCACGCGTTCGCCAACCGCGTACTCCGGCGCTCCGTGGATGATGGCGAAATCGTCGCCGACGAGACCGCCGAGCTCGCGCAAAACGACCGCTCCGGGCTCGAGCGCGCCAGCGTGGACCGTGTCGACGTCGAGCGTGACGTACGTGACGATCTGCCGTCCGCCGTCGATCCGTCGCGAGCGAATCTCGCGAACCGTACCCTCGACCACGCCTCGCGACGCGGCGAAGAGCTGGGTATCGCTGGGAACGACGACCGTCGTCGCCATCGCATTCGACGCCGGGATGGCGACGAAAACGGCTGCGACGACGGTCGTCAGAATCCAGCGCACCGTGGTGGCTCCGTCAGTCGACGACCTCTACGCCCGAGGCCATGAGACGGACGACGGTCTGGTCGCCCTTGATCGTCGACGGATCGGGACCCGCCTTGCTTTCTTCGGCAAGGTGCTTCGCCATTGCCTCCGGAATCGTCTTTACCTCGAGCTGGCCCTCGGCGACGATTTTCTTACCGCTGATGTCTTTCGGCACGGCGAAGGCGTGACCCTTCATGTGGATCCGCATCGTCTGCTTTCCATCGGTGAGCACGAGCCAGCAGCCTTCCTTCTGGCAGACGTCGGTGATCGTTCCCTCCAGACGGATGGCCTTGTCCTTGTAGTCGGCGGGCTTCGCCAGGGCGTCCGCGAGGACGACCGTGGAGGCTTCACCGAAAGGCGCTCCGTAATGCTTCGAGGTTCCGGCGAGAACCGCCGTCGCGGCCACGAGGACGGCCAGTCCCGATACGATGAATGCGTTGCGAATCACGAAAATTTCCTCCAAAAGGGCAATGGACGTCAGCCGGCGGCGGCTTCGCCCGTGAATGGTTCATCGGCGCTTCCGCCGTAGATCGACGGCACCTTCCCGCCCATCGGCCGAAGGTATGCCGCCAGTTGACCGCGATGGTGCGCGGTGTGAAGCAGGAGATATGTAAGGTAGTAGACTGCCGAGTGGCTCTCCATTCCAAAAAACGACACGTCGCGAACGAGATCGGCGTCCGAAAGAGCCTTCACCCGCTCCAGTTCTTTTTCGTATGCGGCGGAGTACCACGAGGCAAGTTCCGCACAGGATTTTCCGGCAAGTTCCGCCTTGTCGGACGAATCGCCGAATTCACCGCTTGCGATGCCGTCGAGAAACCAGACCTCCGAGCTGACGATGTGGCCGGCGAGCTCGGAAGCCGAGCGGGCCTTCTCGTCGGGCTTCCAGTCGCAATGCTCCTGTGGGATGGAGTTGATTACTTTGGCGGTAGCCCGGTGCTCCTCCTCGATTACGGGAAGAAACGTGGTCAGAAAGAATCGCGCTTGTTCTGGTGTCATCCGATACTGCTCCTGCAGTCAAGAATGTTCATGGCCTGCGTCATAGCGATGAGGCGGACGGGATTCTACCACCGTAGTCACGTCCCTCACCCGGTGACGGGCACGATGACGTGATGCAGGCCGGTGACACCGTCGGGAAACGCGGATGAGGGGGTGGCGATCTGATCGCGCCCCGCTCCATCCACGGCACGCACGGCCACGTCGTATCGGCCGGGACGCGCCGGAGTCCACTCGGCGTGCCAGAGAACCCACGAGTTCGGGGAGAGCGGCTGGCGGATACGTGCCGGCACCCACGTCGAGCCCCCGTCGGTGCTCACTTCGACGCGCTCGATTCCGCGGTCTCCGGCAAAGGCAACTCCGGCGAGACTTGCCGCGCGGCCGGCCACGCCGGGTGTGGCCACATCGATGCGCGACATCGTCCGATACTCGGCCACGTCGTTCCAACCGCGGCGCTGCCAGTATCCCTTCACGTCTGATCCGGCGACGTCGATCCGCGATATCCACTTCACATTCTTCATTCCGAAGATCCCGGGAACTATGAGCCTCGAGGGCGCGCCGTGCGTGGAGTCGAGGGGCTCTCCGTTCATTTCGTAGGCGAGCATGCAGCCGGGGCGCATTGCGCGTTCGATTGCGATCGAGTCCGTATAGTCGTCCAAGGCGGTGAACGCGAGGTCCACGGCTCCAGCGGCAACTCCAGCGGCCTCGAGCAGAACGGCAAGTGAGACGCCCCGCCAGAATGCATTGCCGATCAGGTCGCCTCCGACCGGATTCTCGATACACGCAAGAGTGGCGAACCCTTCGACAGCCGGCAGCGCCTTCAACTCTTCAAGCGTCCACGACATCGGCTTTTCGACGAGCCCGCCGATGTGCAGGCGCCAGTCGCGGTGGATCGAGTCCGGATCGAAGACGTTCTTCGAAACGTGGTAGAAATCCGCGGCCGGCGTAACTTCACGGCTCAGTCCGTCGATGTCGGGAAAAACGCCGGAACCGCCTGAGACGCGGTCGCCACGGCCCCATCCGGTTGCGTTTGCGATGGATTGGAGGCCTTCGACGAGGACGACGGCCACGCCAGCGGCGACGATCGAGCCGAAGAACGTCCGGCGGCTCGCGATCGTTGCGGCGCTGGCCGCAATGGCCGGACTGGCGTGGAGAAGCCGGGACGCAAAGTGGAACGCGCCTCCGAAGAGGAGTCCGATCGAAAGGAGCGATAGCGCCGAGGCCGAAGGACTCGGGCGCCAGGCGACGCCGAACGGTCCGCCGCCAGCTAGCGGAATCACCGTCAGCGACGCCACGAGCCAGATGGCGGCTCCCATTGCGAGCGCACCGGCGAGGCCAGCCGTACGGAAGCGTGCCGCGAACGTGCGCGCCAGGAACGCGAGAATCGTGAGTTCACCGCCGACGCTTGCCGCGAATGCGAGCCGCTTCGCCCACGGTCCCAGAAAGGCCACGCCGATCTGCACTATCTCCGCCGGCACGACGGCGAATATTGCGTCGACGACCCGCAGCGGTAGAAACGGCGTCTCGTAGGCCAGCCAGGCAATGGCGCCGGCGGCGGTCGAAACTATGGCCGCCATAAGGCCCGCCGCGAGCGCGAGGTCGTCGCCGGTCGGCGCGCCATTTTCTCGACCGTCGATGTTGAGACCGACGAGGTCGTTCATCGCCGACGCTTCCTGGGAGGCACGCTGGGCTCGTCGTCGGGTTCGATTCCGAAATACCGGTACCACTCGCCGACGGGAACGTCTGCCGGCCGCGCCGCCGCTCCCGGGTCGCCCGTGCTGCTTCGTCGTGGCGAACTTGCGGCCATCAACCGCCGGAACGCGTCGGATCCAAGTGTCCTGGCACCGTGCGAGCGGCATTCCGCAACTAGCGCCCTGTCCGAGGAGACGACGGTAAGTCGTCGCCTGTCGGTGGATTCCCGAACCAGGGCGGCCACAATCCGGTCCGCGTTCGATCCTCGTCTGGCATAACGGACCAGGATTCCTCGATGAAACGATCCGTCCGGTATCCGGTCCTCCGGCGCGCCGTCGAAAACTACGGTTACCCGCTCGCCGGAGGAGGAAACGAAGCCAGCAACCTCGTCGAGGAGCCGCATTCGGCTGGACGAAGCTCCGATTTCCCACCCGCAGGCGTGGCCGATCACGTTGTTGCCATCCACGATGTACGCCACGTGGGGGATGATACCGGATGACTCCGTCGCCTTGCCCGCCTGGCTCCCGCTGTGTTAGCGTCGCCAATTTGAAATAGACCACATAATCCGAACCGAAGTCGTAGAGGAGAGCAAGCAGTGCCACTGGCAAAGGAAATCAAGTCGGACATCATCGAGGGCTACAAGGCCCACGAGTCGGATACGGGATCGCCTGAGATTCAGGTAGCGATCCTGACGCGCCGCATTCAGGATTTGACGGAGCACTTCAAGACGCACAAGAAGGACAACCACTCGCGTCGCGGTCTGTTGAAGCTGGTGAGCCAGCGCCGCCGCCTTCTGGACTATCTGAAGCGCAAGGACGCCGAGCGGTACCATGCCGTCATTTCCAGACTCGGCCTCCGCAAGTAACGCTGGAGCCGAATCGGGCCCTGCCCGGACGCCCCGAATACCTCGAGAGAGGCTATTTCGGGACGTTTCGGGCATGCGTGTCTCGCCACCCGGTCTCAGGGCCGGCCCATCGGGATTCGCCGCCCGTCACGTATCCGATCCCATCACCAATTTTCCGAACTCGAGTCGCGATTGCATGGCGTTTGTCGCCGTCGGTCGCGGCTTTCGTTCGTTGAACCCGCGCGAGGTTTGCGCGGCGCCGCATTCCGGCGCCCCGGCCCGCTCGGTTTTCTGCGTTCAGGAAGCGTAAGGAGACGAGAATATGTATTTGAAGCAGTCCATCCAGGTCGGTGGGAAAGAGCTGACGCTCGAGACCGGCAAGATCGCGAAGCAGGCGGACGGGGCCGTCATCCTGACCTACGGCGACACCATAGTGCTCACGACCGCCGTCGGAACGATGAAGCCCAGGGAAGGCATCGACTTCTTCCCGCTCACGGTCGAGTACCGCGAGAACTTCTATGCTGCCGGGCGAATTCCCGGAAACTACTTCCGCCGTGAAGGGCGCCCGAGCGAAAAGGAGATCCTGACGTGCCGCTGCACGGATCGTCCGATCCGGCCTATGTTCACGCCCGGCTACCGCGGCGACACACAGATCATCAGCACGGTGCTCTCGGCCGACAACGAGAACGACCCCGACGTCCTGTCGATCACGGGCGCTTCGGCAGCCTTGTACCTGTCGAACATTCCGTTCGAGACGCCTATCGCGGGCGTCCGCGTGGGCCACGTCGACGGCAAGTTCGTGATCAATCCCACGTACGAACAGGTGCGCGAGTCCGCGCTCAACCTGGTCGTCGCCGGAACGGAAGAAGCGATCGTGATGGTCGAGGCCGGCGCAAAGGAAGTCTCGGAAGAGACGATGGTCGAGGCGCTGCTCACCGGCCACCGCGAGATCCAGCGGATCTGCCGCTGGTTGAAGGACGCCTACGGGAAGCTCGGCATCGTGAAGCGTGCGGTCGAGCCTCCGCCGTCCGACGAGACGATCGACGCTGAACTTGCCGAGAAGTACACGGATCGCCTGCGCGACGCGCTAAACACGGAAAAATACGGCAAGATCGAGTCCTACGCGCTCGTCGATGCCCTGAAGGACGAAGCCGTCGCCGGATTCCAAGACGACGATCCGGAGCGGAAAGCGCTCGCGAAGAAGCGGTTCAACGCACTCAAGGAGAAGGTCTTCCGCGACGACATCCTGACGAACCGCCGCCGGCCGGACGGCCGCCGGTTCTCGGAGATCCGCGACCTCGCGTCGGAAGTCAGCTGGCTGCCGCGCGTCCACGGCTCGTCGCTCTTCACTCGCGGCGAGACGCAGGCGATCGTCACGGTCACGCTCGGCACCTCGCGCGAAGCCCAGTTCATGGACGACCTCGAGAAGGGCGAAGTGACGCGGAAGTTCATGTTGAACTACAACTTCCCGCCGTTTTCGGTCGGTGAGACGGGCCGCGTCGGCAGCCCGGGCCGCCGCGAAGTCGGCCACGGCGCGCTCGCGCGCCGCGCGATCGAGGCCGTGCTGCCTGATGACGACGTCTGGCCGTACACGATCCGTCTAGTGTCGGACATCACCGAGTCGAACGGCTCGTCGTCGATGGCGACGGTCTGCGGCGGCATCCTCTCGCTTATGGACGCGGGCGTTCCGGTGAAGGCGCCGGTCGCGGGCATCGCGATGGGCCTCGTGATGGAGGGCAACAAGTACGCGATCCTCACGGACATCGCGGGCGCCGAGGACCACTACGGCGACATGGACTTCAAGGTCTGCGGCACTGGCGAGGGCATCACGGCGCTCCAGATGGACATCAAGGTCGCCGGCGTGAACGCTGTCGTGCTCAAGGAAGCGCTCGAGCAGGCGCGCAAGGCCCGGCTCCACATCCTCGAGCACATGGCGACGACGCTGCCGGAGCCGCGCACGAACCTGAGCAAGTACGCACCGAGAATCGTCACCATCAAGATTCCGGTCGACAAGATCCGCGAAGTCATCGGACCGGGCGGCAAGATGATCCGGTCGATCGTCGAGCGCACCGGTTGCAAGATCGACGTGAGCGACGACGGCACGGTGAACATCGCGTCGACGGACGGCGAGGCCGGCGATATGGCGCGCTCGATCATCGAGGGCCTGACGGCCACGGCCGAGATCGGCAAGACGTACCTCGGCACGGTCCAGCGGCTCACGGATTTTGGCGCATTCGTCGAGATTCTTCCGAATCAGGACGGACTGCTCCACATCTCCGAGATAGCGGACTACCACGTGAAGGACGTTCATGACGAGCTGAAGGAAGGCCAGCAGCTCCTCGTGAAGTGCATCAACGTCGACGGCACGGGCCGCATTCGCCTGTCGCGGAAGGCGCTGCTGCTCGAGGGCGGTGAAGGCGGCGAGGGCGGCGGTGAGCCGCGCGAGCCTCGTCGTGATCGTGCCGAGGCGGCCAGCGCCGACGGCGGTGGCGGCCGCGGCAACGGTGCGGAAGGCGGTGGTGACGACGAGCGCAAGCGGCGCCGCCGCCGTCGTCGTCCCGGTGGCGGCGACCGCGGCTAGTCCGCGGCCAACGCAGCCGGCGTTCCCAGGCATCCCTTCGGGCGGGCACGGTCCGCCCGAAGGCGCCTTCCCCTCCAGTGCTATGATTTCCCGCGCTGTTCACTCCATCCGGAGGTCGTGAGTCCCGTGAAACGATTCGCTTTCGTTGTGTGCGCGACGGCGCTGTTGCTGACGCTCGTGTCGCAGGGAACGGTCCGTGCTCAGGAACCGGCTCCGGCACCCGCGCAACCCGCCGCTGCGGCGCCGCAAGGGCCGACGGAAGGGACCCAGGCCGAGCGCGACGCGCTGCTGAACGAGCGGCTCAAGCAGATCACGCAGAAGCAGCCGAAGGACTGGTCGCCGGAGGTGCTCGCGGAGCGGGTGGCGATTGCGTACCGCGGATTCAATTTCGCGCAGTTGAAGAAGGTTTACAACACGGGCCGCGAAGAGGGCCGGATCACGATCGTCACAACTACGGGCGAGCTTGCGGGCGAGTACACGCGGCGCCACGTGAACGGGGCGAAGATGCTGCAGGATCGCGTGCGGCTCGACATCATCTTCGAGACGTCGCCGAAGCCCGAGCAGCAGCTCCGGTACACGCTGACGTACAACGGAGCGTCGGTGTGGGCGGCGCAGGATCAGCGTTACACGACGCCGGATCCGGCGGCGGGCATAGCGTTCAAGGCGTCGGTCGTCAACGACTACACTGCACTGTTCCGGTATGCGGACGAGGGTGCGACGCTGAAGCGGCTGGGCGTCAAGAGACTGCAGGGGATCGACCATGAAGTGCTGGAGATGACCCGGCCCGAGGTCGGGACGATGCGATTCTTCATCAGTCCGAAGAGCTTCAAGATCCTCCACGTGGAGTATGACGTCGTGCTCGGCGAGGGGCAGGCGCCGGTTGTCTTCCGCGAGAGTTACTCGGAGTGGAAGCTGTTGCAGGAAGTGCTCGTGCCGGGTAAGCGGAAGCTGCGGCAGAACGAACAGCTCGTACAGACGATCGAGTTGAATGCCGCGACGTACGGCGTGGCGGTCGACGACAACGTCTTCCTGCAGCTCTAGGCTACGGGCCGGTTGCTTCACAGCGCCGAAGGCGCTTGGAATCCCGAGCGGAGCGATGGTCCGATCGTTCAATTCATGAATTTCGACTGGTCCGCCTGGTCCCTTGCTCTGCTCGGGTTTCCGGGCGGTTTCGGTGCGTGGATGGGCGAGGCTCCTCCGCTTGTTGCGCATATCGCAGGATATTGCGCGTAAAGCATCTACGCGCAATATTAAGTTGCGTGTAGGCTTTGCGCGCTACGGGATTCGGCCTCGCGAGTTTGCAGGCTGGCAGGAGGCTTGGAGCCTTCGCGTCACGTAGAGGTGTCGCAACTCGATCGAATCGGGATCGTCCCTGATGAGCCCTCGCGGCTCTCGGGATTGCCGGGCAACTTTGATGCCCCCCTCCCTTCCTTGCCTACCTTCCCTCCCCGTATTCACGGCTTTGGATGAGAATTTCGGAGGCTATGTTGTCTCCGGAATGGGAGGGACGGTTGTCCTCGGCTTCAGGACTGAAACGTTGCCGGCGGCGATGCGCTGCGGCTACAATCGGATCCGTCCGAAGCGCCTGTAGCTCAGCCGGATAGAGCATCGGCCTTCTAAGCCGAGGGTCGCAGGTTCGAGTCCTGCCAGGCGCGTCAGTTCGACAGAAGTGCCTGCGGAATTTCACAGATGAGCACGGACCAGAACGCTGATCTGTGTCGATCTTTGTTCATCGGTAGAGTTCTCTCATGTTGACGGCCGAAGTCGGCAGTGCTACGGTCGCCCGTCCGGTTTCCGGAGTCGTTCTTTCGAGTTCTAGTCGTTCGAGGTGTCCGTGCGATGCAGTCAATGCACGGAAGAATAGGGAAGCGGGTGCAAGTCCCGCGCGGTCCCGCCACTGTAACGTCCTTAGCGGACGAAGCCAGGAGACCTGCCTCGATCGAGTAATGCAATCCACCCTTCGACGGATGAGGGTGCGATGCTCGGAACGGCAACCGAGGCTGACTCGGGTGGACCGGTCGTGCGCGCGCCCGATATCAGGTGCAGCACGCTTCAATGTCCATTCACGCCTCACGGCCGGCAAACAACCCGCTCGCTGTCGCTCGCGGTACAGATCCCGATGCGCGACCGGGCGGCGACCCGCTCGCTGACTCTCGCGGTACCGATCATGTTGCGCGACCGGGCGGCGACCCGCTCGCTGACGCTCGCGGTACCGATACCGTTGCGCGACGTAGCCGGTTCCTCGGGGCGGTCACACTGCTGGTGCTGTGCGCGTTCGCAGTGGCGTGCGCACGGCCTGCGCCGCCGACGGGAAACGCCGCGTCTGAAGGGCGTCCCGCTCCCGGTGGCACGGTCGCACAAGACGGCATCGGGGCGACTGGAACTGGCGCCGCCGCGACCCGCAACGTCGTCGACGACCTCGGCCGTAGCGTACACGTCGTCGCGCGCCCCGAGCGCATCGTCTCGCTCGCGCCGAGCATTACCGAAATCCTCTTCGCCATCGGCGCGGGACCGCGAGTCATCGCAACGACGTCCTACTGCACCTTTCCCCCCGAAGCGGCGAACACGAACAAAATCGGCGACACCCAGAAGCCCGACGTCGAACGCATCCTTGCCCTGAAACCCGACCTCGTCCTCGTCTCGACCGCGAGCCAGCTCGAGTCGATCTCTGAGCGGCTCGGCGCCCTCGGCGTCCCCGTCGTCGTCACCGCCGCGAAGGGCGTCGACGGCGTCCTCACCTCGATCGAACGCATCGGCGTCGCCACCGGCGATACCGACGCAGCGACGGCCCTCACCACCACGCTGCGCGCCCGCATCGAGTCGGTCCGCGCTACGATCGCCGGCCGCCCGGCCCCGAAAGTCTTCGCAATCGTCGGCAACGAACCACTCTTCACGAGTGGCAAAGGTACGTTCCTCGACGACCTCATCCGGCTCGCGGGCGGCGCGTCGATAACTGCCGACGAGACGACCGAGTGGCCGCAGTACAGCGCCGAAGCCGTCATCGCGAAAGCGCCCGACGTCATCCTCGTGCCGCTCGTCACGCACGGCTTCGCGGCACAGGACAGCGGCGTCCCGAAGTCGATTGCGGCGACCCCCGCCGTCCGCAACGGCCGGATCGTAAAGATCGACGGCGACCTTCTCATGCGGCCCGGTCCGCGTCTCGTCGACGGCCTCGAACAGCTTGCGAAGGCGCTCCATCCCGAGGCGTATCGGTGAGACCCGGATACCTCACGTCGGGACGGCTGGTGACCGTCCTCGCCGTGCTCGTGATCGTGCTCGCGATCGCGTGCGGCGTCTCGCTCGCATTCGGAAGCGAGCGCGTGCCGGTCGGTGACATCCTCGCCGCGATGTGGGCGCGAGCGAGCGGAGGCACGTCGCCACTTTCGCCCGAGCATTCGGCCATCGTCTTCGACGTGCGGCTGCCGCGACTCGCGCTAGCGCTCGTCGTCGGCGCGTCTCTCTCCGTCGCCGGCTCCGCGTTCCAGGCGCTCCTTCGCAATCCGCTCGCCGAGCCCTACATCCTCGGCGTTTCGAGCGGCGCGGCGCTCGGCGCCGTGCTCTCGGCGGTCGTTTTCGCCGCGGCGGCCACGGGTCGCACGATGTCGGCGTTCGCCGGCGCGCTCGTCACGATCGTCGTCGTCTATGCCATTGGGGAAGGCAGGGAGGGCGCACCCACAGAGCGGCTAATCCTCGCCGGCGTCATCGTGAACGCGTTCCTCAGTTCGGCCATCATCTTTCTGATGACGCTGACGTCCGAGGCCGGACTGCGCGGAATCTACTCGTGGCTCATCGGCGACCTCTCGGGATCGTCCGATGCTCTCTGGCCCATTGCGCTCGTCACACTCGCCGGCGGGACGGCGATCGCGCTCTGCGCCCGGAGCATGAACCTGCTCATGCTCGGCGAACGCGATGCCCGCGCCCTCGGCGTCGCCACGCGGCGCGTGAAGGTCGTCGTCTACTGCGCCGCCTCGATGATCACCGCGGCGTCGGTCGCCGTGAGCGGCATGATCGGATTCGTCGGACTCGTGATCCCGCACGCGGTGCGGCTCGTCGTCGGCAGCGACAACCGGCTCGTCGTGCCGGCGTCGGCGCTCGTCGGCGCCGCGTTTCTCGCGCTCGGCGACACGCTCTCGCGCACGCTCTTTGCGCCTCGCGAGATCCACATCGGCGTCGTGACGGCGCTCATCGGCGCGCCCGTCTTCGTCTACCTGCTGCGGAGGTCCTGGTGATTCGCGCCGAACAGGTGTCATTTGGCTACGGGAACGGCGAGCCGGTACTCCGTGACGTCTCGGTCGAGTTGTGCGAGGGCGAAGTCCTGGCAATAGCCGGACCGAACGGATCGGGCAAGTCGACGCTCGTCGCGCTGTTGGACGGATTGCTCACGCCAAAGTGCGGGCGAGTGCTGCTCGGCGACCGCGGTATCCACGAGATGTCTCGACTCGAGGTCGCGCGCGCCGTCGGCTTCGTCGCGCAGTCCGCCGAATTCCACTTTCCCCTCACGGTGCTCGAGTACGTGCTGCAGGGACGCTTCGCCCGCGGACACCTCCTCGGCTTCGAGACCGACGCCGACGTCCACGCCGCCACGCGCGCGCTCGAGCTCACCGGCGCCGGAGACTTCGCCGCGCGCCACCTCGACGAATTGTCGGGCGGGGAGCGCCAGCGAGTCACGGTCGCCCGAGCCCTTGCACAGGAGCCGCGCGTCCTGCTGCTCGACGAGCCGACGGCGAACCTCGACATCGCGCACCAGATCCGCATCCTGGCCCTTGTAAGACGGCTTGCCCGCGAACGGCGAATGGCCGTCGCCGTCGTTACTCACGACCTGAACCTGGCCGCCGAGTTCGCCGACCGCCTGATCCTGCTTTCGGACGGACGGATTGCAGGCACCGGCACCCCCGCCGAGGTTCTGACGCCCGAACGCATCGAGTCAGTGTTCGGAGTCCCCGTTCTGGTAGACGCGAACCCCGTCACCGGGGCGCCGCGAATCACCGTAGTTGCCGGGACCGATCTGCGCGGAACCCGGTCACCCAAATCCATCGGAGAAACCACTTCATGAACACCCTTGCACGAATCCTGGTCGCCATCGTCCTCGTGACGGGCGCCGTTCCCGCTGCACTGGCGGCCGGCGGCGCTCGCGTTACGGGCACCGTTACCGACAGCGCTGGTGCGCGCGTCGCTGGCGCGACCGTCCGCCTCGTTTCATCCGCGGGCACCGACCGCCGCGCTCGCACCGGCCGAGAAGGCGAATACGAAATCGATGCCGTACCTCCAGGCGATTACCTGGTCGAAGTCTCGGCGCCCGGATTCCGCACGGCGACCCGCGAACGAGTCGAAGTGCGCGACGGAGCGGTAGTCGTCGACGTCCCGCTCGCCGTCGCGGCAGTAGCCGAAGAGGTCACGGTAACGGCCTCCGGCTTGCCGCAGTCGCGAGACGAAGTGACGCGGTCCGTCGACGTCGTGACGGCCGCCGACGCCGACGTGCGCGGTGCGCGCGCCCTGCCGGAAGCGCTGACCGGCGTTGCAGGTCTTCGAATCCAGCGGCAGGGCGGGCCGGGATCCCTCACGGCGATCCGGTTCCGCGGGTTGCGGTCCCAGGACACGTCCGTGCTGGTCGACGGTCTTCGGATTCGAGACGCGTCCGATATCAATGGCTCGTTCCTCGGTTTCTACGAGGACCTGACGCTGACGAACGTCGACCGCGTCGAAGTCGTCCGCGGCGCGGGCTCGACGCTGTACGGCTCGCACGCCGTCGGCGGCGTCGTGAACGTAATACCGCTGCGCGGCGCAGGGGCTCCCCGCTTCGAGCTCTGGGCCGAGGGAGGATCGCTTGGGACGTTTCGCGGCCATTTCGGATCCACCGGTGGAAACGATCGCGCCGACTTCAGCTTCGGCTTCGATCAGCAGAACGTCACGAACGGCGTGGATGGCGACGACGAGTATCGAAACTCGACGATCTCCGGCCGCGCGGCATATCGCTTCACGGACCGGATGGAGCTGTCCGGGAATCTTGCATACGACGATTCGCGTCTCGACCTGAACGGCAACCCGTTCTTCAGGCCGGCGACCGCCGGCGGATCGGTCTTTCCGCCGGCGCCTGTCGTCTTCGCCGACGCGCCGAACGATCCGGACGACGTGCGCGATTCTGACTACTTCCAGGGTTCGCTCCGATTCCATCACGACGTAAACGACGTCTTCAGTTACACGGCCCGCTACGCGGGCTCGACGACCGAGAAGTTCTTCGGATTCGGACCGGACTCGGACCCCGATTACTACGCCGAAGTTGCGCCGCTCACGTTCGACTACGATCAGGACGGAAAGCCGGACGTGAGCGGGCTCGGCAATGCGTGGTATCGCGGGTCGGTCCACACGTTCGATTTCAGGAGCCGGTTCCTGTTGGGCACCTCGAACGTGCTGACGGCAGGAGCAGAAGTGGAGCGAGAGCAGTTCCGGCAGGATTTCCCGGGCCCGTTCGGCAGTTCGCGGCAGCCGTTCAACGAGTTCGGCTTCGACTACGATTTCGACGGTGTCAACGACGCGTCGCGCGACCGGCAGTGGACCTACGCGGCGTTCGTTTTCGACCAGATAGCGCTACTGGACGGACGCCTTCAGATCGGACTCGGAGCGCGGTGGCAGGGCTTCCGTGTTGGCGACACCGAAGCGTATTTCGGCACTTCGAACCAGAGTGAGCCAGACGACTCGCGGCAGCAGACCGTTCCGGCGTTTCTTGGTGGATTCGACGAGAAGAGCGCATTCACCGGCGACGGTTCGATCGCGTACAGGTTCGCATCCACGGGCACGCGCATCTGGGCGCACGCCGGCAACAGTTTCCGCGCCCCGTCGCTTTACGAGCGGTTCTCGAACGTCGGCGACGCGAACCTGGTGGGCAACGGCCTGGTTAGAACGGGCGACCCGACGCTGAAGCCCGAGATCTCGCTGACGGTGGACGGCGGTGTCGAGCAGGCGCTGTTCGACGATCGCGCGAGGTTCGGTGCAACCTACTTCTACACGAAGCTGCAGCGGCAGATCGATTTCGCCAGCTTCTTCAACCCCGTGACGTTCGCAAGCGACGATCCGCTCGGACTCGGACGCTTCGGAGGTTACGTGAACACATCGGGCGGGCTGTCGCGCGGCGTCGAGGTATCGGCCGCCGTGTCGCCGATCCGCTCGCTCGACGTGCGCGGCGCTTACACGTTCGTCGCGTCCGACACACGGCTGCCGTCGACGATCGTGCTTGCGGACGGTACTTCGATACGCGGAGGTCAGAGCGTTCGCACTACGGCTATACCCAGGCACACGTTCTCGCTGCAGGCGACACAGCGGATTGGCAAGCTGTCGCTCGCGTTCGACGTGCTTGCACAATCTGAGCACGACGCCCAGCTGTTCGAGTCGGTGTACTTCTCGTCCCGCCGCTTCACATTCGACGGGTACGCGCGGGCGAACGTCTCGGCGATCTACGACATTCCGGTGTCGGACCGTGTGACTGTTTCGCTCTTCGGGCGGGTAGAGAACTTCACGGACACGGAGATCCTCGAGAACGGCGTGCGATTGCCTGGTGCGACGGCGTACGGCGGCGCGAAGGTGCGCTTCTGAGGCGGGCTGTTCGAGAGCGACGGGCCAGGATCCGCGGTGCCATCGCGCGGATGCGGCCCGTCGATGCCGGCGGTGGCCACGGGGCTGCCGCCGATGGTTCTCTCCGGTATCGTCTGACCGTCGCGTGCGATGTTGCCGCCTCGACGGGAGGGCGGGGATGAGGGCGACGCGCCACATCCGGCTCTACCTGGTGCGGCACGGCGAAGTCACGCGTGAATGCCCGGACCAGTTGTTCGGATGGACCGACGCGTCGCTCACGGCGCGCGGAAAGGCACAGTCGCACCGCGTCGCGCGCTGGCTCGCGGCGCGGCGACTCGCGGGCGTTTACACGAGCGACCTTGCACGAGCTTCGTATGCGGGCGACCTGATCGCCCGCGAGCAGGGGCTCGGGGCCGAACGGGCGTCGACGCTTCGCGAGATTCACATGGGAGACTGGGAGGGCCAGTCTCTTGCAGCGATGGACACGGCGAATCCGGGCGCGATCGAGCGGCTGTTCCGGCAGCCCGATCAGTTCCGGTATCCCGGCGGAGAGTCGTTCGTAGAGTTCCGGAAGCGGGTGATAGAGACACTTCAGACGATTCTCGGCGATCATCCGGCGGGTGAGATCGCGGTGGTGACACACGGTGGAGTTTGCAGGCTGGTGCTCGGTTCCGCGCTCGAGATGCAGGCGACGGCGTGGTTGAGGCTCGCGCAGGATCACGGTTGCGTGAATGTGGTGGACTGGTACGACGGCGAACCGTTGGTGCGCGCGATCAATTACACTGGAGAGCCGTTCGGTTCCGGCGACCTTGGCGAGCCTTAGCCCGGAGGAGTGCGATGCGCGTCGACCGTTGTCTGTGCGAGGACAAGCCGTTCGCGATGCTGCTGGCGGTGGCCAGGCGGGAGGGGTTGGACCTGGGCGGACTCGCGGAGCGTGAAGGCTGCGGGACGCATTGCGGGTGGTGCGTGGCGTATCTGCGGCGCGGCCTGCGGACGGGCGAGTCGTCGTTTGGAGAGTTGCTGCCGAAGGAATCCCTGGACGGGGCGTGACGCCGGTCTTTGCGGCAGGATCGATCCGGGCCTGAAGCACCGCGAAGCGTTCGCAGACGATAACTTCCCTCACGCCTGCGGCGTGCCCCCTGTGATGAAACGGACATAGTGCAGGCGTCAGCGCACGGCCGTTTTCAATAGCCTTGGGCTCTGGTGCTTTCGCGCCTCCGGCGCTTCAGAATGACCCACGGACCCGAAACGCTCCGGCGCTTCAGAATGACCCGCGGACCCGAAACGCTCCGGCGCTTCAGAATGACCCACGGACCCGAAAC